>NZ_JAPJDO010000014.1 GCF_026242045.1 Mycobacterium pinniadriaticum
GAATGTGCACGCCCAGTTGCTGGTGGACAACAACACCCGGCTGTGGGTGTTCAGTCCGCAAACCCTGACGTGTGCCGATCCGCCGGCGATGATCGGCTACTGCGATCAGGCTCAGGGCAGCAACCGCACCTTCTACGCGCACTACCGCTCACTGGGCGGCCGCAACGGGCACTTCGACTTCCCGGTCGGCGGGCAGCACGACTGGGGCAACTGGGCCGCTCAGCTGGCCGCCATGTCGAACGACGTTGCGGCAGCTATCAAGTAGGTCACAAGTGCGCACGAACTGTTAACCTTCCGCAATCTTTTGGAGCTCTGGGGCACGTAGGGCCAGCCGGTACCGTGGAGACGTGCAGCGCTGGGACGGTCGTGTGGTCGGCAACGCCGCCGGTGGCGCGAGGAGACGCACCGGCACGGCCCGGCGCGCGCTGCTGGTGGTCGCACTGCTCGGTCTGGCGGCTTGGCCGCTGCTGGCCTGCAGTGCAGGTGAGGACTTGGTGACCACCGCGCCCCCGTCCGAGCAGACCTCCGGCGCCGTCCACGGCCAGGGTGCGTTGCTGGGCCCAGACGTCAACCTGCAGTCCACCAAGCTCACCGTCACCCCCAGGCAGCGAGGGTTCCTCGATGCGCTCTCGGCCGTGGGTGTGCACCCGTCCAGCGAGCTGGAAGCCTTGAGCATCGGTTCTCACATCTGCCAGGCCCACGCCGCCGGTCAAAGCGATCAGGCAGTCTGGGATTACGTAGCCCCCATGGTGCGCAGCGACGTCGCCGACTCGGTGTCGTTGGCGCCACCACCACACACCATCCCCGAGCCGCAGGTGAACCAGGTCACCGCCGACTACATCCGGATCGCTACCCAGCGGCTCTGCTAGCAGGAAGACAACGCCCCTTAGATGGCTCGAAACTCCCGGACTAATGCCCGGCGTCGGCGGCACCGCATTCTCGGCCTGATCGCCGCCGGAGCGATGGCGATCGCGGTGGCTCTCGTCGTCGCGATCGTCGTCATCGTCGTGCGCCGGCCGGAGTCGCCGCCGACGGCCATTCCGCCGACCGCCCTCCCACCCACCAGCACACCCGGACCGCACAAACCGCGCCCGGAGTTCCAGGACGCCAGTTGCCCGGACGTCATGCTGGTCGCGATCCCCGGCACCTGGGAATCGTCGCCGACGGACGATCCGCTCAACCCGACTCAGTTCCCGTTGTCGCTGCTCGGCAACGTCACCCGGCCGCTCGTCGACCAGTTCGGCCGCGACCGGGTGGAGGTGTACACCGTTCCCTACACCGCCCAGTTCCACAATCCGCTGTCGGCGGACAAGCAGATGTCCTACAACGACAGTCGCTCCGAGGGCACCAGGGCCGCGGTCAAGGCGATGACCGATATGAACGACCGTTGCCCGCTGACCAGCTATGTCCTGGTCGGCTTCTCCCAGGGCGCTGTCATCGCCGGCGATATCGCCAGCGACATCGGCAACGGTCGCGGCCCCATCGACGAAGATCTGGTCCTCGGTGTGACGTTGATCGCCGACGGCCGACGCCAGGACGGCGTCGGGCAGGACCTCGGTCCCAACCCGCCCGGGCAGGGCGCCGAGATCACGTTGCACGAGATCCCCACCCTGTCCGCGATGGGCTTGACCATGACCGGCGAGCGGCCGGGCGGGTTCGGCGCGCTGAACAACCGGACCAACGAGATCTGCGGCGCCGGTGATCTGATCTGCGCGGCGCCGCAGGAGGCGTTTAATATCGGCAACCTGCCGACCACTCTCGAGGTGCTGGCGGGCGGTGCCGGGCAGCCTGTGCACGCGCTGTACAACACGCCGCAGTTCTGGAACCTCGACGGTCAAACGGCCACGCAGTGGACACTGAATTGGGCACGCAACCTCATCGAGAACGCGCCGCACCCCAAACACGGGTGACGTGGGAGCTTCGGCGGTCCAGGATTTGGCCGCCGCCGCTACTGCGCCTAACATTAAGAAGAAAATAAGAACTGCACGCGCCAAGGGCACCCCGGCCGACCGAGCCGTTCAGGTCCCAGAAGGGGCCTGGATGGCTCTGTACGATCTGTGAGGTTTGGGGCCCGCGACGCAGGGCGACCGGTGGCGCGATGTGATGCGCGGCCGCCGCAGGGGCCCGACACAGATGTGTTCTGACAGGAGATTGGTATGCCGTTCCACAACCCGTTCATCAAGAACGGCCTGATCACCTTCCCCGAGGGCGCCAGCGTGGTCAAGCACGTGGAGCGATGGGCCAAGGTCCGCGGCGACAAGCTCGCCTACCGTTTCCTGGATTTCTCTGTAGAGCGTGACGGCATCGTCCGTGAGCTCACCTGGGCCGACTTCGGTGCCCGGAACCGGGCGGTCGCGGCCCGCCTGCAACAGGTGACCCAGCCTGGCGACCGGGTGGCGATCCTGTGCCCGCAGAACCTCGAGTACCTGGTCGCGTTCTTCGGCACGTTGTACTCCGGTCGCATCGCGGTCCCGCTGTTCGACCCGGCCGAACCCGGTCACGTCGGCCGGCTGCATGCCGTGCTGGATGACTGCGGCGCCACGGCGATCCTCACGACCACCGACTCCGCGGAGGGGGTGCGCAAATTCTTTCGCAGCCGGCCGGCCAAGGAACGCCCCCGCGTGATCGCCGTTGACGCGATCCCGGCAGAGGTCGGAGCCACCTGGGAGCAGGTCGAGAGCGGCCGGGATGACGTGGCTTACCTGCAGTACACCTCCGGGTCCACTCGGGTCCCGAGCGGTGTGGAGATCAGCCACCTGAACCTGGCCACCAACGTCGTGCAGGTGATCGAGGCCCTCGAGGGTGAAGAAGGCGACCGAGGCGTGTCCTGGTTGCCCTTCTTCCACGACATGGGCCTGGTCACCGCGCTGCTGCCGGCGCTGATCGGCCATTACTTCACCTTCATGACACCGGCCGCGTTCGTCCGCCGTCCCGGCCGCTGGATCCGCGAGCTGGCGTGGCGCGAGGGCGACACCGGCGGCACGATCTCAGTGGCCCCCAACTTCGCGTTCGACCACGCCGCGGCGCGGGGGGTGCCCAAGGACGACGAAGAGCCGCTGGATCTGTCCCATGTCAAGGCGATCCTCAACGGCAGCGAGCCGATCTCGGCCGCGACCGTGCAGCGCTTCAACGACGCTTTCTCCCCGTTCGGATTCCAGCCCAAGGCCATCAAGCCGTCCTACGGCCTGGCCGAGGCGACCCTGTTCGTGTCGACCACCCCGGCAGGCGAGGAGCCGACGATTCTGTCGGTCGATCGCGACGAACTCAACAGTGGCACTTTCGTTGTGGTGCCCGACGATTCGCCGAAGGCGGTGGCACAGGCTTCGGCCGGCAAGATCGGTGTGGCCGAGTGGGCGGTGATCGTCGACAACGACGCCGCCACCGAGCTGCCCGACGGCCAGATCGGCGAGATCTGGATCAGCGGCCAGAACATGGGCATCGGCTACTGGAACAAGCCGGAAGCCAGCCGCGAGACGTTCCGGAACACCCTCAAGTCTCGGACCAGCCCCTCGCATGCCGAGGGCGCGGCCGACGATGCCACCTGGGTGCGTACCGGCGATCTCGGTGCGTTCCACAACGGTGAGCTCTACATCACCGGCCGGGTCAAGGACTTGGTGATCATCGACGGCCGCAACCACTATCCGCAGGACCTGGAGTACTCCGCGCAAGAGTCGACCAAGGCGGTGCGCACCGGATTCGTCGCAGCCTTCTCGGTGCCCGCCAACCAGCTGCCCGACGAGGTTTTCGAGAATGCGCACGCCGGGCTCAAGCGCGACGCCAGCGACAGTTCCGAGCAGCTGGTCATCGTCGCCGAGCGTGCGGCGGGCTCGCACAAGATGGATTTGGGGCCGGTCACCGACGACATCCGCGCCGCCATCGCGGTACGCCACGGCGTGACGGTTCGCGATGTGCTGCTCACGCCGGCCGGCGCCATCCCGCGGACGTCCAGCGGCAAGATCGGCCGGCGGGCCTGCCGCTCGGCTTACCTCGACGGCAGCCTGCGCAGCGGGAAGGTCGCCAACGCATTCCCCGACGAAGAGGAATGACGACCCAAGGAAGTACTCAGAGGCCTCATGTCTGAATCAGAAACGCCCGAAACGCCCGAAACGCCCGAAACGCCCGAAACTCGGGACATCCCGGCCCGCCCCGACATGACGGTGGCGGAGATGCGGGAATGGCTGCGCAACTGGGTGGCCAACGCGACCGGGCAGGCGCCCGGCGCGATCGACGAGTCCACTCCGATGGTCGAGCTGGGCCTGTCCTCTCGCGACGCGGTCGCGATGGCCAGTGACATCGAGGACCTCACGGGTGTCACGCTGACCGCCACGGTGGCCTTCCGGCATCCCACCATCGAGTCGCTGGCCACGGTGATCGTCGAAGGTGAGCCCGAAGTGGAATTCGACGGGGACAGCGAGGACTGGTCACGCGCCGACGGCGTCGAAGACATTGCGATCGTTGGTGTTTCGACCCGCTTCCCGGGCGATATGAATACTCCCGACGAGATGTGGGCGGCACTGCTGGAGGGCCGCAGCGGCATCTCGGATCTGCCGGAGGGCCGCTGGTCGGAGTTCCTGGCCGAACCGCGGATAGCCGAGCGGGTGGCCAAGGCCGCGACCCGCGGCGGCTACCTGTCCGACATCAAGGGTTTCGACGCCGAATTCTTCGCGCTGTCGAAGATGGAAGCCGACAATATGGATCCGCAGCAGCGGATGGCGCTGGAGCTCACCTGGGAGGCGTTGGAGAACGCTCGAATCCCGGCGTCGAGCCTGCGCGGCGCCGATGTGGCGGTGTACATCGGCGCATCGAACAACGACTACCAGTTCCTGGCGGTGGCCGATCCGACGACCGCGCACCCGTACGCGATTACCGGCACGACGAGCTCAATCATCGCCAACCGGGTGTCCTACTTTTACGACTTCCGCGGCCCGTCCGTCGCGGTCGACACCGCGTGTTCGAGCTCGTTGGTCGCCGCACACCACGGTGTGCAGGCACTGCGCTCGGGCGAGGCCGACGTCGCCGTGGTCGGCGGCGTCAACGCGATGATCACCCCACTGGTCACGATCGGTTTCGACGAGGTCGGCGGTGTGCTCGCACCGGACGGCCTGATCAAGTCGTTTTCGGCTGACGCCAACGGATATTCGCGCTCCGAGGGCGGCGGCATGCTGGTGCTCAAGCGCCTGAGCGACGCCCGCCGCGACGGCGACGAGATCCTCGCTGTCATCGCGGGTAGCGCGATCAACCACGACGGGCGCTCGAACGGTATGCTCGCGCCGAACCCCGATGCGCAGGCAGACGTGCTGCGCAAGGCCTACAAGAACGCCGGAATCAACCCGCGCACTATCGATTACGTTGAGGCACACGGCACCGGTACCATCCTGGGCGACCCGATCGAGGCCGACGCGCTCGGCCGGGTGATCGGCCGGGGCCGTGCCGCCGACCGACCCGCGCTGCTGGGCGCGGTGAAATCCAACGTGGGACATCTGGAGTCGGCAGCCGGTGCGGCCAGCCTGGCCAAGGTGGCCCTGTCGCTGAGCCGTGACAAGGTCCCGCCGTCGATCAACTACACCGGGCCCAACCCCTACATCGACTTCGACGCAATCCGGATACGGGTGGCCGACAAGGTCACCGACTGGCCCCGCTACAGCGGCCATGCGATCGCCGGGGTGTCCGGGTTCGGCTTCGGCGGCGCCAACGCACACCTGGTATTGCGCGAGGTGCTCCCTTCGGATCTGGTTGAGCCTGAGGCGAAATCCGAGGCAGCCGAAGAGAAGGCCACGCCCGACGCCAACGCCGTGTATGTGGGCGGGGTCCGGATGGACGAGTACGGTGAATTCGTCGATGACGCTCCCGAGGACGAGTATGCGGCGGCGGCCAACACGTTCGCCGAGGACGCCGAGCTGGATCTGCCCGGCCTGACCGACGAGGCGCTGGAACTGATCGAGGCTGCCCGCGCGGAGTGGGAGTCGGCAGAGAAGCCTGTTCCCGTTGTGCCGCTGGCGGTTTCGGGATTCCTGACCTCGCGTAAGCGGGCCACCGCAGCCGAACTGGCCGACTGGGTGGACAGTCCGGAGGGTCGGGCGACATCGCTGGAGGCCATCGGGCGCTCGTTGTCGCGGCGCAACCACGGCCGCTCGCGCGCCATCGTGCTGGCTCACGACCACGACGAGGCGGTCAAGGGTCTGCGCGCGATCGCCGACGGGAAGCAGAGCCCGCTGGTGTACAGCGCGGACGGGCCGGTGACCAACGGACCGGTGTGGGTGCTGGCCGGATTCGGTGCGCAGCACCGCAAGATGGGCAAGAGCCTCTATCTGCGCGATCCGGTGTTCGCCGAATGGATCAACAAGGTAGACGCGCACATCCAGGACGAGCGCGGCTATTCGGTTGTCGAGCTGATCCTCGACGACGTGATCGACTACACAGCCGAAACCTGCGAATATCCCATCGAAGTGGTCCAGACGGTGATCTTCGCCCTCCAGATCGCACTCGGTGAACTGCTCAAGCACCACGGCGCGAAACCTGCCGCCGTGGTTGGTCAGTCACTCGGCGAGGCGGCCGCCGCCTACTTCTCCGGGGGTCTGTCGCTGGCCGATGCCACCCGCGCCATCTGCTCCCGCGCGCACCTCATGGGTGAGGGCGAGGCGATGCTGTTCGGTGAGTACATCCGTCTGATGGCGCTGGTGGAGTACTCCGCCGAAGAGATCAAGACCGTGTTCTCCGACTTCCCGGGTCTTGAGGTGTGCGTGTACGCCGCCCCGACCCAGACCGTCATCGGCGGTCCGCCCGAGCAGGTCGACGCGATCATCGCCCGCGCCGAATCCGAGGGCAAGTTCGCCCGCAAGCTGCAGACCAAGGGCGCCAGCCACACCCAGCAGATGGACCCGCTGTTGGGCGAGCTGGCCGCTGAGCTACAGGGTATCGAGCCGCACCCGCTGCAGACGGGTTACTTCTCGACCGTGCACGAGGGTAGCTACATCCGCCCGGGCGGTGAGCCGATCCACGACGTGGACTACTGGAAGAAGGGGCTGCGGCACAGCGTCTACTTCACCCACGGCATCCGCAACGCAGTCGACAACGGCTACACCACCTTCCTGGAGCTGGCGCCGAACCCGGTGGCACTCATGCAGGTTGGGCTGACCACGGCCTCGGCGGGACTGCACGACGGGCAGCTGATCGCCACCCTGGCCCGCAAGCAGGACGAGGTCGAGTCCATGATCGCGGCGATGGCCCAGCTCTACGTGTACGGCCACGACCTGGATATGCGGACCCTCTTCGAGCCGGGGGAGTACGCACACATCCCGCCGACCCGCTTCAAGCGCAAGCCGCACTGGCTGGATGTGCAGTTCACCGGCGACAGCTCGGTGATGATGCCGGGTAACCACGTCGCCACCCCGGACGGCCGTCACGTCTGGGAGTACTCGCCCAAGGGCCAGACCGACCTGGCCGCGCTGGTGAAATCCGCTGCGGTGCAGGTTCTTCCCGACGCGAAGCTGACGGCATCCGAACAGCGCGCGGTCGTCGGCGACGGTGCCCGGCTGGTGACGACGCTGACCCGCCATCCCGGTGGTGCCTCGGTGCAGGTGCATGCCAGGATCGACGAGTCGTTCACGCTGGTCTACGACGCCGTCGTCACCCGCGGCGGTGCGGTGTCAGCGCTGCCGTCCGCCGTGGCGACGGGCGTCGCCGTAAGCGCACCTGCGGTGGCGGCCGTGGAAGAGGACGACGACGCAGATATCTTGTCCGACAACCTGACCGCGGGTGCCGGCCTGGCGGCCGGCTTCGCGAAGTGGTCGCCGGATACCGGTGAAACCGTGCATGACCGGCTGGCCGCGATCGTCGGCGGGGCGATGGGCTACGAGCCTGAGGACCTGCCGTGGGAGGTGCCGCTGATCGAGCTGGGGCTGGATTCGCTGATGGCGGTTCGGATCAAGAACCGCGTCGAGTACGACTTCGACATGCCGCCCATCCAGTTGACCGCGGTGCGCGATGCCAACCTGTATGCCGTCGAGAAGCTCATCGAGTACGCGATCGAGCACCGCGACGAGGTCGAGCGTCTGGCCGAGGCGCAGAAGGGTAAGACCGCCGAGGAGATCGCCGCCGAACAAGCCGAGCTGATGGGCGGTGCCAGCACCGTCGCGGAGCTCGAAGCCAAGCTCGCCGAGGCGGGCCACCCGATCGCGACTGAGGCCGAACCGAAGATCCCACCGCCGCCCACCGACCCCAGCGGTCCGGGTAAGTCGACGGCTGCCGCAGCGGCGGCCAAGGTGCTGACCCAGGAGGCCGTCACCGAGGCACTCGGTGCCGACGTACCGCCGCGCGACGCCGCCGAACGCGTGACGTTCGCGACCTGGGCGATCGTCACCGGCAAGTCGCCGGGGGGCATCTTCAACGAGTTGCCCGCCGTCGACGACGCGACCGCGACGAAGTTGTCCGAGCGGCTCTCGGAACGCGCTGAAGGTGTCATCAGCGTCGACGAGGTGAAGTCCGCCAAAACCATTGAGGCGCTGGCCAACACGGTCCGCGGCCAGCTCGAGGAGGGTGTGGTCGACGGGTTCGTGCGCACCCTGCGTGCCCCTGTCGACGGGAGCACGAAAACCCCGGTGTTCGTGTTCCACCCGGCCGGCGGGTCGACAGTGGTCTACGAGCCGTTGATGAAACGGCTGCCGGCCGATACCCCGGTCTACGGGTTGGAGCGGGTCGAAGGCTCGATCGAGGAGCGCGCCGCCGAGTACGTGCCCAAGCTGATGGAAATCAACGGCACCGGCCCCTACATCCTCACCGGCTGGTCGCTGGGCGGGGCGTTGGCCTACGCCTGTGCGGTCGGCCTCAAGCGCAACGGCTGCGACGTCCGCTTCGTCGGGCTGATCGACACCGTGCGCGCCGGCGAGGAGGTGCCGCAGACCAAGGAGGAGATCCGCGCGCGCTGGGACCGCTACGCGCTGTTCGCGGCGCGCACCTTCAACGTCGAGATCCCGGAGATCCCGTACGAGCAGCTCGAGCAGCTCGACGACGAGGGTCAGGTCAGGTTCGTGCTGGACGCCGTCAAGGAGAGCGGGGTCGACATCCCGGGCGGGATCATCGAGCACCAGCGCACGTCCTATCTGGACAACCGGGCCCTGGACACCGCCAAGATCGAGCCCTATGACGGGCATGTCGCGCTGTACATGGCCGATCGCTATCACGAGGACGCGATCATGTTCGAGCCGCGCTATGCCGTGCGCCAGCCCGACGGTGGCTGGGGTGAGTTCGTCGCCGATCTGGAGGTCGTTCCGATCGGGGGCGAACACATCCAGGCGATCGACGAGCCGTATATCGCCAAGGTTGGCGCCCACATGAGCGAGGCGATCAACCGTATCGACGCCGAGGAGAACGAGGCCAAGTGACCACGCAGAGCGCTCCCGCCCACCACCCGGTCACCACTGCAGAGAAGCTCGCCGAACTTCGCGAGAAGCTGGAACTGGCCAAGGAGCCGGGCGGGGAGGCGGCCGCCGCCAAGCGCGACAAGCGCGGCATTCCCAGCCCGCGGGCCCGCATTCACGCCCTGGTGGATCCGGGCAGTTTCCTGGAGATCGGGGCATTGGCCCGTACGCCCGGCGATCCGAACGCGTTGTTCGGCGACGGCGTGGTCACCGGGCACGGCACCATCAACGGCCGCCCGGTCGGCGTCTTCAGCCACGACCAGACGGTGTTCGGCGGTTCCGTGGGAGAGATGTTCGGCCGCAAGGTTTCCCGGTTGATGGAGTGGGTAGCCATGGTCGGCTGCCCGATCATCGGCATCAATGACTCCGGCGGCGCCCGCATCCAGGACCTGGCCACCTCGTTGGCCTGGTACGCCGAGCTGGGCCGCCGCCACGAGCTGCTCAGCGGCCTGGTGCCCCAGATCTCGATCATCCTGGGCAAGTGCGCCGGCGGCGCGGTGTACTCACCGATCCAGACCGATCTCATCGTCGCCGTGCGCGACCAGGGCTATATGTTCGTCACCGGCCCCGACGTCATCAAGGACGTGACCGGTGAGGAAGTCACCCTCGACGATCTCGGTGGCGCCGACGCGCAGGCCAAATACGGCAACATCCACCAGGTGGTCGACTCCGAGAAGGACGCCTTCTCCTACGTCCGTGACTACCTGGAGTTCCTGCCCGCCAACACCTTCGACGACGCGCCGGTCATCAACCCGGGTCTGGAGCCCGAGATCACCCCGCACGACCTGGAACTGGACAGCCTGGTTCCCGACGCCGACAACACCGCCTACGACATGCACGAGATCCTGCTGCGGATCTTCGACGACGGTGATTTCCTCGACGTCGCCGCACAGGCCGGCCAGGCGATCATCACCGGGTATGCCCGGGTCGACGGTCGCCCGGTGGGTGTGATCGCGAACCAGCCGATGTACATGTCGGGGGCCATCGACAATGAGGCGTCGGACAAGGCCGCCCGGTTCGTGCGGTTCTGCGACTCGTTCAACGTGCCGCTCGTCTTCGTCGTCGACACCCCGGGCTTCCTGCCCGGCGTCGAACAGGAGAAGAACGGCATCATCAAACGTGGTGGCCGGTTCCTCTACGCCGTCGTCGAAGCCGATGTGCCGAAGGTGACCATCACCATCCGCAAGTCGTATGGCGGTGCGTATGCGGTGATGGGCTCCAAGCAGCTGACCGCCGACTTCAACTTCCTGTGGCCTACGGCGCGCATCGCCGTGATCGGCGCCGAGGGTGCCGCGCAACTGATCGTCAAGCGGTTCCCCGATCCCAACGCGCCGGAGGTGCAAGAGATCCGCCGGCAGTTCATCGAGGGCTACAACCGGGACATGGCCACGCCGTACGTGGCCGCCGAGCGTGGCTACGTCGATGCGGTGATCGAACCGCACGAGACCCGGCTCAAGCTGCGCAGTGCGCTGCGGATTCTGCGCAACAAGCAGATCCAGCGTGTGCAGCGTAAGCACGGCCTGATCCCGATCTAGGCCCGTGAGCAGGCTGGCCGTCGGCGACGTCATCGAGCCGATTCACTTCACCGGCTTGGACGGTGCGGATATCCCGGTACCCGGAGCGGGTCGGGTGCACCTGCAGTTCCGCCGATTCGCCGGCTGCCCGATCTGCAGCCTGCATCTCCGCGGTTTCGCCGATCGGCACGTCGCGATCGCGGCAGCGGGAATCACCGAGGTGGTGTTCTTCCACTCCGCTGCCGAGCACCTCCGCGGCTACCAGGCCGACCTTCCGTTCGCCGTCGTCGCCGACCCGGATCGGTTGTACTACCGCAGGTTCGGGGTCGAGAAGGGAGTCCGGTCACTGGCCGACCCGAGGGCGCTGGCCGCCGCCTTCCGGGGTGGACGCCAGTGGTTGGCCCACCGCGGCGAACCGGATTGGGCCGGTGTCGGCGAGAACGACGGGACCACGCACCTGGGGCTGCCCGCCGACTTCCTGATCGACACCGACGGCACCGTGTTGGCCGTCCACTACGGCCGTCATGCCGACGACCAGTGGTCGGTGAACGAGCTGCTCGCGATCAACCGCGGCTAACCCACAGTGGGGCGATCGGCTATCCACAGACGTTACTCACACCTGTGTAATTCGGAGTAACTTAGCTCAACTGTCAATTTTGACGAAACGACAGCCCTGGCCGGCGGGGCAGAACTACGGTGGCGAGGTGACTACCAAGCCGCTAGCCGCCCCCGGCCGGGACGGCCGCCACGTATACACCTGTCCGCTGTGTGAAGCCATGTGCGGCTTGGAGATTCAGGTCTCTGAAGGCCGCGTCGCGGGCATCCGGGGCAACCCGGACGACGTCTGGAGCCGCGGTCATCTGTGCCCCAAGGGCGCGTCGCTGGGCGCCATCCACGAAGATCCCGACCGGGTGCGGGCCCCGATGATCAAGGTCGACGGACAGTGGCAGGAGGTCAGCTGGGATGCGGCGTTCCGGCGCTGTACCGAGCTACTGGCGCCGGTGATCGCCGAGCACGGCATCGGGGCGGTCACCTGCTACACCGGCAACCCGCTGGCACACTCGTTCTCGCTGGGCCGCTACACCGGTGTGTTGCTGGGCATGTCGGGCATCCCGGTCAGCTATTCGCCCGGCACCGTCGACCAGTGGCCCAAGAACCTCTCGTCGCATCTGATGTACGGGAACTGGTGGGGATTCCCGGTTCCCGACATCGAGCGGACCGACCTGCTGGTGGTGATGGGCGCCAACCCGGCCGCCTCCCAGGGCTCGTTGCTGGCGGCACCGGACGTGATGGGCATCATCGGGCGCATCGACACCGTGATCGTCATCGACCCGGTGCGCACGGCGACGGCCGCCAAGGCCGACGAATGGCTGCCGATCACCCCGGGCACCGACGCCGCCCTGCTTCTCGCGGTGGTGCACACCCTGTTCGATGAGGACCTGGTTCGCCCGGGCGCCCTCGCCGAACACCTCGACGGGGTCGACACCCTGCGAGAGGCTGCCGCCGACTGGTCGCCCGAGCGGGTCGCCCCGGTGACGGGCATCGACGCCGACCGGATCAAACAGCTGGCCCGCCAGCTCGCCGAGACCGAGAACGCAGTCGTCTACGGGCGAATCGGCCTGTGCAACCAAGAGTTCGGCAGCCTGGCCAGCTGGCTGGTCGACGTCGTCAACATCCTCACCGGCCACTTCGACACCGCCGGTGGTGCCATGTTCCCCCGGCCCGCGGTGTGGACGGTGACCGCCCAGCCGCAGCCGGGGCTGGAGGGGGGTCTACCGGAGTTCGGCCGCTGGCAGACCCGGGTGCGGGGGGCCAAGGAGGTACTGGGCCAGGTGCCGGTGTCGTGTCTGGCCGAGGAGATCGAGACACCGGGCGAAGGCCAGATCAGGGCGCTGATCACGGTGGCGGGTAACCCCGTGCTGTCCACTCCCCAGGGCGACCGCCTCGATCAGGTGCTGCCCGGGCTCGACGCGATGATCTCGGTCGACCTGTGGCTCAACGAAACCACCCGGCACGCCGACGTGATCCTGCCCGGCCTGTCGCCGCTGGAGCAGCCCCACCACGACGATCTGATCCTGGCGTTCGCGATCAACAGCATCGCCAACTATTCGGCGCCGGTGTTCGTCCCCGAGGATCCCGAGCGGCCCGAAGAGTGGGAGATCCTGATCCGGCTGACCGGCCTGTGCGCGGGCACGCCGGCCGAGGACGTCGACGTCGCCGCCATCGACGACGGCTTCTTCGACTACCTGTGCTTCACCCAGGGGCTCGACGGCGCCCAGATCCGCGGTCATTACCCGAGCGGTGGCCCGGAGCGCATTCTGGATTTGACGTTGCGCACCGGGCCGTTCGGCGACCGCTACGGCGAGAACCCCGGCGGGCTGAGCCTGGCGAAACTCAAGCAACAGCCCAATGGGGTCAACTTCGGGCCGATGGTGCCCCAGGTCCCGGAGATCCTCAGCACCCCGGAGAAGAAGATCCGGCTGGCCCCGCAGTATCTACTCGACGACATTCCGCGGCTGGCCCGCCGCATGGAGCGTGAGCCCGACGAGCTGGTTCTGGTCAGCCGGCGCCACCTGCGATCGAACAACTCGTGGTTGCACAATGTTTCGGCGCTGATGAAGGGCCGCGACCGCTGCACGCTGCTGATGCATCCCGACGACGCCGCCACCCGCGGGGTGTCCGGTGGCGACACGGTGTCGGTGGTGTCGTCGGCGGGACGTATCGATGTGCCGGTCGAGGTGACCGACGCCATCAAGCCCGGTGTGGTGTCGATGCCACACGGCTGGGGGCACGGCAAGCCCGGCACCCGGATGTCGGTGGCCAACGGCTCACCCGGCGTCAACACCAACATCCTGTCCCCGCCGACGTTCCTCGACGAGCCGTCGGGCAATGGTGCACTCAACGGGATCCCGGTGACCGTCGGGCCGGTGTCCGTAGACTCCGCCCAATGAGTGATACCGAGCTTGACGCCGTCCGCACGGCCGGGGCGGCCATCGGCGAAGCCATCAGTGTGTTCATGCTGAACCCGGACACCTTCGAGAAGAGCCTGGCCGCCGGCTATCCCGACCCGTTCGCGGCCTACTTCGCGGGCCGCGGCGGTGTCCTCGGCGACGCCACCGGCACCACGGTCACCGCGGTGTTCGCCGTATTCGAACCCAATCTCGCCCGATCGTGCTGGGAGAACGGGGTCGCGGTCCACGGTGCGTCCGAGAGCTGCCGAATCTACTGGGGCCAGGCTGCCGACTTCGCCCGCAAGTACCTGGCCGATGCCACCGGCCTGGACCGGTTGGCCGCCCTCGGCGAGAAGGTGATCGCCGCGGCCGACGAGCCCGGCCTGCCGCTGTACGCGGGCTGGCGGGCCATGCCGCTGGCCGACGACGCCGCGGCACGGGCGTTCCAGGTGATGTTCGTGCTGCGGGAACTGCGCGCTGCGGTGCACTTCAACGCCCTCACGATTTCGGGTCTGACCCCGGTCGAAGCGCACATCCTCAACCATGGGACGGACTACGCCGCGTTCATGGGCTGGCAGCCGCCGTTCATCGACGCGGCCGACAAGAAGGCTCTGTACGCCGAGGTCGAGGATGTCACCAACCGGCGGATGGCCCAGATCTTCCGCTCCGCGCTGACCCCCGACGAGGCCGACGAGCTGGCCGCCCTGGCCGTGTCCGCTCTGGCCGTTCTGAAAGCGAGTGCGCCACCCCCCGCCGGAGGCTGACTACGATCTCGGTGTGTTCTGGGAACGACTTCCGCTGATCGGTGGGCCGCTGCGCGCCACCCGGGTGGAAGCCACCAGGATCGGCATCGCGGCGGTGACCAGGATCGCGGAACTCGTGATCGAGCAGATCGACCTGACGACGCTGGTCCGCGAACGTGTCGACATCGACGCGATAGTGGCGGATGTGGACATCGACGCGATCATCGCGCGGATCGATTTGATCGGACTGGCCGACCAGATCATCGATGGTGTCGACCTCCCCGCGATCATCCGTGATTCCACTGGAACCGTCACCGCCGAGGTGATGACGGACGTGCGCACCCAGACCGCCCGCGCCGACGACATGGTATCCGGCTTCGTGGATCGCATGCTGGGGCGTCAACCGGGATCACAGGATCTTCAGTGACCAATGCCGGGATCGTGTCCCGGGGTCTGGCCGCCCTGGTGGACATGGTGATCGTGGTCGTGACAATGGGCGTTCTCTATCTCGGGCTGACGCTGACCCTGCTGATCCTCCACCCGGCGGCATTCCGATTTCCCGCGCCGAATCTGATCTTCTCCACCACCGCGACGCTGGTGGTGTCGGTGTTGTACCTGACCGCGTGCTGGACGTTGTCCGGACGGACGGTGGGCACGGTCTTACTGGGTGTTCGGGTGGTGGACCGGCACGCCGAGCCGCTGCGGATTGCTGTCGCCGCACTTCGGGCGGTGGCCTGCGTGCTGTTCCCGATCGGGCTGCTGTGGGTGGCCGTGGACCGGCAGCGGCGGTCCGCACAGGACATCGTGCTGGGTAGCCGGGTGATTTATGACCGTCCCAGCCCGGGTGCTCCGGTTCGATAATCGACGGCTTCGCACTTTAAGATGCCCCAATGCCGTTAGCTGACGGCCAGGTCGTCGCGGGTTACACCATCCTGCGGACGCTGGGGGCCGGAGGTATGGGCGAGGTGTACCTCGTCCAGCACCCCAGGCTGCCGCGGTATGACGCACTCAAGGTGCTCGGATCCGCGGTCAGCTCTGATGAGGAATACCGGCAGCGTTTCAACCTCGAGGCCGACATGGTGGCCATGCTGTCGAACCCTCACATCGTGACGATCTACGACCGCGGCGAGTTCGACGACAAGCTGTGGATCGCGATGGAGTACATCGACGGTACCGACGCCTCCCGGCTGCTGGCCGACCGCTATCCGTACGGGATGCCACCGGATGAAGTGGTGCGCATCATCACCGGGGTCGCGGACGCGCTCGACTACGCCCATAGTCGCGGTCTGCTGCACCGCGACGTCAAGCCCGCGAACATCTTGCTGGGCGTTCCCGGCACCGGCGACGAGCGGGTCATGCTGGCGGACTTCGGGATCGCCCGCTGGATGGGCCAGGCCAGCGGACTGACCGGGACGAACATGACCGTCGGCACGGTCGCCTATGCCGCTCCCGAGCAGCTCAAGGGCGAGGACATCGACGGTCACGCCGACCAGTACGCGCTGGCCGCAACCGCTTACCATCTGCTGACCGGCATGCCGCCGTTCACCCACACCAATCCGGCGATCGTGATCAGCCAGCACTTGAGTTCGGATCCGCCCGCTATCGGTACCAAGCGGCCTGAACTGGCTTGTCTGAGCCCGGTTTTCGCCAGGGCGCTGGCCAAGGATGCCGACAAACGCTACCGCCGCTGCGCTGATTTCGCCCGGGCGCTAGCGCAGGGCCTGGGTACCGCGGAACAAGAATTCCACTCCAGCGACGTGACGAGCCAGGCGCTGGCGGTCGGCCAGGCCGTCAGGCCCGGCCGCGCCCGGCACGCCAAATCGGAGACCACGTCGTCGCGACGCCGGCTGGCGATCCCGGCGATCCTCGGTGCCGTGGTGGTCATCGCCGGTGCGGCGGCCGGGCTTTCGCTGCTGCTCGGTCACCACAAAGTGGACAGCGCCGCGACCGCGCAGACGGCGCACCCAGCGGCACCGCCGCCGGCCGTCTCCGGCCGGATGGATCTGCCGGTCGTGGTGATCGGCGCGAATTGCGCCGTGCTGGGTGCGGCGGCGGTCAGTGAGAGTGGTGCGCCCGCCTATTGCGCGCATGCCGCCCCGGGGGCCGACGCCACCGTTTGGTCGCTGCAGCCGGAGAAGCTGCGCAGCGATCCGCAGACGACCACCGCCACACCCTGAACACCGTTGGTTACAGCGGGATCCACTGGCCCAGGAACCAGAATCCCCAGCCGTGACCGTTGCCGGCCGGCATCGGCTGCACCCACTGGCCATTCCAGTTGAACGGCTGGTGGTCTTGGCGGCCCTGGTCGATTCCGCGCTGCTGCCAATTGACCGGCCCGTTGTTCGGGCCGTTGTTGGGCCCGTTGCCCGGCCCGTTGTTCGGACCCTGCTGGCACCCCGGAGCGTTCGGCCCTCCGCACGGCTGACCGGGGTTGGCGCTTGCCGTGCCGATGCCCAGCCCGAACAGGCCGGCGGCACCGATACCCGCCACGGCCGTCGTGGTGTACACCATGCGTTTGAGGTTCATCGTGATCTCCGTCCCATCGCTTCGCGTGTTGTGTCGTGATTGCTTGCGATAGCGACGTTAGGAAGCGTTGATGGGCGCCCGCTGTGACGCCGCTAAGCCCGTCCTTGGCGTTCAGTAACGGATCGAAAACAGTTCTTTATCAACACTTTTGATGATCTATACGGCAGCAGCGGTCCCCCCACAGAGCGGGGGCTCGATGTCGATCTGCAGGGCTCGACTTCCTCGTAAGGCACCAGCGTTCATCCCGAATCCGGGCAACGACGGGCTCAGGTCCGTTCCTTGGGCAGGGTTTCCCCCCGGAAGAAGGCCGGAGCCTTGAGATTCCACAGAGCCATCAATACCGCGCCGAATGCCAGGCTGAGAACGCCGACGACGAACGCCATGCCGATGCCCAGAATGGATCCACCCGAACCGTTGTCCGGGTTCGCCATCATGTAGGCCTCGACGACGCCGACCGGGATGAGGACGAGCGCGCCGATGCCGGGCAGAATCACCTGGCCCATCGCTGTGCGCCACGATCGAAAGGCGGTGCGCCAGAAGTACACCACCGAAGAGATCGCGACGACGACGTAGTAGGTCATGATCGCGATCCCCACGCTGTAGACCGAATCGGCGACGACGCTGTCACTGATCACGTCCAGCACGCAGTAGATCACCAGGCTGGTGAGGCCGATGACCCAGGTCGCGAACTTGGGCGTCGAGCTCACCTCGCTCACCGACGCGAACCGATCCGGTACCGCCTTGTAGGTCGCCATCGACAGCAATCCGCGCGCCGTGGGCATGACCGTGGACATCGTCGCCGAGAACGCGGACAACCCGACGACCAGGGCGGCGATCATCGCGCCGCGGGTGCCGATCGACCCGGTGGCCAATGTGGTGAACACGTCGTCGATGTTGCCTTCGTGCGTCAGGCTCGTCGGACTGTTCGGGTCGATACCGGCGTATGCCAGTGCTGCCACGCTGAAAATCACATAGGTGGCAACGGTGATCAGGATCGCGGTGACCCCGCTGCGGCCGGCCTGTTCCGGCGTTCCGGACGTCTCCTCGGACATGGCGAGTGAGGCGTCGAAGCCCCAGAAGATGAAGATAGCCACCAGGAATCCGCCGAGCAGGCTGCTGAAGTCGTGGATTGCGAACGGGTTGAACCACTCCCACGAGAATGACTCCGCGGTCGGGCTCTGCTCGCCGCGGAAGACCGCGGTGAGCATGATGATCGCGAACAGCAGCAGGCCGCCGTACTGGACGATCGTGAGGATCAGTGTGGTGCGCGAGGATTCCTCGGCTCCGCGGGCGACCAACCACGTCGTCAGCAGGATGAACACCGTCGCGACGAGGATGTCGAACCACACCGGCGAGTGCTCCATCCCGAGCCACACCGCGGTGGCGTTGGTCAGGATGCCGGCCGCGCCGACCCCGGCCAGAATGGACGACAGTATCAGCGCGAACCCGCCCATCCAGCCGACGTGTGGCGCGATCGCCTTAGAGCCCCAGGTGAACACGGTCCCGGCGTCCGGGGCGGCATCGGTGAGGTGTTTGTAGGCCAGTGCCACGAAGTACATCGGGATGACCGCGAGGATGAAGACGATCGGCAGCTGATAGCCGGTCTCCTCCGCACCGTACCCGAGGGCACCGGTCAGCGAATATGCCGGCGCGGTGGCCGCCAGACCGATCGCCACCGCACCAACCAGGGAGACCGATCCCTTCTTGAGCCCCTTGGATCGGAGGCCGTGCATCAACGGGTCGATGATCGCTGCGTCTTCAGCCATGTGCGGATTCTGTCATCGCTAACGCCGATTGGCCGCCTCTACGGCAAAGTTAGGGGTTGATCCGACTAAGGCTTGATCCTGATGGGCCCCGGCATCCACAAGCCGCCGCGAGTTGCCGTGCCCAGGTCGATCTCCGCGGGCTGGCTCTGCACGATCGTCTCGAACTGGCGCAGTGAACCCCAGTCACGACCCCAGTCGTGTGACAGGTAGGTGGCCATCACGTGGGCACGCAGCAAAAGGTCGGTGATGCCGAGCAGCCCACCGTTGCGACCGTCCTCCCAGGTGTCGGTGTCGTGCATCTTCGCGCTGTAGTCCGGGGTGATCCGGAACTTCGGCACCTCGATGACACCGTTGGCGTGCAGCATCGGCTGCTGGCACGGGAAGGCCAGGCCCACCGCCCAGTCCATCAGCACAGGCTGGGTCGAGCCGACGAACTCCTGTACCGACTGCAGTTCGGGCACCCGCGGCGGGGTCACGGCCAGCCAGTCGCCCGGTGTCAGTGACCGGTCGGCGGCCACGATCCGCACCGTGGTCGCATCGGCGGGGATGTCCGAGCGGGCGAACCGCAGATTGCGCCACGACGGCGCCGGGCCGAGGTCGTAGGGGCTCACCCGGCCGGCGGGCACCGGGGCGCCGTCGGGTCCGGGCTTGCCGTATTCCAGTTCCACGGTCTGGCCGTCGGTGTAGCCGTCGAGCACACTGCGCCCGGCGATGGTGCCGGCCGCGGTGACGACCACCAGCGGATGACCGTCGTCGTCGGGCGGCAGCTGGTACCACGCCGAGTTCAGGGTGGCCTCCTGCTGCGGGCCGGCGACGTAGCTACCCGCCAGCGGCACCCGCGCCGGGTCGAGGCCGTAGGGCAGCGGCACGGTCGACCCGTTGATACCCGGCGTGTCGAGCTTGATCGGCTGATCCCAGTCGTAGTCGGTCCCCGGCTGCGGATTGGTCAGCCGAATAGCCTCGGCGACAATGTGTTCGGGCACCCCGTTGGGTGTGAAGCCAACGGGGTTGGTGCCGCCCAGCGGGCCCAGCGGGCCGTAATCCCCGGGCAGCGGAGTCAGAAATCCGGCGTTGGTGTCCGGCTCGACCAGTACGTCGTCGGCCAGCCCGCAGCCGCCGGAGAACGATCGCAGGTTGGCCCAGGCGTTGGAATAGGTCGGGTACTGGCGCACCACGCCCGCTGCCATGGAGGCGATGAACACCAGCACCATGAAGCCGGCGGCCAGCGGGATCGGCGCGGTGGTGACGGCCCGCGCGAGGCGGCCCTCACCGTGGTCGCGGCTGTTGAAGTGCAGCCAGACCGTGTAGATCGCCGACAGGGCGAACAGCGCGAAGAAGATTGTGCTGACTGTGATTCCGGCGATGCGGGGCATCGCGTTGTTGAACGGCACGCCGTAGCTCGACACGTACCACCAGCCGTTGGTGGTGGCGAAGCACAGGGCGAGCAGGAAGAACACCGCGGTGACGACCGTCATGCGGTTGCGCGACCAGCGCAATACCGTGGGCGACGCCAGTACGGTGCACACCGCGGCCATGGCAGCCCCCACCGCGGCGAACAGCCCGAAGTGGTGCACCCACTTGGTCGGGGTGAACATCAGGAAGAACATCGTCGCGAAGATCACGCCCATCAACCGCCATACCGGTCCACGGGCCACCCCGGCAACGCGCTTGCGGCGCAACATGATGAACATCGAGGTGAACAGCGACAGTGCGGTGACGAAGAAGCCGAACCGGCGCGACAGCGAGCCGTCGACGGTCGGCAAGAACAGGTAGTAGTAGCGCAGGTTCTCGGTGTACCAGGCCTGGCTGGGCCCGATGTCGGTGCGAATCCTGGTCGCTTCCAACACCGTTGCCAGCGTCTGGTCGGCGAACACGACGGTGAGGATGATGGTGCCGGCGGCCAGTAGCGGAAGAATCAGGGGCCAGGTACCCACCACCGCGCGCCTGCGCACCACGATCCGCAGGATCGGGCGGCCACCGGCGATCAGCGCGGCGACCGCGATCAGGCCGGTCGGCTGGATGCCAAGGGTGAACGCGGCGCTGACGATCGCCAGCGCGGCCGGGGTCAGCCGGCCCGAGATGATGGCGCGCTCGATCAGCACGTAGGTGATCAACGCGCCGGTGGCGATCTGGCCCTCGGGACGCAGGCCGTTGTTGAACGGCATCCAGGCGGCCATCAGCACCAGCCCGGCCGCCCACAGCGCAGGCCGGCTGGCGATCACGGCGGGTCCCAGCCGGGGCAGCACCTCGCGGGACAGCAGCAGCCAGCAGACCAGCGCACAGACCAAGTCCGGCAACCGCATCCAGATGCTGGCATCGCTGACGTGGGTCATCAGCGCCAGCACGTTGTAGAACCAGCCGAACGGGTCTTCGGGGCTGCCGAACCACCGGAAGTAGTTCGACATATAGCCGGCGTGGTCGGCCACCCGGGCCATCTGCAGGATGTAGCCGTCGTCGGACGAGTTGGCGCCCATCACGTGCCACACCACGAAGCCGGTGACCACCGTCAAGTCGACGGCGGTGAACGTTCGCCAGCGCTGTGGGATCAGCTTGTGCATGCGACGGCCGTCGAGTCGGTCCAGCCGCCACAGCGCCAGCAGCGCTATCGCGGTGGCGGCCATCGCCAGCAGCATCGCGGCGAGCTTCAAAACCGTTGGCTTGGTGGTGAACCGGGTGTCGATCGTCGCTGACACGCTGAGCCCGGGTGGCGCCGGCCCGGTCAGGTCGGTGAACACCCCGACTATCGCCGGCCGCAGATTCGAGTCGGCGAACCCGCTGCGCTGTTCCTTGCCGGTGGCCGGATCCGTCAACCCCACGAAGGTGGCGAACGTCCCGTCGGTGGTGGAGCTGATCTCGATCCGCTGACACTGCGCGGAGGCGACCCTGGCCCGGGGCACGCTGGCGATCACCACGTTGCGGTCGGTGATGTCCACCCGCTGCGCGGTCACGTTGACGAACAGCGAATTCAGCGCCGCCTCTTTGCCTTTCTGCGGTGCCAGCCCCAGCACCAGACCACCCGCCGGCGGCATCGACCGGATCACCTCGCAGGGCACCGTCGCCGTCAGCGATACCGGCGCCTGGGAGATCAGCGGTGCGGTGACATTGCTCAGCTGTCCGGCCTGCGGCCAGTTCAACGTCGCGGTGGTCTGTTGCACGGGAAGCAGGGGGGTCAGGACGGAGAGCACGAAGCCGACCAGCCCGGCGACGATAGCCACCCAGCGGGTGATCGTCACGTCTTGGGCAGCGTCGCGGGCGTTGGCGGCGAGAGTCTGTGTCATGGCAGTGCCCTGATGGGTCCGCTACGGCTCCACCCGAACACTGTCTTGGCGCCCTGGTCGATGACGGCGTCGGGGGCCTGGGCCGACGGCACCAGGCGGATATAGCGCTCGATGGCGCCCCAGTCCCGGTACCAGTCGTCGCGCAGGTAGGTCGGGACCGTCGAGGTGGTCAGCAGTCCCTGGATGAACAGGAAAGGGCCACCGGCGCGCGCGGATTGCCACATATTGCTCGACACCACCACCTGCTTGAGGTTGGGCAGGATCCGGTACTCCGGGAGCTCGGCGACACCGAGGTGTTCGGAGAATGGCCGCTGGCACGGGAAATTCGCCGCCGTGGCGATGTCCATCAAGACCGGGGTCTGTGAACCGAGGAATTGCTGGGCGGTCTCCAGAACCGGCACCCGGGGCGGGGTGAAGCCGAACCACTGGTCGGTGCTCAGGTTCGGGTCGTCGGCGACGATGCGTGCGACGTTGGCCTCCGGCGGCGCCCAGCTCAATGGGAATCGCAGATTGCGCCAGGCCTTTTGGGCGATCACATCGATGGGCTGTACTGAGTCGAGGGCCTGGAAGCTGCCGTCCGGACGGTGCACACCCCATTGCAGTTTGAGGGACTGTCCGTAGTTGAACTGGCCCTCTTCGTCGTAGAACCAGATCGCGCCTGCGGCCGCGACGGTGACCAGCGGCCGGTCCGGTGTGCGTGGGGGCAGCTGGTACCACGCCGAAGTCGCCTTGGCCGCAACGGTGTTCTCGTTGTAGCTGCCCATCACCGGCGTGGTCTTGGGATCCAGCCCGAACGGCAGGAACACCCGCGAACCGTTGACCCCGACCGGTCCGTAGCCGCCGCCGGTGCCCGCGGCGAAGGCGATGCCCGCGTTGGGCTTGTTCGGTGAGGCGTCGGAGTTGACCGTGCCGGGGTTGGCCACGAACGGTTCGGCGGGATCGAGGGTGTCACTGATCCCGTTGGGGGTGAAGCCGACCGGGTTCTCCCCGCCAAGCGGCCCGTACTTGCCCCACTTCTGGCCCGGAACCGGTTGCAGCATGCCGGCATTGGTGTCCGGTTCGACGAGGACATCATCGGCCATCGCGCAGCTGGTGTCCGACAGGCCCGATTTCAGTGCGGACAGGTTGGCCGCGGCGGTGGTGTACACGGGGTAGCGCTGGGCGAAGGCCTTGGTCATCGAGCCCACCTCGAGCAGCACCATGATGAGCGCGAACACCAGCAGCGGGGTCGACGCCAGGGCTCTGTTGCGTCCGGTGTTCTTCACTTCGGTGTGGCCGCTGTAATCGATTCGGAAGTGCAGCCATCCGGCGAGCAGGCCGGTGACGATCGCCAGCGCGAGGAACATCGTCGTCACGGGCTGGTGGGCGATCACCGGCTGGCGATCGAACCACGGCACCCCGTAGCTGCCGACGTAGAACCAGCCGTTGGTGCCCGAAGTCGCCCAGGCCAGGACGAACAGCAGCGAGGTGACGTACAGCGCGAGGTTGCGTCGGCTGTGCAGGCCGACACGGGCGAAGGTGAACGCGGTGACCGCGCCCAACGCCCCGGCCAGCCCGGCGAACGCACCGAACTGGACCGCCCACTTGGTCGGGGTGAAGGTCAGCAGCAACAGCCCGATCGCGGTGGTGCCGATCAACCGCCACACCGGACCCTTGGCCACCCCGGGCACGTGGCCGCGGCGCAGCAGTACCGCCAGCATGCCGAACAGGCACAGCATCATCACCAGGACGGCGAAGCGCCGGGTCAGCGAGCTCTCCACGTTGTCTTCGACGGTGAGGAAGTAGTACCGCAGGAAATCCTGGTACCACGCGATCGTCGGCCCGACGACGTATTTGATGCGGGCGGATTCGGCGACGGCGGCCAGCGTCTGGTCCCGGAAGACGACGACGAAGATGACCGAGAGCGACGCGGCCAGCGCGGCCAGCGGCGCCAGCAGGCCGTCGGTGGGACGGCGCGCGGTGATCCCCCGGGCGATGGCCCGGGCACCCACGAGCAGCGCGGCGATGGCGATCAGTCCCTGGGGGGCCAGCGTCACACTGAACACAGCGATCACGATTGCGGCGGCGGCCGGAACAAGGCGCCGGGTCGCGATCGCGGTCTCCACCAGGGTCCACACGGCCAGCGCGCCGAAGGCGATCAGCGGTTCGGGCCGCAACCCGTTGTTGAACGGCAGCCAGGCGGCCAGGAAGACCGCGCCGGCCGTCCACACCGTCACCCGGTTGAGCGCCAGGCGTCTACCCAGCCGCGGCAGTACGCAGCGGCTCAGGATCAGCCAGGTGCCGATGCCGGCGGCGGTGGCCGGCAGCCGCATCCACACCCCGGCCGTGCTGATCGCGGCGAGGTGGGCCAGCACCGATTGATACCAGTCGAATGGGGCCTCGGTGGCGCCGAAGTAGCGGAAGTAGTTGGCCGTGTAGCCGGCTTCGCCGGCAACCCGCGCGATGGTGAGGTTGTAGCCGTCGTCGGACGAGATCGCACCGATGACATGCCAGAGGAGCAATACGCCGACCACCCCGATATCGGCCACCCAGGTCGCTACCCCGACTCGCAGGAACCGCCGCCATGCGCCGGGCGTCCGCCTCGCTCCTGACCGCCGGTCCAGCACGCCGAGCGCGATGACCGAGGCGACCACGCAGGCGATGCCCAGCACCATCACCGTGATCTTGAGCGTGCCCGGGCTGGTGATGAACCGGGTGTCGATGTCGATGCGCGCCGCCAAGCCCGGCTGCGAGGCCACCTTCAGGTCGGTGAAGATCCCGTTGATGGCCGGCTTCTTTTCGGCTGCCAGCGTGCCGGCGGCTCCCGGGATACCGGCGAAATCGGCGCCGACCCCACCCGGTCCGGCCCAGATGTGCAGATCGCTGCACGCGCCTGCCGCGATGGCCGGGCGGGGGGCGACTGCGGCCACGGTGTCGCGGAAGGCGACGACGACGGTGTTGGGGTTGGCGCGCACGAACAGACCGTTGCGGCTGGCGTCGATTCCGGCGGGCGGGATCGTCGAGAAGACCAGACCGCCTTCGGCGGGCAACGTCGCGATGACCCGGCAGGGAATCGTCACGTCCAGTGACTGCGGCGCGCCCGACACCAACGGCGCGGTGATGTCGCTGACCATGCCGTCGGCTCCGGGCGCCTGCGGCCAAGTGATGGCGGCCGTGGTCTGGGTGACCGGCAGCAGCGGCACCACACCGCAGAGCAGAACACCCAGGATTCCTGCGACAACGGCGACTAGTCGGGCGATCCGGGGGGAGTCCGATCTGTCGCTGGGCACGAGGCTCGATGGTAGGCGACGAAGTTGTGTCGGTTTCGAAGGCCTGCGGGGGCCAGCGCGATTCGAGACGGGATTGCTATGTCGGCCGCAGTGGCGCCGGGCTCCACAACCCGCCGCGGGTGGCGGTGCCGAGGTCCAGGCGGGCCGGCTGGGCGTCGGGATAGAACGGGTTGAGCCGTTGCAGCGCGCCCCAGTCGCGGTACCAGTCGTCGCGCAGGTAGCTCGGCACGGTCGTCGCGCGGTACAGCAGCTCGCTGATGCCCAGCGGGCCGCCGCCGATGTTGTCCATCACCGGCGAGTTGGCCTCGGCGCCGAACCGGTCCGGCAGGATCCGCCACTTCGGCGGCTCGATGACCCCGTACTGGTGGCCGAACGGGCGCTGGCAGGGGAAGGCCAGGCCGACCAGCCAGTCCAGCAGCACCGGATCCTGCGACCCGACGACGTCCTGCAGGGTGCGCAGCTTGGGGATACGCGGCGGGGTCAGCGCGATCCAGTGCTGGGGCGCCAGGTCGTCATCGGTGGCCACCAGCCGGATCATCGTGGCCTCGCGGGGGATGGCCGACAGCGGTGTGCGCAGGTTGCGCCACGCCGGTGCCGCGCCGATGTCACCGAACAGCACCGAGCCGCCGGGTTTGCCCTCGGCCGCCTGCTGATCGGTCGCCCACTGCACCTGGACCTCGTCGGAGTCGAAGCGTCCGGCCGCGGTCACCACCAGCAGCGGGGAGGCGGTCCAGTCGGTGGGCAGCCGGTACCACGCCGAGCGCAGCACCGCCGGCTGTTGCACCCCGGCGCGCCAACTGCCCATCACCGGCGTGCGGGCCGGATCCAGACCGTAGGGCAGCCGGGCGCGCGAGCCGTTGATCCCGGCGACGGCGGTGGTGCCGCCCTCGGTGCCGGCCTCGCTGCCGGTGACCAGGCCGTCGTCGTCGACGAAGTTGCCGCCGCCGGGCGGCTCCGTCACCGGGTCGGCCGACACGTCGGCGGGGATCCCGGCGGGGGTGAATCCTTCGGCGGTCGTGGCGCCGAGCGCGTCGCGCACCGACACCCCGGCGATCGGGGTGAGCGTGCCGGCATTGGGGTCCTCTTCGACCAGCACGTCGTCGGCCAGCCCGCACGTCTTACCCGTGAGCGCCTGCAGATTCGAGCGGCCGACCGACCAGGCCGGCCACTGTTCGGTCATGCCCAGCGTCAGCGATCCCACTTCGAAGATCACCAGCAGCCAGGCCATCACCGCCAGCGGCGAGCCCACCAGACGTGACCACCAGTGCGTCGGCCGGTGCTCGCCGTTGTCGCGGCCGGAGAAGTGGAACCAGGCGGCCGCCAGCAGGGTGAGGACGGTCAGTCCGAGCAGCATCGTGGTGAAGCCGAAATGCCATTCGGGGAACTCGTTGGACCACGGAACACCGAAGTTGGAGACGTACCACCAGCCGTTGACGCTGGCGAACGACAGGGCGGTGACGAACAGGACGACGGCGGCGAACATCGCCCGGTTTCTTCGGGACCGCAGCACGTGCGCGGTGACGGCCACGGCCGCCAGCGCGCCCAGCGATCCGGCCAGCCCGGCGAAAACGCCGAAGTGATGGGTCCACTTCGTCGGGGTGAACATCATCGCGATGAACGAGATGATCGTGATCCCGATGATGCGCCGGCTCGGGCCGGCGGCCGTGCCGGGGATGTGGCCCTTACGCAGGATCATCGCCACCACCACGGCCAGCGCCACCAGCAGAGCCAGCACCGCGAACCGCCGTGCGATCGATCCGTCCGGGCTGGCCATGAACAACCGCTCGTAGCGGATGTGTTCGTCGAACCAGCTCAGGCTTGGCCCGACCGCCGACTTGAGCATGTTCGCCTGCACCTCGCCGACCAGGGTCTGGTCGCGGAAGATCAGGATGATGGTCACCGTCGTCGCCGCCAGGATCGGAGCCAGCAGCGGCAGCAGCCCGAATTGGCGGGATCGACGATGCAGGATGGTGCGCAGTGGACCGATCGCCACCAGGAGCGCGCCGATCGACGCGATACCGGTCGGGCCGGAGAACAGCGTCAACGCGC
This sequence comes from Mycobacterium pinniadriaticum, assembly GCF_026242045.1. GTDB lineage: Bacteria > Actinomycetota > Actinomycetes > Mycobacteriales > Mycobacteriaceae > Mycobacterium > Mycobacterium pinniadriaticum. The sequence continues at coordinate 27,513 of NZ_JAPJDO010000014.1, forward strand.
CGACGATGCAGGCGACCGCGACGGGCAGTAAGCGGCTGGTGGCCACTCCCCGTTCGACCGAACACCAGGTGAGCAGGATGCCGAGGGCGATGATCGGCTCGGGTCGCAGGCCGTTGTTCAGCGGCAGCCAGAACACCAGGAACATGCCGGCGGCGGTCCAGATCGCGGCGCGGCTGGTCTTGACCGCGTGGCCGAGGCGTGGGATCACCTCGCGGCTGATCAACCACCAGCACACCAGCGCCATGGCCAGCGTCGGCAGGCGCATCCAGATACTGGACGTCGACACGTGCGCCCACAACGCCAACAGGTCGTAGTACCAGCCGAAGGGTGATTCCGGGGTGCCGAACCAGCGGTAGTAGTTCGCCATGTAGCCGGCGTGCTCGGACACCCGGGCCATGGTCAGGATGTAGCCGTCGTCGGAGGTGTTGGCACCGACGAAGTGCCACCAGACCAGGACGGCGACCACTACCCCGTCGAGGGCGTTGACCGACCACCAGCGCGGCGGCAGGAAGCGCCGCTGCCGCACCCCGTCGGCGCGGTCCAGGATGTGCAGCGCGATCAACGCGACGAGCGTCAGAGCGACGCCGAGCATCATGGCCGCCATCTTCAGGGCGGTCGGCGCGCTGCTGTAGCGGGTGTCGATGGTGGCCGCAAAGCTCAAGCCGGGTGGTGCCGGACCGGACAAGTCGGTGAAGACCCCGACGATCTGGGGCCGGAAGTCGTACCCACTGCGTTCGCCCTTGAGTGGGGCGCCGGGATCGTCGCTGTCGGGTCCCTGGCTGAGGCCGACGAACTCGCCGGTCACCTTGTCGGCGTGGGCGGTGAACGTCAGCTTCTGGCAGGCCGGGCTGAGCACCTGGCGCAGCGGAGCGACGACGACGGGGGTGTTGCGGACCACGACGACGAGGTGATCGTTGGCACGCTCGATCAGCAGCCCGCGGTCGACGGCCTTGGGAGCCTGCTTGGGGACGGTGGAGAGCAGGACGGTCTTGGCGGCATTCTCGGGTCCTACCAACCCGGCGGCCGCGCTGCACGGCACGCTGATCGTCAGATCGGTTGCCACGTAACTGATCAAGGGGGCGGTCACGCTGTCGAGTACGCCGTTCTGCGGCCAGTTCAGCTCGGCGGTGGTCTGCTTGACCGGCAGTAACGGCGTCAGGATCGCCAGCGCGGCGCCCAGCAGGCCGGCGATGACGGCGACGAGACGGGCGGTTCGGTAATTCGCCCGTGTCTGGTTCACGGAGCTAGATGGTAATTGGCGCGCCGGGGGCTCCATCGCTATGGATTCCGGATGGCCAGCACGAACGGCCCGATCGTCGTGACGGTGAAGTGCGGCCCGCTGAACAGGTTGGCGTCCAGATCGACGGTGTAGCGGCGCACGTTGGGCTGGTTGGGATAGACGTCCTCGGCCAATCGGAGGGTGTAGGTGTCCGATGAACCAGCGGAGCCGCCGCGTCTCATCAAAAACACCGTCGGCGGCTGCCAGGGCAGCGCGTCGAGCGCCTTGGTGAACTGGTCGGCGTTCTTCAGATCGGCCCACGACTCGATCGCGGCGGCCCGCTTGTCGAATTCGGCCAGCGGGTTGGCGTAGTGCGACGTGAGGCCCTGGAAACCGTAGTAGGGGAAATACGACAGGAAGCTGTAGTCGGCGGTCAGCACGATCGTGTCCTCCCGGGGCCGACCGGTGGCCTTCAGGATGGCGGCGTCGACTTCCTCGTAGTACTTCTCGGCCCCGGGCGGTCGGCGATCGCCGCGCTGACCGTAGCCGTCGGTGTCGGTGTACGCGACGGTGAGGTCGGGCCGCAACACGTCGGGGATGTCCTGGCTGAAGCCGATGGCCCCGACCAGCCCGATCGCCGCGCCGACTCCGATGACCTTCCGGTTGGTCCGGGAGGCGATCGCCAGCGTCACCTCGATGAACCCGAACACGCCGGCCGCCGACAGCAGCACGGTCAGCGTGGGCTGCAGCCGGAAGGACAGCAGGGTGGTGCCGGCCAGAGTGGTCAGCATCGACAGCAGCGACCAGGCGTACACGGTCAACACGCCGATGCCCAGCGCCGCGGCCCGCACTGAGCTGCGAGCCCGCCACACCAGCCACAACGTACCGAGCATGCACAGCGCGCCGAGCAACGAGAACTGCAACATCGGGAATGTCAGCACCGCCCCGTCGGCGGGCAGATAGTGCTGCGCGCTGCCGGTGCCGCTGAGCGGTTGGCGGGCCGCTCGCAGCAGGAACGGCAGCCAGGTGATCAGGGCGATGGCAACGGTGATGGAGCCGATGACCACCAGCCGCAGCAGCGGCTCGATGCTGCGCCGCGCGATCGCCACGACCACCGCCATCACGGCCACGGTGAACGCCGCGTAGGCCGGAATCAGGTTGTAGAAGGTCGCCGAGACACCGAGGAACAGTCCGACGCCGACCACAGCCGTCCAGCCGCCGGCCCTGGTCTTGCCGCGTAGTCCCGACCACGCCAGCAGCAACACCGGCGGGATGAGAACGGTGATCATTGCGGCGTAGGGCTCCGGCGAACCGTAGGCCAGGGTGACGGCCGCGGTGGCGGTGGCGACGACGAGTGCGTATTCGAACCGGATGAGCGCCGACCACAGAGCCATCGCGAGCACCACGGCGATCGCGATGGAGGTGATGGCCCACGGTTTGAACATCTCCCAGGCCGGAGTGCCGGTCAGCGCCGCGGCCCGGCCGCCGATCCAGAACCAGCCGGCCGGGTAGAACGGCGGTAGATCGGCGTAGGTCATGTCGTGCAGTGCCGGGCTGGCGGTGAGCCGGGTGAGGTATTCGGTGCGGAACTGCTGATCGACGGAGATCCCGAACAGGTAGAGCCGGCTTGCGCCGAGCGGCATCCCGAGGGTGACAACGGTGAACGCGGCCAGGACCGCCGCAGCGGCGATCCGCGCCGCCCACCTGTGCCCGCGCCGCCAGACGAACCCGGTTCCGAGCAGCAGTACCAAACAGCCGACCTGGCCGACGGTGGTCAGCGCGTGCAGCTGGTTCGATGACGGGAAGGCCGGCCATTGAACCCGGGAGATCGCGATGAGCGAGATGACCGAAACCACCACGGCCACAGCGACTGCCGCGATCATCTGGCCCACGGTGGCCAGCGCGCTCCTGCCCATCGGTTCTACTAGATCGGCAGCTTGCGGAAGATCGGCCGGGGGATGTGCCGCAGCACCGACATCAGCACACGCACCTGTCCGGGCGCCCACACGAGATCTTTGCCCTTGGCCGCCGACGTCACGGCCAGTTCGGCGACGTCTTCGGCGTTGACCGTGAACGGTGCTTCCTTGGCGCCGGTGGCCTTCCAGTGCTCCAGGGTGGTGGTGGTGCGGACCTGCCCGGGCCGGATGACCAGGACATGAACCCCATACTCGCGCAGAGCTTCTCCGAGGCCCAGGTAGAAACCGTCCAGGCCGGCCTTGGTGGAGCCGTAGACGAAGTTGTTGCGGCGTACCCGCTCGCCGGCCACCGATGACATCGCGATGATCTGGCCGAAGCCCTGGACACGCATCTTCGCCCCGATCAGCACGCCCACCGAGACGGCCGCGGTGTAGTTGATCTGAGCGCTCAGCACCGCCTTGGCCTGGTTCTGCCAGAGCTCTTCGGCGTCGCCGAGGATGCCGAACGCGACGATGGCCACATCGACATCGCCACCGGCCCAGGCGGATTCGATGACGGAGGGGTGACTCGAGGTGTCGAGTGCGTCGAAATCGAGGTATTCGACGGACTTGGCGCCGGCGGCCTGCAACTTGGCGATGGCCGCCTCGCGCTTCGGTGCATTCGGCAGGTCGGCCAGGATGATCCGGGCTTTCGCGTTGCGTAGGTAGCGCTCGCAGATGGCCAGGCCGATTTCGGAGGTTCCGCCCAGCAGCAGGATGGTTTGCGGGTTGCCTGTGGCGTCGATCATGTCGTCCAGCGATGCCTTTCTACAGAAGCTCGAGGCGGCGGGCCATATCGGAGGCAAACACGCCATTGGGATCGGCCTTGCGGCGCAATGCGATCCATTCGTCGATCCGCGGATACATTGCGTGGAACTTCTCGGCGCTCACCCGCGAGTCCTTGGCGGTGTAGACGCGGCCGCCGAATTTCATGACGCGGTCGTCGAGTTCGTTGAGGAACTCGTTGACACCGGCGTTGTTGGGGAAGTCCATGGCAACGTTCCAGCCGGCCATCGGGAAGCTCAGCGGTGCGGGGTTTCCCGGGCCGAACAGTTTGAAAACGTTCAGCGCCGAGTAGTGGCCCTGGGTCTGTATCCACCGGATGATGTCCTTGAAATCGTCCAGGGCATCCGGCGGCACGAGGAACTGGTGCTGCGCGAAACCTGATGGGCCATAGGCGTATTGCCAGCCGGTCGTGATATCCAGCATGTGATAGAACTGCGTCAGATTGACGATCTTGTTCTGGTAGTTGCCGCTGACCCGGTAGAAAGCCTCGCCGACCAGGCTGAGCGACATCTTGTTCATGACGCTGACCGGGAAGAGGTTCGGCACCGCGGGCAGCTTGGGCGCGCTGAACTGCAGAGGATTCTTGGCCAGCTTGGGCGGCAATTGGTCGAGCTTGGCCAGGCTGCCCCGGCTGACCGCCGCGCGGCCCAGCTTCGGCGGCGGGTTGATGAGGTCGAACCACGCGCTGGAGTAGGTGTAGTTGTCCTCGCTGCCGTCCTGATGCACCGCGACCGTCTCGTCGAGATCAGCGGTGGCGATGCCGTCGGCGATGAAATACGCCGTCTCGGTCCGGGTCATCGCGATGCGGGCCCGGATCACGATGCCGGTCAAGCCGTTTCCGCCGACCGTGGCCCAGAACAGTTCGCCGTCGGGTCCGTCCGGAGTGAGGGTGCGCACCTCGCCGTCCGCCATCAGGAGGTCCATCGAGAGCACGTGGTTGCCGAAACTGCCTGCGCTGTGGTGGTTCTTCCCGTGAATGTCGGACCCGATCGCGCCGCCGACGGTCACCTGCCGGGTGCCGGGCAGTACCGGGACCCACAAGCCGAACGGCAGCGCGGCCTTCATCAACTGATCGAGGCTCACTCCGGCGTCGACATCCGCCACGGCGGTGTCGGCGGACAGCGAATGGATGCGATTCAGCGGTGTCATGTCGACGACGATGCCGCCACCGTTGCCGGCCTGGTCGCCGTAGGAGCGCCCCAGCCCACGGGCCACGATGCCCCGGCGCAGGTACGACGGGCTGGTGGAATCGGCGTCGGCCACCTGCCGGACGGCGGCGGCGATCACCTCGACATCGGGAGTCGACAGCACCTGCGCCACGCTTGGCGCGGTCCTGCCGAACCCGGTGAGGGAACGCGGCGTCAGGGGGAGTGCGGTAGCCATATCAGTGCCAAAGGTTACCGTGCGGCGTCCCAGGTCTACTTCAGCCGGAAAATCCATACCCGTTGAACGATGAAGTTGATCACGGTCGCCGTGCCCTGCGCGATCATGTAGGCGACTGGCACCGCCCAGGCGCGATAGTGCATCAGGTGCAGACAGATATGGTTTAGGCCGACCTGTACGACGAAGGTCACTGCGTATGTCGCCATCACCGCCAGGAACCGAGCCCGACTTGGTGGGGCCTGGAACGTCCATCGCCGATTGATCAGGTACGCCGTTATGGTGCCGATCGTCAGGCTTATGGCCTTGGCGATGTCGACCTGAACTCCAACTAGGGTGTAGAGCAGCACGTAGAGCCCAAAATCCACAATCCCGGAGAATCCGCCGGTGAGGAGGAACCGCACCACCTGCGTCTTGAGGCTCAGCGGTGTCAACGGGGCTGATTCGGCCACCCGCGAAGCTTACTTACTAAGTCCGGGGTCGTTTCGCGCCCGGGCGCCCGGGCGTGCACCATGGTCATGTGCAGGATCTGGCTGATGCCTGGGCGACACTGCTGTCTCGGCACACCGACAACCCGGCGGCCGCCGCGCTCGGGCGTGATCTGCTGGCGTCCTGGACCGAGTCACACCGCCACTACCACTCCGTCGACCACCTGCGTGGCATCCTCGGCCATGTCGAGGAGCTTGCCGATTTCGCCGACGACGCCGACGCCGTGCGCCTGGCGGCCTGGTATCACGACGCGGTATATGCGGGACTTCCCGACGACGAGGAACGCAGCGCCCGTCGCGCCGAACAGGAGCTGTCCCGTCTCGGTCTGCCGCCGCAACTGGTCGACGAGGTGGCGCGTTTGATCCGGCTGACGATCACGCACGATCCCGCGGCCGGCGACCACAACGGCGAAGTTCTCTCCGACGCCGACCTGGCGGCGCTGGCTGTGCCGAGGGCCGACTACGAACGCAACACCGCAGCCATCCGCGCCGAATACGGTCACGTGTCCGACGACGCTTTCCGTCGCGGACGCGTGCAGGTACTGGTGGCCCTGTTGGGTGGTCCCGGCGTTTTCCGCACCGAGTACGCCCGCCGGGAGTGGGAAGGTCCGGCACAGGGCAATCTGCGGGCCGAGCTGGCGACCCTGACCGGGTGAGCGGTCTTACGGCTCGCCGAGGATGCGGCGCTTCTGTTGCTCAACTCCTCGTCGGTGATGAGCCCGCGGTCCTTGAGCGCGGCCAGCCGCTCCAGCTGGTCGACCGGATCGTGCGAAACCGGTACCGCGCCGGCTTGCTGCTGTAGTTGCTCGCGGCGGGTCATCGTCTGTTCCCGAAACGCGGCCGGGTCGGCGATTGCCCATCAGGCTCGGGTCGGCGTTGGTGATCCCCTCGATCGCGGCGTCGGCGGTCGAGACCGGCCTCGGGTCGTAGCGGACCGCGACGCGGCTGCCCGGTCTGGGGGCGCAGGTCCGGGGCAGCAGGGCGTGCACCGTCGCGTCGAACGGCAGCCCGTCATCCGGCGATACCCGGACTTGCAGTTCCCAGCGAATCTCGGTGTTGTTCATCAGGTTCGGGTTGTCGGCCGAGACCGCGAGTGCGGTCTGCTCCGCGCTGAGGACCTCGGCGTAGGCATGCAGGCCGACGCTGCGTAGATTGCGTCCGAATCCGAACACTGTGCTCAGCCTCCTCGAGCCCGCCGATCCCCTGGTAGACCTGCAATTCGGGTGAAGAGTCGTTCGACCCTATGCGCATTTGCGCTTGCCGGGGCAAAATCTGGGTATGACAGTCGAACAGGACCCGATCACGGTACTCAGCGACGACGAGAGTTGGGATCTGCTGAAGAGCGCCGCGCTGGGTCGGCTGGTAACGCACATCGGCGATCAGCTCGAGATCTTCCCGGTCAACTTCGTGACCCAGGGCCGCACGGTGCTGTTCCGGACTGCGGAAGGTACCAAGCTGTTCAGCACGGTGATGAACGACAAGGTGCTCTTTGAGGTCGACGATCACACCGTCGCCGAGGGCTGGAGTGTCGTCATCCGGGGAACCGCGCACGTGCTCACCACATCCGACGAGATCCATGAAGCCGACCGTGCGCAGCTACTGCCCTGGGTCGCCACCGAGAAGCTACGCTACGTGCGTATCACGGCAAATGAGGTGTCGGGCAGGCGGTTTCGATTCGGTCCAGAGCCTAACCACGGGTCGTATCCCGGCTAGAAAACCGCCTGGCCACCGCTGCGAACGCCGCGTCGGTAGCCTCCAGCACGGTGCCGACGTCGGCGGCCGTCAGCGCTGTCGACATGAACCAGTTGTGTTTGGGGTGCGTGAAGACACCGCGGGCCGCGCACTCGGCCGCCCAGGCCAGGGTGACCGGGCCGATGACGAAGAATGACCCGGCCGAGTCGCGCAGGGGCTCCGAACCCAGGACAGCCGCAACGGGGTAGCCGTTTCCGATCGCCTTGCTCCACGACGAGAGGTCGGGCCGCACGCGGTATTGCTCCCAGCTGCCGCCGAACGACATCCGGAATCCGGTACGGACTTCGTCGAGGGTGCGGGTGGCCCCGTGCTCGTCGCAGACGCGCCGTAGGCCCTGTGCGAAGGCGGGGTCCACCATCTCCTGGTCGAAACCGGCGTCGTGGCGGAACGGCGACACGATGATCCCGGCGAGGTCGCCGTCGTGCTCTATGACCAGCTTTTCGACGCTGTCCAGATCGTTGTACGTGTAGTAGGCGAGGCCGGCGCGATCCGACGGCAGCACGCCGGTGGTGTCGGGATTACACCAGGGCAGGGCACCGTGATAGGCGCCCTCGGCGACCAAGATGGTGGCCCGCTTGGTGTGCGCCATCGCGATCGTCAGACACAGGGTCGTGACGTCGGAACCGTTCTTGGCGAACATCGCCCAATCCGCGTGTTCGACCCCGGCGTTGCCTGTCGACTGCTTCTTCGACACGCGGGTTCTGGTAGCCGTGAATGATGGGTCCCCAGGAACAGAGCAGGTCGATGTACTCATTGCCATCGGCATCCCAAATCCGTGAGCCTGCCGTGCGCGACACGAATTGCGGTGCCCCGGCCATAATCCGCGCAGACGCATGACTTCGCGGCAACTCAGGCGACCGCCCCACCAGATTTAGAACGGTGGTGGTTTGTTGCGTTCGGTGACGCGGGCGTCGTTGAGTTTGCGTTCGGCGGTGATGCGGTGGGCGCGTTGGGCGGCGCGGGTTCTTCGCCGGGTGGGCATCATGATGCCCAGGGCTGGTGGGGGTTGGCCCGTGGGTGGGGCCAGGGTGGCGGTGGTGGTGTTCCACCGGGGCAGCAGCAGTCGGCTGCCGGGTTGGGTCACATAGGTGTGGCCGGTCGGTGAGGTCCAGGTGATGGTGCCGTCGGGATGCTGGCGATCTCGCCAGCCGGTCCAGAAAGTCTTGAGCAGGTGGTGTTTACGGCATGTGCAGGCCAGGTTGGAGGCGTGGGTGGGCCCGAACGGCCAGGGGATGGTGTGGTCGATATCGCAGTGCTCGGCCGGCATATCGCAGTTGGGGAAGCGGCAGGTCAGATCCCGTAGCCGGACGAACTCGTCCAGGGCGGTCGACGGGCGGTAGCCGGGTTCGGGCTCGTCGGCAGGCCGGCGCAGGCGGCGCACGGTGGCGCCGGATCGGATGAGTTCGGCCAGCAGCGGGGCCGGCACGATGCCACGGTGACCCGTCAGGACGCCACCGGCAGGCCGGGCCGTCGTCGGCGCGGGCTGGGCGCTGGGTTCGGGATCCAGGGCCGTCTCCTCGAGGCTGTCGGCCACGACGTGCACCACCACACTGGCCGCACGCGCATCCGGTTCGCCGGCCGGGCAGTCGGGACTCCCACAGGTGCAGGCCAGTCGATCCGAGCCCGCGGCCAACGCGCCCAGCGCGTCGGCGCGGCGCTGCCCGATCGTGCGGGGATCGTCCTCACACACCCCGTGCGCCATCGCCGCCAGGCGCCGATCCAGCGCGGCGGCGTCGGTGAGCAGGAGCCGTCCCCAGATCTCGGCGACCCCGCCGCGCGCATCGCGCAGGCCCACCCCGACCTCCCGATCCCGCACCCGCGCCCGGACCTGACGCAGCGCGCCCGGATCGTAGCGATCCACCCAGGTGTCGATCGCCCGCTGCAGGCCCAGGTTCGACAGCGGCCCCCACGACACCGCATCACCGGCCAGCGCGCGATCCACCAGCGCCAGCGTCGGGCGATCCTGGACCAGATCGGTACGGTCCACGATCGCCTCACACACCCGATAACTGAGCGACCCCGCCGCGAACAGGGCGCCCACCTTGGGCAGCCGATACCGCAGTGACATCGCCATCAACATCTCCGCCGAGGCCCGACCGTGGGTCACTCCCAGAGCCGCCGACACCTCGGCAGCCGCGGCGTCCCACTCATCACAGGCCCACTGCGCCCGCTCGTCATCGGCGCAGCGCCGCGCCACCAACTCCGCGATCGCGGCCAACCGCCGGGCCGCCGCCCGAGCCTCCTCCCGCGCGAAATCGGCGATCGCGGACACCACCGCCGTATCACTCGCGAAATCGACATCGAACACATGTTCGAGTATGTCAGTCGGGTATGACAGGACAGAAAATTCAGACCCAGTACGGCACGCGCGCCCGGTACTGCCGCAGCGCGAATGCCGTAATCAGCCAACCAACGGCCGTCAGCGCCACCACGACCACCCAGTGCCGCAATTCCTGGTGGGCACCCAGGAGCGGTGCGCGCAGAATGTCGAGGTAGTGCAACAGCGGGTTCAACTCGATGATCTTGGCCCAGCGGCCGGCGCCCTGCCGTCGCAGGGTCTCGTCATTCCAGATGATCGGGGTCATGAAAAACAGCAGCTGCACGATCGAGAACAACAGCGGTCCGATGTCCCGGTAGCGGGTGGCCAAGATGCCGAAGCAGAACGACACCCACACACAGTTGAGCATGATCAGCAGTAGTGCCGGGATCGCCGACAAATCCGCCCAGGACCACGGTTTCGGAAAGATGATCGCGATCACCACATAGATGACGATGTTGTGCCCGAACAGGATCATCTGCCGCCACACCAGTCGGTAGACGTGCACGCTCAGCGGGGTGGGCAGCTGTTTGATCAAGCCCTCGTTGGCGATGAACACGTCGGCGCCCTCGATGATCGCGGCGTTGATCATGTTCCAGATGATCAACCCCAGGGTCACATAGGGCAGGTGCTCGGAGAGCTTGAGGTGGAACAACTGCGAATAGAGCCCGCCCATCGCGACGGCGGTGGTTCCGGTGGCGATGGTGATCCAGAACGGGCCGAGCACCGAGCGGCGGTACTTCTGCTTGATGTCCTGCCAACCGAGGTGCAGCCACAGTTCGCGCTTCCGGTACCCGTCGAGCAGGTCGCCCCACGCGCGGGTGAAGGTTTTCGACTGGGCGGCGGCGTCAATGAACGTCACGACTGCTCCCGCTTCTCGAGGTCCGGTGGACCGAACTGTTCGCGTCGGCCGAGGCGCCGCAACCTGATCCACTCGCGCAGGCCGGCCGGATCGCGACGGCTGACCAGGAAGTACCAGCCGAACCGGACCCATTCCTGCGGCAGCAGTTTGCGCATACCCGGCTGGGACTGCAGGTAGCCGCGATTGCGGTAGGTGAAGAAGCGCTTGCGCGCGTCGTCGGGGTATTGGGCGTGCATGCGACCGCCCAGGATCGGCTTGAATTCGTCCCCACCTTGCGGATGTAGGTAGGTCGCAGTCAGGCAGGTGCCGAAGCGCAGCCCCGAGCGGAGCAGCCGGCGATGTACTTCTGTCTCATCGCCCCGCATAAAGAGTCGAAAATCTGGAATACCAACGGCATCAATGGTTTCCGCGCGGAACAGGGCGCCGTTGAACAGGTGGGAGATTCCAGGCAGCAGGTCTTCCCCAGATCCGTCGATGTGCAGTTCGCTGACCCGCCGCCGCCACACCAGGCCGCGTCGCAGGGGGAAGGCCAGTCGGTCTGGATCGTTGATATCGCAGATCATCGGCGACACCTCGGCCAGCTGATGGCGGTCGGCGCAGGCCAGCAGTGTGGCAAGCACCCCGGCATCCTTCGGTCGGCCGTCGTCGTCGGCCAGCCACACCCAGTCCGCGCCAAGAGTCAGCGCATGAAGCATGCCCAACGCGAATCCACCTGCGCCGCCGAGGTTTCGGCGCGACCCGAGATACGTGGTGGGCACCGGTTGGCCGGCGACGAGGTCCCGCACGCGTTCATCGCAGTCATTGTCGACGACGATCAGATGGTCGACCATGCGGGTCTGAGTACTCAGCGCATCCAGGGACTTGGCCAGATCATCGGGACGGCGATGCGTGACGACGACGGCGCAGATGACGTCGGTCACGGCGTGGACCAGTCGTTCCGGTGCTCCTCCAGGACCTCCCGCACATGCCGCGCGGCGTCTTCACCCTCGTAGGCGCGGACTACGTCTTCGATGCAGCCGGTCAGCTTGACGGTGCCGTGGTCGATCCACATCGCGGTCTTGCACAACCGGGCCAGGAACTCGTTGGAGTGGCTGGCGAACACCAGGATTCCCGATCGCTCGACCAGGCTCTGCAGGCGAGACTGCGCTTTCTTGAGGAACTCCGCGTCCACCGCGCCGATGCCTTCGTCAAGCAGCAGGATCTCCGGGTCGATGCTGGTGACCACACCCATGGCCAGCCGCACCCGCATACCGGTGGAGTACGTCCGCAGTGGCATCGACAGGTACTCGCCGAGCTCGGTGAACTCGGCGATCTCGTCGACCTTGGCCGCCATCTGCTTGCGGGTCTGCCCCAGGAAGAGCCCGCGGATGATGATGTTCTCGTAGCCGGAGATCTCCGGATCCATCCCGACACCGAGGTCGAACACCGGTGCCACCCGGCCGCGAACGGTGGCCGAGCCGCGGGTCGGTTCGTATATTCCGGACAGCAGCCGCAGCAGGGTGGACTTGCCCGCGCCGTTGTGGCCGACCAGGCCGACCCGGTCGCCCATCTTCAGCGTCATGGTGATGTCGCGCAGCGCCTCGATGACCACGACGTTCTCGGTGTTGCGCCCGATGGCGCCGCCGGCCTTGCCCAGGAACGTCTTCTTCAGTGAACGCGTCTTCGCGTCGAAGATCGGAAACTCGACCCAGGCGTCGCGGGTTTCGATGAAGGGGTCGTCGGCAGCCACCGTGTGTCTCTTGTTACAGGTACTGCCCGGTGCCGTGACCGGGTGCTCCGGGCGGGCCGGGCTGCGTCATCCCCGGGGGCAACGCGCCCTGACGCATGTGTTCCAGCTGGGCGCGGGCCGCCATCTGCTGAGCGAACAGCGCGGTCTGAATTCCGTGGAACAGGCCCTCGAGCCAGCCGACCAGCTGCGCCTGCGCGATGCGCAATTCGGAATCCGACGGGATGGTGTCCTCGGAGAACGGCAGTGCCAGCCGCTCCAGTTCGTCGCGCAGCTCAGGGGCCAGGCCGTCCTCGAGCTCACGGATGGACGTCGCGTGGATTTCGCGCAACCGGCTACGGCTCGCATCGTCCAGCGGTGCCGCCCGCACCTCTTCGAGCAGCTGCTTGATCATCGTGCCGATCCGCATCACCTTGGCCGGCTGTTCCACCAGGTCGGTCACGGAGCGCTGATCGTCGCCATCTTCCAGGCCGGCGTCGGATCCGGTGATGATCTCGATGTTGTCGTCGTCTGTGTTCGTCGTCATGGAAGTGAGTGTTCCCTCGTGTCCCATCGTCATTGGGTGTCCGGTGGCGACGACCCGCGCCATTCGTAGATGCGGGCCTCACCGTTGTCGTAGATCTTGGCCCACGACTTGGACTTGTCTAGTGACACTAGCCCGTCGGGCATGGCGAACCCGCGGACCACCGGCGTAGAAGTCAACACATAGCGGATGTTCAGGGCCTTCACCGCTTCGGCGATTCGCGGATCGTGATCGGCGTCATCGGCGTAGGCCCAGAAGATGAAGCGGTTGTAGCCCGGTCCCTGCTGTACCGGGTAGTCATAGTGTGTCCACAGTGGGTGCAACCCGGCGACCGCATACATCCAGGCGGTTCCGTCGACGTTGGCGTCACCGATCACCGTGTCGCGGGCCCCGGGCAGGGTGGCCAGATAGGCCATTGCCTCCAAATCCTTGTCGTCGACGATCACCCGGTCGTATTTCTCGCCGATCAGGAAGCAGTGCCGCGGGAAGTAGTGCCAGGCCAGCCCGACGGTGACGGCGAGCAGCAGCACCGTCGTGGCACCGATCCAGAACCCGCGGTCGGGATCGCGGGCGCCGGCCCATCGCCGCGTCACCCGGCGGGCACCCGCCACCACCAGCAGAGCCGCCGCGTACAGCGCGATCCCGGCCATCGGTGCCAGCAGCAACGTCACCACCGCCGACAGCCGGCGCGGGTCGCTGTAGAACAGGTCGCTGTACTTGCCGATGATCGCCCCGACCCGTCCGCCGAATGGCGCGCCGGAATGCACGATCGACACCATCATCAGCAACCACACCGCCGCCGGCCACCAGATGCGTTTGGTCAGCAGCAGCACGAAGCCGATGCCCGCCAGCGCGATGAGGATGTTCTGGATCGGGAAGTCGTTGAGGTGCCGGGTGTGCTGGACCATCGCGTTGAACAGCGTCCTCTTGCGGCCTAGATGGGTCAGGAAGGCGTGTCCGGCGATGACCTCGGCCTGCTGCAGCACCCCGAGGAACTGCGGCAGCAGCACAACCAGCGTGGGTGCGGCGATCGCGACCAGGGTGATGAAGTCGCGCAGTCGCCCCAAAACCGGGCGCCACAACGCGTCCAGCAGCCACCACGCGACGACAAAGGTGACCACGACCACGCCGCCGGTGATGTGCACCGAGAACACGCCCACCAACGCCAGTACCGCCAACGGGATGCGGTCGCGGTGCCGTAGCGACGACGTGATCAGCACGAATGCGGGCACAGCGATGCCGTAGGCGGCCATGTTGGGCATCGAGGCGGTGTCGAATTCGACATAGGGCACCGCGGTGAACGAAGCCGACAGGGCGGCCGCGGTGGCCGCGGCACCTGCGGTGCGCCAGGCAGTCGCGCGGGGACGCAGCAGCTGCCAGGTCAGCAGGGCGGCGCTGAGCGGGAACAACCACACCGCCGCCGCCAGCGAGCTCAACGTGTACGCGGTGGTCGGCGCGGCCCCGATCAGCTGGGCCAGCACGGCGGCCAGCGCATGAAACACCGAGGGGTAATAGAGCGCGTCGTGGGTTTCCACATTGCGCAACTCACCCATGTGTGTCGACGACGCCTGGCCGGTGTCGAGGATCCAGCGGATGACGTTGGCGTGCCAGACGGAGTCCCAGTTGCTGGGGATCGACTGCCAGTACGGCATGCCGCGCCAGGCGGCCAGGCCGATCAAGACTGCGCCCAAGATCACGCCCGCCGCCACCGTGAGGGCGGGCCACAGTGACGCCGTGTCGGTCGCCGATTCGGAATCGCGGTACCGGGCGAGCAGAATCCGCAAACCGAAGGCCGCCGCCGTCGCGATGACCAGGGCCAGCAGTGCGGTCCATATGTTCCAACGGATCCCGACGGCGCCGAACGGGATGATTGCCAGGCCCACAACGCCGTACGTCAACACCGGGCCGACACCGAGTGCGACGGGCCACCGCAGCTTCCCGGCCAGAGCTACCACCGCACCCGGCAGGATCAGCAACAAGACCGCGATCACCAGTCCGAACGCGAAGCTCACTGGACTAGTATGGCTGGCCAGGTGATCCCGTCCGCGGGGACCGCAGGCGCGCTTGCTGTCTCGTTAGCGCTATCACCAACGCTTTAAGGTGGTCTCCATGGCATACGACGTCGCCCGGGTGCGTGGTCTGCACCCAGCGCTGGGCGACGGGTGGATGCGTTTCGACGCCCAGGCCGGGATGTTGATCCCCGAGTCGGTCGCCACCACGGTCTCGACGGCTTTTCGCGGTTCGGTGCCCAACACCGCAAGCCCCCATCCGGCAGCGCGGCGCAGCGTGGCAGTGCTGGAGGCCGCCCGCCAGGCGGTGGCCGACCTGGTCAACGGTGATCCGAGCGGCGTGGTGCTCGGCGCCGACCGCTCGGTGTTGTTGACCTCGCTGGCCGACGCGTCGTCCTCACGCGCCGGGATCGGCTATGAGGTCGTCGTGAGCCGTCTGGACGACGAGGCGAATATCGCGCCGTGGCTGCGGGCGGCCAACCGGTACGGGGCCAAGGTCAAGTGGGCCGAGGTGGACATCGAGACCGGCGAGCTGCCGTCCTGGCAGTGGGAGAACCTGATCACGCCGCCCACCAAGCTGGTGGCCATGACGTCGGCGTCCTCGACCCTGGGCACGATCACCGACGTGGGGGCGGTCACCAAGCTGGTGCACGACGTCGGTGGGCTGGTGGTGGTCGACCATTCGGCCGCCGCGCCCTATCAGTTGATCGATATCGACGAGATCGAAGCCGACGTCGTCGCGCTGAACGCGCCGGCGTGGGGTGGCCCGCCGATCGGCGCGCTGGTGTTCCGCAACCCCGCGCTCATCGACACCTTCGGATCGGTGTCGATGAACCCGTACGCCAGCGGGCCGGCCCGTCTGGAGTTGGGTGGACACCAGTACGGGCTGCTGGCCGGTGTGGTCGCCAGCATCGAATACCTGGCCGGCCTGGATGAGTCGGCGCGCGGCACTCGTCGCGAAAGGCTGGCGCTGTCAATGCAATCCGCGGGCGCCTACCTGGGCGAGCTGTTCGACTACCTGATGGCGTCGCTGCGGTCGCTGCCACTGGTGATGGTGATCGGCCGCCCGGAGGCGCAGATCCCGGTGGTCAGCTTCGCGGTCACCGGGGTGCCGGCCGAGCGAGTGGTCCAGCGGTTGGCCGACAACGGAATCCTGGCTGTTTCCAACGCAAATTCTCGCGTGCTGGACTTGATCGGTGCCAACGACATCGGCGGCGCGGTCACTGTCGGGTTGGCGCACTACTCGACGATGGCCGAGGTGGATCAGTTGGTGCGCGCGTTGGCGTCGCTGGGCTGAAGCTCGGTCGGCTCACTCATCCAGGGTCAGCAGAACCTTCCCGAACGTCTCTCCGGAGGCCAGCACGCGGTGTGCTTCGGCGGCCTCGGTGATGGGGAATCGGGCACCGACGATCGGGCGGACCCGGCCGTCGGCGATCATCGGCCAGACCGAGGCCACTACCGCGTCAACGATCGCGCCCTTCCCGTTCGGACCGCCGACAGGCCGCCCCCGCAACGAGGTGGCGATCACGTGTAGCCGTTTGGCCACCATTTTGGCGATGTTGAGTTCGCCCTTGACTCCGCCCTGCATACCGATGATGACCAGGCGGCCGTCGGACGCCAGCGCGTCGAGATTCCGATCCAGATACGCCGCGCCCATGATGTCCAAGATGACATCGGCACCGCGATCGTCCGTCGCTAAATTGACGCGCGCGACGAAATCTTCGTCGCGGTAGGAGATTAGGGTGTCCGCGCCCAGCTCCCGGCATAGTTCTAGCTTGGATTGCGAGCCCGCGGTCACCGCGACCCGGTTGCCCAGAGCTGTAGCCACCTGAATGGCGTGGGTGCCGATACCGCTGGCGCCGCCGTGAACCAGGAGCATTTCACCGGGCGCAAGGTGGGCGGTCATGACGATGTTCGACCACACCGTGCACGCGACCTCGGGGAGCGCGGCCGCGTCGGGTAAACTGACCCCGGCGGGAATGGGCAGCACCTGTGCGACGGGCACCGCGACATACTCGGCATAGCCGCCTCCGGCCAATAGCGCGCAAACCTCTTGTCCAACAGTCCATTCCGAAACACCATCGCCCACCGCGGCGATGACGCCGGAGACCTCCAGGCCCAGGATGTCGCTGGCTCCCGGCGGGGGTGGGTAATGCCCGGCGGCCTGCAACAGGTCCGCTCGGTTGACTCCTGCGGTGCCGATCTTGATCAATACCTCGCCGTGACTGGGCGAAACGTCGGGTACTTCCCGCCAGATCAGGCGGTCGGCGGATTCAGCAACGATGGCCTGCATTAGGGTCAGGTTACTCCCGAGTCATTTCGGCCTCGTACCGCGCTGTGTCGCTTACGCTTGCGCTATGGGAGGGATAATTGCGGGGCGAACGGCCAGTGAGATGCCGGGGTTGGATATAGCCGAGCAGCGATCTTGGCAGAACTTCCTCGACGCGGCACTGCGGCTGTACGGAACACTGAATCGCGGACTGGTCGACAAGCACAAGCTGAGCTTGGTCGATGTCCGCCTGTTGGAGATATTGGACAACTCCGAAACCGGCGCGGCCCGGATGGGGGATTTGGCCGAACAACTCATGTCGCTGCCGAGTCGAGTGACTCGTCAGATCCGCCGTCTGGAGGCCGCCGGCCTGGTGCACCGGGAGGCCAGCCCCGACGACGGGCGCGGGGTCTTGGCCGGTATCACCGACCTGGGACGCGAGGTCGTCGAGGACGCGATGGTGACATATGCGGCGGGTGTGCGGGAAAACTTCCTGGGCCCGCTGTCGCGTCCGCAGATGGCGGCGATGGGGGAGAACTGTCGCCGGATCAGCGCGGCGTTGAAGGACGGCGGCAACTCGGCCAAGGTCGGCCGCGTCTGAACCGCTACGCTTGTCGGCGGTGGCGTGGCAGAGCGGCCTAATGCACTCGCCTTGAAAGCGAGAGACGGCTAACACCGTCCGGGGGTTCAAATCCCTCCGCCACCGCTCTCAGCTTTGTGGCGGAGACTTCGCCAAGCGCGATCCGCTACCACGCAAACCCGTTGTCGCACAAAATAAGTCGGGCTCCGATGCGACTGGCCTTCGGCTGTGGGGCGGGCTCCGGACTTCTGTGGATCCGCTGGGGAGGCGTGCGTATCAGTGGCACGCGGGCATACAAATAGCGAAAGGCGTTTCAAGGGTTGCCCGAGCCACTTCACTGAATGGTTCGGTTGACCAATATCGCCCTGATGAATCCCGAAAGACGCTGGTCAACATGTATTCCACTCAGAAGCTGCAGAAATGCTTGACCTTGGATAAAAGGTTGCTGGGCACCATTGTGGGGGGCGGCGCGATCGCCGTGCTCGGCCTATTCGGGGTGACCCACCCGGCGCCGTCTTCGGTGACCCGAAGCGTCACCGCGGACTCCGGTGAGGAGACGAAGTTCCCGCCCTATTCCTCGCCGGCCGTCGCCGCCATGCACATGGGTGCGACCACGACGACCCAGCCGACCGACGAACCGACGGTGCTGGCGACCACGAAAGCCGTTCCGGCCATCAAGGCGGGCAGCTAGCGGCTATTCGCCGGTGAACTCCGGCTTGCGCTTGGCGAACATCGCCGAGATGCCCTCGGACAGGTCCTTGGACGGCAAGAAGGCGGAGTTCCAGGCAGCGACATAGCGCAGGCTGGCCGACACCGCGGCGGTGCGCTGCTCGTCGAGGACATCCTTGATCCCGTGGGTCACCAAGGGTGAATTCGCGGCGATCTCGGCGGCCGCTTCGTGGGCGGCGGCCAGGGTGGCCCCGGCGTCGGGGTACACGTCGTTGACCAGACCGATCTTCTCGGCGCGCGCGGCGTCGATGTCCTTACCGGTCAACGCCAATTCGCGCAGATGCCCGTCGGACAGGATGTAGGGCAACCGGGCCAGGCTGCCGACATCGGCCACGATCGACAACTTGACCTCGCGCACCGAGAACTTCGCGTCGGCGCTGGCGTATCGGATGTCGACCGCACTGATCAGGTCGACGCCGCCGCCGATGCACCAGCCGTGCACAGCGGCGATGGTCGGTGTGCGGCAGTCGGCGACCGCGGTGATCGCCTGCTGCATCCGCTTGAGCTTGGTGTGGAAGTTCTTGCGCGGGCGGGCCGACACCTCCGTGGACATGGCGCTGCCGACGGTGTCGCCCATGGCGATCAGGTCCAGGCCGTAGCTGAAATTGCGGCCCGAGCCGGTCAGCACGATCGCCCGGACGTCGGGATCGGCGTCGAGGTCGGCGAAGACCACCGGCATTTCGGCCCAGAACTGCGGGCCCATCGCATTGCCTTTGCCGGGGCCGATCAGCGTGACCTGCGCGATGTGGTCCTTGACCTCGACGGTGAGGGATTCATACGGCTCGCTCATGACCATGAAGGCTACGGCCCCGGGTGGTCGCGGCGATGGCCGGGTTGCTCAGATATACATCGCCGGATCGACGTAACAGGTGGGGTCCACGAGTTCTTCGCGCTGGTTCGCGCTGCGTGCACGCACGACCGCCGGGATACCGGTGGCGATCGAATCCGCCGGAATGTCACGGGTGACGACGGCGTTCGCGCCGACCGCGCTGTCGTCGCCAACGACCAAAGGCCCCAGGATCTTTGCCCCGGCCCCGACCGTCACCCGATTCCCCAGGGTGGGATGACGCTTACCGTGCTGCAGGGAGCGCCCGCCCAGGGTCACACCGTGGTAGAGCATCACGTCGTCGCCGATCTCGGCCGTTTCGCCGATCACCACGCCCATTCCGTGGTCGATGAAGAATCGACGTCCGATCGTCGCGCCGGGGTGGATCTCGATACCGGTGAGAAATCGGGTCAACTGGGACAGCATCCGCGCCGGCCCGCGCAGCGCCGGCCTGGCCCACAGGCGGTGGGCCACCCGATAGGACCAGATCGCGTGCAGGCCCGAATAGACCACCGCGTTCTCGATGTCCCCGCGGGCGGCGGGGTCATGGCTGCGGGCGTTCGCCAGGTCTTCGCGAAGCGTCGTGAGCAGGCTCATGAATCAGTCCCGGATGTGCTCGAACAGCACAGTGGAGATATAGCGCTCGCCGTAGTCGCAGACCACCGCGACGATCAGCTTGCCCGCGTTCTCCGGGCGCTTGGCGAGTTCGATTGCCGCCCAGACGATCGCGCCGGAGGAGATGCCGCCGAGGATCCCCTCCTCGGTGCCCAGGTCCCGGGCCACTTTGACCGCGTCGTCGAGTTGGACGTCGATGATCTCGTCGTAGACGTCGCGATCGAGTACCTCGGGTACGAAGTTGGCTCCGATGCCCTGAATCTTGTGCGGCCCCGCGACCCCTTCGGTCAGCAGCGGGGAGTCCTTGGGCTCGACCCCGACGATCTGCACGCCGGGCTTGCGCTCCTTGAGGACGTGCCCGACCCCGGTGAGGGTGCCGCCGGTGCCGATGCCGGCGACGAAGATGTCGACCTTGCCGTCGGTGTCGGCCCAGATCTCCTCGGCGGTGGTCTTCTCGTGGATCGCCGGGTTGGCGGGGTTGCCGAACTGGTTGGCCGACACCGCGTTGGGGGTCTCGGCGATGATCTGGCGGGCCTTGTCCACCGCGCCGGCCATTCCCTCCGCTCCCGGGGTCAGCACGATCTCGGCTCCATAGGCGCGCAGCATCACCCGGCGCTCGGTGGACATCGTCTCCGGCATGGTCAGGATCACCTTGTAGCCCCGGGCCGCCCCGACCATGGCCAACGCGATCCCGGTGTTGCCGCTGGTGGCTTCGACGATCGTGCCGCCGGGTTGCAGCTCGCCGGAGGCCTCGGCGGCGTCGATGATCGCGGCCCCGATCCGGTCCTTGACGCTGTTCGCCGGGTTGTAGAACTCGAGCTTGACCGTGACATCAGCGTCGAGCCCGTCGGTCAATCGGTTGAGTCGGACCAGCGGGGTGCGGCCGATCAGCTCGCTGACGTTGTCATAGATCTTGCCCATGCCTGCGCGTCCCTTCTCGTGCACTACACCAAAACCCTATGTGGTCTGGCTCCGCTGTCGGTGACCGGTCGTACCGTAAGGGCATGGCTGAGGGGATCACCGACGAACTGGACAGTGCCGAAGCGTCGCTGAAAGTGCTGCAGCAGGTGGTGCACGGCATCGGCGCAGACGACCTGACGAAGCAGACGCCGTGCCGTGAGTTCGACGTCGCCGCGCTCACCGATCACCTGCTGAACTCGATCACCCTGCTGGGCGGGGCCGCCGGCGCGCAGTTGCCCGAGCGTGACCGCGACGAGTCCGTCGAGGCCCAGATCATCGCCGCCGCCAGGCCGACGCTGGACGCATGGCATCGCCGCGGGCTGGGCGGCACGGTTCCGTTCGGCGACCACGAGGCGCTCGCACAGTTCATGGCCGCGATCCTGCCGCTCGAATTCCTGGTCCACGCGTGGGATTACGCATCGGCCGTCGGGTGCCCGATCACCGCTCCGGACTCGCTCACCGACTACGTGGCGGCGTTGGCGCGGCGCATCATCACCCCGGAAGGGCGTGCCAGGGCGGGTTTCGACGATCCGGTCGACGTGGGCGCGCATGCCGCAAAGCTGGACCAGCTCGCCGCGTTCACCGGGCGGGTGCCGGTCAGCGGGTCGTGATCCACTTTCCGGCGAACTCCAGGAACGCGTCGTTCTCCTCGGGTGCGCCGATGGTCACCCGGACACCGTCGGTGCCGTAGGGACGCACCAGCACCCGGGCGTCGGCGGCCTGTTCGACGAAGTCGAGGGTGTGCTCGGGCAGCGGAAGCCACACGAAGTTGGCCTGCGACGGCGGGAAGGTGAAGCCCAGTTCGGTCAGCGCGGCGCAGACCCGACGGCGTTCGGCCACCACGGCGTCGGTGCGGGCCAACAATTCGTCGGCGGCGTGCACCGATGCGATGGCCGCGGCCTGCGAGACGGTGGTCGCGGTGAACGGTACGTAGACCTTGCCCAGGGCGGTGATGACGTCGGGATCGCCGACGGCATAACCGATGCGCAGGCCCGCCAGGCCGTACGCCTTGGAAAAGGTGCGCAGTACAACCACATTGGGGTGGCTGCGGGCCAGCCCGAGGCTGTCGGGAAGCATCCCGTCCCGGATGTACTCGACGTAGGCCTCGTCGATGGCGATGAGGATGTCCGACGGCACGGCGGCGACGAAGCGGGCCAATTCGTCGGGGTCGACGACGGTGGAGGTCGGGTTGTTCGGGTTGCAGACGAAGATCAGGCGGGTGCGGTCGGTGATCGCGGCCAGCATGGCGTCCAGGTCGAAGGTGTGGTCGCGCAGCGGCACCTGAACCGAGGTGGCACCGGCCACCCGCACCTGCAGCGGATAGATCTCGAAGCTGCGCCAGCCGAAGATCACCTCGTCGCCCACCGACGAGGTGATCTGGATCAGCTGCTGGCACAGGCTCACCGACCCGCAGCCCACCGCGATGTGCTCGGGGGCGAAATCGACATGCTTGGCCAGGTGCTCCTTGAGCTCCAGGTAGCCGTTGTCGGGGTAGCGGTTGATGGTCTCGGCGGCCGCGGCGATGGCCGCGCGCACGCTGGGTAGCGGTCCGTGCACGGTCTCGTTGCTGGCGAGTTTGATGGCGCCCGGCACGGTCTTACCCGGGGTATAGGCCGGGAGATCGGCCAGTTCGGGGCGCAGACGGGCGGTCATCCGGTCAAGTCTAGGGGTCTGCCCAGTTCATCCCCTTGTCGCTGCGCTCCTGCCCGCCGGAGCTGCTTTGCCATGAGCTGTCGGCGCTGTGTACTCTCATCCATCGGCGGTTCCGGGGCTTGCACCACGCTCCGGTACGCTCAGGTAGTTCAGGAGGCGTGCCAGAGCGGCCGAATGGGGCTCACTGCTAATGAGTTGTCCCCCTCAAAGGGGACCGGAGGTTCAAATCCTCTCGCCTCCGCCGCGGCTGACTCGTCGGCCACGAACAACTGAACAAAGACGGCGCCCGTAGCTCAACGGATAGAGCATCTGACTACGGATCAGAAGGTTAGGGGTTCGAATCCCTTCGGGCGCACTCAGTGCGAACGCGCCGACACTGTCGGTGCCCACTTCCCCAGAACGTCACGCCAGCCGGCGTCGGCCGACGCTCCCGTCCACGCGATGTAGCCGTCCGGCCGCACCAGCACCGCTGGGCCGTCGTCGGTGCGCTCGGCCTGCCGGACACCGGAAACCGGTGCCGCCCCGCGTTCACGGATCAACACGAACCCCGGCACCCGCTGTAACTCGGTCAACCGACCCTCGACCAACGGGATTTGAGTGGCCCTGGTGCCCACCGGTCCGCGCCGTCCGTAGCGCAGACCGGTCCCGGCAAAGCTGCCTGCCACCGCGTCGCGCACGAGCGGCAGGCCAAGCAGACTGAACGCCAGCAGGTTCCGGATCGCCCGCGCCACCCGGGGATGCAGGGTCACGCCGCGCGCCATCAGGCCGGACTGCAGCAGTACCCGCCGCCCGATCGGATGACGCTCGTCGTGATAACTGTCGAGCAGGCGATCATCGGCGCCGCCGAGCGCGGCGTCGAGCTTCCAGGCGAGGTTGGCCGCGTCCTGGATACCGGTGTTCATGCCCTGCCCGCCCATCGGGGAGTGCACATGCGCGGCGTCCCCGGTCAGGAACACCCGCCCGTGCCGATACTGTGCGACTTGTCTTTCGTCGCAATGGAATCGGGACTTCCAGCTGATCTCGCGGACACCGAAGTCGGTCTTCATCGCCCGGCCCAGGACGTCGATCACCTCGGGCGATTCCACCGGATCGTTGTCGGGCACCTGATGAGCCCGATCCCACACCATCGCGCGGTACCAGGACCCGTCGGCATCGCTGCGACCGTAGGGGGCCAGAAACCCGAAGACCTGCCTGGTGCTGCCGACCTTCAGGCCACCGGTCGGCCCGTGTGCCAACTTCACATCCGCCAGCACGATCGAGGACAGCACCGTCTTGCCCGGGAAGTCCGCGCCGACGAGCCCGCGCACGGTGCTGTGCGCGCCGTCGGCACCGATCACGTACTTGGCTCGCCAGCGATCAACCGGGCCGTCGCCGTCATGCACCCGGGCGGTCACGGTCACCCCGGCCGCGTCCTGCGCGAGGTCGACGACCTCGATGCCGCGGCGGATATCAGCCCCCTGCGCCTCGGCGTAGCCGGCCAGTGCGGCATCGACATTCGTCTGCGGTGTGACCAACACGAACCGGTAGGGCGAGTCCAGATGAGTCAGGTCGATCCGAGCGCCGCCGAAGAGATCCACCCCCGGCGCCCGTTGGCCCTTCGGCAGCAGGCCGTCGGCCAGCCCGCGGGCGTCGAGCACCTCCAGCGTGCGCGCCATCACGGCGAACGCGCGGCTCGACGCATTGACGGTGGCCCAGCGCTCCAGCACCGCCACCGAGCGGCCGGCCCTGGACAGGTCACCGGCGGCGGTCAGCCCGGCCGGGCCGGCCCCCACAACCAGGACGTCGACGTCGTGATCGGTCATCGCGCTGCTCCTTCCGGATCGGGGTACCAGCGCCGGATGTCGTCGGGCGTAGCTTTGGCCGCCTGGTTGAACACGAACCGGCAGCTGGGCTGGGTGATGTGGGCGGCGTTCACGATCGCCTCGAACAGCAGCGTGTTGTCCGCGACCAGGCGCACCCCGGCGCCGATCAGCACCGCGTCGTAGCGTTTGGCTTCCAGCCACTGGCGGGCCTTCTCGGCGCCGGCCTCACCGAACTCGATCAGGCAGTTGTCGACCTGGTATCCGGCCGCCCGCAGCGACGCGACGTTCTCGTCGTTGGCGGCCCGCAGCGCGGGCTTCGAGAGCCCCCGAAACTGAGCGAAGCCCGGCGACCGGTAGTCGATCACGTCCGGATCGAGGCCGATCTGGATGGCTGTCACAGTCATGACGGACACCTCCTCAACAGTTGTTGAATTCGATGCTAGGCTCAGCCGATGGAGATGTCAACAGTCGTTGAATAGACTGGGGTCATGACGGTGAAAGCACGCGACGGGGAAGTGACCCGGACCCGGATCCTGGCCGAGGCGCGATCGCAGTTCGGCGAGCGGGGTTTCGAACGCACGACCATCCGGTCGATCGCGTCGGGGTCCGGGGTGGACCCGGCACTGGTCATGCACTACTTCGGCAACAAGGCCCAACTCTTCGCGGCGGCTTCTCGGCTCGCCATCACGTTCCCCGACCTGACCGGTGTGGCGCCCGAGCAGGTCATCGATCTGGTGCTGCCGAAGTTCGTGGAGGTATGGGGATCGAACGGACCGTTCCTGCCGCTGCTGCGCTCGGCGGCAACGAACCGAGTGGCCGCCGACGCCCTGCTCAGTGTCTTCGTCGATCAGGTGAGCCCGGCGCTGGCCGCGGTGGTGCCCGACCGGCCGGCCGAACGGGCGGCACTGGTCGGCTCCCAGATGCTCGGTGTCGTGGTCGCACGCCACGTGCTCGGGATACCGCCGCTGGTGGACATGGACGACGCCGCGCTCACCGAGTGGCTGCGCCCCGTCCTGGCGCATTACCTCGCCGATCCGGCGCCGTGACGCACGTCAAGTTGACGCCGACCGCGGCCGTGTCCCAGGCTGGACGAGTGGGCACAGTAAGTGAAGTTACGCTCATCCAGCAGGTGGTGGACCGGTTGGCGGCCGCCTACCCCGACGTGCCTCACGACGAGGTGGCACAGACGGTCGCCGTGGCGCATGATCGCTTCCAGCACTGCCGGATTCGCGAATTCGTCCCGCTCCTGGTGGAGCGGCGCGCCCGTGCCGAACTGTCGCGCGGCGGGGCACTGCTCGTCTGGTCGTCGTAACCCCCGGGCCTAGACGGCCCCGGCGTCCTCGCCTTCGTTGGTGTACTCGGGCACGTCGGGCTGCGGACCGTTGCCCGTCCCGCCGGCGCTCTGGCCTTCCTTCCAGTACAAATCGTCCGTCGGAAGCGGTGCGATACCGGTACCGCCGGCGTTTTCGTTGGCGTCCCAGTAGTACGGATCGGTCGGATCCGGCCACACCAGCCCACCGGTGTCAGCCGACGCGGACGCGGCGCCAGAAAGCGTGATCCCGATCGCCAGCGCCGCCAACCCCGCCGACGTCAGTTTTGCGCGCACCATCACGACCGGATCTACTCCTCGATTGGCGTCTGAAAACGCCGACTTCACTCGGCACCACAGAGTTTCTGGCGCAGGTGGCGGGAGGGTAAACGCACAATGAAATCAGGAGCGCGAGCTGACCACGGGTTCAGCAACCCGGGCAGTCAGATCAAGCTCCTCGGGCAACGGACGGCGAAGCCGCCGGGCGGCGTAGCGGACGCCGAGAACCTCAGCGATTCCTAGTACAACGAGCGGCCACAGCGCGCCTGCCGCGACGGCCCAGAAGGCGCGCGCGACATCACTGGGCGGGTCGTAAGCCTGAAAGCGCGGGCTGACCCACCAGGCAGCGAAGGCGATGACGGTGGCCACCACCAGGTACAGGTCCATCCACATGACTTCGAGAGTCCCAGACGCTTCTTAGAAGTGGATGTCGCCACGATGTGAAGGTGCTTAGAAGCATCGAATTGACGCGTGACCGTTACCACTACGTGATGGTCAGGCCACCATCGACCACAATTGTCTGGCCCGTCACATAACCGGCGGCAGGAGACGCCAGCCATATTGCGGTGGCGGCCAATTCGGCAGGATCGCCGAGTCTGCCCATCACGATCCGCGATAGCTGCTTGTCCAGATAGCCCGGCTGGTATTCGTCGGTCATCTCGCTCTTGAAGAAACCGGGTGCGAGCGCATTGACGCGAATTCCCTTGCGGGAGCCCCACTGTTGGGCCAAGTCCCGGGTCAGCCCCATCACCCCGGCCTTCGACGCGCTGTACGCGGCCTGCGGCAGACCGCCGGTGGTGATGCCAAGAACGCTGGCAATATTGACGATTGAGCTTCCCGGTGACATCACCCGCCCGCACGCCTGGGCCATCCAGTATGAGCCGTTGAGGTTGACGTCGATGACCTTGCGGAACTGTTCGGGCGTCTCGCGAGTCGCTGGCACCGCGGTGCCCACGCCGGCGTTGTTGATCAACACGTCGACCCGCCCGAATTCACTGATTGCCGCGTCGACCAACTGCTGGCACTGCTCGGGGTCGGCCACATCGGTCTTCCGGGTGTACGCCCTGCGGCCAGCCCCCTCCACCAGCGCCGCCGTCCCCGCCATCTGCTCGACTCGCCGGGCGCCCAACACCAGATTCGCGCCCGCCTCGGCAAACGCCTGCGCGAACGACACCCCCAGGCCGGACGAGGCGCCGGTGACGATGACAACCTTGTCGTCGAGGCGGAACAGATCAAGAACACTCAGCGTCATCGCGGGCTCCTCAGCACCTGGCGGGCGATCGCGTACTTGTGCACCTCGGTCGGGCCGTCGTAGATGCGGAACGCGCGCATGTCAGAGAAGATCATGCCGACCGGAGTCTCGTCGGAAATGCCCATGCCGCCGAGGATCTGCACGCAGCGGTCGGCGACTTTGAACAATTCCTCGGACACGTAGGCCTTGACCATCGAGCTCTCATGGCGGCCCTTGGCCCCGGTGTCCAGTGCCCAGCAGGCCCACCAGATGGCCAGCCGGCACTGCTGCAGCGCGATCTCGTTGTCGGCCAGCATGAAGCTCACACCCTGATGCTCGCCGAGCGGCTTGCCGAAACCGGTGCGGTTTCGGGCGTGCTCGATCGCGATGGACTGGGCTCGGGTCGCGGCCCCCAACCATCGCATACAGTGCGTCAATCGAGCTGGCGTGAGCCGCAATTGGGCGTATCGCAACGCCTGGCCCACCTCACCGAGCACCGCCGACGCGGGCAGTCGCAGGTTGTCGAACCGGATCACGCCGTGGCCCTCGACGTAGTTGCGGTCCATGGTGTCCATCACCCGCTCGAGCTCGATACCGGGTGTCTGCCCGTCGCACAGGAACAGCGTCGGGCCGTCCGGGCCGTGCGAATTCGGCGCCACCCGGGCCATGATGATCCAGGTCCGTGCCTTGTTCGCCCCCGTGATCAGCCATTTGCGGCCGTTGATCACATAATCGGTGCCGTCGAAAACCGCCTCGGTGGCAAGCTGATTCGGGTCGGACCCCGCTCCACCGGGCTCGGTCATCGCAAAGACCGACCGCTGCCGGCCGTCGATCACCGGGACCAGGAACTTCTCGGCCTGCTCCTCGGTCGCGATCTTGGACAGCACGTACATGTTGCCCTCGTCGGGGGCCGCACAGTTCAGCGCCACCGGGCCCAACGTGGACCAGCCCGCGGCTTCGAACAACACCGCCTGCTCGCGGTGTGAGGGTTCGCGACCGCCGAATCGGCGTGGCGCCTGGAACGTCAGCAGACCGGCTTGGCGTGCCAGGTCCACGAGTTCGGTGCGCAGCTCCTCGTTCGGCCCGTGCCGGGTGACGCGTGGATCACGTTCGTAGGGGACGATCTTGTCGACGACGAACGCGCGTATCTCGTCGCGAAGCGCCGCCAGGTCGCCGGGGATCTCGAAGTCGATCATCGTTGTTTCTCCATCAGTGCCAGCGCCCGTTCGAACAAACGCACCGTCGCGATGTGCAGCCGATCGCCAATCTCGGCAGGTGCCAGACCCGCGGCCGCGCGGGCGTTCGATCCCTCGAGGATGATCCCGAGCTTGAAGCAGGCCAGCACCGTGTACCAGTCGATGTTCGACAGGTCGCGGGTGGTGTTCTGTGCATAGCGTTCGATCAATTCATCGGGGGTCGCCAGACCGCCGGCGTCCATCAGAACGTTCGTCAACACCGAGTCGCGGCCCGGCGCGAACCAGGTGGCCAGCATCCAGCCGAGGTCCAGGAGGGGATCGCCGATGGTGCACATCTCCCAGTCGACGATGGCCACCACATCAGGTCCGGTCGGCGAGAACATCACGTTGGCGGCGTGGTAGTCACCGTGCATGATGCCCGGTTGCCAGTCGGCGGGCTGGTTCTGTTTTAGCCAGGTGGCGACGGCGTCGACGTCGCCGATGTCCGGGCCGGGATAGTTGTCAAAACCGTTGTAGGACTCCAGCTCGGAAAGCCACCGTGGCACTTGGCGTTCCAGAAAGCCCTCCGGCTTGCCGAAATCGGCCAGCCCCACCGCGACATGGTCGACGGCGCCGAGCTTGGCCACCGCCTCGGCCATCGACAGCACCATCCCGTGCCGGATTCCGGCGTCGCCAGCGTGCAACGGCGGCAGCGTGGAACCGGCGTTGAAGCCGTCGACCGGCTCCATCAGGTAGAAGACCGCATCGCCGAGCACCGAGGTGTCATCGCACACCGCGATCAGTCGAGGGTGCGGTACATCGGTCCCGGCCAGCGCATGCAACACCCGGGTTTCCCGCAGGATCGCCTTGTTGCTCACCGGGCGCAGGTGGCGGGGTCCTCGGCGGAACACGTATTCACGGCCCGACCGGGTGAAGCGGAGCATGACGTTCTGGGTGCCGCCGACGATCTCGGAGAGGTTCTCGACCGGACCGTCACCGAAGCCCTGATCCGACATCCATGCACTCACCGCGCTGAGGTCGTCCACCCCGGAGAACCTACCGTACGGTTGGTTGAGCCAGTCCCTTCGGCCAGGGCAACGGGCTGTCGATGGTGTGGAAGACGCTCCAGCCGATCACCGTGCCCAGCGCGATCGACAGAATCGCCGCACCGGTGGCGCCGAGACTGGCCACCCCGATCTTGCCGCCCGCCGCGGCCTGGCTTGCGGATTCGAAGCTGAGCGCGCCGGGAACCAGGGCCCAGAAGGCCGCCAGCATCATGACGATCGCCGGGGGGAGACGTCCGGACGCGGGCGGCCAGCATCGCGAACGGAACCGTCAGGAACCCGCCGTCACCAGCTGGGTCGGCTGCTCGACTTCGAGCAGGGCGATGCCGATCTCCCGCAACATCGCGGCGACCTCGGCTTGGTCGTGGGTGTCCGGTGGACCCAGCGGCTCCGGGGGTGTCTTGCGGATCGCGTTGACGATCCGTGCGCGTCGGGCCCGCCGCTTTTCATTCATCTCGCATCCTTGCGAACCGCACGCGCCGAGACGGGGGTGATCGTCCGGCGAAGCACAGTGACGTCCACGATGTCGCTACGGCTCGGCCGGGTCGGGCGTGGCTTGCCGGCGGCGGCCCTTCTGCCACGGCCAGTAGCCGGTGATTTCGAGTTCCATCGAGAAACTGAGGAAGGTCCGGATCACGACGATGCCGCCCAGCACCGCCACGCTGCGCGCGTCAGGAGTAACCGCGACCGTCCGGATGATGTCCGCGGCGACCAGGAATTCCAGGCCCAGCAGGATCGAGCGGCCGAGCTGCTCCCGGAACACCCGATACGCTTTACCGGTTTTGAGCCGGGGAATCACACCGGCGGCGGAGATCAACGCCCCGACGGCGATCACCGTCACGCCGACCGCGTCGATTCCCTTGCCCACGGTTTCGATGACTTCGTAGAAGGTCACCGAAAAATTGTAGGAACCAAAAGCCCTTATCGGGCCGGCATCACCGCAGTCGCCATGGCCGTGCCGTCCTGTTCGGTTGCGCGTACCGATACCTGCTCGCCGGTTTGCATCGGCCGTGGCGGCTTGCGGGTGCCGGTATCGAGGACGTAGGTCCGGCTGTAGCCGTCCTGACTGCGGACGGTCACCGAGGTGTCGGAGGCGGCGGTGACGGCACCGGTCTGGGTCAGTTCGGTGCTGAACCCGCCCTCGCCGTCGGCGACGACGTTCTCACCATGCAGGGTTCGCTGGAAGCCACCCGGGCCGCCGGGACCGCCCCAGCCAGGCGGGCCGCCGGTGTGCCCCTGACCGCTGCCGCCGCCGGTGGCCGCGTAGACCACCACGCCACCGGTCGCCGCCAGTGCGGCGGCGATGCCCACGGCGGCCAGCGTCGTGCGGGTCGACCAGGTCTTCGGGTGGTCGGTGGGGGAGCCCCACGCGGGCTGCTGTTCAACGCTCATGCGCGCCGCTCCTCCTCATCGCTCGTGCCTCGCTCTGCATCGTCGCCGGCGGGCTCATGCGCGCCGCTCCTCCTCATCGCTCGTGCCTCGCTCTGCATCGTCGCCGGCGGGCTCATGCTCATGGCATCCACCGTTCGCGGTCAACCTTGGTGTCCGCTGTGCCAGCGATCAGCGCGATCTGTGGGTCGTCCCCGCGGTTGCCGGGACGGAAGACACTCCATCCGATGAGCGTTCCCAGCGCGATCGAGAAGACGGCCGCGACACTGACGCTGAGCACCTGAATGTCGTTGTGCCCGCCGGTTATCGCCTCGCCCAGCGACTCGAAACTCAACGCGCTCGGGACCAAGGCCCAGAATGCCGACAGCATCATCACGATCGCAGGCGGCGACGTCTTGATCCGTGATGCCATCGTTGCGAACGGAACAACCAGAAACGCGCCGACCGCACCGGCGTGGGCCGACGACAGGAACAGCCCGCCGATCTTCTGTCCGACGAGTGCGACCGCGACGGCGGCGATCAGCCAGACCAGCGATCCCCGCGGCGCGGACAGATGGATGTACAAACCGATGGCGATGACGAGGATGGCCACATAGAATGACCACGCGCCCATGGTGGGTTGGTCGTGCGGGGGGCCCGTATGCCAGGCGATGTGCAGTCCGAGGCCGACGCCGAAGACGATCAACATCAACTGCACCACGCCGTAGATCAGGCGGCTGGCCCCGGCGACCACCGATGAGCCGGCCAACTCCATGGCACCCAGGGTCAGTGGTATGCCCGGCAGGATGGCGATCAGGGCCGGGCCGATGATGCGCAGCAGCCCGTCGCTGTTGGTTTCCTGTACCAATCCGTGGGCGAGGATCGTCACCACCGTGGCGGCGAGGGTCGGCAGCACACCCGACAACGACGGGAAGGGTCTGCCCAGCAACAGGATCACACCGACGACCGTTCCCAGCACCGCGTACGCGCCCAGTGCGGACCAGGCGGGGTTGCTGATCATTCCGAAGCCGACGGTGGTCACCGCATAGCCCGCCACGGTCGTCATCGGGCCGAAGCGGGGGCGCATCGAACGGGCTTGCCGCAGAGCCGTTATCGCGTCTGCGGGCGTGATCGCACCCATCTCGGCGAGTTCGGCGATGTCGTCGATGCGCCCTGCCAGGTTGAGCTGCGTGGTGGACTGCGTGGAGGCATCCACCTCCGAGCCGGCGGATCCGACGCTGATGAGCAGCACCAGCGGTAGTACCACCACCCGGACATCGCTGCGGGTATACCGCTTGGCCACGGTTAGTAGTCGCGTGGCCACAACGTGTGTGGGCTGCTCGACTTCCACCAGGGCCATGCCGAGTTCACGGAGCATCGCGGCGACTTCGGCGTCGTCGTGGCCGTCGGGGTCGGCGACGGTGCCGGGCACCTCTTTGCGAAGCGCGCGAAGTGCGCCGCGCGCCCGGTGGCTGAGGATCTGGCTCATGTGGCCGATTGTGGTCACCGAACCTGAGCGGTTCCCACCGGTGGCGGGCGACGGGCACCGGCCGGCCGAGGACTGACGGTGTTTGCCCACGTCATGACCGGCCGCAGAGTTCAGCAGATCCTCAGAACCCACGTTTTCATAGCGCACACATAGCAATGCCATAGGAACGGCTCATCGACGCTCTCATACTGGAGGACATGACCTCTTCAGCGGCCGAACGTGTGGTGATGCGCCGCGCCGACGGAAATCCGATCACGGTGCTGGTCGTCGACGACGAAGCCGTGCTCGCCGAGATGGTGTCGATGGCCCTGCGCTACGAGGGCTGGACCATCGCCACCGCCGGCGACGGCGCGTCGGCGATCACGGCGGCGCGCGGCTCGCGCCCGGATGCGGTGGTGCTCGACGTCATGCTGCCCGATATGAGCGGGCTGGACGTGCTGCGCAAACTACGCGAGCAGAACCCCCAACTGCCGGTGCTCCTGCTGACCGCCAAGGATGCGCTCGAGGACCGCATCGCCGGCCTGACCGCGGGCGGCGACGACTACGTCACCAAACCTTTCTCGATCGAAGAGGTCGTGCTGCGGCTGCGGGCGTTGCTGCGCCGCACCGGTGTCACAACCGAGGACAGTGGCGCCCAGATCGTGGTCGGGGATCTGGTGCTCGACGAGGACAGCCACGAGGTGACGCGGGGCGGCGACCTGATCTCGCTCACGTCGACCGAATTCGAGCTCCTCCGATTCCTCATGCGCAATCCCAAGCGGGTGTTGTCGAAAGCCCAGATTCTGGACCGGGTTTGGAGCTACGATTTTGGCGGTCGGTCCAACATCGTCGAGCTCTACATCTCATACCTGCGCAAGAAGATCGACAGCGGGCGCGATCCGATGATCCACACGTTGCGCGGCGCAGGCTATGTTCTCAAACCTGCGAGCTAGCACCTGGTCGCTGAGTGCCCGGCTGCTCATTGGTCAGGTCTGCCTGCTGCTGGCGGTCTGCCTCGGCATCGGCGCGGTGACGGTGCTGGCGCTCCATCAATATCTGGTCGGTGAGGTCGACGCTCAGCTGCGCGAAACGGCGCACCGCTCGGCGATCATCTACGGCGAACCTCTGCCGCCACCGCCGCCCTCGGTAATGCGAGACAACCGGCCGCCGTGGCCGCGGCCCGGCCCGGGCCCTGAGTTTCTGGACGCTCCCGGTCAGCCGATCGGCATGGTGGCGGCTGTCATCAGCAACGGGACCACCACCGATGGGGGCCTGCTCGGCCCCGGTGGGGTGCGGGCGGCGTTGCCGCCCGCCGTGATGGCCCAACTTGCGCAGAACGACGGTCAACGCCATCCGGTGACCCGCAACCTCGAGGGGCTGGGCCCGTACCGACTGGTATCGGTGCGCAGCAGGCTGACCGGCGAGACGCTGGTGATCGGGCTGAGTATGGGCAATGTCAACGCGACGTTGCTGCGGGTGGCGCTGATCTTCGCGGTGGTCACCGTGGCCGCGTTGGCGGCGGCCACGACTGCGGGCATCCTGATCAATCGCCGCGCACTGGCGCCGCTGACCCGAGTGGTGGCGACCGCGGGCGAGGTCGCGAACCTACCGCTGGACCGTGGCGAGGTAGCGCTTCCCGTGCGCGTACCCGAACCCGATGCGAATCCCTATACCGAGGTTGGCCGACTGGGCCTGGCGCTGAACCGGATGCTCGACCACATCTCGGCCGCACTGTCGACGCGGCAGGCCAGCGAGAGCAGGGTGCGCCAGTTCGTCGCCGACGCCAGCCACGAGCTGCGCACGCCGCTGGCCGCGATCCGCGGCTATACCGAACTGGCACAGCGCAAAAGGAACCAGGTGCCCGGCGACGTCGCGCACGCGATGGGCCGGGTGGAGTCCGAAGCCGAACGGATGACCCAGCTCGTCGAGGACCTGCTGCTGCTGGCACGACTGGACTCCGGCCGCCCGCTGGAGCGCGAACCGGTCGACCTGTCGCGGTTGTCGGCTGACGTCGCCAGCGATGCCCATATCGCCGGGCCGGACCACCAGTGGAACCTCGACGTGCCCACGGATCCGCTCTACGTCACCGGTGACGACGCCCGGTTGCACCAGGTGGTGGCGAACCTGCTGGCCAACGCCCGAACCCACACACCGCCGGGGACTTC
Source organism: Mycobacterium pinniadriaticum (assembly GCF_026242045.1). Classification (GTDB taxonomy): domain Bacteria; phylum Actinomycetota; class Actinomycetes; order Mycobacteriales; family Mycobacteriaceae; genus Mycobacterium; species Mycobacterium pinniadriaticum. The sequence continues at coordinate 62,023 of NZ_JAPJDO010000014.1, forward strand.
GGTGACGCTGTCGCTGCACGCCGAGTCGGACCAGGCGGTGTTGCGGGTGGCCGATGACGGTCCGGGCATCCCGGCCGAGTTGCAGTCCGAGGTGTTCGAGCGCTTTGCCCGCGGTGACACGTCGCGCTCCCGCAAGGGCGGATCCACCGGGCTGGGTCTGGCGATCGCCTCGGCCGTGGTGCGCGCGCACGGCGGCAGCATCGAACTGCGTAGCGTCCCCGGCTGGACCGAGTTCACGGTGCGGTTGCCCCGCGCGGCGCAAACGTGATCTGGGTCCGGCGCTATGGCGGGCTGGCGGTGCTACTGGTGGCGACGGCCGTGCTGTATGTGTGGAATCTGGGTGCTAGTGGTTGGGCCAATCCGTTCTATTCGGCTGCGGCCCAGGCAGGTTCGGAGAACTGGCGGGCATGGCTGTTCGGTTCCAGCGATGCCGCCAACGCGATTACCGTGGACAAGACGCCCGCCGCGCTCTGGGTGACGGGCCTGTCGGCTCGGCTGTTCGGGGTGACTCCGTGGAGCATCCTGGTGCCGCAGGCAGTGGCCGGGGTCGCGGCGGTCGCGGTCTTGTATATGGCGGTGCGCCGGGTCAGCGGGCCGTGGGCGGGTCTGTTGGCCGGTGCGGTGCTGACGTTGACACCCGCTGCGGCACTGATGTTCCGGTTCAACAACCCCGATGCGCTGCTGGTGCTTTCGCTCGTCGTCGCCGCCTATTTCACCCAGCGGGCGCTTGACCGTGACGCGGCGTGGTGGTGGTTGCCGCTGGCCGGTGTGGCGGTGGGGGTCGGGTTCCTGGCCAAGATGCTGCAGGCCTTCTTGGTGCTGCCCGCGCTGGCGGTGGTGTTCCTGGTCGCCGCCGATGCGCCGATGCGGGCCCGGCTGGTACGGCTGAGCGCCGCGGCGGGGGCGCTGGTGGTCTCGGCTGGCTGGTATCTGCTCCTGGTCGCACTGTGGCCAGTGAGTGCGCGGCCCTACATCGGCGGCTCGCAGCACAACTCCATCATGGAATTGGCCCTGGGCTACAACGGTTTGGGCCGCTTGACCGGGGACGAGACGGGTGGCCTGGGAAACCTGAACCAGGACGCCGGCTGGGCGCGGCTGTTTGGTGCGGAGATGGGTACCTACATCGCGTGGCTGCTGCCGGCCGCGGTCGTCGCGATCGTCGCCGGTCTGGTGATCACCCGGCAGGCCCCCCGCACCGATGCCACTCGCGCGGCACTGATGCTGTGGGGCGGCTGGTTGGCGATCACCGCGGTGGTGTTCAGCTTCGCCAACGGCATCCTGCACCCGTACTACACCATGGCGCTGGCCCCGGCGGTCGGTGCCGGCCTGGCGATCGGCACGGCCGAGCTGTGGCGGCGCCGCACCGACGTCCGGGCTGCGACCACGCTGACGGGGATGCTCGCGATTACCGTCGTCTTGGCCTTAATTCTGCTGCAACGGGATTCGCAATGGTTGCCGTGGTTGCGGATTGTGATCGTGGTCGGTGGCATCGCCGCCGCGGTGCTATTGCTGGTGGTGGGCCGCCTGCCCCGACGAGTGGGGTTCGGCGTCGGGGCGCTGGCACTGGTCGCCGCACTGGCCGGACCACTCGCCTTCGTTCTGGCCACCGTCGCTGCGCCGCACAGCGGTGCCATCCCGTCGGTGGGCCCCGCCAGCGGGCGAGCTGGCCCACCGGGAGGCATGTTCGAAGCACCCCGACCCGGCGCCGGGCTGACGGCGGCACTGGCCCAGGATTCTGACGAATACACCTGGGCCGCAGCTGTTATCGGATCGAGCAATGCCGCCGGATACCAGCTCGCCACCGGATTGCCGGTGATGGCCGTCGGTGGTTTCAACGGTACCGACCCGGCCCCGACCCTCGAGCAGTTCCAGTCCTACGTCGAGCAGCGGCGCATCCACTGGTTCGTGCACAGCGCCATGCCCGGATTCATGTTCGGCAACCGGTCCGGCAGCGATGCCGCCGAACAGATCCAGCGCTGGGTCGCAGCGAATTTCGCCTCTCGCGAGATCGACGGCGCCACCGTCTACGACCTGTCGCGGGGATTCACAGCCGCCGCATAGGGAAGACCAATTGCACCCTCACCGGCACGCCCGACGATCGAATCATGACCATCACCGACGTCCCCGTGGCACGCCGACGCAACGTCGCACTGATCGCTTCCGACCGCGACGTGCCCGTGCTCGACGTCGTCGTACCGGTGTACAACGAGCAGGCCGTGCTGTCCGACTCGATTCACCGGCTCTATCGCTATCTGCGGGAGGACTTTCCGTTCTCGTTCCGGATCACCATCGCCGACAACGCCAGTATCGACGCCACCCCGGTGATTGCCGCCGAACTGTCTATCGAGCTGCCCGAGGTGCGCACGGTGCGCCTCGAGCAGAAGGGCCGCGGCCGGGCGCTGCACGCGGTGTGGTCGACGTCGGACGCGCCCGTGCTGGCCTACATGGACGTCGACCTGTCCACGGATCTGGCTGCGCTGGCGCCGCTGGTGGCCCCGCTGGTCTCCGGGCATTCCGATCTCGCCATCGGCACCAGGCTGGGGCGTGGTTCCCGGGTGGTGCGCGGTGCCAAGCGGGAAATCATCTCGCGCTGCTACAACCTGATCCTTCGCTCGACGCTGGCGGCGAAGTTCAGCGACGCCCAATGCGGGTTCAAGGCGATCCGCGCAGACGTCGCCGCCGAGCTGCTGCCCTATGTCGAGGACACCGGCTGGTTCTTCGACACCGAGCTGCTGGTCCTCGCCGAACGCAGCGGCCTGCGCATCCACGAGGTTCCCGTCGACTGGATCGACGATCCCGACAGCCGGGTGGACATCGTGGCCACCGCAGTCGCCGACCTGAAGGGAATCGCGCGCTTGCTCAAGGGTTTCGGGACCGGACAGATTCCGGTGCAGGCGATCGGCGCGCAATTCGGCAACCGCGCCGGCGCGCCCAGGTCGCTGCTGAACCAGACCGTGCGTTTCGCGGCCATCGGTATCGGGTCCACGCTGGCCTACCTCGTGCTGTTCCTGCTGTTGCGCCCGATCGGGGCCCAGGGCGCCAACCTGATCGCCCTGCTGGTGACCGCGGTCGCGAACACCGCGGCCAATCGGCGGTTCACGTTCGGCGTGCGCGGTCGCACCGGCGTGGCCCGCCACCAGTTCGAGGGATTCGTCGTCTTCGGCATCGGGCTGGCACTGACCAGCGGTGCCCTTGCTGTGTTGCACACCCTGGGCGAGCCGCCGCGCATCGTCGAACTGCTGGTGCTGATCGCGGCCAACCTGATGGCCACCGTTGTCCGCTTCGTACTGCTGCGCGGCTGGGTGTTCCATCCCCGTCGCACCGGCCAGACTGTGGGAGATAAGTAATGACCCTGCTTGCTGAATACTCAGAGAGTCCTGCGTTGGTCACGTCGCAGGAAGGAACGCGCGCGGTACGGCCGCGGTGGGCTCGGCCCGCCCTGGCGGTGCTGCTGGTGGCGACCGCAGTGCTCTACCTGTGGGGCCTCGAGGCTGCCGGGTGGGCCAACGAGTACTACGCGGCCGCCGTGCAGGCCGGCACGCAGAGCTGGAAGGCCTTGCTGTTCGGTTCACTCGACGCCGGTAATGCGATCACTGTGGACAAGCCGCCCGCCTCGCTGTGGGTGATGGCACTGTCCGGCCGGATCTTCGGCTTCAGCACGCTGTCGATGCTGGTGCCCCAGGCTTTGATGGGTGTGGGCGCCGTGGCGCTGGTCTACGGCGCGGTGCGCAGGGTCAGCGGCTATGGTGCTGGCCTGTTGGCCGGTGCGGTGTTGGCGCTGACCCCGGTGGCGGCGTTGATGTTCCGCTTCAACAACCCCGACGCGCTGCTGGTGCTGTTGATAGTGGTTGCGGGCTACTGCATGATCCGTGCCCTCGACGGCAAGTCCACTCGCTGGATCGCGCTGGCCGGTGTCGCCATCGGATTCGCGTTCCTGGCCAAACTGCTGCAGGCCTTGCTGGTGACACCGGCCTTCGCGTTGGTGGTGTTGGTCGCCGTCGGCGGAACAGTGTGGCAGCGGCTGCGCGATCTGGCGGTCGGCTTGATCGCGATGGTGGTCTCGGCCGGCTGGTATCTGGCTCTGGTCAGCTGGTGGCCCAGCGACTCTCGTCCCTACATCGGTGGATCGACCAACAACAGCCTGCTGCAACTGGCCTTGGGCTACAACGGTCTGGGCCGGGTGTTCGGCGGTGACGGCAATCCCGGCGGCAGTTCGGGCCCCCCCGACGGCCCCGGGCCGATGGGCGGCTCGCCGATGTTCGGCGGTTCGACCGGAATCACCCGCATGTTCGGTGAGTCGATGGGTACCGAGATCTCCTGGCTGCTGCCGGCCGCGTTGATCGGACTGATCGCGGGGCTGTGGTTCACCCGGCGTGCGCCGCGTACCGATAGAACCCGCGCTTCGCTGCTGCTGTGGGGCGGCTGGCTGGTGGTGACCGTCGTGGTGTTCAGCTTCATGAAGGGGATCATGCATCCCTACTACACGGTTGCCCTGGCTCCGGCGATCGCCGCGGTGTTGGGCATCGGTATGCGAGAACTGTGGCGCGGCAGGCAGTTCGCAGTTTCCCGCGTGGTGTTGGCGTCGATGCTGATGGCCACCGGGGTGTGGAACTTCATCCTGCTCGACCGCACTCCGGAGTGGCTGCCGTGGCTGCGTTGGGTCGTGCTGGGCGGTGCGGTCGTGGTGGCCGCTGTGCTGCTGGCCGGTGGACATCGCCTCGGCCGGTGGACGGTGACCGTTGCCGCGGCGGGCCTGCTGGTCGGGCTGGCTTCGACGGCGGCGTACACCGTGGAGACGATCTCCGTCAATCATGGTGGGGGTGTGCCGACCTCGGGCCCAAGCCGCTCGGGCGCCGGCGTCGGCGGCCCCGGCGGGCCGGGGGAGCAGCAGGCCCCGGACAACGCCGAACTGAAGGGACTGTTGACTCAGGCGGACGATCGGTGGGCCGCGGCCACTGTCGGCTCACACACCGCTGGCAGTCTGGAGCTGAGCACCGGGACGTCGATCATGTCGATCGGTGGCTTCAACGGCGGCGACGACTCGCCGACGCTGGAGCAATTCCAGGCCTATGTTGCCGAGGGATGGGTCCACTACTTCATTGTGGGCAACGGTCCTGGCGGCGGGCACCGTGGTGGTCCCGATGGGGACTCGAACGCCGGTGGCCAGATCACCCAGTGGGTCCAGCAGCACTTCACCGCGCAGGACGTGGGCGGGACAGAGGTGTACGACCTGACCTCGCCGAACTGACCCCATGGGCCGGACCAGGTTAACGAACGGGGTATCTCGGGCGGCGGAACTGCTACAGCGAATGCTGCGGGCGCTCCACCTCCGTACCATCTGAGACGCTATCCGGCGATCTGATGGAGGGAGCACCGTCGTGGGCCATGCCGCACACATCGGCAGATTGGGAGCACTGGCGGTAATGCTGGGAGTCGGCACGGCGCTGGCGAGCGCGCCGTGTGCCTTCGCCCAGCCCGACGGCGCATCGTCTTCGTCCGGCGCGGCATCGAGCTCGAAGCCGGCAGCAGGGACAGGCCGTAGTGCGGCAACCAGGGGACCACGCGCTGCCACCGGGGTGTCGCCGTCAGCTGGTAGATCTGGTCGGACAGCGGCTGCGGCCCCCGTCCTCGCAGGCGGAAGAACGGCGAAGCCTCGTCACATCTCGACCGGCGCCAAAACAACTGCGGCGGCGGTGAACACCGTCAGTCACGACGCGGACGCTCCGGCGTCCGCCGACCCGATTTCGGCGGCCACTACCGTGCCCGCGCCGACCTCAAGCACCCTGGGTACCTCGCGGCGGCCGGCGCGGGTCGTTGCCCCGGTCTCACCCGGCGCGACGAAGCTACCCGCCCCAGGCGTGGTTCTGGAGGGGTTGAGTTCGACACTGAAATCGTTGCTGGGTAACGGGAATGGTGGCACACCGCCGCAGGCGCCGCTGGTCTGGTCTGTCCTGTCCTTGGTGGGCAGCGAGCTGCAGCGCCTCGCGGGTGGCCTGTCCGCCGGCTCCACCGGTGCAGTCACAACCAGCGAGACGACCAGCCCCAACCTTCTGGTCAATCCGGGTGCGGAGTTGGGCGATGCGGCGGGGTTGGGCAACAGCACGGTCAGCGTGCCCGGGTGGACGGCGACCGGCGTTCCGACGGTGGTCCAGTACGGAGAGCTCCGCAATTCCTGGCCGATCGGACTGAGCTTCGCCTGGCCCAACCTTCCGCCGTTCCTGTCGTTCCCGGGCACCAACGCCGCACCCCCCAACGGCGGCAACCAGTTCTTCGGCGGTGGCAACGTCGCGAGTTCCGCACTGTCCCAATCAGTGGATCTCAGCGACGCCAGCGCCGAAATCGATGGCGGCGCGGTAGCGTTCAACCTGAGCGGATATCTGGGCGGCTACCTGCTGGACCCGTCGTTCGCCACCGTGAAAGTCACCTTCCTCGACCAGAATCAGCTCTACCTCGGTAGCTCGACCATCGGGCCGGTCACCAATCTCGAACGCTGGGGATTGACCGGGTTCCGGCAGCGCACCAGCGTCGGGACCATACCGGTGGGTACTCGCAGTGCCGAGGTGACGCTCACCTTCCACGACCTGAATCCGGTGGTGTTCGGCTTCACCGCCCGATACAACAACGCCTACGCCGACAACATCTCGTTCACCATCGGTGCCGATCTGCCCGCGCCTGCCGACCCGGCACCGCCGGTGTCCCATGTCGGGCAGCTTGACCACGTGTTCTTGGTCTACATGGAGAACAAGGGCTACAACAGCATCGTCGGAAGCTCCAACGCGCCGTTCCTCAACAGCCTGATCAACGCCTACGGATTCGCCGATGACTACTACGGGGTGACCCACCCCAGCTTGCCGAACTACTACGCGATAGCCGGCGGACAGGTCTTCGGCAAGACCTACAACTGCGAGTCGGTCTGCATCGACGAACCGAACAACCTGGCCTTCAACATCGACGCCGCCGGGAAGACGTGGGCGGCCTACGCCCAGAGCCTGATGCCGGGTCAAGACCCCTTGGTGTCGTCGGGGGACTATTCGACCGACCAGACACCCTGGCCGGTGTTCGCCGGAATCGGCGACAACCCGTCCTACGCCGCCGAGCACATTCTGCCGTTGTCCCAGATGGCCGTCGATCTCCAATCGGACGCCACCACACCGGACTTCGTGTGGTTCGCCCCGGACGAAGATTCCAACGGCGAAGGCCCGGTCGACGGCCTGAGCGGCGTCGCGCACTTCGTGCTGGGGCAGATCGACCCACGCCACCAGTACAACGTGCCGGCGCTGGATCAGTTCCTGCAGGAGAACGTGCCGACGATCCTGAACTCCGAGGTTTGGGCCACGACGAAGTCCGTGCTGATCGTCACTTTCGACGAGGACAACAACAACATCACGCTGGGTATCGGCAACGAGGGGAACCACGTCGTCACGGTCGTGATCCCGTCGCCGCTCGCGGTCAGCGAGGGCGGTATGCGTGGCGGTGCCTTTGTCGTCACCGACCGCTACGACCACTACAGCACGCTGCGCACCATCGAGGAGGCCCTCGGGCTGCCGACGATGACCAACAACGACAAGTACGCCGAGCCGCTCAACGGCTTCTGGACCGATCAGAGCGGCACTTCCGCCGGCGACGTGCTGGTCTAGCGTCCCGGCGATCGCCCCGTTGTTCGCGATCGGGGCAATCGTGTGCCAAGGTTGGCGCTCTGCGCAAGGATTCGGGGTATGGATCACAAACCACCCGCCGCGGCCATCGAAGCTGCCCATGCCGAGCACCTGAAGTCGCTGCCGTTCGAGGACACCGCCGACTTCGCCGACGCTGACCGCGGCTTCATCGCGGCGATGGCGCCGTGTGTGGTCAAGGCGGCTGACGGGCGGGTGGTGTGGGACAACGACGCCTACGGCTTCCTCACCGGTGACGCGCCGACCTCGGTTCATCCGAGCCTGTGGCGGCAGAGCACGCTGGCCGCCAAGCAGGGCCTCTATGAGGTCGTCGAGGGCATCTACCAGGTGCGCGGGCTGGACCTGTCCAACATCAGTTTCATCGAGGGCGACACCGGCATCATCGTCATCGATCCGCTGGTCTCCACCGAGACCGCGGCGGCCGCGCTGGCGCTCTACCGGGCGCACCGAGGCGACCGGCCGGTCGTCGCGGTGATTTATACCCACTCCCACGTCGATCACTTCGGTGGTGTTCTGGGAGTGACCACTCAGGCCGAGGTCGACGCGGGCAAGGTCGCGGTGCTGGCCCCGGAAGGATTCACCGAGCACGCGGTCCAGGAGAACGTCTACGCCGGCACCGCGATGGCGCGCCGGGCGGGCTATATGTACGGCGCGGTCCTGGAACGGGGACCGCAGGGGCAGGTCGGCTGCGGGTTGGGGCAGACCCCGTCGACCGGTGAGGTGGCCATCATCGTGCCCACCGTCGACATCACCACTACTGGTGAGAAGCACACCATCGACGGCATCGAGATCGAATTCCAGATGGCGCCGGGTACCGAGGCACCCGCCGAGATGCACTTCTACTTCCCGAAATTCCGCGCACTGTGCATGGCCGAGAATGCCACCCACAACCTGCACAACCTGCTGACCCTGCGCGGGGCGCTGGTTCGCGATCCGCATGCATGGGCGGGTTATCTCACCGAAGCCATCGACACCTTCAGCGATCGCTCCGATGTGGTCTTCGCCTCGCACCACTGGCCGACATGGGGCCACGACAATATCGTCGAGTTCCTTTCCCTACAGCGGGATCTCTACGCCTACCTGCACGACCAGACCCTGCGGCAGCTCAACCAGGGCTACACCGGTATCGAGATCGCCGAGACCTTCCAGATGCCGCCCGCGCTGGACAAGGCGTGGCACGCCCACGGCTACTACGGTTCGGTCAGCCATAACGTCAAAGCCGTCTATCAGCGCTACATGGGGTGGTTCGACGGCAACCCCGGGCGACTGTGGGCGCACCCGCCGGAGGCGATCGGCCCGCGCTATGTCGAGGCCATGGGCGGGGTCGATCGGGTGGTCGAACTCGCCCGGACGGCGTTCGACGGTGGTGACTACCGTTGGGCGGTAACGCTCCTCGACCACGTGATGTTCACCGACGAGAACCATGCCGGTGCCCGGACCCTCTACGCGGATACCCTCGAGCAGATGGCATACGGCGCCGAGTGCGCGACGTGGCGCAACTTCTTCCTCTCCGGGGCCACCGAGTTGCGCGACGGGAATTTCGGCACGCCCACCCAGGTGTCGCCGACGACTCTGCTCGCTCAGCTCACCCCGGAGCAGATGTTCGATGTCCTGGCGATCAGCGTGAACGGGCCGCGGGCCTGGGACCTCGAGATCGCGATCGATATGACCTTCGCCGATCTCGACACCAATTATCGGCTCACCCTGCGCAACGGCGTGCTGGTCTACCGACAGTGCCCGGCCGAGGAATCGACCGCGACCGTCACCGTTCGGCTGGCCAGCAAGCTGCGGTTATTGGCTGTCGCGGCAGGCGATTTCGCCTCACCGGGCATGGACATCAGCGGTGACGCCTCGGCTCTGCAGACGCTGCTCGGGGTGCTCGACCGGCCCGACCCGAGCTTCAACATCATCACGCCGTAGTCTTCCCGGTGAGCAGACGCAGAATCGCACGAAACGCCCTGAAAATGTGCGATTTTCTGTCTGCTCGCCGGGACGGTGGAACCTCACGCCACGTCGATGACGACCTTGCCGATCGCTTTGCGGTCGGCGACGTACCGCAGCGCGGTGGCCGCCTGGTCCAGTGGGAAGCGCGCACCGATATAGGGGCGCAGCCGTCCCTCGGCGAACAACTGGGCAAGCTCGGCGTCGTCGCGGGCGATCTCGTCGGGGTAGTCGATCATGAAGGTCCGGATCTCCATGCCCTGCACGGTGATTCCCTTCAACAGCACCAGGTTCAGCGGAATCGCGGGGATCGAGCCCGCTGCATAGCCCAACGTGACGAACTTGCCGCCGCGGCCCAGGCTGCGCAGCGCCGGCTCGGAGTAGGGTCCGCCGACCGGGTCGACGACGATCTGTGATCCGCCTTCCCCGGTGATCTCCTTGAGCCGGGCCTTCAGGTCTTCACGGTCGTAGTCGACGACGGCCTGTGCACCGCGTTGCCGGCACACCTCGAGTTTCTCCGGGCCCGAGGCCGCGGCAATCACCTTGGCGCCCATCATGACCGCGATGTCGACCGCAGCCAGACCCACCCCGCCCCCGGCACCGAGCACGACGACCCAGTCACCCGGCTGGACCGGGGCGACGGTACGCAGGGTGTAGTAGGCGGTCCGGTTGGTGACGCCGAACGCCGCGGCGTCGGCATAGTCGACACCGTCGGGAACCGGAGTCAGCCCGCGCGCGTCCACCACCGCCTGCTCGGCGAAGGAACCCACGAACGTGGTCGCCGACACCCGGTCGCCGGGTTGGTAATCGACGACCCCCTCGCCGACGGCAAGCACCTCGCCGGCCATCTCGCTGCCGGGGCTGAACGGTGGCGGCACCTTGATCTGATACCTGCCCGCGATCATCAGCACGTCGGGATAGTTGACGGCGGCGGCCCGCACCCGGACCACCACCTGCCCGGGGCCGGGTGTGGGATCGGGCAGCTCGACCAGGACAAGGTCCTCCGGGGTGCCGTACTCGCGGCAGACAACGGCGCGCATCAGCGCATCCCGTCCGGAACGCCCAGGCCGCGCAGACAGAAGCGGACGAGATGACTGATGTCCTTGCGGCCCGGTTGGTCGGTGGAGTCCACATAGCGGCGCATCGTGCCGACGGTACACACGAACACCGCGTCGGCGTCACGCTGGGGATCGGTACTGCCCAGATCGCGGATCGGTTCGACCAGCAGGTCGCGCATGGCGGCCATGGTCTCCTCCTCGCCGAGTCGCCGTTTGTCCGAATCCGCCATCTGGCCGACAACGGCGCGGCTCATGCCGATCAACTCCGGGTCGGCCACCTGGGCCAGTGCCCCGGTGATCCACCGGGTGATCTTGCCCTCCGGTGTGCTCTCCTTGGCCATCTGGTGTTCGATATACGAAACCACCAGGCCCACACCGCGTTCCATGACCGCCAGCAGCAGGTCGTCCTTGCCGGCGAAGTACCGGTAGAACGCCTTGTTGGACACTCCGGCGGCGGCGATGATGTCGCTGACCCGCGGCGGGTTGGGGGCGACCCGCTGCATCACCGTGATGGCGGCGGCCAGGATGCGCTCCACCTCCTCGGTGGCCTCCCGCTGTCGGTCGTCGAGGGCCCGTACGACGGCGGCCGCGGCGCGGCTGCTCACGGCGAGACGGGCAGCGCGGGAATGCGATCGATCAGGTGGCCGTACTTCTCGCGGGCCCGCTCGATGCGGTTGGGAAGGAACTCGCTGGGCCAGACCGGGTCCTCGGCTTCGTACTCCTTGAGGATCTGGCGGGCCAGGTTGACCTTGTGTGCCTCGGTCGGTCCGTCGGCCAGTCCCAGCGTGATCCCGCCGAACAGCACACTGGTCAACGGCATCTGGTCGGTGAGGCCGAGGCCGCCGTGTACCTGGATCGCTCGCAGGCCGATGGACTTGAGCACGTTCGCGGTCGCGATCTTGCACGCGGAGATCTCCTCGCGGGCGGCCCGTTCGCCGGCGGTGTCCACCAGCCAGGCGGCGTGCAACACCATGAGGCGGAACTGGGTCAGCTCGACGAAGGAGTCGGCGACGAACTCCTGGATCAGTTGCTTGTCGGCCAGCAGGCTGCCCTGGGTGAAGCGGCTTTTCGCCCGCCGAGCCATCATGTCGATGGCGCGCTGGGCCACCCCGATCGAGCGCATGGCATGGTGCAACCGGCCGCCGGCCAGCCGGGACTGGGCGACGTGGAAGCCCTGCCCTTCTCCACCCAGCATCGCCGAGGCCGGCACCCGCACGTTGTCGTAGTGCACCAGCGAGTGGCCGGGGTCGTGCGCGTGGGAGCCGACCAGGTGGTGCGTGGCTTCGATGGTGACTCCCGGCGTGTCGGCCGGCACCAGGAACGTCGACGCCCCCTTGTGCACCGGAACGTCGGGATCGGTGATGGCCACCACGATGAAGAAGGACGCCACCGAGGCGTTGGACGACCAGTACTTGTGGCCGTTGATGATCCAGTCCTCACCGTCGCGGATCGCGCGGGTGGTGAATACCCGCGGATCGGAGCCGCCCTGCGGCTCGGTCATCGAGAAGGTGGAGAAGATCTCTCCCGATAGCAGCCCGATCAGGTACCGGTCCTTCTGCGCACTCGTGCCGAATCGGGCCAGGATCTCGGCGTTGCCGGTGTCGGGTGCCTGGGTGCCGAAGATGATCGAGGACCATGTTGCGCGGCCGAGGATTTCGTTGATCAGCGTGAGCTTGACCGCTCCGAAACCCTGGCCACCGAGTTCGGGCCCGAGGTGCGGCGCCCACAGGCCCTGATCCCGGACCCGCTGCTTGAGGGGGTCGATGATCCGGCGGCGCTCGTCGGTGAGCGGAAGGAATTCGCAACCGGGAAAGATCACCTCGAGTGGTTCGATCTCTTCGCGGACGAAATTCCGGATCCACTCGAGCTTCTCCTCGAACTCCGGTTCGGTGGAAAAGTCCCATGCCATGCTCTTGCCTCCTTAGGGAATACCGCCGTCGGCCCGCAGGATCGAGCCGGTGGTGAAGCTGGATGCGTCGGACATCAAGAACAGTGCGGCGCCGATGATTTCGGCGGGCTCACCGGCGCGCTGCAGGGCGTGGCGGGCGAAGGGGTTTTCAGTACCGAAGTCCCAAGCCTTGCTGATATCGGTCAGGAACGGTCCCGGCATCAGGGTGTTGACCCGCACCGTCGGCCCGAACGCGGCGGCAAGGCCTTCGGTCATCGCGTTCAGCCCGGCCTTGGACGCCGCATACGGGATGAACGACGGATGCGGCCGCAACGAGCCGTGGGTGCTGACGTTGATGATCACCCCGCCGCCGTCGGCGACCATGCGCTCACCCACCAACGCCGAAAGTCGGAACGGTCCTTTGAGATTGAGGTTGACCACCGCGTCGAACAGCTTCTCGCTGACGTTGGTGAGCTTGTCGTAGGTCGGTGACATGCCCGCGTTGTTCACCAGCACGTCGATCTTGCCGAACCGCTCATAGGTCGCCTGCACCAACCCGTCCAGTTCGTCCCAGCGGCCGACGTGAACGCCATATGGCATAGCGATGCGGCCGGTTTGGTCCTCGATCTCCTCGGCCGTCGCCACGCAGGAGTCGTACTTGCGGCTGGCGATGACCACGTCGGCGCCACAGCGTGCGGCGGCCAGCGCCATCTCGCGGCCCAACCCACGGCTGCCCCCGGTGACCAGAACCACGCGGCCGGTGAGGTCGAAAAGCTCGTCTGCGTAGCCCATTCAGGCCGCCTCGCCGGACTGCGCCAGCCGGGCCGCGGTCGCGATCAGGTCGGGCACCATCGCGCCGAACGCCTCGGTCACCTTCGGGTCGGCCTTACCGCCGTTGACCGCCGCGGCGTACGTCTTCTCCAGCACGATGCCGAGTTTCCAGTTGGCCAGCACCAGGTAGTAATGGATGTTCTCGGTGGACAGACCGCTGACCTTCTCATAATGCGCCAGGAGCTCACTGCGGGTCGGCATGCCCTCCATCGGCAGGTAGAAGCCGGTGTCCTTCGGGTGTTCGCCGTCGTAGCCGAGCAGCGCCCACGCGACGTCGAGCAGCGGATCCCCGATGGTGGTCATCTCCCAGTCCACGATGGCCGCCAGCCTCCCCGGCGCACCGTGGGCGTACATCACGTTGGCGAACTGATAGTCGCCGTGCATGATCCCCGGCGTGAAGTGTGCGGGCCGGTTGTTGCGCAACCACTCCGAGGCGACGTCCAGGCCCGGCAGTTCACGGACCTGGAACGAGGACAGGAACGCCAGCCAGCGGTCCACCTGGCGGTCGTGGAAGCCGTCGGGCTTGCCGAACCCCTCCAGTCCCTGGGCCTTCCAATCCGCCCGGCCGAGTTTCGCCGCTCCCTCGATCAGCTGGAAGGCGAGGTCGCGGCGGGCCTCGAGGTCAGTGTCGAACGGAGCCTCCCAACCGCCCTCCATCGGGCTCCAGCCATCGACCTCCTTCATCAGGTAGAAGGGCTTGCCCAGGACCTCGCCGCTCTCGTCGGCGGCGACCAGTTCGGCATGCGGCACGTCGGTGCCTTTGAGGGCGCGTTCCAGCCGGATCTCACGCAGCAACTCGCCGAGCCGGCGCTCATCGGCGCGGGGGCCCGGCATCCGTAGCACCATGCCCTGACCGCCGCGGTTGACCCGGAAGAGCATGTTCTGCGAGCCGCCCTTGAGAACCTCGACGGCGGGCTCCTCGCCGGCACCCGGGGCGTCCTGGGTGTCGAGCCACCGGCCGAGCGCCACCGTGTCCAGGCCAACGGGATTATCGGTTCTCGTCATGGAACTCCTCAGTCTCTATTTGGAGAATAGCATTCTCCAAGCGTGGAACCACTAGCCTTTGGCCAACGCAAGCGAAAGGGGCGGCGATGGCCGGACCGCTGGAAGGCATCAGGGTTGTCGAGCTCGGTGTGTGGGTCGCCGGACCGGCCGCAGGAGGAATCCTCGCGGACTGGGGCGCCGACGTCGTCAAGATCGAACCGCCGACCGGAGACCCCGGCCGGCTGTTCGGCCGGATGCTCGGTCTCGACGACGACGCCAACCCGCCGTTCGAGATGGACAACCGGTCCAAGCGCAGCATCGTGCTCGACTTGACCACCGACGGCGGTCTGGCGACAGCGCGCCAATTGATCTCCGGCGCAGACGTTTTCATCACGAATGTGCGGCCCGACGCGCTCGGCCGGCTCGACCTGGACTATCCGAACGTCGCCGCCCTCAACCCCGGGCTGGTGTACGGGCTGATCACCGGGTACGGCGAGACGGGACCCGAAACCAACCGTCCGGCCTACGATGTCGCGGCGTTCTGGGCCCGCTCGGGGATTGCCGACCTGCTCACCCGTCCCGGTGACAGCCCACCGTTCCAGCGCGGCGGTATGGGCGACCACATGACGGGGATGGCGCTGGCCGCGGCGATCAACGCCGCACTGGTGGCGCGCGCCCGCACCGGCGAGGGCCAGCTGGTGACCACCTCGCTGTACCGGCAGGGCACCTACGCCGTGAGCTTCGACCTGAACACGTTCCTGCTCACCGGCAGGCCCATCGCGATCGGGCAGCGCGAGTCGATGTTCAACCCGTGCATGAACAACTACTTGGCGGCCGACGGGAAGCGGTTCTGGATCGTCGGGCTGGAGGCCGACCGGCACTGGCCATCGCTGTGCCGGGCGGTTGGCCATCCGGAATGGTTGACCGAGAGCCGGTTCGCCACCGCCCGAGACCGTGCGATCAACTCCCGCGAACTGATCGCCACGCTCGACGCGATCTTCGCGACCAGAACGCTGACCGAGTGGGCCGAGGCGTTCGACGCCGAACCGGAGTTGTTCTGGTCCCCGGTGAACTCGATGGAGGATGTGCTCGGCGATGAGCAATTCCACGCGGCGGGCGGCCTGGTCGACGTTCCCGACGACGGCGGGTCATTGCCGATGGTCGCGACTCCGGCGGACTTCCATGGCACCCCGTGGGCGCCGCGGTGGGCCGCCCCGAAGCTGGGCGAGCACACCGAAGAGATCCTGGCGGAGTTACAACAGCGTTGAGTAATGTAACGGTCATGGATTTCTCCCGGGTCCGGTTGTCTGCCGAGGACGAAGAATTCCAGCGCGCCCTGCGAGCGGACTTGGCTCGTCTGATCACCGACGATGTCATCGCCCACGACCGGGAGACCGGCGAGAACTTCCACGAGGGCGTTCATCTCGCGCTGGCCGATCTGGGGTACCTGTCCAGGGATTTCCACACCGAGGCCGACGGCGGTTTCAGCGCGGTACAGCGCAGGATTTTCGACCTGGAGATCGGGCGTGCGCACGCCCCGTGGTTCCACTGGCCGACCACCATGATGGTGGCCAAGGCGATGGTCAAGTTCGCTCGCCCGGAACTGGTCGCCGAGATTCTGCCGTCGGTGCTTGCCGGTCGCACCCGGTTGTGCCTGGGCTACACCGAGCCCGAGGGTGGGTCGGACGTCGCCACCTGTAAGACCAAGGCGGTGCGCGATGGCGACGCGTGGATTATCAACGGCGCCAAGATGTTCACCTCGAACGCCCACAACGCCCACTATGTCTTCCTGATCACCAATACCGATCCCGAGGCGCCCAAGCACAAGAACCTGACCATGTTCCTGGTGCCGCTCGACTCGCCCGGAGTGGAGGTCCAGGGAATCCGCACGGTCGACGGGGACCGCACCAACATCACCTACTACAGCGATGTCCGCGTCGACGACAAGTACCGCGTCGGTGAGGTCAACGGCGGCTGGACGGTGCTGCGTGATGCGCTCAACTCCGAACACGGCACCGTCGAACGCAATGCCGAGGGCCTGGAGAAGTTGGCCACGATGACCGAGCACATCCTGCTGATGGCCGAGGTGGTCGACCGGGTCGCCGCGGTCGCACGGATCGACGACGAGTCAGTGGCGTACCGGCTGGGGCGCGCCGCCGCCCGGCTGGAGGTGGCGATGAGCGCCCCGGCGATGTCCGGCCGGGTCGCGATCGCCCAGACGATGCGGGACACCGCACCGGATCTGATGGACATCCTCGGTACCGCCGCCAGTCTGCCCGTCGGTACCACCGGTGCCGCCGACGACGGCGGTGCGGAGTACATCTTCCGATTGGCTTCGCCCACCGGCATTTACGGCGGAACGCTGGAGATCTTCCGCAATATGATCGCCCAGCAGATCCTCGGCCTGGGCCGGGTGG
The DNA here is from genome assembly GCF_026242045.1 of Mycobacterium pinniadriaticum. Taxonomy (GTDB): domain Bacteria; phylum Actinomycetota; class Actinomycetes; order Mycobacteriales; family Mycobacteriaceae; genus Mycobacterium; species Mycobacterium pinniadriaticum. The sequence continues at coordinate 78,815 of NZ_JAPJDO010000014.1, forward strand.
CCTACGCGCCACCGGTCAAGCGGTAGGCGATACTCGAACACCGAGCGTGCGGGTTATCGTTGGCGACCGACTGAGATAGCACCGACAGCGCCCACGTTCGGCGCGTGAAAGGACCATCTCGCTCATGCAGTTGCTGCTCGTCAGGCACGCATTGCCACACCGGACCGAGGCTGGTGAAGGGGCGGACCCCGAACTGTCCGAGGAGGGTTGGCACCAGGCCCGTCGGCTGCCCGAGGCGCTGGCCCGGTTCCCGCTTGCCAGGCTGGTGAGCAGCCCGCAACGGCGGGCGCTCCAGACGGCCGAACCGGTCGCCGCGGCTCGTGACCTGACCCTCGACATCGACGAGCGGCTCGCCGAGTACGACCGCGGGCTGTCCCATTACGTGCCGATCGAGCAGGTGCGCGCCGAGCGGCCGCAGGAGTGGGCGCGGATGGCCGAGGGGCGGCTGCCCAGCACTGTCGACGAGGACGAGTTCCGCGGCCGGGTGAGAGCGGCGATGGCGGACATCGTCGCAGATGCCGGGCATGACGACACCGTGGCGGTGTTCAGCCACGGCGGAGTGATCAACGTGATCCTGCACGAACTCCTGGGCACCCGACGGCTGCTGTCGTTTCCGATCGACTATGTGTCGATCACGCGTCTGCTCTACGCCCGCAGCGGGCAGGGCACCGTGGCGGCCGTCAACAGCACCGAGCATGTTTGGGATCTGTTGCCGCGCAATCAGCGCTATTAGCTATACATGATCGATGACCTCACTGGACGGGCTCGACCTGGCGGCATTGGACCGGCATCTGCGTGCAGTGGGCATCCCGCGCGGCGGGGAGCTGCGGGGGCAGTTCATCTCCGGCGGGCGGTCCAACCTGACCTTCCTGGTCTTCGACGACGTCTCCAAGTGGGCGCTGCGCCGCCCGCCGCTGCACGGCCTCACCCCGTCCGCCCACGACATGGGACGCGAATACCGCGTGGTGGCAGCGCTGGCCGACAGCCGGGTGCCGGTGGCGCGCGCGGTCACGATGAGTGACGACGACACCGTGCTCGGTGCGCCGTTCCAGATGGTCGATTTCGTGGAGGGACAGGTGGTCCGCAGTCGTGCCGAACTCGACGCGCTCGGCGGCCCCGACGTGGTCAGCGCGTGTGTGGACAGCTTGATCCGGGTCCTGGTCGACCTGCACGAGGTCGATCCGAATGCCGTCGGCCTCGGCGACTTCGGCAAGCCCACCGGATATCTCGAACGCCAGGTGCGACGCTGGGGCTCCCAATGGCAGCATGTCCGGCTGCCCGACGACACCCGCGACAGCGATGTCGAGCGGCTGCATGCCAAGCTGGCCGCAGCGGTGCCGGAGCAGAGTCGCACCTCGATCGTGCACGGTGACTACCGCATCGACAACACCGTTCTGGACGTCGACGACCCGACGGTCGTCCGTGCCGTGCTGGATTGGGAGATGTCCACTCTCGGCGACCCGCTCTCGGATGTCGCGGTGATGTGTGTACAACGCGATCCGGTGCTCGACCTGATCACCCACGAGCAGAAATCGTGGACTGCCCCGCAGATGCCCTCGTCGGACGAGCTGGCGCACCGCTACGCGGTTGCGTCAGGAAACACTCTGGCGCACTGGGACTTTCAGATGGCGCTGGGCTATTTCAAACTGGCCATCATCGTCGCGGGTATCGACTTCCGGCAACGTGTGGCTGCCAACGCCGCCGATGGTGACGACCGGGCGGGGGAGGCCGTCGCCGTCTTGATCAGCCGCGGCCTGGAGACTCTGGGCGAGGGCCGCTGACCACCCGGTGCGCGGTCTTGGCAGCCGGTGTGGACACTTTTCACCGTGACTGAATCGGCCGGTTCCATCAACACGCTGGCGGGCAAGATCGGCGAGGCCATGAGCCATGCCGCACGGACTGTTCCGATCGGCGCCCCCGACGACACGGCGGGTGACACCAGAGCCGCGATGATGGGCCGCACCTTCGACAGTGTTGCCGACATCGCGGTGTGCCGTGACGGTCGGCTGGTCGGCATCGTGACCATGGAGGCGCTGCTGGCCGCCGACGAGGGGACCCGGCTGGCGGACCTGATGGATGCCGACCCTCCCGCGGTCGGCCCGCATACCGATCAGGAAGTCGCGTCCTGGACGATGCTGCGCCACGGGGAAACCAGCCTGCCCGTCGTCGACGCGCAAGGGCAGCTGATCGGCCTGATCCCGCCACGGCGGATGATGAGCGTCCTGTTCGAGGAACACGAAGAGGATTTGTCCCGGGTCGTCGGTGTGATGGCGACCAGTTCGGAAGCGCGTACGGCCAGCGAGGAGCGAGTGGGTCGCCGGCTGATCCACCGGCTGCCCTGGCTGGCGTTCGGCCTCGTCGGTGCGATGCTGTCGGCCTGGTTCGTGGGTGCCAGAGAGCATCAGCTCGCCGAGACGGTGCAGTTGGCGTTCTTCATGCCGGCGATCGTCTACATGGCCGACGCCGTCGGCACCCAGACCGAAACACTTGCGGTGCGCGGCCTGTCGGTGGGTGTTCCTCTGCGGCATTTCGTGGCCAAGGAAGTCGTGGCGGGCACGCTGATCGGTGCGATCGTCGCGGCCCTGTTCCTGCCCTTCAGCCTCTGGCTCTTCGCCGACAGCGCGGTCGCGCTGACCGTGTCATTGGCGCTGCTGTGCAGTTGCGCCGTCGCCAGCACGGTTGCCCTGATCTTGCCCTGGCTGTTGAGCAGACTCGGCAAGGATCCCGCCTTCGGGTCGGGACCGCTGGCCACGGTCGTCCAGGATCTGCTGTCGTTGGTGATCTACCTGGGGTTGGCCGCCGCGCTCGTCACCGGGTAGATCCGGTGGCCCGCCCGGTTAGTTTTTCCGGGCCGCTTTGAGATTCTTCTTCGCGGCGCGGCGCAGCTGGAAGATCCGCGCGGCCCCGGCCAGGACCGCCACCAGGCCACCACAGACCGCCGCAAGCAGGATCGCCACCCCCAAGGGCAGTGACCAATGCCAGCCGAGGAAGGCGAACGACGTCGACTCGGTGTTCTGGGCGATGAAGATCAGCAGGATTGTCAGGATCAGCAGCCCGACGATCACCGACGACCACAGCGCTGCGGCACGGGTGAACGTCACTTCCGATACCGGCTTGGCCGCACCGGACACGGGCGGGTCCGGCGGCGGTGGCGGGGGCGCCGGTGGAACCGGCGGCGTGGGCTCGTTGGGCGGGCCCGACGGTTCACTGGTCATTGCTCCATCTTTGCCCTTTCGGGTCCAGAAGAAAACAACCACGGCACAGCGAGCCGATGTCGTCCGCGGTGATCCAAACCTGGGCGGCGCTCGGGCAGTGCCGTTACTGTCGGTGGAACGGGCCGGGTGAAAGGACGCTCAATGAATGCGTCGCTGAGCGGAAAGCGACTGTGGTTGGCGGCGATTCTGCTCACGGTGATGTTGCCCGTGGTGGCGGCGTGCGGCAGTGCGAATCCGCTTGGTGGCGGCTCGGCCTCGGGTGATCTGAAGAGTCTCGTCGTCGGCTCCGCGGACTTCCCGGAATCGAAGATCATCGCCGAGATCTATGCTCAGGCATTGGAGGCCAACGGATTCACCGTCGGACGGCAATTCGGGATCGGCAGCCGCGAAACCTACATTCCCGCCGTGCGCGACCACTCGATCGATCTGGTGCCCGAATACACCGGAAACCTGTTGCAGTACTTCGATCCAAAGACCACCGTGACCACGCCGGACGAGGTGGTGCTGGCGTTGTTCCGGGCGTTGCCCGGTGATCTGTCCATCCTGAATCCGTCACCGGCCAACGACACCGACACGGTCGCGGTCTCCGAATCCACCGCGCAGAAATGGAATCTCAAGACGATCGGCGATCTTGCGGCACATTCGGCGGAGGTCAAGTTCGGCGCCCCGTCGGAGTTCCTGAACCGCACCGAGGGACTGCCCGGACTGAAAGAGAAGTACGGCCTGGACATCAAGCCGGACAACTTCATCGCAATCAGCGACGGTGGCGGGCCGGCAACCGTACGCGCGCTGGTGGACGGCACTGTCACCGCCGCCGATATCTTCAGTACATCGCCCGCGATCGGCCAGAACAACCTCGTGGTGCTGGAGGATCCAAAGAACAACTTCCTGGCCGCCAATGTCGTGCCGCTGGTCAGTTCCCAGAAGAAATCCGATGAACTCAAAACCGTGCTCGATGCCGTATCGGCGAAGCTGAGCACGCAGGGCCTCATCGAACTCAACACCGCGGTGTCCGGCAACTCCGGGGTCGACCCCGACGAAGCCGCCCGACAGTGGATCCGCGACAACGGTTTCGACAAGCCGATCGGGAAATAGATGATCACCTTCGAGACGGTCACCAAGGCATACCCGGATGGCACCGTTGCGGTCGACGATCTGAGCATGGAGGTGCCGACGGGCACGCTGACGGTCTTCGTCGGGCCGTCTGGCTGCGGTAAGACCACGTCGATGCGGATGATCAACCGGATGATCGAGCCCAGTTCGGGGACGATCACCGTGGACGGGCGCGACATCGCCGCCGTCGACCCGGTCAAATTGCGGCTCGGGATCGGTTACGTGATCCAGAGCGGCGGCCTGATGCCGCATCAGCGAGTGATCGACAATGTCGCGACTGTGCCGGTGCTCAAGGGTCAGCCCCGGCGAGCGGCCCGCAGAGCCGCCTACGAGGTACTGGAGCGGGTGGGCCTGGACCCCAAGCTGGGGGATCGCTATCCGGCGCAGTTGTCCGGCGGTCAGCAGCAACGCGTCGGTGTGGCGAGGGCGCTGGCGGCGGACCCACCGGTGCTGCTGATGGACGAACCGTTCTCGGCGGTGGACCCGGTCGTGCGGGACGAGCTGCAGGCCGAAATCCTGCGTCTGCAAAGCGAATTGCACAAGACCATCGTGTTCGTCACCCACGATATCGACGAGGCGGTCAAGCTCGGCGACCGCGTCGCGGTATTCGGACCCGGCGGCACCCGCAGCAATACGATGCGCCGGCGCGGCTGTTGTCCAACCCGGCCAACGAATTCGTGTCGGGGTTCATCGGCGCCGATCGCGGATATCGCGGTCTGCAGTTCCGGGCGGCCACCGGCCTGCCGCTGCACGACATCGCGACCGTCACCGAGGGCGAGATCGACGGGCTTTCGCTCGGCTCCGGCGACTGGCGGCTGGTGCTCAAGGACGACGGCCGGCCGTACGCCTGGATCAATGCCGAGGGTGTGCAACTGCATCGCGGCGGGAGCTCGTTGTACGACAGCAGTATCGCCGGGGGATCGTTGTTCGGTCCGGGCGGGACGCTGCGGCTGGCGCTCGATGCCGCGCTGTCGTCGCCGGCCGGGCTCGGGGTGGCCGTCGATGACGGCGGTCAGGTGATCGGCGGGGTGAAGGCCGACGATGTTCTGGCCGTGTTGCGGGGCAGCTGAGCGTGAACTATCTGCTGACCCATCTCGACAAGGCGTGGGCGCTGACGGTCATCCATCTTCGGCTGTCCCTGATCCCGGTGGTGCTGGGTCTGCTGATCGCGGTGCCGCTGGGCGCCTATGTGTGGCGGACCACCGCGTTGCGCCGCCTGACCACGGTCACGGCGAGCATCATCTTCACCATCCCCTCGCTGGCTCTGTTCGTGGTGCTGCCGCTGATCATCCCGACCCGCATCCTCGACGAGGCGAACGTCATCGTCGCGCTCACCCTCTACACCACCGCGCTGCTGGTGCGTGCGGTTCCCGAGGCGCTCGATGCCGTGCCCGCCCAGGTGCGTGACGCCGCGACGGCCGTCGGCTACACCAGGCTGGCTCGGATGCTCAAAGTCGAACTACCACTGTCAATTCCGGTTCTGGTCGCCGGTCTGCGGGTGGTCGCGGTGACCAACATCTCGATGGTGTCGGTGGGTTCGGTGATCGGGATCGGCGGGCTGGGAACCTGGTTCACCGAAGGATATCAGGCTGACAAGAGCGACCAGATCGTCGCCGGCATCATCGCGATCTTCCTGCTGGCGATCGTCATTGACGTGCTCATCCTGCTGGCCGGCCGGTTGATCACCCCGTGGACCCGGCTCAAGGCGAGCCGATGAACTTCCTGCATCAGGCGCTCGCCTACATCTTCACCGCCGCCAACTGGGAAGGTAAGGCCGGTCTGGGGATGCGCATTCTCGAACATCTCCAGTACACCGCGGTCGCGGTCGTCTGCTCAGCGCTGATCGCGATCCCGATCGGGATGCTGATCGGGCACACCGGGCGCGGTACCTTCCTGGTCGTCACCGGGGTCAACGCGCTGCGTGCGCTGCCCACCCTGGGCGTGCTGCTGCTGGGGGTGCTGCTGTGGGGGTTGGGGTTACTGCCGCCGACCGTCGCGCTGATGCTGCTGGGCATCCCGCCGCTGCTGGCGGGCACCTACGCCGGCATCGCCAACGTCGACCCGACGGTGGTGGACGCCGCCCGGTCGATGGGAATGACCGAGACCCGGATTTTGCTGCGGGTCGAGGTGCCCAACGCGCTGCCGCTCATCGTGGGCGGGCTGCGCACCGCGACCCTGCAGGTGGTCGCGACCGCGACGGTGGCCGCCTACGCCAGCCTGGGCGGGCTGGGGCGCTACCTGATCGACGGAATCAAGGTCCGTCAGTTCTATCTGGCCCTGGTGGGGGCGTTGCTGGTCACGGTGTTGGCCTTGGTGCTCGACGGCCTGCTGGCCCTGGCCGTGTGGGCATCGGTGCCCGGCACCGGGCGGTTCCGCAGGATGCCGCAGCCGTTGCTCGACGACGAAGTGAGTTTCGATGCGCACGCGCCCGTGTCACGGAAGGGCCGCACTTCGCCACCTGGTTACGAACGGGGCAGTCCGTCGCATACGGTAGAAGGGTGAGTGCTGCCCATGAAGCGACAGAAAGTGCCTGGCCGGCGATCCTGACCTGGCGCGCGCACGACGCTTCGCAGATGGAATCGACCCGGGTCCAGCTATCGGGCAACCGGATCAAGGCCTACGGCCGCATCGTGGCCGCCGCCAGTGCGACCCACCCGTCCTTCAGCGCGTCCTACGACCTGGTGACCGACGAGTCCGGCGCCACCAAGCGGCTGTCGCTGAGCGTGACCCTCGCCGAGCGGGATCGGCAGCTGTCGATCGCCCGCGACGAGGAGAACATGTGGCTGGTCACCGACCATCAGGGTCAGTCCCGCGGTTCCTACGAGGGTGCGCTCGACGTCGACGTCGTCTTCAGCCCGTTCTTCAATGCGCTGCCGATCCGCCGTACCGGTTTGTACCGGCGGGCCGAGTCTGTGACTCTGCCGGTCGTGTACGTGAGTTTGCCCGACCTGACCGTCAAGCAGGCGTCGATCAGTTACAGCAGCGCCGGCGTGGACAGCGCGGACGGCATCAAGCTGCACTCGCCGGTCGCCGACACCACGATCACCGTCGACTCCGACGGGTTCATCGTCGATTACCCGGGCCTGGCAAAGCGGATCTGATCACGCCGCCGGACCGCCCCGCGGCGGCCAGCTCGTCACGCCAGTTCTCCTCACCGATGGCGATCGTCACGATTTGTGGGCGCGAAAAGCTGTCATAGCGGGCCCGGGCGGCATGGCCGGCCTCGACAAGATCGGCCACCGAACCTCTCTCGGCCAACGACTGGCGGGCCTGATTCAACAGGCCCAGGGCGTGATCCAGAGCCGGCAGGAGCTGATCGGCGTTGGCTTCGCACATCGCGCGCACCAGGTCGGGTGCGGTGCCTGCGACCCGGGTGCCGTCCCGGAACGAACCGGCCGCCAGCGCGAACGCCAGCGGAACCTCGCCGGCCGTCGCGGCCAGCGCTTCGGCAAGCAGGTGCGGCAGGTGCGAGATGCTCGCCGCCGCCGCGTCGTGCTCATCGGACTTGGCGGGGACCACGACCGCGTGGCAATCCAGCGCCAGGTTCATCACCTGCGCCCAGACCCCGGCATCGACGTGGTCGTCGACGCCCACCACCCAGGGCGCGCCGACGAAAAGCCGCGCGTCGCCCGCGCTCCAGCCCGAGTGCGCGGTGCCCGCCATCGGGTGGCCGCCGACATAGCGGTCGAGCAACCCGGCCGCGCGCACCTCGCGGAGAACCGCACCCTTGACACTGATGACATCGGTCAGCGGGCAGCCGGCGGCGATGTCCTTGATGTAGCCCAGAAGTGCTGACACCGCGGGCATGGGAACAGCCAGGACGATCAGCGCCTCATGGTCGGCGGCCCACCGCAGCGTCTCGGTCAGATCGGTGGTGGCGGCGAAGCCGTCCATCCGGGCCGCCCGGGCGCCCTCGACGGATCGGTTGTACCCGAATGCCTCCCGGCCGGCGGCTGTCGCTGCCCGCAACACCGACCCGCCGATCAGGCCGAGCCCGAGGACGCACACGGGTGTCTTCGTCACGTGTCCAGGTTGGCACACCATCACGGCACAGCCGATGGGTACCTGGTCAAAATGCCTGATCAGGGACTACCGTATCGGCCCATGGAAGCACAGCGGGCCCAGAACAGCCCGGGGTCGGAGACCCCGGACGGTTTCGCGGTGGCCGTGGTTCGCGAGGACGGCAAGTGGCGTTGCTCCGCCATGAGCGCGAAGGTGCTGACCAGCTTGACCGCTGCCGAAACGGAGTTGCGAGAATTACGTAGCGCCGGTGCGGTATTCGGGCTGCTGGACATCGACGACGAGTTCTTCCTGATCGTACGGCCGGCCCCGGCGGGCACCCGGCTGTTGTTGTCGGACGCGACGGCGGCGCTGGATTACGACATCGCCGCCGAGGCGCTGGAGACATTGGACGCCGACATCGCACCCGAAGACCTCGAGGACGCCGACCCTTTCGAGGAGGGTGACCTAGGCGTGCTGGCCGATATCGGCTTGCCCGAGCCGGTGCTGAGCGTGATTCTCGACGAGACCGACCTGTATGCCGACGAGCAGCTCGGCCGGATCGCGCGGGAGATGGGTTTCGCCGACGAGCTGGCCGCCGTGCTCGACCGTCTCGATCGGTGAGCCAGTCGCAGGACGAGCGGTTTGTGCACGCGGCGATTTCCGCCGCGGGCCTGGCCGGTCCCGAGGATGTCCCGATTGGGGCGGTGGTATTCGGCCCGGACGGGGTTGAGCTCGCCCGGGCGGCCAATGCCCGCGAGCAACTCGGTGACCCGACCGCGCACGCCGAGATCCTGGCGTTGCGGGCGGCGGCCCGGGTCTATGGCGACGGCTGGCGTCTGGAGGGGACCACGCTCGCGGTGACCGTCGAACCGTGCACCATGTGCGCCGGTGCGCTGGTGATGGCCCGGGTGTCCCGGGTGGTGTTCGGGGCGTGGGAACCGAAAACCGGTGCCGCGGGCTCACTCTGGGATGTGGTGCGCGACCGGCGGCTGACCCATCGGCCGGAGGTACGCGGGGGAGTGCTGGCCGAGGAATGCGCCGCGCTGCTGGAGGGGTTTTTCGCCCGCCAGCGCGATTTGGGTTAGCCCGGCCGCGACACGTAAGCTCTTCGGCGGTGGCGTGTCCGAGCGGCCTAAGGAGCACGCCTCGAAAGCGTGTGACGGGTAACCCCCGTCCGAGGGTTCAAATCCCTCCGCCACCGCCATAGCTGCAAACGTGTTTGCGCTGCTAAAAAAGCTATTTCTACGGTTGTTGACCACCTCGTTTGAGGTGCTGTGCCCACATGTTGCCCACAATCTTGGGAGACTTCGCGTGAGGAGCGGGCCTGCAGCGTGGCCACGACAGCGTCCAAGTCGTCGTCAAACAGGTCCACATAGGTGTCCAGCGTCATCGTCGCTGAGGTGTGCCCAAGTAACCTCTGATCAACCCGGGTTTACCGCGATAGCGCCAGCCTCAGCGCGGCCTTGACGGTCATCGCGGCCGTCACGCCGCCGTCGCAGATGATGTCCGTCCCGGTGAGGTAACCCGGCTTGTCGCCGGCGCAAAAAGCCAGCAACTCGGCGATCTCGGCGGGGCGGCCGAAACGCTTGATCGCGCCGAGTTCAACCAGCGCGCCGGCGCCGGCATCTTCTTCGAGCTTTCCCATCGGGGTGTCGAACGAGCCGGGGGAGACCGACACCACCCGCGCACCTTTGCCGCCGAACTGCGCAGCGAAGGCCTTGCTGTACCAGATGACGAAATTCTTGCTCAGCACGTAGGCCAGTTCCGGACGCATCCTGCCCGGGATCACACTGCACAGCCGCAGCAGGTCTGAATGGAACCGGCCGACGTCACTGAATGCGTGCGTGTACAGATGCCTCGGCGCAAGGATTTCCGGGAGTTGGTGCCCGGCAACGGAAGCCACGTTGACAACGGCCATGCCCTCTTCAGCGATCTCGTAGAAGGCGCTGTTGACCAGAACCGTGCCGACGGCGTTGATCCGAAGGATCAAGTCGGCCGATCCCATGCCCGGGCTCACACCGGCGGTGTGGACCACCGAAGTGATGACGCCCAGCTGTCGAGCAGTGTTCACGAGCCGGCGCACGGACTCACGATCCGTGATATCGCACTCGGCGGCTTCACATTCCACTCCCGCATCAACGAGTTCGCGCTGGGCGGCGTCGAGGCGCCCTCGGTCGACGTCGCTGATGAGCACGGCGCTGTGCCGGCCGATGATATGGGCGGTTGCCAGCCCCATGCCACCGGCCCCTCCCGTGATGACCGCCAGTTTCGGCATCCTAGATATGCCCGTCGAGCGCATAGGTGACCGCCTCGTCGAGGCTCATGGCGCCTCCTTCGTTGTGCGCGCCGGTGAATTCGTCGCAGCCGAGTGCTTCGCGGGCACGGCGCTCACAGTCGGCGTGCAGGTCCTGTAGGCGGGGAAGTGGAACCGCGACACTGCCGACCGCTCGGGCAAGCGCGTCAGCGGCCCCCATCATCACGGTGGCAGCACGCAGCTCTTCCCGTCGCGCGGCTATCCAGGCCAGACCCTCCAGACAACCGGCGGCGTTGCGTTGATCGTCGATTTGTTGCGCAAACCGCAGGCCCTCCTGTAGTAACTCCTCGGCCTGTCCGGTCCTACCGTGCTGCAACCAGCGGATTCCCAACTCCCACAGCGCATATGACCGATAGATCTTCTCGCCTCGAGATGTCGCCAGGGCGAGCGCCTTCTCCTGCCAGCTGAGCGCGCGCCGGGTGTCGCCGGCAAATTCCAGGGCCCAGCCGAGTAGGAGCATCGCATTGACCTGCATATTGGGGTCGTCGCTGGCTTTCAGCGCTTCTTCCAGATGGGTTGTGGCACTGTGGAAGTCGCCACGCATGATCGCCTCGATGCCATCGGCCATCGAAACTCCTGCGTGCGCGACCGGATCATCGGTCTTCTCCACCAGCGCTCGCGCCTCCGCTGCCCGAGCCGCTCCCCCGGACAAGTCGCCGTACAGCGGCATGATCAGCGCAGAGCTGAACAATGCCTGCACCCGATCACGGGTCGGCTCCCGCGGTGCACGATCTAACGCGCGATCTGTCCAGTGCCGCGCCTCGCGCAGCATTCCGCGGCACAGCCAAAAGGGTTGTAGCGCGGCGGCGGTCCCAAGCGCTGTCGTCCCGTCCTCAGACAGACTGAACTCCAGCGCCTCTCGGATGTTCGGCATTTCCCGCCGTATGCGGTCCAGCCAGTCCAGTTGGCGTGGGCTGAACCACCCGTCGAATGCATCGCGTGCCAGCCGCTGATACCACTCGGCGTGCCGAAGCCGCAGATCCCGGTAGTCGGCGTTCTGCTCGATCTGGAATCTGCCGTATTCCCGCAGCGTCTCGAGCAGCCGAAATCGGACGACATTGTTGGATTCGGTCCGGATCAGGATCGACTTGTCGACAAGAGCCGTCACCAAGTCCAAGAACTCGTCTTCGTCCACGTCGGCGCCGCAGACGTATTGCGCCGCTTCGAGTTCGAAAACACCGGCGAAGACCGAAAGTCGTCCCCACAGCCGCTGCTCGGCGGGAGTGCACAGGTCGTAGCTCCACGCCACCGTCCAACTGAGCGCCTGCTGACGTCTGGGTGCTCCGCGGCTGCCGTGCGTCAACACCCGGTACCGATCGGCGAGGCGTTCCAGCAGTTGGTCGAGGGACATGGCACGAAGCCTCGCCGCCGCCAGCTCGATCGCCAGCGGCAGTCCCTCCAGCCGGGACACGATGCCCGCGACCATCGTCTTGTTGTCCTCCGTGAGGTGAAACTCCTGCACCGCAGCAGCCGCCCGCTCACAGAACAGAGCGATCGCGTCGAACTCGCCCAGGGAATCGATTCTGGGGATCCTTTCGATGTCGGGAAACGCCAGTGGCGCAACTACTTCGACGGCCTCGCCGTAGACACCGAGACGCTCGCGGCTGGTCGCCAGGACCCGCAGGTGGGGGCACTCCCTCAACAGTTCCTCGGTCAGCCGCGCCACGTCGGCGACAAGCTGTTCGCAGTTGTCGAGCACCAGAAGCAGCCGGCGCGGGGCCAGGAAGTCGACGAGGACGTCATGTAACGGTCTGGCCGCCTCGTCGCGCAGGCCCAGCCCCGCGGCGACCACGTCGACCAGCAGTGAGCCGTCACGCAATTCACCCATCTCGATCATCCGTACGCCATCGGGGAAGTCGCCCTGGGCCTGGGCCTGGGCCGCCGCCCGCCGCGCCAGCCGCGTCTTGCCGACTCCGCCGAGCCCGATCAGCGTCACCATCCGCGAGGACGCCAACAGCCTTGCCAGCTGGCCCAATTCGACGTCACGTCCGATGAAACTGGTGATCTCGGCCGGCAGACTCCCGTGTACCCGGCGGGCTCGGGCGGGTTGCTTGTCGGCCCGATGTCCATCGGCGGAATCCTGGTCGCCGTCCCGCAAGGCCATCTCGTCGACCGGAAAGCCGTAGGCTGCCTGCACCCGTTGCAGCTCCTCGCCCAGCGCGACGACGGACGGACGATCAGCGGGATTGCGCGACATCGCCTTCTCGACGACGGCGGCGACATCGGCGGGGACACCGCGGTCCCGCAGATCAGGTACCGGATCGCCGGCGATGCGCAGGAACTGTGCGACGATCTGCTCATCGGCGTGGCGTTCGAACGCTGCGTGACCAGTCAGCATCGCGAATAGGCTGGCGCCCAGTCCATAGACGTCCGAGGCTTGGTTGGGGGGATCGCCGGCCAGGATCTCAGGCGCGATGAATGCCGGTGACCCGCTGATGTTGCCTGCCGCGGTCTGGAATCCCCCGGCGATGTGCGCGATGCCGAAGTCGCTCAACGCCGGCTGGCCGTAGGCGGTCAGCAATATGTTCGCCGGCTTGACGTCGCGGTGCAGGATGCCGAGGCGGTGAGCTGACTCCAGCGCACCCGCCATCTTCACGCCGACCCGCAGCGCTTCGTCGAGCGGCAACAGACCCAGCCGTTTGATCCGGTCCTCCAGCGACCCCTGTGCGTGGTACTGCATCACCAGGTACGGATGGTCGCCGGCGGTCTCGCCGACCTCCAGCACCCCGACGATGTTCGGGTGCCCCGTCAGCTTCGCCATCGCGCGCTGCTCGCGCAAGAACCGCTCGCGGTCCTCCTGCAGGTCGGCGGTGAGCACCTTGACCGCGACGATGCGCCCTAGCGCCACCTCGGTGCACCGGAACACGATGCCGAAGCCGCCACGGCCGATCTCGTCGATATCGTCGAATCCGGCGGCGCCCAATTGCCCCTCGATCGACAAGCCGAGGTCCGCTTGCGTCCGGAACGGATCGCTGTCCTTCTCGCCTCCGGCGCGAACATCGGCCTCTTCGGGGTGCTGTCCCGAAGATTGTGATAACCCGATGTCACGCGCTGACGAGATGGGACTTCAACTCCCTACGCAGGATCTTGCCCACCGCATTGCGGGGCAGTTCGTCGAGGAACACGATTTCGCGCGGGCACCTTGTAGCTTGCGAGTTGTTCCCGGACGTGTTGCCTGAGCATGTCGGCGGTGGCCGACGCCGTGGGCTTGAGTACCACGAAGGCTACCCATCCGCAGATGCTTGTCCGGGCGCAAGCCGACCACCGGCCGCGCGTTCCTCAGCGCCCGGACGGCCTCGCGGACGTGGGCTGCGCGTTTGGAGGGTGTGGCCTGCGGTGACCTAGCGGCACTCACCCTAGGATCGGGAGGTGGTGTTGGGCGGCCGAATGGTCCAACGTGGACTGCGCCGCCCTGCGCACCCGGGTGTCGACCTCGGCGCGGAGCCTCCACGAAATTGACGCCTGCGTCGAGTGGACGTGTCCACCTCGGCTAGCCTGGTATGAGAAGCGTCACACCCAGGCGTGTTTTCGCAGGTGGAATACCGTTCCAGCACGCCGGCTGGGAAGGGCTGAGACATGGAATCCAAGCGGTCGACCGCTGCAGCGATCGGGCACGAGCCGCCGTCGCGGACGAAATGGTGGAAATTCCTCAACCCGACCCCCCTCGTCCTGGGAATCACCGAGGCTTGTTCTGCCCTTCCGCTCGTGGGTAAGCGTTTCGAGACGCTCGGCGGGGTAGCCGCGATGGCGTTGTGGGGCTGCCGGGTGGCCCCTGAGATGGTTTCCTACCTGGTGAGTGGAAAGCTGCCCACCGGCGAGCCGAAACCACGCCAGGAGGACCTGCCGCCGGCCCACGAGGTCAGCGCGCAAGCGCTGCAGGGAGTGGTGTCAGCAGAGCGGTTGGACGTCGACTGGCCCGGGCCGGACCGGCTCCCACCGGTGCTCAGGTACCGCGGGAAGCGTCAGCAGTACCTGCACAGATCCTCGGTCAGCTATGGCAGCGCGCCGGGGCAGCTGCTGGAAATCTGGCGGCGCGACGACTTGCCGGCACAGCCCGCGCCGGTTCTGGTCTACGTACCCGGCGGCGGATGGGTACACGGCAAGCGGATGCTGCAGGGTCATGCGCTGATGTCGCACCTTGCCGAGCGGGGCTGGATATGTCTGGCGATTGACTACCGGGTGTCTCCGCACCATCGCTGGCCGCGGCATGTCGCCGACGTGAAAGCCGCGGTCGCCTGGGCTCGTGCCAACATCGCGGAGTTCGGCGGCAATCCCGACTTCGTCGCCGTCGCGGGGTCGTCCGCCGGGGGGGCACCTGGCCGCCCTGACCGGCCTCACCCACGACGACCAGGACTTTCATCTTGACCTGCCACCCCAGGCGGACACCACGGTGGACGCCGTGGTGAGTATCTACGGTCGGTACGACTGGGCCGACCGGTCAACTCCCGAGCGTGATCGGTTCGTCGAATTCCTCGAACACGTCGTCGTCAGGAAGCGGCAGGCGCACGATCCGCATGTCTTCCGCAAGGCGTCGCCGATTGCCCGGGTGCGCCCCGATGCCCCGCCGTTCCTCATCGTGCACGGGAGCTGTGACACGGTGATTCCGGTGGCACAGGCGCGAGATTTCAACGACCGGCTCCGCGACGTGTCGCAGTCGACGGTCGGCTATCTGGAAGTGCCCGGAGCCCAACACGGCTTCGATATGACCGACGGCGCGCGCACCGACTCGGTGATGACGGCGATTGGGATCTTCCTCGACGAGATCCACGAGAGGGCGAGCGCCGGGGTCGCCAGGACCGCCAAGGGAAGGTAGGCAGTTACGCCGTCGAGCGATACTGAGACCGTCACCCCAGAATGGGGAAGCGGCGCCGGGCCGCAAGGCCATCCAACGCGGACTGCATCACCGTGCGAACGTACGTGTCCACGTCGGTGACATCGGGTTCCTTGCCGAACCGTGCGGTGATGTCGATCGGCGCCAGCATCTGAGTGATGATCTTGGAGGGAAACGGCAGGTTCACCGTCCCCACACTCAACCCGAACGGGAAGCCGAACGACACCGGCATCTGCTCGAGGCGGATCAGCCGTTGCAGCCCCAGCGATTTCGCCAGCCAGGTACCGCGGGTCAGGTACAACTGTGTCTCCTGCCCGCCGATGGACACCACCGGAACGATCGGCACGCCGGCTTCGAGCGCGATCGTGACGTAGCCGGTATGGCCGGCGAAATCGATCGTGCTCTGTTCCCAGGTAGGCCGTGCCGCATCATGGGCCGCGCCGGGAAAAACCATGACCGCGGCACCCGAACGCAGCGCCTTGCCGGCGTTGTCGCGGCTGGCCCGAAGCATGCCCATCCGCATCAGGGTCCCGGTGGCCGGCCCGCGGAACAGAACATCGTGACCGAGGACATACAGCCTCCGCTCGTATCCGAACTTCTCGAAGAAGTCGACCCAGAGGACCGGCGCGTCCCAGGCGTACGGGAGCCCGGAATGGTTCGACACGATCAGCGCCGCACCAGAGGGAAACGTCTCCAACCCGCGCACTTGGGAACGAAACCAGATCTTGCACACCGGCCGCGCGAGGCTGACCATCCGCTGCATCATCGCCGGATCCCAGTCGCCGGTGAAGTCTCCCGGACGGGCGATCGTTTCATCTTTGTCGTTCACCACGGACCTCTCCTCGTCTGGCCGATTCGGTGTCCAATACGGACGCCTGTGGAGACCCGTGGAACTGCCGATGAACGACCCGCCATCCGATAGCGTAGTTGTGAGCCACATCCCGGATTACGTGTTTTCCGCAGGCGGGCCGGAAGCGCGACTATCCCGGCCGAGGAGACGGTCAACCATGAAACTCCAGCAAGAGGCAGACGCCACGATCCGGCTGTCGGGCAGCGACACCCACGTTCATCCTCGACGAGCCGATCGAGCCGCAGCACATACTGAAGATCGCGGTCTTCGACGAGGCGTCCAGCCAGCAGCAGTATCGGCGCGAATTGCCGCGGCGGCTGAACACCATCCGGCAGGGACGTGCAGCAGCGCGCGGGAGTGCGCCGGTTCCCCGCTCGCCGTCGATGCTGCGGGACCAGCCGAAGCTGGTGTCAACATCACCGTCTGGAGCTATGCCGGCATGCTCAATTTCGCGGTGTACGGCTGCGTGAGAACCCTGCCCGATGCCGATTTGTTCACCCAGCGAATCCAGGCCGCGTTCGACGAATTACCTTCAGCGACAGGCATTTCAAATCCGAGTGTGGTTGAGAGCCCGCAACGTGCATGACCGTCCGATGCCACGCCGTGATCGTCGCCATCACATTGCAGACGCTGTTGATCCCGCGGTCGTGACGCGGTGACCGGGCCGGTCGCCGCGCACGCTCCGGGCGAGCCGAAACTTCTGCTCGGTGCCTACGACATTGCCAGCCTCGGTTACACCGATGACGAGTACTTCGTCTCGGGATCGGCGTCCGCCTTCGCCTCCGTCGCCGAACTCGGTGCCGATGGTCGTTGGGAGGCGATACCTTCGGGTTCGGCCGACTACACCACCCGGATAGTCGTCTTGAAGCCGTCGGATCCGGCGAGGTTCAACGGAACAGTCGTCGTCGAATGGCTGAACGTCAGCGGAGGCATCGACGCTCCCGCCGTCTGGTTCATGGCGCACCGCGAATTGGTTCGCCGGGGCTATGCCTATGTCGCGGTCTCAGCGCAGCAGGTCGGGATCGAAGGTGGCGCGAGCCTCGGTATGGACATGTCGCTGAAGAAGCAGGATCCCGAACGCTACTGGCGTCTGAACCACCCGGAAGACGCCTACGCCTACGACATCTTCTCTCAGGCCGGCCAGCTGGTGCGTGGCGCGAGGAGCTCTGAAGTCCTGGGTCCACTGAAACCGGAATACGTCGTGGCCGTTGGTGAATCGCAATCAGCGATGTTCTTGACCACTTACGTCAACGCCATCGATCCGATCGCACAGGTCTATGACGGGTTCTTGATCCACTCCCGATTCGGGCCCGCCGCACCGCTGGACGGCACGTCCATATTCGCCCAGCCGGAAGCCGCCGCACCCCGAGCCGTCAAGTTTCGCGACGGTCTGCGCGTCCCGCTGATGACAGTTCTCACCGAAACCGATGTCGTCGGTGGCCTGCGGCCGGGCTACCACCTGGCGAGGCAACCCGACACCGAACGGCTACGGACCTGGGAGATCCCCGGCACCGCTCATGCCGACAACTACACGATTCAGGTCAGCCGTATCGACAGCGGTTTCGCACCCCTGCAGGAACTGGTGGCCGCATACGCGCCGACCGACACACTCATGGGTCAGCGGCTACCGCATTTCATCAACTTCGCCCCACAACACCATTACGTCCTCCAAGCGGCGATCGCCGGCCTGCATGACTGGATCCGCGACGGCACGGCTCCGGCGACGGCCGCGCCGATGGAGCTTGGCGACACCGACCCGCCGCGACCGGTCCTGGATGCAAACGGACTCGCGATGGGCGGGGTGCGCACCCCGTGGGTCGACGTACCAATCGCGCGGACGTCGGGGATCGGCTCCGCCGAGAGCCCGCTGTCGCATCTGTTCGGTTCGGGCGAACCCTTCGACGCTGCCACCCTCACCCGACTCTATCCGGGTGGGGCAACCGAATATCTCGACCGCTTCACGACATCGCTCGATGAGGCAATCCGGTCGGGGTTTCTACTGTCGGCCGATCGTGAAGAGATTCTGCAGCTGGCGGCGGCGACGTATCCGTGACTTTCGGCACTACCCTGCGTCCGGCTAGCGAAGTAGGTTGCGGAGTGTTAGTGGTTCCACGTGCACAGGGGTTGCCATGGTGCTTCGCGCGGTGCTGACCGGAGGAATGACCGCAATCGCCATGGTGGCCGCCGCGCCGGGGGCGAAAGCGGCGGAGTTGGCGGTGAGCAGCCCTGCCTTCGCCGACAACACACCCATCCCGGTGGAGTTCTCCTGTCACGGAGGCAACGTCCCCCCGCCACTGCGCTGGGAGGGCGTGCCGGACGGCGCGGAATCGCTGGCCTTGGTCGTCGACGACCCCGATGCACCCAGCGGGCTCTACACGCATTGGGTGGTCACCGGCATACCTCCGTCGACCACCGAAATCGTCGACGGTGGACTGCCCGACGGTGCGCAGGTCAGCCTCAACTCCACCGGTAATGCGAACTATCTCGGCCCCTGCCCGCCGGCGGGTACCGGCGTGCACCACTATCGCTTTCAGCTGTACGCGCTGAGCAAGCCGTTGGTGTTGGCGCCGACAACACCGGTGAGGCAGGCCACCGATGCGATCAGCGGTGCGGCCATCGCCGCGGCCACCACGGTCGGTCTGTTCGGCGGTTGAGGCCACTTCCCAGGGAGTCAAGACATGGCGGGCAAGTTCGAGATCACCGAGGACGCGGAGGGCCGGTTCCGGTTCTGGCTCAAGGCCGGCAACGGCGCCATCATCGCCACTAGCGAGGATTATGAGTCGAAAGCCGGCGTGAAGAACGCCATTGCGTCAGTGAGAAAACATGCCCCCGATGCTGAGGTGGTCGACCTGTCGGATCACGCCAACTAGGTTGACCGGTCGCCCACGCCGGCCGGGACGCCTGCCACAGCCATCGCCACGATCGCGATGACAGCCCGCAGGACGGTGAGCATACGGCGGACCCCGACCACCTCCGCGTAGATCAAATTTCAGTCGGCCGCCGGGTGTGTGATCGCGTCTTGCACGGCCGTGATTCGGGCGCGTGCGCGCTCGTCGGCGTCCTTCTGCTCTTCCGCGGTGATCACGATGGCATCCGAGCCGGGATATACCGTCGCTTCGTGGCCGGTGGCAAGCCAGCGCACGACGTAGGGCGGCGAGCCGTCTTCGGAGTGCACCTCGGTGATGAGTCCACGCTGATCGTGCTGTTCGGTCGTGGTGCCCTTGATCTCTAACCAGTCCCCGACTTTGGCTTTCATTCCTCGCTCCTTCGGGTCGGATGAACCCATCATGGGTGTGCTCACCGTCACATCAGCAGAGCAGTCGGTCACCGCCGTTGTGGCCGAAAGTCCATCGCGCCGGCCGCACCTGCACTGTCGCTGTGAATCAGCGGGATCCATCGCGATTCCCAGCAACCTCACCTACTCTGGCGGTTTGGAGGCCCAGCGCTTCAGCCAGACGCCATCGAGAACTCTTGGGGGTTTGTCATCATGTCGACCGCTTCGGCTCGCACACGAGGATTGCTCTACGCGGCAATCGGATTGGTGATCGCGGCGGCCCCGGCGGTCGCCGTATTCGCCGGCATCGGCGGTGCTCCACCACGGGTGATGGCCCAGTGTCAGGACACCGATACCGAGGACAGCTTCTCGTTGGACTGCGCCCCGACCATCATCCCCGACACCAGCGACCAGCTCACCGAGGCCGAAGTGGCCGAGCCGGGCTTCAACGCGCATCCCGGTGGTGGCGGCGGCGGTGGCGGCGGTCACCGCTGATCCTTCTGCTGGGCTGATCCGCCCGGGATACCTCGGGCCGTGTGACAACACGGTGTAATGGGCACACGGGGTAGAACCGACGCGGGAGGTCCTCGATGGAGCTGATTTCGCCGACGGATTCGCTGTTCCTGCTGGGCGAGTCCCGCGAACATCCCATGCACGTCGGCGGCCTGCAATTGTTCGAGCTGCCCGAAGATGCCGGCCCAGAGTTCCTGGCCGATATCTATGCCGAGATGCTGGCCCAGGAGGATCTGCAGCCGACGTTCCGTAAGCATCCCGGCGAGCTGTTCGGCGGCATCGCCAACCTCGCCTGGTCGTTCGACGGGGACGTCGACCTCGAGTACCACTTGCGCCGCTCGGCGCTTCCGTCACCGGGGCGGATCCGTGAACTGCTCGAACTCACGTCGCGGTTGCATGGCAGCCTGCTGGATCGGCACCGGCCGTTGTGGGAAACCCACCTGGTCGAAGGGCTCAGCGACGGGCGAGTCGCCGTCTACACGAAGGTCCACCACGCGCTGCTGGACGGTGTCTCCGCGATGAAGCTGATGCGTCGCTCGCTGTCACTGGATCCCCGGGACATCGAGGTGCGGGCACCCTGGAGTCTCGGGCCGCGCAAACGGGCCAAAGAATCGCGCGCCGTGTCGGCGGTGGGCCAGCTCCAGCGCGTGGCCGGATCGATCGCGGGAATAGCCCCCTCGACCTTGATGGTCGCGCGCGCCGCATTGCTGGAGCAGCAGCTGACATTGCCGTTCGGCGCACCCAAGACGATGTTCAACGTTCCCATCGGCGGGGCCCGCCGCTGCGCGGCGCAGTCCTGGCCGATCAAGCGGTTCGTGGCCATCAAGGACGCCACCGGTGTCACCCTCAACGACGTCGTGCTGGCGATGTGTGCCGGCGCCCTGCGCGCCTACCTCATCGAGCAGCACGCCCTGCCCGACCGGCCGTTGATCGCGATGGTGCCGGTGAACCTCCGCTCCGAGGACGACAACTCCGGCGGCGGGAACATGGTGGGCAGCATCTTGTGCTGCCTGGCCACCGACGTCGATGACCCGGCCCAGCGACTGGAGATCATCCACGACTCGATGGCCGGCAACAAGGAGGTGTTCGGGCAGCTGCCCAGGCTGCAGCGGCTGGCCCTGTCGGCGTTCAACGTCGCGCCGATGGCACTGACCCTGGTGCCGGTGCTGGCGGCCGCGGCTGCGCCGCCGTTCAACATCGTCATCTCCAATGTGCCCGGCGCCCGGGAGCCGCTGTACTGGCGCGGGGCCCGATTGGACGGCAACTATCCGCTGTCGATCGCGCTGGACGGCCAAGCCCTCAACATCACGCTGTCCAACAACGCCGACAACCTCGACTTCGGCCTGGTCGGCTGCCGACGCAGCATTCCGCACCTGCAGCGGCTGCTGGGCCAGCTGGAAGACTCGCTGACCGGGCTCGAAGAAGCCGTCGGGGTCTAACCGGAACAAAGAAGCGGCGGCGACCCCTCAGGGCGCCGCCGCTCCGCCTGACCTGCCGTCAGGGGCAGGTGACCTCGATCTCGAAGGGCTTGGTCACCGGCTGCATCGGGTTGGCCATGTCCACACCCGTCGCCGTTCCGGTGATCTTGTAAGTATTGCCGTCCTTGGTGGCGGTCGCTTCGGCCCCACCCGGCACACCCGCGGTGTAGCCCAGCGTCACACCGTTGACGTTGCCCAGGCCGACGGACTGCACCGAGGAAGCGTCCTCGGCCAGCACGGCGGCGATACCGGTCATCGCCTCGCCGATCGCGATGTTCATGTTTCCGCCCGCATTCGCGCAGACGACCTGACCCTTGACGTCCTGCGGCTGGCCATCGATGGTCACCTTGGCACTGCCGGCACCGGCGGTCGCGCTCGGAGACGCGGCCGCGCTCGTTGTCGACGCCTCCGCGGACGTAGTCGTCGCGCTCGTCGTCGACTCTGATTTGTTGTCGCTCTTGGAACACCCGGCCAAACCGGCCACCACGATTGCGGCGCCGGCCACGGTCACCACCATCCCACGCTTCACCGATGTCTCCTTAGGTAGGGGTGATCCGTCGCCATTGACGGATCATCGACCAAAAGTATGGTTCGCGAATTCCCGCTGATGGCAGGAATGGCCGAAAAATTTGCCTGATAGCCGACAACACGAAATCCTCGCCGGCATCCGGCAAATACCGGACAGCGCAGGCAAAGTCGGTATCTTCGGCGTCATGCAGACGTTGCGTACACCCGATGATCAATTTGCTGCAATTCCGAATCTCCCTTATTCGCCGCACTATTGCGAGCTCGATGACAGCGAGGGTGGTCGCCTCAGGGTGGCCTGGATCGAAGGCGGGCCCGCCGACGCCGACCCGGTTCTGATGCTGCACGGCGAACCGTCGTGGTCATTTCTCTACCGCAAGATGATTCCGGTATTGGTCGCCGCCCGCGCCCTTGACGTCCTCGATCTGAGCCGAGACTGCAGTTGTTTGCGCCCGCTCTCGGCGGATGTGTTCATCACCTGCAGTCTGGGCGCTGGTTGAATAACACCGTGTTCTTCACCGTCGATGCCGAGCTGCCCGGCCGTCGCGGCCGCACCGGGGTGATCCACACCCCGCACGGTGATATCCACACCCCGGCGTTCATCGCGGTGGGCACCAAGGCGTCGGTCAAGGCGGTACTGCCCGAGACGATGCGTGACCTCGGCGCACAGGCTGTGCTCGCCAACGCCTATCACCTCTACCTGCAGCCCGGCCCCGACATCGTCGACGAGGCCGGTGGCCTGGGCGCGTTCATGAACTGGCCGGGGCCGACGTTCACCGACAGCGGCGGCTTCCAGGTGCTGTCGCTGGGGGCTGGGTTCCGCAAGGTGCTGTCGATGGACGCCAACCGGGTGCAGGCCGACGACGTGATCGCCGAGGGCAAACAACGCCTCGCCCACGTCGACGACGACGGGGTGACCTTCATCTCGCATCTGGACGGGTCGACGCATCGGTTCACCCCCGAGGTGTCGATGCAGATTCAGCACAAGATCGGCGCCGACATCATCTTCGCCTTCGACGAACTGACCACGTTGGTGAATACCCGCGGCTACCAAGAGGAATCGGTGGCCCGCACCCAGGCGTGGGCGGTGCGGTGCCTGACCGAACACCGCCGACTGACCGCGGAGCGCCCGGAGCGGCCCAGCCAGGCCCTGTTCGGTGTGGTGCAGGGCGCGCAGTACGAGGATCTGCGCCGCCAGGCGTCCCGGGACCTGGCCGGCATCGTCGATGCCGAGGGACGCGGGTTCGACGGCTACGGCATCGGCGGGGCGCTGGAAAAGCAGAACCTGGCCACGATCGTCGGGTGGTGCATCGACGAACTGCCCGATGACAAGCCGCGCCACCTACTCGGGATCAGCGAACCCGACGACCTGTTCGCCGCCGTCGCCGCCGGCGCCGACACCTTCGACTGTGTGTCGCCGTCGCGGGTGGCGCGCAACGCCGCGGTGTACGCGCCGACCGGCCGGTTCAACATCACCGGCGCGCGCTATCGCCGTGACTTCACCCCCATCGACGCCGACTGCGACTGCTACACCTGCGCCCACTACACCCGGGCCTATCTGCACCACCTCTTCAAGGCCAAGGAGATCCTGTCGGCGACCCTGTGCACGATCCACAACGAGCGGTTCGTCATCCGGCTCGTCGATCAGATCCGCGCCTCGATCGGTGCGGGGGAGTTCGACGAACTGCGCGAACACGTGCTCGGCCGCTACTACGGGTCGTGACCCCCGCCGCCCAAACCGACATGTGGGCGGCGAAGTCTGAGTAGATCGCGACAATTCGTCGATCTCGACGCGGCCCGCCGCCATTCAACGCGTGCACAATAGATGGATGACCGCTGCCACCGAGCCGCAAGAGCTGCTGCTGAAACTGCTCGACCCCGCAAACCGGGCCAACCCGTACCCGGTGTACCGCGAGATCCTCGACGGCGGGCCGATTCACCTGCCCGAGTCCACGCTGCACGTCCTGTCCAGCTTCGCCGACTGCGACGAGGTGTTGCGGCATCCCGACTCGTGTAGCGATCGGCTGAAGTCCACCGCCTCGCAGCGGGCCGTCGCGGCCGGCGAACAACCCCGGCCGTTCGGTACCCCCGGATTCCTGTTCCTCGATCCACCGGATCACACCCGGCTGCGCAAACTGGTCAGCAAGGCCTTCTCGCCGAGGGTGGTCAAGGCGCTGGAACCCGATATCGCCGGGATGGTCGACGACCTGCTGGACAAGGTCGCCGAGACCGGGCAATTCGACGTCATTGACAGCCTCGCCCACCCGCTGCCGGTAGCGGTGATCTGCCGGCTATTGGGTGTACCGATCGAGGACGAACCGCAATTCAGCTCCGCATCAACACTTTTGGCACAGGGACTGGATCCGTTCGCCACCTTCACCGGCGAGGCGCAGGGGTTCGAGGAACGGTTGGAGGCCGGGCTGTGGCTGCGGGGGTATCTGCGCGAGTTGCTCGAGCATCGGCGATCGGAGCCCGCCGACGATCTGATGTCGGCGTTGATCTCCGTCGAGGAATCCGGGGATCAGCTCACCGAGGAGGAGATCGTCGCGACCTGCAACCTGCTGCTGATCGCCGGTCACGAGACGACGGTGAACCTGATCGCCAACAGCATCCTGGCGATGCTGCGGCACCGCGAACACTGGACGGCGCTGAGTGCCGACCCCGGCCGGGCTCCGGCCATCATCGAGGAGACGCTGCGCTATGACCCGCCCGTACAGCTGGTCGGCCGCGTCGCCGGCGCCGACATGACGATCGGGACGACGTCAATTCCCAAGGGCGACATCATGATGCTGCTGTTGGCCGCGGCCCACCGGGATCCCGCGGTCGTCGAACGGCCCGACGAGTTCGATCCGGCCCGTGACTCGATCCGCCACCTCGCGTTCGGCCACGGCCCGCACTTCTGCCTCGGTGCCCCGCTGGCGCGGATGGAGGCGTCGGTCGCCCTGTCGGCGGTGACGAAACGATTCCCGGAGGCACGCCTGGCCGAGGAGCCGGTCTACAAGCCGCACGTCACACTGCGCGGAATGGCGCGCCTCGACGTCGCCGTGTGAGCGCGCGAATCCTCCGGTCAGCCCGCCAGTTCGCCGATGACCGCCAGAGCGGCCCGCTCACCCGCATCGACGGCACCCTCCATGTAGGCGCTCCACGCTGTGGCGGTATCGGTTGACGCCCAGTGGATCACGCCCATCGGTGCGCTCAACGCCGAGCCGTACGCGGTCCACACATGGGGGCCGAGGTTGGCGTTGTAGCACCCGCGCGTCCACTGCCGGTCCGACCATTCCCCGTCCACGTAGAATTCCGGGTTCGCGGCCCGGCTGCCGTAGTGGCGCACCAGTTCGGCAGTCAGCGCCGCACGGCGCTCGTCTTCGGGTAGGCGTCCGAACGTGCGCGCCTGATCGCCCTCGAGGAACATCAGGATCACCCCGTGGTCGTCGCCGGGTATACAGGTGTCGTTGGACATTCGGGCCGGGCCGACGTCGGAGATGAGCTGACCATTGAATCCGTCTGCGCGCCAGAATGGTTCGTCGTAGACGAAGAACGCCTTCATGGCTGAGCCGTTCGGCAGGCGCTGGGTGAGTTGATCACGCACGCCGGAAAGGGGAGGGTCGTACATGATTCGCCCCGCGAGGGTCGGCGAGATGGCAACGATCACCCGGCGCCCACGCGCCACCAGGCCACCGCGGCAGCTCACGGTCACGCTGTCGGCGGAGTGTTCGATCAGCTGAACCGGGACGTTGAGCACGATGTGATCGGCGATCAGGGCGGCCAGTCGGCGCGGGATCTCCCCGGTGCCCCCGACGAAGCGGGTCGTCTGGGCTCCGCCTTCGGATTCGGCGAACAGCTCCGAGGTCACCCCGCAGGTCTGAATGGTGAACAGCAGATGCAGGAAGGACACCTCGGCGGTGGGCACCGCCAGAATCCCGACCGTGCAGATCTCCAAGAGCGTGCGGGCGATCGGCGACAATCCCTGGGCGTCGTACCACGCGCCCGCCGTGACGGCGTCCCATTCGGCGGCCTGCGCTGCCAGCCAGGGTGCCTCCACCGGAACGTCGGCGGCCAACTCATCCAGACGGCGCAGCACGCGCTCGAGTTCGGCCAATTCACCGGCGAAGCGGGCGTGAAACTCGCGCTCGCGCAGTACTCCCGAGCCGACGAGGTCATAGGAAGTCTCGCCGTCCTCGAACTGTGGGTAGGTCTGGACGCCGAGTTCGGCGGCCAGCCGGAACATCCGCTCATGGGTATCGCCGATCCATTGGGCGCCGAGCTCCACCGGCAATCCCGGCAGGGCTTCCTCGGTGAGGATGCGTCCTCCGACCCGCTCGTCGGCCTCCAGCACAACGGGGGTGAGTCCGGCTTCGAGCACCTTGCGGGCGGCGATCATTCCGGAAAGGCCCGCGCCGACAATGACGACGTCCGCGTCGATCTCCTGCTGTTTCGACATGGAGGACACTGTGGCACAGGGTGCGCCCGGTTGCGATCAAACCGGTTGATATACCCAGGGTTCACGGGGTATCCCGGCGGGGTCGAAGTGGGTCAGCAATTCGTTCGGGTCGGCTGACGGCCAGCCCAGCGACTCGGTGATCAACGCGAACGCCCGTTGCGCCCCGAGCTCGGCGAGGGTCACCGCACCGTCCCGCTTGGCCAGCCGCTTGCCGTCGGCGTTGAGCGCCAACGGCACGTGGGCGTAGACCGGTAGCCGATGGCCGAGCAGGTCGGTCAGGTACGCCTGTCGTGGAGACGATGACAGCAGGTCGTCACCGCGCACCACTTGGTCCACACCGGAGCGCGCATCGTCGACGACGACGGCGAGGTTGTAGGCCGGCACACCGTCGCCGCGCCGCAGCACGAAGTCGTCGACGACACCGGTGTAGCTACCGTGCAGCAGATCGGTGACGGTGTACTGGGTGGCATCGGCGAGCAATCGCAGCGCGGGTGGGCGGCCGGTAGCGCGCTTGGCGACCCGTTCGGCCTCGGTCAGTTCGCGACAGGTCCCGGGGTAGGCCCCTTCCGGGGCGTGTGGTGCGCGCGGCGCGCTGAGAATATCCTTTCTGCTGCAATAGCATTCGTAGGTGAGGCCGCGCGCGGCCAATTCATCGATCACGGTGACGTAGTGCTCCCTTTGCCGGGACTGCCACTGCGGCAATTCATCCCAGGTGATGCCGAGCGCAGCCAGATCGGCGAGTTGGCGGTGCGCCACGTCGGCGTGGGTGCGGTCGTCGAGGTCTTCGATCCGCATCAGGAAGCGCCGACCTGTCGAACGGGCGAACAGCCAGGCGAGGACGGCGGTGCGCAGGTTACCGATATGCAGGTCGGCCGACGGACTGGGGGCGAACCGGCCCGCGCCCGGCGTTGGGCGGGTCACGTCCGCAATCTAGTCCAAGCTCGACCGCGCGAGAACTAGTCCTCGATGACGAGGAGGCCGGCGTGGATGAGCAGAGCGTAGACGGCCCGCAACGGCGGAGTCAGCAACCGCATACCGCCGCTGACGAGGACATCGGGGCCGAGCGCACGGACAGATCCCAGCATAGAGGTAAGCCTAATCTAATGAGTGGGGTTGGCGGGGGCTACGTGGTTGTCGGCTCGCCATCTGCATCGCGCCCGACTTCGCAATGGCGATCATCGCGTCGACCTGATCGCGGAACACCCTGGGGATACCCCTGTTATCGAGGTCGAGAAAGCCCTGAACGATCAGCTCGCGGGCGTCCTCCTCGGACATGCCGGTGGCCATCAGGTAGGTCAGGTTGTCCTGACCGGCCATGCCGATCGACGCATTATGGGACAACTGCGCGTCGGCCGTGGCAGCCCGTAGTACGGGTGAGAACTCCAACTGGCCATGGTCGCTGAGTTTGAGCCCACCGCAGCCGAGATAGCCCCGGACGGCGTGCGCGTCGCCGATCAACTCCGCGCGATTGACGATGTCACCGCCGTCGCTCACCATCCGGACGACTGACGCGGCGCTCGCCCCCGCGCCGACCAGCCGGGTAAGCGAGTCGATCTCACGTCGGGTACCGGTGGGGGCGAATACGATCGTCTGATCATTGGCGGTACCGTTGCGTCCGACGACGCTGGTGCGCGCAGAGCGGTAGCGGCGTAAGCCCGACAAGGCAATTGACGTCTCGGCGAGAAGTCCGTCGACACCGACATGAGCGCGGGCCTGGCTTTCAAAGGTCATCCCGGCGCTCCCATGTGTGATCGACACCGAGATACATCTCGCGCCCTCACGGACATGGGTCTCCCGAATCGGGCTGTGGCGACCTTCGGTGACGAAGGGTCCCACCGTTGTGCCAGAGAGCATCTCGACCTTGGCATTCCGGTCTATGACGGTGACGTTGTGAACGGACTGGGCGTGCCCCGGGGTGGCCAACAGGGTGAACGCCTGCAGAGGCTTGGTGAGCTCGACACCCTCGTGCACCCAGATGAAGTAGCCGTGGAGTTCGGGTGAGAGCTCGCTACCGGTCAGATCCCGGATCCAGGAATAGCGTTGCAGCGCATCGGAGATCGGCAGGATCTCCACACCGTCCTCGAACACCGAGATGCGTCGGACGTCGTCATCGACGATGACGCAGGTGCCCGCGTGCAGGTGCTCAGGGCTGTACCCGATGTCTTGCAGTGGCTCGACCTCGAGGTCGGTCAGATCGGCGGTGATCACGGTCGCCTCGCGATCTACATATCCGCGGGGATGGTGTATCCCCGCGTCTTGATGTGCTCGAACAGCTCGTAGGGATCGCCGGAATACACCAACCGGCCGCCGATCATCAGATGTCCGACGTCGACGGTCAGGTGGTCGAGAATGAAGCCGGTATGGGCCACCACCAAGGCCGAACGCCGGGTGGATTCCTCGTCTTCGACCAGTCCCTTGATCGCGGCGCCGACGGCGCCGACGTGTTCGAGGTCGACGCCCGTCTCGGGTTCGTCGAACAGGCACATCACGGGTTGCTGCAGATACAGCTTGAGAATCTCCCAGCGCTTGGTCTCCCCGCCGGAGAACCCGGCGTTGATGTCACGGTCGATCAGCCCCTCCAGATCCAGCAGCGCGGACCCGTTGAACAACTCCGTGAGCGCTCCGAGCGAGGTGGCCAGGCCACGCGGTGAGACGCCCTGGACGACGGGCGGCCGCTGATAGGCCATCCCCAAGCCGCGAAGGGCGCGTTCGCGGACGGGCAGGTCTTCGATCGGCTCCCCGAACAGACGGATCGACCCGGCGGTCACCCGGTGGGATGGCAAGCCCATCGTGGCGGCCAGCAGCGACGACTTGCCCGAACCGTTCGGTCCGAACAGCACGTGGGTCTCACCCAGCCCGATGACCAGGTTGAGCCCGCGGCAGATCGATGTCTCACCGACGACGATATCCACGTCGATCAACTCCAGCGCTGCGCCCATGGGCGCCCATGTTAGGTTTCCCTTACCAATCTGGTTAGGGACTTTGGGCCCCGGTCCGGAAAACCGTGGTCACCGGGGTCGGGGACACCGGGCGGGCCGGCCGGGTCGCGACGTTGATCGGCCACCAGAACCACCGGCCGAGCAGCGCGGCGATGGCCGGTGTCATGAAGGACCGCACCACCAGGGTGTCCAGCAGCAGCCCGAGCCCGATGGTGGTGCCGATCTGGCCGATGATGCGCAGATCGCTGACCACCATCGACGACATGGTGGCGGCGAACACCAGGCCGGCCACCGTCACCACGCTGCCGGTTCCACCCATCGCGCGGATGATGCCGGTCTTGATCCCGGCGGGCAGCTCCTCTTTGAACCGCGAAACCAGCAGCAGGTTGTAGTCCGATCCCACTGCCAGCAGCGCGATCACCGACATGGCAAGCACCAGCCAGTGCAGCTCGATGCCGAAGACGTACTGCCAGATGAGGATCGACAGGCCGAATGACACACCCAATGACACGACGACGGTCCCCACGATGACCAGTGCGGCGACCAGGCTTCGCGTCATCACCACCATGATCATGAAGATCAGGCAGAGCGCGGCGATGCCGGCGATGAGCAGATCGTATTTCGACCCGTCGGCCATGTCCTTGAAGGTGGCCGCCGTACCGGCGAGGGAAACCTTGGCATCCTCCAGCGGCGTGGCCTTGACCGCCTCGATCGCGGCGACCTTGATCGGTTCGACGTGGGAGAGACCTTCCGGCGAGGCGGGATCACCGCGATGCGAGATGATGAACCGGACCGACTTGCCATCGGGTGACACGAAACTGCGCATCCCGCGCTGGAAGTCGGGATTGTCGAACACTTCCGGCGGCAGATAGAAGGTGTCGTCGTTCTTGGCGTCATCGAAGGCCTTGCCCATGGCAGTGGAGTTCTGGCTCAGCTCGTCGAGCTGGTTCCACATGCCCGACATGGTGCTGTACGTCGTCAGCATCATCTGCCGCATGTTCTCCATGGCGGTGATCATCGACGGGACCTGCGCGACCATCTCTGGCATCAGCCGGTCCATCTCGGTCATGTTGACGATGACCTTGTCCATGGTGCCGGTCATGCGATCAACCCCATCCATGGTGTCGAAAACCGAGCGCATCGACCAGCACACCGGAATGTCGTAGCAGTGTGGTTCCCAGTAGAAGTAGTTACGGATCGGCCGGAAGAAATCATCGAAATCGGCTATCCGGTCCCGCAATTCGTGGACGGTCTGCTGCAGTTCGACGGTCTGGCCGACCAAGTCGTGCGTCACGCCGGTGAGCTGGGTCATCAGGGCGTACATCCGCTTCATCGTCGCGACGGTGCTGCCCATCTCGTCGGCTTGCCGCTTCATGTCGGCCATCCGGTCCTTCATCAGCTTCATGTTCTGCACCATGCCGACGTTCTGCATGCTGACCAGGAACGGCAGCGAGGTGTGGGCGATCGGCATCCCGTCGGGACGGGTGATCGTCTGCACCCGCGCGATGCCGGGCACCCGGAACACCGCCTTGGCGATCTTGTCGATCACCAGGAAGTCGGCGGGGTTGCGCAAGTCGTGGTCGGCCTCGACCAGCAGGATCTCCGGATTCATCCGGGCCTGGCTGAAGTGGCGATCGGCGGCCTGCAAGCCGGCGTTGGCCGGGATGTCCTGGGGGATGTATCGGGTGTCGTTGTAGCTGGTGCGGTATCCGGGCAGGGCCGCGAGCCCGAGGAGGACGACGGCCACCGAGGCCGTGAGGATCGGCCCCGGCCACCGGACGATCGCGGCGCCGACCTTGCGCCACATGCGGATCCGCATGGTGCGCTTGGGCTCCAGCAGCCCGAATCGGCTGGCGACCGTGACGATGGCCGGACCCAGCGTCAACGCGACGGCCACACCGGCCACGATGCCGGCCGCGCACGGTGGGCCCAGCGACTGGAAGTACGGCATCCGGGTGAAGCTCAGGCAGAACGTCGCGCCGGCGATGGTCAGCCCGGATCCCAGAACGACGTGCGCCGTGCCGTTGAACATCTCGTAGTAGGCGGCCTCGCGATCGGCACCGGACTGGCGGGCTTCCTGATAGCGGCCGACGAGGAAGATGGCGTAGTCGGTTCCCGCCGCGATCGCCAGGGAAACAAGCAGATTGACGGCGAAAGTCGACAGTCCGATGACGTTGGCGTAGCCGAGCGCAGCCACGATCCCCCGGGCGGCCGCCACCTGGATCAGCACCATCGCGATCAGCAACACCACTGTCACGGCCGAGCGGTAGAAGAACAGCAGGATCGCGATGATCACGGCGAAGGTGACCAGCGCGATCTTGGCCATGCTGCGCTCGCCGGCGTGGTTCATATC
Source organism: Mycobacterium pinniadriaticum (assembly GCF_026242045.1). Lineage (GTDB taxonomy): Bacteria > Actinomycetota > Actinomycetes > Mycobacteriales > Mycobacteriaceae > Mycobacterium > Mycobacterium pinniadriaticum. Next base: position 110,663 of record NZ_JAPJDO010000014.1, read on the forward strand.
CGCCTGCAGCGCAGCGGGGCCGGTGACGTACGCCGTGACCCCCGGCGGCGGCGCGGTGTCGGCCACCGCCTTGCGCACCGCCGCCACCGAGTCGTTGGCCTGGGTCGTTCCGATGTTGCCGTTGAGGTTCAGCTGAACGTAGACCGCGTTGCCGTCGGCGCTCTGGGCCGACGCTTCGGTCAGGGGATCGCCCCAGAAGTCCTGGACGTGCGTGACGTGGCGGGTGTCGGCGCGCAGTTTCGCGACGAGACCGTCGTAGTACTGGTGCGCCTGCGCACCCAGCGGCTGATCGCCCTCCAGCACGATCATCGCGAAGCTGTCCGACTCGGATTCCCCGAAGACCCGCCCCATCTGGGTCATCGCTTGCACCGATGGCGCGTCCGGTGCGCTCATCGGCACCGCCCGCAGCTGGGCGACGGTCTCCAGCGGCGGAACGAGGATACTGACCAGCGCGACCAGTCCCAGCCAGCCGAGGATGATCGGGATGGCCAGCCTTCGGATCCAGCGCGCCAGCCGCGTGGGATCCCGGCGCGATGACACCTGCGTCATGCCGACTTCACAAAGCAGTACACGTAGGCGCTCACCTCGTTGGTCGTCCGCTCCATCTTGACCTCACCGTCGGCTGTGATACGGCAGCCGATCGAATCGCTATTGCCCTGCGCCAATACGTTTCCCGCCATCGCAGGGGCGGTCGTGACGATCTCGACCGACCATGGCAGCACCGCCGCGTCGACCTGGTGTGGTGTGCCGCTGTCATCGAGGTAGTTGATGTCGGCGATCGTTCCCGGTGGCCCGAAGATCTGGTAGACAACGCGTTTGGGGTCAGACTTGCGCTTGTCGTCGGACATGCTGCCGGCATACGTCGGTAGTTGATGGGAGCCGAAGATCCCGCGCACACGCGACACCGCGAAGGCACCGACAGCGAGCACCACGACAAGCACCAGCGGAATCCACGCCCGCCCGGCAGCGGCAAGAACTTTCATACCCGGCCGGCGGCGTCCGCGGCGATCTGCCAGCCTGCGCTGGTCTCCTGCTGGCGCCAGAATTCGGCGAATCGTCCACCCATCCCGTTGAGTTCGTCGATGCTGCCCTGCTCGACCACCACACCGTCGTCGACGAACAGCACCTGGTCGGCATGGCGGATGGCCTCGAGCCGGTGCGCGATGATCACCCGGGTCCGCTGGCGCGGATCGTTGTTGATCGCTTGCGTGACCGATGCCTCGTTCTCGGTGTCCAGCGCGCTGGTCGCCTCGTCGATCAAGAGCACCCCAGCGGGTTTGACCAGGGCGCGCGCGATGCTGACCCGCTGACGTTCACCGCCGGACAGTGCGGCACCGGCTTCTCCCACCCTGCTCAGCGCACCGTCGGGCAGTCGTTCGACGATGTCATCGACGCGAGCCAGCGCCATCGCGCGGGTCACGGTGTGGTCGTCGGCCTCGGGATGGCCGACCCGGATGTTGTCGGCGATCGTTCCGTCGAACAGGTATGGGTGCTGGAACACCACGCTGACCAGCCCACGATGAGCGTCGGGGTCGATGTCGGCGACGTCGGTGCCGTCGAACAGGATCTGCCCCCGCACCGGGGAGTACAGTCCGGCGATCAACGACAGGATTGTGCTCTTGCCGGAGCCGGACGGGCCGACGATCGCGGTGACGCTCGCCGGGACGAGGGTGAAGCTGACGTCTTTGAGCACCTCGGAGCCCTGGTAGCCGAAGCCAACCGAGCGGAATTCGATTCGGGGCGGCCGGGATTCACCAGAAGCCAGTGGGCTGCGGCGCGACTTCTCGTCGTGTGGTGCGGTGGTGACGGTGTTCAGTCGTTCCAGCATCCCGCGGGATGACTCCAGCGCACCGGACAGGTCGGCCAGTACGGTGAAGGGCTCCAGAAACCGCACCAGCACGATCACCAGCGCCACCGCGGCGGGGGCGCCGAGCTGACCCTGCAACGCCAGTGTCGTGATCGTGCCCGCCAGCAGGATGAGCGCGATTTGGCTGGCCACGCTGAACAGAAGCTGACCCGGGATCTGGAACAGCAGCAGCCGCAGGGTCGCCCCCCGCACGGCGGTGATCGCTTCTCCGGTCTGGCTGCGGGCGGCCGTGACGCGGCGGCTGGCCCGTAGTGCGTGTTGGGTGCGCGCGAACTCGACCAGGCGTTCGGTCAGGGCACTGTGGGCGCTGGCGTCGGCGGCGTCGGCGGCGCGGACCAGTCGCTGGCTTGCGGCCAGGGCGCCGAGCAGGAACGGCAGTGCGATCACCGCGGCCACCCCCACCTGCCAGGAGATGAAGAACAGCCCGATAGTGATGGCCGCGGGCAGCAGCAGCGCGCCGATGAACGGGCTGAGCAGGTTGGCGACGAAGCCGACAAGGTCCGGAGCGCTGGCGGCGATCGCCTGGCGAGCCACGGCGGTGTTATCGGCGGTGAACCAGCGAAGCGGAGTCTCGGTGAGCCGGTTGGCCATGGCGTGCTGCGTGGTGTCGGCCAGAGTGAAACCGATACCGAAACCGATGCGGGCCAGGGTCATGTCGACGATCCACCCGCCGACGGTCACGGCGGTCAGCGCACCGACCCACGGCCACGCGGTTGCCGGGTGCGGTCCGAACAGCGCGGCCAGCAGCGGAACCAGCAGAAGTGCGCTCGCCGCGCGGAGGGTGACCGAAATCAGCGACAGCACGACGTAGGTGCCGAGCTGACCGCGAAGATGCGCGGGGATCAGCCGGATCAGGGTGCCGATCACCGGGTCGCTCCACCGGTAGAGGCTGCGGTGCCGGTCAGCCGACCATTCCACAGCCGGCGGTAGCGTCCGTCGGCCGCCAACAGTGCTGTGTGGCTTCCGGCCTCGGCGATGCGCCCGTGATCGAGCACGACGATCTGGTCGGCCCCGGTGATGGTATGCAACCGGTGTGCGATCACCAGCACGGTTCGGTTCCGAATCAGTGAGCTCAGTGCCTGTTGGACAAGATATTCCGATTCGGGGTCGGCGAAGGCGGTGGCCTCGTCCAGGATCAGGATCGGGGTGTCAGCGAGTAGCGCTCGGGCGATCGTGAGGCGCTGCTTTTCGCCGCCCGACAGCTGGCTGTCGGACCCGAGGATGGTGTCGTAGCCGTCGGGGAGTCGCAGGATTCGTTCGTGGATCTGTGCGTTGCGCGCCGCGGTCTCGATTTCGGTGGCGTCGGCATCAGGGCGGGCGAGTGCGATGTTGTCTCCGACGGTGCCCGCCACGAGCTGTACGTCCTGGAATACGAATCCGACCCGGGTGTAGAGCTCATCGGGCGTCAGTGACCGGATGTCGCGTCCGTCAATGCGGATGGCACCGGAGTCCACATCGTGGAATCGCGCCAGCAGTGCCGCCAGGGTCGATTTGCCCGAACCGGACGGGCCCACCAGGGCGGTGACCGTTCCGGGGTTCAGGGCCAGGGTCACGTCATGGATCACCGGCACGCCCGGGCGGTAACCGAAGCTGACGCCGTTGAACGTCACCCCGGGAGCCTCTGGGGAGGGCGGGGTATCCGGCCTTGTGCTCAACTCGGTTCCATCGAGCGCCACCGCGATCCGTTTGGCGGCCTGCGTGCCCTCCCTGATACCGCCCAGGCCGTAAGCGATACCCAGAAGGCGGCTGCCAAAGGTGGTGCCCAGCACCAGGAATGGCAGCAGGGCTGGCGGAGTTGTCCAGCCGGCGACGACGAACCAGGTGCCCGTTGTGATGATCAGCCACAGGAACGTCGACGGCCGGGTGACAAGATCCATGAAGGTTTTCTTGCCGATGAACGGTCGCTGCCACTCGTTGAGGAACGCGATGTATTCGTCGAGGCGCCGGCGGAATGACGAGGCCGCTGCGCCGCCGAACACCCGGATGACGGACTGGCCCTCCAGGAATGCCGCCGACTCGCCGTTCATCCGCTCGGCCCACCGCGATGCTTCGGCGATCTTCGGTCCGCTCTGATACACCATCGTCCAGGTGGTCACGATGTAGACCAGGATCGGTAGGAACAGGATCAGCGCCATCCTCCAGTCGACGGAGAACAGGTACGCCAGCACCGCGATCGGCGCGACCACGGCCGCGACCGCATCGCAGATCGCGTGCGTCACCAGGTAGTGCAACGACAGGGTGTCATCCTGGATGAGCTTCTTGACCGAGCCGGATCCCCTATCGGTGAACCAGCCCAACGGTATTCGGGCGAGCTTGTCCAACAGGCGTCGGCGCACGGCCGCGCTGAATCGCAGGTCGACAACATGGAGCCACAGCACGAGGACGGCGCCCAGCGTGGTGCCGGTGGTCAACAGCACGACGAACACGATCACGGTATTCCACACCCGGGACTCGTCCGCGCCGCTGAGCAGCTGCTGAGCCAACTCGACCAGGACGACGAACGGAGCCAGCTGCAGCAGGGTGAGCAGCGCCTGGAGTGTACCCGCGACGACCAACTGTGACTTCACCGGCGCCAGAAGCTCTTTGCCCGCCTGCGAATGCCACGTGCCCTTGGCCGCGGCGGGTGGCGCCGCTGCCGGCGCTGGTGTGGGGTGCTCCGGCGGGGGTGCCGGAGCGTCGTCGTCACGACTGCTGCCCATCTCGCGACCCTGGGTCCAGTACGCCTGGGCCTTCAGCTCGGTCTTGGGGAACCCGAAGATGTCCTTGAGTCGCTTGCGGACGTGCTTGAGCGCGCCGGCCTCGGGGCCGGCCCACGCCAACCAGTTCGACCAATCCCGGTCCTCGATGGCCGTGGCCAGCGAGGTCTCGTCGGTCCGGGTGACCCAGTGCAGCCGGCGGCGTGGGTGCTCGGTGAGCGGGATCAGTTCGTCGGAGTCGCAATGACGTTCGAGGTACACCTCGACATCCATATCCGGCGGTAGCACCGCCATGATGGAGTTGATCGCCGGGATCGAAGCCGAATCGCCGATGAGCAGAAAGCCGGCCGGAAGTTCCTCGGGGACTTCGAACCGGGTCGACCCCAGGGACACCACCGGGATGGTCATGCCCGGCTGGGCCGACGATGCCCAGGCGCACGCCGGGCCGACCGGCTCGTGCAGCACCATGTCGACGGCGAACCGGCCGGCGTCCGGGTCGGCCCACACGAGTGTGTAGGCGCGCTGGAATTCGGTCTTTCCGCCGGCCGGATCGGGAAACCAGAATCGCAGCCACGCCGTCGGCCCTGCGCTGACATCCTCGAAAACAGTCGGTGACGACATGGTGATGCGGACGCAGTGTGGCGCAATGTGGGCGATCTGCTCCACAGTCGCGACGTGATCGCGCCCCCCGAAGCCGCGCAGCATCGCGCCTCCGAAGCCTCGTCCCATACCGGTGTCCTCTGATCGCGGGTCTGCGGCAGGTTAGCTTAACCTAAGCTAACCTCTGGCGGGCCCCCCGGTGCCCCTCCGCCGCCGGGGCGGAGGCCGGGAATCGACTGGCGCGATGAGGGCCGAAAATCAGGGAAATTCCGGGACCGTGTCGGGCGTTAATTCGGCCAATGACCAAGGTGAGACTCACTGTGTTGGAATCGGGGAAGCCAAGCCTCAACTTATCGGCCGCCACGCGCGCTCGCGCGCCAATGTGCAAGCGCAACAGGCGGTTTTGTACTAGATTTCCGGAATGAGGAATTAAGCAGATTGGCACAATTGCGTGGTTCGTGAATTGTGCCTTCGGGGGTAGGACGGGAGAAATTCATGCAAGGCGACAGCGAGATTCTCACTCTGCTCAATCAGCAGCTGACGAGCGAACTGACCGCGATCAACCAGTACTTCCTGCACTCCAAGATGCAGGACAACTGGGGCTTCACCGAGCTGGCCAAACACACCCGGGACGAATCCTTCGACGAGATGCGCCACGCCGAGGCAGTCACCGACCGCATCCTCATCCTCGACGGGCTGCCCAACTACCAGCGGATCGGCACGCTGAACATCGGCCAGACGATCCGCGAACAGTTCGAGAGCGACCTCGCCCTCGAGTACGAGGTGGTCAACCGGTTGAAGCCGGCCATCGTGCTGTGCCGCGAGAAGCAGGACTCCACCACGGCCAATCTGTTCGAGTCGATCGTGGCCGATGAAGAACTTCACATCGACTACCTCGAAACGCAGCTGGAATTGATGAACAAGCTGGGCGTGGAGCTGTACTCCGCGCAGTGCGTCTCACGACCGCCGGGTTCACTCGACTAAGACGGCTCGAGCCCGGGAATGATGTCGCCGAGACTGAACGTCAGCGGCCGCTCGAGCTGTTCGTAGGTACAGGAGCGGGGGTCGCGATCGGGCCGCCAGCGATTGAATTGAGCGGTGTGCCGGAACCGCTCGCCTTCCATGTGGTCGTAGCGCACCTCGACCACCCGCTCGGGCCGCAGCGGCACGAACGACAGATCTTTCCCGGCGTTCCAGCGCGACCCGGCGTTCTTCTGCGGTGTGCGTTCGCCAGCGTCGTGTGCGGCCCAGTTCCACGGGTGACCCTCGAATTCGGTGACCAGGGACTGCAATTCGGTGAACAGCCGCCGCCGCTCCGCCATCGGGAACGCGCCGATGACACCTACCGATGCCAGCGCTCCGTCGTCGGTGTAGAGCCCGAGGAGTAGTGAGCCGATCGCGTCGTCGCCGGTCTTGTGCACGCGGTACCCGGCGACCACACAGTCGGCGGTCCGTTGGTGCTTGACCTTGAACATGACCCGCTTGTCGGGCTGGTAGGTGATGGTCAGTGGTTTGGCGATCACGCCGTCGAGCCCGGCGCCCTCGAATTCGGCGAACCACCGCTGAGCCGTCTGGAGATCCGTGGTCGCCGGCGTGACATGGAACGAGGGGCCGGCATCGGCCAGCGCCTGCACCAGAGCCGCGCGCCGCTCGCTGAACGGCCGCCCGGTGTAGTCGTCATCGCCGAGCGCGAGCAGGTCGAACGCGACGAACGACGCCGGCGTCTTCTCGGCGAGCATGCGTACCCGCGAGTCGGCGGGGTGGATGCGTTGTTGCAGCGCTTCGAAATCCAGCCCGGTTCTGGTGGCGATGACGATCTCTCCGTCGATCACGCACCGGGTCGGCAGTTCGGCCAGCGCGGCGCTGACCAGTTCCGGGAAGTACCGTGTTATCGGCTTTTCGTTGCGGCTGCCCAGCACGATGTCATCCCCGTCGCGAAAACACACCGACCGAAAGCCGTCCCATTTCGGTTCGTAGGACGCGTCGGGCGGGATGGTGGCCACCGACTTGGCGAGCATCGGCGAGACCGGTGGATTGACGGGCAGCTGCATCAGTTCATTCTCGTCTCGTTCGCGTTGGCTTCGCGCCGGTAGGTTGAACAGCGTGAGCGGACCCCAATTCAACCCGCCCCGCTGATGGCGGCCAAGGCCGAAGAGATCGACGTCGACGGTGTCGCCGTCCGATTCACCAACCCGGACAAGGTGTACTTCCCCAAACTCGGGTCCAACGGCACCAAGGGCAAGCTCGTCGAGTACTACCGGACCGTCGCGGGAGCCGGCGGGCAGGAGCGAAGCAACCAGGGGAGGGCGCAGAGCCCGCTGTTGACGGCGTTGCGGGACCGGCCGACGCACCTGCAACGCTTCCCAGACGGCATCGAGGGTGAGGAGATCTACCAGAAGCGGGTCCCGGAGAAGCATCCCGCCTATCTGCAGACCTGCCGGGTGACGTTCCCGTCCGGACGCACCGCCGACGCGCTGAAGGTGACCCACCCGTCGGCGATCGTGTGGGCGGCTCAGATGGGAACGGTTACGTTGCACCCGTGGCAGGTTCGCTGCCCGGATACCGAGCATCCCGACGAACTGCGGATCGATCTCGATCCGCAACCGGGCACCGGTTTCGCCGAGGCGCGCACCATCGCCGCGGACATCCTCAAACCGGTGCTCGACGAACTCGGACTGATCGGCTACCCGAAAACGTCCGGCGGCCGCGGCATCCATGTCTTCCTGCGCATCCGGCCGGACTGGGATTTCATCGCCGTGCGCCGCGCCGGCATCGCGCTGGCGCGCGAACTGGAGCGCCGCGCACCGGATCTGGTGACCACCTCGTGGTGGAAAGAGGAACGCGGACAGCGGATCTTCGTCGACTACAACCAAAACGCCCGTGACCGAACGTTCGCCAGCGCCTACTCGGTTCGGGCGACGCCGATCGCCACCGTCTCCACGCCCCTGACCTGGCAGGAGCTGGCCAGCGCCGACCCAGACGATTTCACGATGGCCACCGTGCCGGCGCTGATCGCCGAACGGGGCGACCCGATGGCCGATATGGATTCGGTTGCCCAGTCGATCGAACCGCTGCTGGCGATGGTGGCCGCCGACGAGGAGCGCGGACTCGGAGACCTGCCGTATCCGCCGAACTATCCGAAGATGCCGGGCGAACCCAAACGGGTGCAGCCGTCGCGGGACACCGATCGCACCAAGAAACAATGAGCCCACGTGGACTCTTGGCGTCCGGAGTAGGCGGACCGCGACCGCTGCCGCGGAGCACGTTCCTCGGTAGTTGCTGCGCGTTTGCCGATGATTGCCTGCGAGAAGGCTGTGTAACTGCTGCATCCCCGGCCTAATGCGCGCCTAACCACTGACTTTGTGGGTTTCCCTGTTCGCTGGCGGCGAATCATAATTTAAATTATTTGGTTTGCTGGATAGTGGAAATTCACAGGCGGAATAGGCAGTCGAGGTGCCAGTTTCTCTGAAATGGTGAACGAATGGTAAACGGTGCTGGCCATTCATAATTGGATGACTGTCGGGGAGAAATCTCGGCCGCCGACAATGTGGATCCGCACGGCAGGACCCCGAGCGCGCGACGAGCGCGCTCGGGGTACTGCCGAACATGAGCGGCGATAACGCTGCGGGGCGCTCAGCCCTTACGGAGTGGGCTCTGCTCCCTCGACGGTCGCGCGCGGGGTAACCGCCGGCGGGTCCTGGATTTCCTGCAATCCGATGCATTCGCCCGTGTTGGAGCCGGTGCAGGGGATGCCCTGAACTTCGGGGACGCTGTTGTGGTCGCCCGGCGTGGAGTAGGAGATGTCACCGGACCCGTCCTGCGCCGACGTCATGCACTCGCCGGTCCCGGGGTTGAGGGTCTGGCCGTCTGGGCAGGCCGCCACGGTGGCCGGCGCCGGTCCGGTAGAGACGACGGTGAATGCGGTCGCAATCGGTGCGGCCGCGATGGTGAGCGCGAATCCTGCTGCCAGTGCCAGCTGTCGCGCATTCTTTGACGCAGCCATGCTGTGCTCCTAATTGAATGTTGCGGATGTTATGGCTCCCGCCAGTTTATTGACGCTGCGAAAAAGTTGCAGTGGTTCCGGTAATTCTTACCGATTGTTCAAGCGGATTTGCCGAAGTCGCCAGGATTGTCGTCCGGTCTCAAATGCCTCCGGCGCGAGCGACGGCAGGCAGGTCCGCGACCGAGAACGTCCACCTGCCGGGGAGGCGCGGCGCATCCCACCCAGCGGAGAAAGTGGCCGCCAACTGGGACGAGTCGGGCAATCCGATACAGTGAGCAGATCAGCCAGCACAACACGTCGAGTGAGTGCTCACGCTCGACAATCAGGCGAAATATGCGGCGTGAGCGCTCAGCCAATGGCTTGGGGTGGCTCGGCCTGCTTGGGGCGGCTTCTTTGGTCTGGGTGGTCGGCGCGTGTTCTTCGGGCGGACAACCCGTCGTCGCGACTGATTCGAGCGTCACCAGTGCGATCGCGCCGACGAGGGCGCCGAGCCCGTCGACGCGGCGGCACGACACTCTGGTCATGCCCGACCTGCGGGGCATGTACTGGGTCGACGCCGAGCCGGCCCTTCGGACGCTCGGTTGGACGGGTGTGCTGTCGAAGGCCCCCGATCTCACGGATACGCAATACCGGCGAAATCAGATCGCCGCGCAGGTACCGGCGCCCGGGCAAGTCATCACCAGCGACGCGGTGATCACCCTCCAGTTCGCCGGGTGATCACTACCGGTAGTAGATGTCGAGGCGCTCGATCAGTCCGGCGCGGATCCGGAAGACGTCCGCGGCGTGGACGTAGTGCCCCGGTTCGCCGAGCGGGCTGGACGCCCTGATTTGCAGGATCTCGGTGTCGCCGTCGGTGAACCTGGCCTGGATCTCGGTGATCGCCTGTCCAGCGAAGACGACGGACTCGTAGAAGTTCCGGATGGCATCGACGTCGGCGAATTCACCTGCCGGATGTGACAACACTGCGGACGGTGCGAATAGGCCCATGAGGGTGTTGATGTCGGCCTGATTGACCGCCTCGATGTACTGCTCGGAAATCGACATGGGTCAATCCCCAAGGGGATTGATCGTGACGGGCATGTGCCGGACTCCGCTGTGCTTGTTGCTGCGAACGTACTCGATGGGTCCGGTCAGGGTCACCGACTCGACGCGGTCCAGCAGTACGTCGAACATCACCCGCATCTCCATCCTGGCCAGAGACGCTCCGAGACAGAAATGAACCCCACGCCCAAAGGCCAGGTGTGGGTTCGGATTTCGGTCGATGTCGAAGTTGTACGGGCCTGCGAATACCGTCTCGTCCCGGTTGGCCGATGCCCACCACAGCGTGACCTTGTCGCCGGCCCTGATCTGTTGACCGTGCAGCTCGACGTCCCGTGTGGCCGTGCGCCGGTTATAGGGAGTCGACGACGCCCAGCGGAGCATCTCCTCGACGGCCGTCGGAAGCAGCTCACGGTTGTCACGCAACCGTTCCCACGTCTGCGGCCGCTCGCTGAGCGCCGCCGTGGCGATGGCTATCGAGTTGCGCGTCGTCTCGCTGCCGGCGGCCACGATCAGGCTCAGGAACAGCCGCTGCTCGTTCTCGCTGAGGGGTTCACCGTTGATCAGCGCGTGCGTGACGATGGATAGCAGATCGCTGGCCGGTGGCTCGGATCGCTTGCGTACCAGCAGGTTTGTTCCGTATGTGAACATCTGGGCCTGAGCCTGAGCCATCCGCTCGCTGACCTCACCGACCTCGCGACCCTCGTAGTCGAGTGTGACGTTGGCCCAGTTCATCAACTCGTGTCGATCGGCTTGCGGTACACCCGCCAATTCAGCGACAGCCTGTAGCGGCAGCTCGGCTGACACGTCGATGAGGAAGTCGCATTCGCCCTTGGCGACGGCCGCATCGACGATGTCGATCGCCCGGCGCCGGAGGTCGGCTTCGATCGCCCGCAGCGCGCGAGGTGTCGTGCTGGGTGTCAGGAGACGGCGGAACTGTGCGTGCCGCGGGTCGTCCATCATGTTCAGCAGGGCGCCGACGGCGAACTCCATCGGCATGTCCTCCAGCGTCGTGCCGCCACCGTCGCGATCACCGCCGGTCTCCGACGAGAACGTCGCATCGTCCCCGGCCGCGGAGACGATATCGGCATAGCGGCTGAGCACCCAGAAACCTTCACCGCCCGGGGTGTGCGCAGTCGGCGGATGCCACCAGACAGGTGCGTCTCGGCGCAGATCGTCGAAGACGTGGTAGGGGAAGCCGGCTGTGAACCGATCCAGGTCGGCCAGGTCAATGTCGTCCAACTGCGGCTCCGCGTCCTCCGGAAGGCGTCATATGGACCATACACTCGACCACCTACTGTCCCGTCAGGCATTTCGTTGATTTCCCCGGGAACCGACAGCCGGCCTCGCTATCGTTGAGCCGCGTCTTGGGGGAGGGGCGACGATGGCCACGAAAGCCAATGCGGGACGAATCGCCGGACTTGCGGTTGCTCTGGGGCTGGGCGCTGCGGTGGCCGCCGCGAGTCCGGGGGTGGCATCAGCCGCGCCGTTGGACGGGTCGGGCTCGGGCCATGCCAACACCCGGGGTGCGTCGAATTCGGGGAAGAAACCCGCTGCCGGTCAACGTATTTCGACGCTTCCACGGCTCAAGACCGCGACCCGCGGCGTTCCGCGACCGCGCACGCCCTCGCCTGACTCGCCGCTGTCGTGGGCGGTGCTGTCGGTCGTTCGGCGACCAGAGGTGGCCGCGGCCGTCGTCAATGCGGCGCCGGTCATCAGGTCCGTCACACTGAGCACGCCAACACCGACCACCGGGACGCTCACCGGAACGGTCGACGCCGGCGACCCGAACGGCGACAGGATCACCTATCGGGCCAGCGCATCGGGCAAGGGCAAGGTGACCATCAACACCGCGGGTATCTTCACCTACACCCCGACCGCGCTGGCCCGCCACAACGCGTCGATCGCCAACGCCGACGCCCTGCTCACCGCCGACACGGTGAACCTCGTCGTCACCGACCCCGCCGGTTTGGCGGCTACCACGGCGGTAACCGTGCCGATCACACCGAAGAACGTTGTGCCCACCGCCAAGATCAGCGTGAAGGCGCCCAACCCCAATGCCGGCGTGGTCTACGGCAAGGTCGCGGGCCGGGATGCCGACAAAGACCGCCTGTTCTACAGCGTCGACCCCACCACCGCCAAAGGCGGCGCCGTGAGTGTCAACGGCGGTGGCGCTTTCACGTACACACCTACCCCGGAAGCCCGGCATGTCGCCGCCGCCGGCATCGACACCACCGACACGTTCACCGTCACCGTCGACGACGGCCATGGCGGAATCCTGGCCGTTCCGGTGACCGTGGCGATCAGCCCGAAGAACAGCGCACCCACCGGAAAGGCCACCATCGGTCCGCGCGACGTGACCACCGGTGTCGTCACGGGCACGGTGGTCGGCGGCGACGCCGACGGCGACCAGATCACCTTCGCCGGGTCGGTCACGACAGCCAAGGGCTCGGTCGTCGTCAATGCCGACGGCAACTTCACCTACACGCCCACGGTGGCCGCGCGTGCCAAAGCCGCGGTGTTCCCCGGGCCGAGCACGGACAAGGTGGACGCGTTCTCGGTCACTCTGGCCGACGGGCATGGCGGTATCACCGAAGTCGCGGTCACCATCACCGTCAGCCCCAGTAACACGATCGGCGCCGACGGGCTCACCACATTCTGTGGCTGCACCCTGATGCCGGCCGACACGATCTTCCACGCTGACCTCAGCGACCTTCCGGTGCTGGCGCAATCCGACGGGTGGCTCGACATGCTCGGCGCAAACCGCGGCGCCACCCTGGGCGCCAACTGGGGCAACATGTGGATGAAGAGCACCGGCGGCATGCCCGTCAACGTGGTGGGTGCGGCCCATCCCACCGAGACGGTGGTCTTCAACCGCGGATATTCGACCAGCGGGCCCAGCATCGACAGCCGGCCGTACGCGATTCCGAACCGTCCCCTCGTCGAGGGCATGCCGTCGCTCCCGGCCTGGGATCGTCACCTGCTGGTGTTCCAGGAGGGAACCTGCGTCTCCCAGGAGCTCTACAACGTCGCCAACGGCGTCGAAATGCCGGCCAACAGCCTTCTCGACAGGATCGGCAACTTTCTCTACCGCGTTCGGTACGGGTCGAAGTGGATCGCCGAGGCGGGCGTGCACTACGACATGAGCTCTGCGCTGTACCCGACCATCGGCTGGGCCAACGCGTCGCACCTGCCGTATCTGCCGATCATCCTGCGTCCCGACGATCTGGCCCGCGGCAGCATCGACCACATGCTCGGCATCGTCATCGCCAAAGACCGGGGCGCCGGCTATACCTGGCCGGCCGGCTCGGGAGACGGGAGCGGCGTCAGTCCGGACGGAGTCCCGATGGGCAGCGTGCTGCGCCTGCGAGCCGATTTCGACATGTCCGGGTACTCCGCGACGACCCAGGTCGTCCTGCGGGCGCTGCAGGAACACGGCGCCGTCATCTACGACTCGACCGGTCCCGGCCAGGACGGCGCGAAGCTTCTCGCGATGAGCAATGGCTGGGCCGGCTCCGAGCACCTCACCGCCCAGGCCGAACTGAACACCATCGGAATGAACGCCTTCGAGGTCGTCGACGTGTCCGGAATCCTCGTCGACCCGGCCATCGGCTGGCGGATTCATAGCTAACGCTGAGGCGGGTTGGGTATTGCCGTAGCGACTCATTGTGGTAGACACTCAGCAAACTAGTGATGGCGCCAATCAGCCATCGCCGCCGTTGCGGCATGAAGGGGAAATGATGAGGCACAGCGGAAGCCGGCCGGTCCGTTCGGGCGGCAAGCATCGTGCCTGCCGGAGTAATCGCCAGCCGTACGCGTGGCTCGGTGCCGGTGCTGTGACCCTGGGCATCGGCGCGGCCCTGGCCAGCGGGTCCGCTGTTGCCTATGCCGACACCGGTGCCGGGTCGGGAGCGGGCAAGGCGTCCTCGAGCGGCTCGGACAACAGTTCGGCGTCCTCGACCGCCAGCGATTCGGCGACCGCGAAGAAGACCACCGCGCACTCGGCCCGCAGCAGCGCTGTCTCCTCGTCGGGCGGAAACGTCAGTTCCCGCAAGGTGTCGCCCGCCGCGGCGAGCAACGTCACCGCGACAACGACCGTGGCAGCCGAAGCTACCGAGACTTCGGTGACGACGACGGCCAGTTCAGGGACGGGCCGTTCCGCCCGGGTGCCCGCCACCACCGCGACGACGTCCGACAGCGATACCTCCGTGACGACGTCCGATGCTGACACCGCGGCGACGACGTCCGATGCCGACACCGCGGCGACGACATCCGGCGACGCCGTCCCCGCGGCCGATTCCACACCCAGCAGCACGTCTTGGCTGCCGTCGGATCCGATTGTGGCCGGTGTCGCGGTGAACCTCGCCCAGCAGCAGATCGCCCAGGCCCAGTCACTGCTGCAGCAACAGACATGGGGCAGCGGCAATGTCGCCGCGGGCGTGGTCGCGATCGCCCCCCAGATACTTCTCGCACAGGCCGCGTGGGCATTGGACACCTGGGAAACCGCAACGCCCGGTGCCCAGTCGCTTTACGCCAGCACCTCCGGCATCCCGATCGTGCATGAGTTGGCCGGGGTCGGCCTGCTGGGCGCGTTGTTGCTCCCCACCATGGCCACCACCTCGCTGAGCGGCGCGGGTCTGTTCCTGCCTCTGGTCGGTGCCCTCGAGGGGACGGGCGGCATCACTGGTGTGCAGAACCTGGTCAGCACGGCGGCCCAGAACGGCCGGGTGTACGCACTGGTCCCGGTGACCATGCGGTCGATCACCGAGCCGATCGTCTACATCTCGATCAACGGCGGGCAGAGCAC
The DNA here is from genome assembly GCF_026242045.1 of Mycobacterium pinniadriaticum. Taxonomy (GTDB): domain Bacteria; phylum Actinomycetota; class Actinomycetes; order Mycobacteriales; family Mycobacteriaceae; genus Mycobacterium; species Mycobacterium pinniadriaticum. The sequence goes on from NZ_JAPJDO010000014.1 coordinate 125,674, forward strand.
GCCCGTACTCGTCGACACCGGTTCCTCGGGACTGGTGGTCACCATGGCCTCGGTGGGTGACGCCGAACCGCTCGGCGATCCGACCGGCACCGGAACGAGCGGCTACAGCGGTGGGCTGACCTACAGCTACACGACGTACACCACGACGGTGGACTTCGGACACGGCATCGTCACCGAGCCCACCAGCGTCAACATCGTCGACGCAGCGGACGCAGCGGACGCCCTGGCCTTCTTCCACCAGCTCGGTGGTGCTTCCGGAGTTCTTGGCATCGGTGCCAATGCATATGGACCGGGCCCAAGTATTCCGACCGCCGCGCTGCCGGGTGAACTCAGCGACGGTGTGTTCCTCTATCAGGGCTTGATCCTCGGGGTGGCCGGAGTGATGGTGTTCGGCCCCAACCCGCTGCCGACCCGGGTCTCGGTGGCCGGCGCCCCGATCTCGTATCTGAACGTGAAGATCAACAACGGGTCGCAGCAGACCGTCGGCGCGATCATCGACTCCGGCGGCGTGTACGGCACCATGCTGACCTCGGTGGCCAGCAGCCTGCCGGTGGGGACCCGGATCTCGGTGTACACGCAGGACGGGGTGTTGCTGTACTCCTACCTCGTCACCTCGCAGAACCGGCCCACGCTGATCACCAGCGGGCTGATCAACACCGGGTACGTGCCGTTCCAGCACGGTCCGGTCTACATCAACTACACCGCGCCAGGTGGTCTCGGTTCCACCGATTTCGACTACGCCTGATTGTTTGGCGCTGAACGCGATTCGTTCGCGCCGGTGCGGTCAGCAAATTCGACGTCGACGATTCAGGTATTCCGCAAACCCCGGGTTGTCGTCAGCGTTACCCTCCGTTCAGGCAACGTCGCCGTTGGTCGGGAGGTAGACAGTCATGGGCGCTTCGAGGTTTGTCGGTCGGGTCGGCGGTTTGGCGGTAGCACTCGGGGTCGGCGCCGCGCTGTTCTCCACGGGATACGGTGTCGCGTTCGCCGACTCGTCTACGGGATCGTCGGCGACGAGCTCGAATTCCAGCTCTTCCGGCGGAAATTCCTCGACATCGGGGTCGGCGAGTGCGGGCTCCAAGGGGGCGTCCGCGGCGACCGCGGCCTCGAAGCGGACCCACCGCGCGAGTTCGGGCCGGGTCGTCAGCACCGGCGGCGCCAAGACCGGGTCGAAGCACTCGAAGGCCAGTACGGCACAGTCGCGTACCAGCTCGGCCGTCTCGGCCCAGACGACCGATTCCTCTGGTGCGGCGGCAAACAACGCCGGATCGTCGTCGGCTGTGCAGTCCGGCGAGCCGACCGGCAATGCGGACCCGACCACGCCGTCGGCGAGCTCGACGGTCGGATCGGTGACGTCGGTCGCCTCGGTGTCGCCCAGCGCGTCAGCTCTCGCCCCGGCGGCGTCGATCTCCGGTGTGCACGATGTGCTCGACCCGTTCTCCGGCGGCCTGCCCACCGTGCCGGCGGACTCGCCGCTGGCGCTGGCGTTGGCGGCATTCGCCCGGCGCGAAGCCGCCGTGACGAGTACGACCTCATCGGCGCAGCCGACCACGTCGTCGCTGACCGCCGCCAACCCCATCACGGTCAACCCGTCACTGGGCATCGTCGACGGCATCTACAACGGCAGCACGGGGGCGATGACGTCCACCGGCAACACGCTCACCTACACCCTGGTCAGCGGTCCGAGCGCGGGCGGCAAGGTCACGTTCTCCAGCGAGGACGACTCCAACTACGTGCTGGGCAATTTCAGCTACCTGCCGAACCAGTCGATCCTCGCCTCGGGCAGTGAACAGTTCAAGATCCTGGTGGCCGAGAAGACACAGTTCGACAAGGCACTCGAGAGCATCCCGATCCTGGGCGGTTTCGTCCCGCAGGTGCTCGTCGTCATTCACCAGACCCCGGTGCTCGGTACGCTGCTGGCGCCCGTCATCGGGTATTCGCAGGTCGTCACCTTCACGCCGAATCCGTCGGTGGACAACCCGATGGGTGATCCGCTGGCGTTCACCTACAAGATGCCGTCCTTCGACGGCACACTGATCAGCCTCAACTGGTTCCCGGCCTCGACGCTCGGACCCGACGGAGTCCCGGCCGGTGACCTGGCGCCGACGATCCTCAATGGCCCCGGTCTGGCCACTGCCGGCCAGACCGACCCGTACACGACGTACGGGATCGACGAGCTCACCCCGGGTGTGCAGTCGCTGCGTGACGCCGGGTACAACGTCGTCACCTGGGATCCTCGCGGTGAATTCGCCTCTGGCGGCATCCTGCAGCTCGACAGCCCGGCCTTCGAGGGCCGCGACGTCACCGCGATGATCAACTGGATCGCCACCCAGCCGACGTCCGCGCTCGACGCGACCAATGATCCCAAAGTGGGCATGGTGGGCGGCTCCTACGGCGGCGGTATCCAGCTGGTCTCGGCCGGCACCGACTCCCGGATCGACGCCATCGTCCCGGGTATCGCCTGGAACTCGCTGAACGATGCGCTCTACCCGGACAAGGCGTTCAAGACGTCGTACTCATCGCTGCTGCTGTTGTCGCTGGTGCTGAGCAACGCCCGGATCAACAACCAGATCTACCTCGGTGTCACCACCGGCGTGCTGCTGGGTTGGCTGTCGAATACCGCGCAAGCCGTGCTGTCCAGCAGCGGGCCCGACTTCGTGGTGCCGAACATCAGCGCGCCGACGCTGTTCGAACAGGGCACGATCGATGTGCTCTTCACCCTGCAGCAGGCCATCGACAATGCCGAGGCGCTGGCACCGGGGGTGCCCGTTCACATGATTTGGTCCTGCGTCGGCCACGGGGTCTGCCTGACCACCGACACCACCGGGACCCGCAACCTGGACGCGGCGCTGTCCTGGCTGGACCAGTACGTCAAGGGTGAAGCGGTCTCGGTGTCGCCGAACTTCCAGTACACCGATCAGTTAGGGAACTGGTATCAGTCCGCCTTCCTGCCGACCGAAGGCAGCCAGTTCTTCGGCTCGGATTTCACTGCCGCCACCGGCGCTTCGGGCGGCACGTTGGGGATCGTGCCGATCATCGGCGGTTCCGGACCGGCGCCGCAGGCGTCGATCCCGTACTCGCTGGGGCTGGCGTCGAAGGCCAGTAACGCCATCAACGTCGACCTGGACCTGACCGGGCTGGATCAGACGGTGGGGGCGCCGACGCTGAGCTTCGACTACCAGGGCCTGGGGACGAGCCGTTTCGTCTACGCCCAGCTGGTGGACAACAACACCGGCCTGGTGGTGGGCAACCTCGTCACGCCGGTGCCGGTCATTCTGGACGGGCGCACCCGCAGCGTCACCGTCGATATGGAGAACATCGTCTACACGTCGGACGACCCGGTCACCCCCGGCGATCTGACGCTGCAGATCACCAGTTCGGCCACGGCGTATGAGAACTTCACCTCGTTCGGCGTGATCAACGTCTCCAACATCGGCCTGACGTTGCAGACGCCGGCCACGGTCACACCGGAGCAATAGCGGCAGCCCGTCCTAGGGTCCGGGCACCACGCCGCGGGCCTTCGGCAGGCTCAGGTCGTTGTAGGTGGCGATTCCGGGGGGCGCCGCGACGACGGCGGGAATCGCGTGGATCGGCGGCATCGCCGTCATGATGTGCCCCAGCACGAAGAAGTCTTCGAGCGACGTGGCGTTCTCGATCATGTCCATCGGCGGCAGGAATCCGACCTGCATGTTGACCGTGGGTCGGCCGTCGATGGTGATCTTCCAGCCGTCGCCGTCGAGCTGCCAATCCGGTTCGAGCGTCGTGCCCTTCTTCCATCGGACATTGATGTCGATGACGGTCTTGCCGTTTGCGATGCCCTGCCAGCTGGCATAGACACCGGCCACATGTCCGGCCTTGATGGTCCACGACGCCATCGGTAGATCCTCGGTGGTCTGTGCGTACTCGGCCACGCACTTGATCTCGTCCAGTTCGACTCCGAGCGAGTCGGCGACCAACTGCACGGCCTCGGCGAACACCGCGGTGCCCTTCGCGGCCATCGGCTGCAATTCCGGATCGTCGATGCGCATGTCGAATCCGACCGGCCGCTCGGTGTCGGGTGAGTCGTAGAGGGTGGTATCGGCGGACTCGGCGATGGTGACCTTGTCGACCCGATCGCAGGCGGTGGCGGCGACGATCGCCAGCAGTTCGGCGAAGCCGGGGCTGACTCCCGAGCCGAACATCGTCGACCCGCCCGCCTTGCACGCCTCTTCGATGCGGGCCCGTCCTTCGCCGAGGTTTTGACCGGTGATGAACGACGCCGAAGCGACCACGTTGACGCCGGCCGACAGGATCCGGACCAGTTCGTCGACATCGATCCACATCGGGTTGTAGACCACGCAGTCCGGCTTCAGTGCCAGCAGGGTGTCGACGTCGTTGGTCGCGGTGACCCCGAGCGGCTCGATGCCGACCAGTTCACCGACATCACGGCCGGCTTTGTCCGCCGACCATGCGTAACAGCCGACGAGCTCGAGGGTCGGGTTGGCGGCGATCGCCTTCACCGAGCTCTTTCCGACATTGCCGGTAGTCCACTGGACGACCCGATAGGGGGAGTTGTTGGGCACTCGCTCAGCATAGGGTGCGCGCCCGTCGCCCAAACCGACGTTTGGGTGGAGAAGTTCGAGAGAATCGCGCCACAACGTCGATCTCGACGACGGCGCCGGTTACTCCGCTTCGTCGACAGCGACGTTGCCGCGATCGCGTCGGCGCAGGCGATGGTTCGCCTTGCCGGTCGGACGCTTGTTGCGCAGGCCGCCGGATTGTTCGGCTTCCGGCTCCGGTGCGGCCTCCGGCTCGGGCTCGGCATCCACCGACACCTCGGCGGGCTGTTCGTCCCCGACGGCAGGCTCGCCGGCCTCTTCGGTCTCTCCCGGCTGCTCGTCGGAGTCAACCCCGGCGTCTTCGGTGGTCTCGGCGGCCCCGTCGTTCTCGTCGAGGTCGTCGGCCTTGCCGCGCCTCTTCTTCGCCCGCTTCGCTTTCTTGGGCTTCGGCGCCTTGGGCGGCTTGGGTGGCAGCTCGGCGGTGTAGGCCAGGTAGAACGCCAGCAACGCCAGGATCGCGATCGCGGCGGCCGCGCCGTAGACCCCGAACAACCATGGTCCGCCGCTCGCCAGGCTGACCCAGATCTCGGCGACGGCCGTCCCGACGATCAGCACGCCGGCCAGCACGTGCAGGATCACCGACCACAGCCGCAGCCGCAGCGCCAGCTGCACAGTGCCGCACTCGGGCCTGCGGGTGCGCAGCAGGGTGATCAGTACCGGCAGCGCCGAGAGCGCCATGACCACCCCGGTCACGATGCGCAGCACTGTGCCCAGCGTGTGCGAGGTGTCGCCCATCAGCTCCCACCAGCGGGGCAGGACGAACAGGAAGTACAGGGCGCCGGACAGCACCCACAACGTGAGGTGCACTGCAGTCGCGGCGACGCGCCCCATACCCCTCCGCCCAGACATCTCTAGAAGCATTGAAATCCGAGGTGCGATCAGGCACTTGTGATCCCCCGATCGCACCTCGGACAGGTGCGGAGGATAGGGGATTTGAACCCCTGAGGGCTGTTAACCCAACCCGCGTTCCAGGCGAGCGCCATAGGCCACTAGGCGAATCCTCCGTCGGCCATGGTAGCCGACTCGGGAAGTCCCTTGGCCCAGCTGCCTGACAGGCCGGGCGTGCGCGGGTATTACACTCGCGATGGACCCCGCGCGGCGTCTATCCTGTGAACTCCCCCAGGGCCGGAAGGCAGCAAGGGTCAATGGGCTCTGGCGGGTGCGCGGGGTCCCCCTCGTTTGAAAGGCGCACGGTGTCGTTTTTGTCCCTGGGCCCCGATGAACTGCGAGCCCAGCACGACGTGCAGCGGCAGAACTACGCCGACCTGCAGGCCAAGAAGCTGTCGCTGGACCTCACCCGCGGTAAACCCTCGGCCCAGCAGCTCGATCTGTCGAACGCGTTGTTGAGCCTGCCCGGCGAGCAGTACCGCGACGAGGACGGGACCGACACCCGCAACTACGGCGGCCTGCACGGCCTGCCCGGCCTGCGCTCGGTGTTCAGCGACCTGCTCGGCATCCCGGTGCCCAACCTCATCGCCGGCAACAACGCCAGCCTGGAGCTGATGCACGACATCGTGGTGTTCTCGCTGCTGCACGGCGGCGTGGACTCGCCACGGCCCTGGGTTCAGGAGCCGGTGGTGAAGTTCTTGTGCCCGGCACCGGGGTACGACCGCCACTTCGCGATCACCGAGAGTTATGGCATCGAGATGATCGGCGTCCCGATGGGTGAGGAGGGCCCGGATGTCGATCTCATCGAGGAACTCGTCGCCGCCGACCCGGCGATCAAGGGCATGTGGTGTGTACCGGTCTTCTCCAACCCGACCGGCACCACCTACTCCTGGGAAGTTGTCCGCAGGCTGGTTCAGATGCACACCGCCGCACCGGATTTCCGGTTGTTCTGGGACAACGCCTACGCCGTGCACACCCTGACGCTGGATTTCCCGCGCCAGGTCGACATCATTGGACTGGCCGACAAGGCCGGGCACCCCAACCGGCCCTACGTGTTCGCCTCGACATCGAAGATCACCTTCGCAGGCGGCGGGGTCAGCTTCTTCGGGGGCTCGCTGGGCAACATCGCCTGGTATCTGCAGTACGCGGGCAAGAAGTCGATCGGCCCCGACAAGGTCAACCACCTGCGGCATCTGATGTTCTTCAAAGACGCCGACGGGGTGCGCCTGCACATGCTGCGGCACCAGGCGCTACTCGCGCCGAAGTTCGCGCTGGCCCTCGATATCCTCGACAAGCGGCTCTCGGACTCCAAGATCGCCTCCTGGACCGAGCCCAAGGGCGGGTACTTCATCAGCCTCGACGTCCGTCCCGGCACGGCCAAGCGCACCGTTGCCCTGGCCAAGGATGCCGGCATCGCGGTGACCGAGGCCGGAGCGTCGTTCCCGTATCGAAAAGACCCTGACGACAAGAACATTCGTATCGCTCCGACCTTCCCGCCGTTATCGGATCTGAGCGACGCGATCGACGGTCTGGCGACCTGCGCGCTCCTGGCGGCCACCGAGGACCTGTTGGGATCCACCGCTGTCACACAGGGTCGGTAGCCTTCACCCGTGGCGCTCTACCGAAAGTATCGGCCGGCAACCTTCGCCGAGGTGGTGGGCCAGGAGCACGTCACCGAACCGCTGTCCACCGCGCTCGCGGCGCATCGGATCAACCACGCGTACCTGTTCTCCGGCCCGCGTGGCTGCGGTAAGACGTCCTCGGCGCGCATTCTCGCCCGCTCGCTGAACTGCGAACAGGGACCGACTCCGATGCCCTGCGGGGTGTGCGATTCCTGCGTGGCGCTGGCCCCCAACGGCCCCGGCTCGGTTGACGTCGTCGAACTCGACGCCGCCAGCCACGGTGGTGTCGATGACACCCGGGAACTGCGTGACCGGGCGTTCTACGCGCCCGCACAGTCGCGCTACCGCATCTTCATCGTCGACGAAGCGCACATGGTCACCACCGCGGGCTTCAACGCGCTGCTCAAGATCGTCGAGGAACCGCCCGAGCACCTGATCTTCGTGTTCGCCACCACCGAGCCGGAGAAGGTGCTGCCGACGATCCGGTCACGCACGCATCACTACCCGTTCCGGCTGCTGGCCCCGAAGACGATGCGCACGCTGATCGAGAAGATCGTCGCGTCGGAGAGCGTCAACATCGACGACGCGGTGTACCCGCTCGTCATCCGGGCCGGGGGTGGTTCCCCCCGCGATACGTTGAGCGTGCTGGACCAGCTGCTGGCCGGTGCCGAAGAAAACCGGGTGCACTATCAGCGGGCGCTGGCGCTGCTGGGCGCCACCGATGTGGCCCTGATCGACGATGCGGTCGACGCACTGGCCGCCGGTGACGCCGCCGCACTGTTCGGTGCGGTGGAGTCGGTGATCGACGCCGGTCACGATCCCCGCCGGTTCGGTACCGACCTCCTCGAACGGTTCCGGGATCTGATTGTGCTGCAGGCAGTTCCGGATGCCGCCAGCCGCGGCGTTGTCGATGCGCCCGATGACATCCTGGACCGGATGCGCGATCAGGCCGCCCGCATCGGTCCGGCGACGCTGGCCCGCTACGCCGAGGTGGTGCACGGCGGGCTGGGGGAGATGCGCGGCGCAACTGCTCCGCGACTGCTGCTCGAGGTGGTATGCGCCCGGCTGCTGCTGCCGTCGGCCAGCGACACCGAGTCGGCACTGCTGCAGCGCATCGAGCGCATCGAAACCAGGATGGACATCTCGATCCCGGCGGGCGAGGCGGCGACGAGTTCCACGGCGCCGGCCAAGCAGTACGTACGCAAGACTCAGACGGCGCCGGCCGCACCGGAGCCCAAGGCCGAGCCGATCGCCAAACCCGAGCCGGTGGCCCGGCCGGAACCGGTGGCCAAGCCCGAACCCGTCGCCAAGCCGGAGCCGGTCGCCCGGCCCGTCCCGGCGCCCGAACCGACTGCCCCTCCGCCGCCGGCGACAGCTCCGGCCGCACCACCAGCCGCCACCACGGGCGAGCCGGGTGCGGCCGCGGTGCGCAGCATGTGGTCGACGGTGCGGGAAAAGGTCAAGCAACGCAGCCGCACCACCGAGGTGATGCTGGCCGGCGCGATCGTGCGCGCGGTCGAGAACAACACCCTGATCCTCGGCCACGAGTCGGCTCCGCTGGCCAAGCGGCTGTGCGAACAGCGCAACGCCGACGTCATCCGCGACGCCCTCAAGGATGCGCTCGGCGTGGACTGGAAGGTGCGCTGTGAGGTCGGGGTGGGCCAGCCCGTGCAAGAGGCCGAGCCGCTGCCACCCGAGCCCGAACCCGATCCGGTCGACGCCCAGCGCGCCGAAGAGGACAGCATGATCGCCGAGGTCGGCCGCGACGAGGACACCGGCCCGCGGCGTGATCCCGAAGAAGTGGCCCTCGAGTTGTTGCAGAGCGAGTTGGGTGCTCGCCGCATCGACGGCTGACGACCTCCGTTGCGCAGCTTCCTGATCGACGAAAACCTGGGGCTGCTTCCCGGCGAGAAACCGTGGAGTGAGGTCTTTCCCCGCTGCTCTCGACCGGCGATCGGCGCTACCGCGGGTTTCCGACCGTCACGTCGAAGTTCACCGGGGCGACCAGGCTGCCCAGTGTTCTGGTGGTACGCAAGGACGATCCGGCCACCTGCCTGGCCGACCTCGCCGGTGCGTCGTTCGCCTATCTCAACTCTTCGTGCACGTCGAGCTACTTTGCCTTGGCAATTCTATTGCGGGGCTTGGGTTTATCGCTGCGTGACGTCACTCTGCAGCCGACGACGCCGCGGCAGGGCCAGATCGACGCCGTCACCGCCGGGGACATGCGTGCCACCGTGGTGCTCGAGGACGTCTGGAAGACGACGCCGGCCAACGCCGAAACGACCAAGATCATCGGCCGCTACGACGACGCCACCGGTGCCCTGATCGTGGTGCGCGACGGTATCGAGGAGAGCTTCCTGCGGACACTGCTCGACGCGCTTGTGGCGTGGCAGCCGACGCCCGACGCCGTGTATGGGGGCTTCACGCCGTTCGTCGAGTCCGACGTGGCGCGCTTCTTCGCGGATCTGGACACGCTGCCCGTGACACTGTGAGCGATCTCGTCGCGCACTGTGGCTTTCCTGTGCCGAGGAGCGCGCGTGCGCACGACCCCCTACCGTCGAGACATGACCATCGACACTCGTCGACTAGTGGCTTGGCTGGCTGGATTCGGTGCGATAGCGATCGGCATGTTCGGCCAGATCCCCTCCGCAGCAGCAGATCCCAACCCCAATCCGCAGCCGAACTGCACCGCCGCCGACATGGAAGGTGTGCGGATGGGTGTGCAGGCCGCGACGTCGGCCTACCTGTTCACCCATCCGGACGTGAACGCGTTCTTCACCGGCCTGGCCGGCGTCCCCCGCGCGCAGGTCCTTGCGAAGGTGAAGGACTACCTGGCCGCCAATCCGCAGACGGCAGCCGATATCACCGGCATTCGGCAACCGTTGCTGGACATCAAGACTCGCTGTGGGCAGCTGCCCGGGTCGGCCGTTTAATTCCCGACCATAAGGTTAGGCCGTCCACCACGGCCGCAGCGGCAGCCCCGAGTCGCCGCCCTTCTCGTCGAGTTTGACCGCCAGCACCTGGTGCAGCTGCACCACGTTGGTGTCGAAACCCAGCCGCGACCCGGCCATGTAGAGACCCCACACCTTGGCGGTGGCCAGGCCGACCTCCTCGACCGCCTCGTCCCAGTGCTCGACGAGGTTGGCACACCAGTCACGCAGCGTCATCGCGTAGTGGTGGCGCAGGTTCTCCTCGTGCACCACCTCCAGACCCACGTCCTGGGCCTCGGTGATGATCCGGCCCGAGCCGGTCAGCTCACCGTCGGGGAACACGTAGCGGTCGATGAACCCCCCGGCGCTGGGGCCGGTCTTGTTGTCCGGGCGGGTGATGCAGTGGTTGAGCAGCAGCCCGCCCACCCGCAGCTTTGTTTTGAGGAAGCCGAAGTACGCCGGATAGTTGGTCACCCCGATGTGCTCGGTCAGACCGATCGAGGACACCGCGTCGAATCCGCTCTCCAGCACATCGCGGTAATCACTGTGGCGCACCTCGGCCAGGTCGGCCAGGCCCTGCTCGGCGATCGCTTTCTGCGCCCAGGTCGCCTGCTCGCGCGACAGCGTGACACCGATGGCCTTGACGCCGTGACGCGCCGCGTAACGCACCATGCCGCCCCACCCGCAGCCGACGTCGAGGAGCCGGTCGCCGGGCGCCAGCCGCAGCTTCTCGAACACCAGGCGGTACTTGTTCTCCTGCGCCTCCTCGAGGGTGGCCTCCGCGCTGGGATAGCAGGCGCAGGTGTAGGTCATCGAGGGGCCGAGCACCCACTCGTAGAACGTGTTGGACACGTCGTAGTGATGGTGGATGGCGTCGGCGTCGCGCTTCTTGCTGTGGCGCAGTCCCTCGGCGAACCTCCGCCACCGCGGCAGCGCCTCCTGCGGCGGCGGGGCGATCGGCTTGAGGTGCTCGATACCGATCGAGCGGACGATGTCGACCAGCACCCGTGCCGGCGGCCGCTTGAAGTCGAGATTCTGGGCGAGCGCCTTGAGCAGCTCGTACGGGTCGCCGGGATGCACGCCGTGGGTTTCGAGGTCGCCCGCCACATAAGCCCGTGCCAAGCCCAGATCGCCTGGAGCGGTGGCCAGATAGGTGGTGCCGCGCGGAGTGAGCAGGTCCAGGCCCAGCTCGGCGTCATCGGGTCCGGCGGTGCTGCCGTCGTACGCGGTGAACCTCAATGGCAGCTCGCCGCCGGCGGCGAAGATCTCCAGGATCTCGGCCAGGCTCAGCTTCCCCGGCGCATGCGCCGCATTCTCATGGAAGGTCGTCATTGTCTCTGCACCGCCTTTGCGTAGAGGTCAAGCAGCCGTGAATCCGGATCGTAGGTCTTTTTTACGGTCTTGTAGGTTTCGCCGCCGTAGAGATCGTCAAACTCTTCGCGGCTGTAGTAGGCGTCGGAGTACAGCGACTTGTGTCCGTCGAGGTCGCTGACCTTCTTCTCGATGAGCCGATTGGTGTAGCCCGGTGTGGGGCCCATCGGCACCGACGACCAGAACCCGATGTTGACGTAGGTATGGCCCGAGCGCAGCGGATACAGCGGCCAGCCCCCCGGGTCGCGTAACCGCAGCGGGCACAGCCAGACCGGCTCGATGGGGACGTTGGTCAAGAACCAGTCCAGAAACTCGACGCACCGGTTGAGCGGCACCTCCACGTCCTGGACCACCCGTTCGCGCGGCGGGCGGCCATGGCGGGCCTCGATCCGGTCGGCGATATTGAACTTCTGGTCGTAGCCGATCAACTTCCAGTAGAAGCTGCTGCGCCGGTAGCGGCGCGGCCAGAACCGGCGCAACGTCGGGTTCTGCGCACCGAAGGCCCGGGAGCACCAGAACCAGTCGGTGTCCCAACGCCACAGGTAGTCATGGGTGGTCAGGCGGTCGTCTTTCACCCCGTTGGCGTGCTGAATGGACCGGTAGTAGATGTCCTGGCCGGTGTAGTCGCTGACCGCGCCGGCGGTGGACGTCTGCAGGCCCAGGCACAGGTAGCTCTCGTCGGCGCTGAAGACCACACCGTCGAGGTAGTCGACCCGCACCCCTTCGTAGCCGCCGGTCTCGATGATGCGGTCCATCGCCGCGATCAGGTCGGCCAGCGTGTGAAACCTCAGGTGCTTGAGTGCGACAAACGGCTTGACCTGCTCCAGCTCGATCTTCAGCCGCACCGAATAGCCAAGGGTTCCATAGGAATTGGCGAAACTGCGAAAAAGGTCCTGATGTTGTTCCCGGCTCGCGGTGACCAATTCTCCTGCACCGGTGAGGATGTCCATCTCGAGGACCGACTCGTGCGGCAGGCCGTTGCGGAATGATGCCGACTCGATGCCCAGCCCGGTCACCGCCCCGCCCAGGGTGATCGTCTTGAGTTGGGGAACCACCAGCGGGGACAGGCCGTAGGGCAGGGTCGCGGCGACCAGGTCTTCGTAGGTGCACATCCCGGCGACGTCGGCGGTCCTGGCTGCCTGGTCGACGGAGATCACGTCGGTGAGTCCCGAGGTGTCCAGGCCGGGGGCGTCGCGTCTGGTGCGTGCGCGGAAGAGGTTGGAGGTGGGTTTGGCCAGCCGCACCGAGGCGTTCGGAGGTATGGCGCGGTAACTGGCCAGGAGCCGGTCCACGCCATCTGCGTGAGCTGTCAGTGCTGTGGAAACAGGCACACGACTACGCTAGTCCGCAGCCACAGCCGATGCGACCGCATGGCTGGTGGATCACATCGGAACCCGCCATCACCTCGAGGAGTATTGCCTGATGGGACAGGTCAGCGCCGCCAGTACGATCTTGATCGACGCCGAGCCGGCGGCCGTGCTCACCGCGATCGCCGACTACCAGGGCGTGCGCCCGAAGATCCTGTCCCCGCAGTACAGCGACTATCAGGTGCTGCAGGGTGGCCAGGGGCAGGGCACGGTCGCGAAGTGGAAGCTGCAGGCCACCAAGTCGCGGGTGCGCGAGGTGCAGGCCGTCGTCGACGTGGCCGGCCATACCGTCATCGAGAAGGATGCCAACTCGTCGATGGTGATCAACTGGACCGTCGCGCCGGCCGGCCCGGGCGCCAGCGTCACTCTCAAGACCACCTGGAACGGTGCGGGCGGCATCGGGGGCTTCTTCGAGAAGACGTTCGCACCGCTGGGCCTGCGGCGGATTCAGGACGAGGTGCTGGTCAACCTGAAGAAGGTCGTCGAAGCGTGATGACGATCCGCTAGCTGGTGCGCGGCGGCTGGGTAGCCAGGAACGCCGCGATGCCCGCAACGACGGCGGCCGCGTACTTCTGGCGGCCCTCCGGGGTTTCCATCAGCCCCGAGTCGGCCGGGTTCTTCATGTTGCCGAGCTCGACCAGCACGGCGGGGTATTGGGCCAGGTTCAGCCCGGCGAGATCGGAGCGTCCGTACAGACCGTCGGAGCCGATGTAGTTGGCGGCCGGCAGTCCGGACGCGACGAGTTGATCGCGCATGATCCGGGCGAGCTGGATCGAGGGCCCCGCTTGGGCCTGGTTCAGCGGCGGACTGGAGTAGTTGACGTGAAAGCCGCGGCCGGTCGCCGGGCCGCCGTCGGCGTGGATGGACACGATCGCGTTGGGTCGCAGCGAGTTGGCCACCGCGGCGCGCTCGTCGATGCACGCCGCCACCTGATCGTCGTTACCGCGTGACATGGCGGTACGCACACCGAGCTGGGTCAGCATCTGCCGGATCAACAGCACGGTGTCCCAGTTGAACGTGTGCTCTCCGAACCCGTCGTTGGTGGCGGTGCCCGACGTCTGGCAGTCCTTGGTGCCGCCGCGGCCGGTCGGCACCTGCTTGGTCATCGACGCGTCGTTGGCGCCGTTGTGGCCGGGGTCGAGGAACACGATCATCCCGGCGATGTTGGGTACCGCGTGGGCCAGGGGACTGGTCACCGTCGATGCGAGCACCAGCATCGTGGTGCATGCCGCGGCGACGACACGCGTGCGGGTGGACATGAGCACGCGCGTCACCGTAACTCTTCGCCGTCTAGGCTTGAAGTCGCTGACCGCCCTAAACCGCAGGCGAAACCAAGTCGAGACCGAGACGCAAGGAGACCGTCATGCAACCCGGTGAGATACCCAACCTGGAGGGGTTTCGAGAGCGGGCGGAGCAGATGCGGGACCAGTTGATGCCGGGTCTGCAGGCCGCCCTTGCGCAGGCCCAGGAGATGCAGCAGAAGCTGATGGAAGCCCAGGCCGCGCTGGCCGCCTCCGAGGTTCACGGCCAGGCCGGTGGGGGCCTGGTTCAGGTGACCATGAAGGGCAGCGGGGAAGTCGTGGGGGTGCAGATCGACCCGAAGGTCGTCGACCCGGCCGACGTCGAGACGCTGCAGGATCTCATCGTCGGGGCGATCGCCGACGCGGCCCGCCAGTTCGCCATCCTGGCGCAGACGCATCTGGGACCCCTGGCCAATCAGGCCGGGTCGCCGGGCCTGCCGGAGGCCTGACTTAGTTGTTCGAAGGGCCTGTCCAGGATCTGATCGACGAGCTCGGCAAGCTGCCGGGCGTCGGTCCCAAGAGCGCGCAGCGGATCGCGTTCCACCTGCTGTCGGTGGAGCCGCCCGACATCGACCGGTTGACCGCGGCGCTGGGCAGGGTTCGTGACGGCGTTCAGTTCTGCGAGGTGTGCGGCAACGTGTCCGATGCGGAGCGGTGTCGCATCTGCAGCGACGCCCGCCGCGACGGATCGCAGGTGTGTGTGGTGGAGGAACCCAAGGACGTCCAAGCTGTCGAACGCACCCGCGAGTTCCGCGGACGTTACCACGTGCTGGGCGGCGCACTCGACCCGTTGTCCGGCATCGGGCCGGATCAGTTGCGAATTCGTCAGCTGCTCAACAGAATTGGCGAACGCGTCGACGGTGTGGACATCACCGAGGTGATCATCGCGACGGACCCGAACACCGAGGGTGAGGCCACGGCCACCTATCTGGTGCGGATCCTGCGCGACATTCCGGGCCTCACCGTGTCACGTATCGCCTCGGGCTTGCCGATGGGCGGTGACTTGGAGTTCGCCGATGAGCTGACGCTGGGCCGCGCGCTGTCCGGCCGCCGCGTTTTCACTTGACGCCCAAACCGACGTTTCGCAGCGGAAGTACGAGTAGATCGCGACATTTCGTCGATCTCGGCGAGCTGAGTTCCTAACTGAAGTCAAGCTACTTGTGGGCTCGTCGTAGGCTTGGGTATAGCGGGCTGGGATGTTGGAGCGCTTGGCGACTCCTGTGACTCCTGGCCCGCCTTGTTT
>NZ_JAPJDO010000015.1 GCF_026242045.1 Mycobacterium pinniadriaticum
GACCAGACACCGAAGTCCACGGGAGGCCGCTCAGATTCCAGGAATCACCACGTGTCCCAGTCGGACCCTCGGACCTGCCCGTGGACTCACACAAAATCTAAATGTCGGACCCCGGTGGTGTCATGCCAGGCATGAGCACACCCGCACTCGTGGCCGACGCGACCGAGCCCGCCGATGTGCTGCGTCCGGACTTGCGGGGCACGGTCCGCGTCGTCGGCGGGCCGGGCGCCGGCAAGACCAGTCTGCTGGTGGCGGCGGCCGCGTCGCACATCGCCGCCGGCACAGACCCGGAATCGGTTCTGCTGCTGACGGGTTCGGGCCGGCTGGCGGCCAGCACCCGCAGCGCGCTGACGGCCCAGCTGCTCGCGGCGCGCTCGGCGCAGCCGTGCCGGGCCGTGGTGCGCGAACCGCTGGTCCGCTCGGTACACAGCTACGCGTTCGCGGTGCTGCGGCAGGCCGCCGCCCGCGCGGGCGATCCGCCACCGCGCCTGGTCACCGGGGCCGAGCAGGACGGGATCATCCGGGAGTTGCTCGCCGGCGACCTCGCCGACGGGGACGCTGCGGCATCGCGGTGGCCGCATGCGTTGCGCCCGGCACTGACCACCGCCGGCTTCGCGACCGAGCTGCGTGACCTGCTGGCCCGCTGTGCCGAACGCGGGGTGGATCCGTTGCGGTTGCAGCGCATCGGCAGGCTCTCCGGGCGGCCCGAGTGGGTGGCCGCGGGCCGGTTCGCCCAGCAGTACGAACAGGTGATGTTGCTGCGTGCGGCCGTCGGCACGGCCGCGCCCCAGGCCACCGTACCGGCTCTCGGCGCCGCCGAGCTGGTCGGCGCGGCGCTGGAGGCGCTGGCCTCCGACGCCGAACTGCTGGCCGCCGAACGCTCCCGGGTCCGGCTGCTGCTCGTCGACGACGCGCAGCACCTCGATCCGCAGGCCGCACGGCTGGTCCGGGTGCTGGCGGCCGGCGCGGAGCTGACGCTGTTGGCCGGTGATCCCAACCAGGCGGTGTTCGGCTTCCGCGGTGCCGATCCGGCGCTGTTGACCGGCACCGACACCCCGGTGGTCGAACTGAGCCGGTCGTATCGGTGTGCGCCCGCCGTGGCAGCCGCGATCAGCGGGATCGCCGCGGCACTGCCGGGCACCACCGCCTGGCGTGCCCTGGACGGCAACACCGGTGACAACGGTTCGGTGCAGGTGCGGCTGGCGGCCTCGGCAGCGGCCGAGGCGGCACTGGTCGCCGACACGCTGCGGCGTGCCCACCTCCTCGATGGAGTGCCCTGGTCACAGCTGGCCGTCATCGTCCGCTCGCCGTCGGCCGCCGCGGCGCTGCCCAGGGCACTCGCCGGCGCCGGCGTTCCGGTCGCAGCGGACCGGCTGGCCGGGCCGATTGCCGATCAGCCCGCAGTGCGGGCGCTGTTGGGTGTACTGGCCGCGACGGTTGACGGTCTCGACGGCGAGCGGGCGGTGTCGCTGCTGACCGGACCGATCGGCCGGGTCGACCCGGTGACGCTGCGTCAGCTGCGCCGCACGCTGCGCCGCGGCGGGCCCGGCGATTTCGGCGACCAACTGGTGGCAGCGCTGACCCGCGGCCCGGTCGATCTGACGGCCACGCTGGCCCGCCCGGTCAACCGCCTGCGCGCCGTGCTCGCCGCGGCGGGCCGCGGCCACCGGCGGCACCGCGACCCCCGCTACACCCTCTGGCAGGCCTGGGAACGCAGCGGGCTGCAGCGACGCTGGCTGTCGGCGGCCGAGCGCGGTGGCACCGAGGGGGCGCTTGCCGACCGCAGCCTCGAGGCGGTCACCGCCCTGTTCGACATCGCCGACGACTATGTATCCCGCACCACCGGTGCATCGCTGCGCGGACTGCTCGATCATGTCGCGGGTCTGCAACTTCCACCGGTGAGCGCCGATCGTCGCGGGAGTACCGAGACCGTCGCCGTGCTGAGTCCGCATGCGGCGTTGGACCGGGATTGGGAACTGGTTGTCATCGCCGGTCTGCAGGACGGCTTGTGGCCCAACACCACCCCGCGCGGCGGTGTGCTGGGCACGCAGCGGCTGCTCGACGCGCTCGACGGCCTGGGCGACGACGTGTCGGCGCGGGCGCCGCTGCTGGCTGAGGAGCGCAGGCTGCTCATCGCGGCCATGGGCCGAGCGCGATCGGGCCTGCTGATTACCGCCGTCGACAGTGACGCCGGCGACGAGGCGGCGCTGCCGTCGCCGTTCGTCGCCGAGCTCACCGCCTACACCACCGGTGCGGATACCGGTGGTGCCCAGCCGGCCGTCGCGCCGCCGGTGCTGGCACCGGCGGCGGTCGTCGGCCGGCTGCGCGCGGTCGTGTGCGCCCCGGCCGGGGCGGTCACCGACGGTGAGCGTGCCACCGCCGCACGGCAGTTGGCGCGGCTGGCGGCCGACGGTGTCGCGGGGGCCGACCCGGCGCAGTGGTACGGCATGACCGCGGTGAGCACCCTCGAGCCGCTGTGGAGCGGCGACCAGCACACCGTCACCCTGAGCCCCTCGACACTGCAGATGCTGACCGACTGCCCGCTGCGCTGGCTTGCCGAACGTCACGGCGGCGCCGACCGCCGGGAACTGCGCTCCACGCTGGGGTCGGTGGTGCACGCGCTGCTCGCCGATTCGGCGAGCAGCGCCGAACAGCTGGTCGCGCGGCTGGAACAGCTCTGGAACACCATGCCGTTCGACTCGCCGTGGTACGCCGACAACGAGCTGGACCGGCACCGGGCCATGCTGGCGGCGTTCGTGGCGTGGCGGTCGGCGAGCCGCCACGAGCTGACCGAAATCGGTACCGAGGTCGACGTCGACGGCGTGATCGCCGCTCCCGGCGAGCAGCTGCCCGGGGTGCGGGTGCGGGGCCGGGTCGATCGCCTCGAGCGCGACGCGCAGGGCCGCTTGGTGATCGTCGACGTCAAGACCGGTAAGAGCCCGGTGACCAAGGACGCCGCGCAACGGCATGCGCAGCTCGGCCTCTACCAGTTGGCCGTCGCCGAAGGGGCGCTCGCCGACGGCGATCGCCCCGGCGGCGGGCGGCTGGTCTACGTCGCCAAACCGAACGCGGCCGGCGCCACCGAACGCGAGCAATCCGCCCTCACCCCGGACAGCGCGACCCAGTGGCGGCAGGCCGTACAGCAGGCGGCGGGCGCGACCGCGGGGCCACAGTTCCTGGCCCGGGTCAACGACGGATGCGCGCACTGTCCCATGCGGGCGGCCTGCCCCGCCCACACCGCGCCGCGAACGGAGCAGCCGTGACCTACAGTCCAGCCGAACTTGCTGATGCCCTTGGCCTTCCGATGCCCACCGAGGAGCAGGCCGCGGTCATCGCCGCGCCGCCGGGACCGCTGGTCGTGATCGCCGGCGCCGGTGCGGGCAAGACCGAAACCATGGCCGCGCGGGTGGTGTGGTTGGTGGCCAACGGGTTCGCCGATCCGGACCAGGTGCTGGGCCTGACCTTCACCCGCAAGGCGGCCGCGCAGCTGCTGCGCCGGGTGCGCTCCCGACTGGCCCGGTTGGCCGGGCACCTCGGCGGTGCCGCGCAGCAGGGAGCGCCGACCGTGAGCACCTACCACGCCTTCGCCGGCGCCCTGTTGCGCGAGTACGGGCCGCTGCTGCCGGTGGAGCCCGACGCCCGGCTGCTCAGTGAAACCGAACTGTGGCAGCTGGCTTTCGAGGTGGTCAGCAGCTATCCCGGTCCGCTGCACACCGCGAAGGACCCGGCCGGCGTCACCGCGATGGTGCTGCGGCTGTCCGGCGAGCTGGCCGAGCACCTGGTCGACACCGACCAGCTGACCGACACCCACCTCGAACTCGAACGCCTGGTGCATCACCTGCCCGCCGGGCGTTATCAGCGCGACCGCGGCCCCAGCCAGTGGCTGCTCGCCATGCTGGCCACTCAGACCGAGCGCGCCGCGCTGGTGCCGCTCATCGACGCACTGCACGCCCGGATGAGGGCCGACAAGGTCATGGACTTCGGTTCGCAGATGTCGGCGGCCGCGCGGCTGGCCTCGGCCTGCCCCCAGGTGGGGGAGCAGCTGCGCGACCGCTTCCGGGTGGTACTGCTCGACGAGTACCAGGACACCGGCCACGCCCAGCGGATCGCGCTGTCGTCGCTGTTCGGCGTCGGCGCCGACGAGGGACTGGCGCTCACCGCGGTCGGCGATCCGATTCAGTCCATCTACGGCTGGCGGGGCGCCTCGGCGACCAACCTGCCGCGCTTCACCACGGACTTTCCCCGCGCCGACGGGTCCCCGGCGCCCAGCCTCGAGCTGCGGACCAGCTGGCGCAACCCGCCCAGCACGCTGCACGTCGCCAACGCCGTCTCCGCCGAGGCGCGTCGGCGGTCGGTGACGGTACAGGCGCTGCGGGCGCGCCCGGGCGCCGAGCCCGGCACGGTGCGTTGCGCCTTGCTCACCGATGTGGCTGCCGAGCGGGAGTGGATCGCCGACCACATCGCGCAGCGGTACGGGGCCGCCGGAGATCAGCCGCCGACCGCCGCGGTGCTGGTGCGCCGCAACGCCGACGCCGGTCCCATCGCCGAGGCGCTGTCCGCCCGTGGTGTTCCCGTCGAGGTCGTCGGCCTCGCCGGGCTGCTGTCCGTCCCGGAGGTCGCCGACCTGGTGGCCCTGGTGCGGCTGGTTGCCGACCCGGCTGCGGGGGCGGCGGCCATCCGGGTGCTGACCGGTCCGCGCTGGCAGCTTGGGGCGCGTGACCTGGCCGCGCTGTGGCGGCGTGCCGTGGCCCTTGACGGCACACGGCCGGCGGCCGCCACCGCCGAGCAGATCATCGCGTCGGCAGCACCCGACGCCGACACCGCGAGCCTGGCCGACGCACTGGCCGATCCGGGACCGCCAACGGCCTACTCGGCCGCGGGTCACCAGAGGATCACCCGGCTGGCGAGTGAACTGGCACGACTGCGAACACTTTTGGACCACCCGGTCACCGAGCTCGTTGCCGAGGCACGCCGGGTCCTCGGGGTCGACGTGGAAGTGCGGGCCGCCAGACCCGTCGCATCGGGCTGGGCCGGTACCGAGCACCTCGACCGGTTCGCCGACGTGGTGGCCGACTACGCGGCCAGGCCCGCCGCGTCCGTCACCGGCCTGCTGTCCTACCTCGACGCCGCCGCCGTCGTCGAGAACGGATTGGCACCCGCCGAGGTCGGGGTGGCGACCGGACGGGTACAGGTGTTGACCGTCCACGCCGCCAAGGGCCTCGAGTGGCAGGTGGTGGCGGTTCCGCACCTGTCCGCCCGGGTGTTCCCCTCGACGGCATCCAAGCGCTCGTGGCTGACCGATCCGGCCGATCTGCCGCCGCTGCTGCGCGGCGATCGGGCGGCGCAGGGTCTGCACGGGGTACCGGTACTCGACACATCGGCCGTCAACGACCGAAAAGCGTTGTCCGACACGATCATGGCCCACCGTCACCAGCTCGAGCAACGCCGCCTCGACGAGGAACGCCGGCTGCTCTACGTAGCGATCACCCGGGCCGAGGACACCCTGTTGCTCTCCGGTCACCACTGGGGGCCCACCGAATCCAAGCCCCGTGGGCCATCGGACTTCCTGCAGGAGATCAAAGACATCATCGATGATGCGGCCGCGGCTGGGGTTCCCTGCGGCGAAGTGGAGGTGTGGGCCCCACCACCCGCCGACGGTGATCGAAATCCGTTGTGTGACAACGTACGCGAAGTGGTCTGGCCCGCCGACCCGCTCGGGCGCGCCCGCGCTGACATCGAGCAAGGAGCCGCGTTGGTGCGCGGGGCAATGGCCGGCGCCATCACCGACACCGGCGAGGATCCCGAGGGCTGGGCCGCCGACGTCGACGCGCTGCTGGCCGAGCGGTCCCGGGCGGCCGCCCCACCGCACACCGAACTGCCCGCCCACCTGTCGGTCAGCGCTCTGGTGGAGCTGGACCGCGATCCGGCTGCGCTGCGGCGGCTCGCCCGCAGGCTGCCGTCGCGCCCGGACCCGCACGCCATCCTGGGCACCGCGTTCCACGAGTGGGTGCAGCGGTTCTACGGTGCCGAGCGGCTGTTCGACCTCGACGACCTACCCGGCGCCGTCGATGGCACCGCCACCGAGACCGAGGAGCTGGCCACCCTGCAGGACGCCTTCACCGCATCGCCGTGGGCGGCGCGCACGCCGGTGGCCGTGGAGGTGCCGTTCGAGATGGCGATCGGGGACACCGTGGTGCGGGGACGGATCGACGCGGTCTTCGCCGATCCCGACGGCGGGATGACCGTCGTCGACTGGAAGACCGGCGAGCCACCGGCCGACGCGGAGCACCAACAGCACGCCGCCGTCCAACTCGAGGTGTACCGGCTGGCGTGGGCCGCCATCAGAGGCTGCCCCGAAGATGCAGTGCGCGCGGCGTTCCACTATGTGCGCGCCGGCACCACCGTGCGGCCGGAGAACCTCCCGGGTCCGGACGAATTGGTGGCGCTGCTGGCGCGCTCTAGTACCGCGGAGCGTTGCGCCTGATCGCGATCGCCTGGGCGATCATCGGCAGCTGCAACGGCAACCGCGCGATCGCGACCAGTTTCATCGGCCACGGCTTGTCCTTCCACAACCGCACCATGTTGATGTTGGCCGGGAACACCGCGAGGAACAACGCGATCGCGAACAGCGCACCCGCGCGGCGGGTGCGGGGCACCAGCAGCATGGTGCCGATGCCGACCTCGGCGACCCCGGACGCGTAGGTGTAGAACCGGGCATCGCCCGGCAACTCGGCGGGCACGATGTCGTCGAACGGCTTGGGAGCCACGAAATGCCCGACGCCGATGCCGATGAGCATCGCGGCGGTCCGGTAGGCGGGTAGCTGGCTGGGGCTGCGTCGGGGTTCGGATTCGGTAGTCGTCGTCGGCATGTGTACATAATGCTGGAGTGGTGGCGCCGGGGCGAAGGGCCTGGGGTCTGAAATATTCGAGGGCGAGAGGGTTGGGCACGATGACGGAGTCGCGTGGCCAAGGGTAGGTTGCGGAGCAGGCTCGAGGCGATCGACGAGAACCTGGCAGCCAAGCCGGACAGCGCGCTCGTCGACTATCTGCACATCCCGGAGAGGTTCGTCAGTCCCGGCCGCCGGATCGGCCGTCGGCTGCTCTACGCCATGACCGCCCTGTTCGCCGCGGTGATCATCGTCTACCTGGACCGCGACGGCTACCGCGACGTCCGGGACGGGCCACTGACCTTCCTGGACTGCCTCTACTACGCGACGGTCTCGCTGTCGACCACCGGCTACGGCGATATCACGCCCTATACCGAGTCGGCGCGCCTGGTCAACGTCCTGGTCATCACCCCGCTTCGGGTGGCCTTCCTGATTGTGTTGGTCGGTACCACAGTCGAAACCCTGACCACGGCGTCGCGGCAGGCTCTCAAGATTCAGCGTTGGAGGAACACCGTGCGCAACCACACCGTCGTCATCGGCTACGGGACGAAGGGCAGGACGGCGGTGGCCGCGATGATCGGCGACGGTGTGGCTCCCGCCGACATCGTCGTCGTCGACACCGAGCAGGCCTCGCTGGATCGCGCCAACTCCGCCGGACTGGTCACCGTGCGCGGTGACGCCAACAAGTCCGACGTGCTGCGACTGGCCGGTGCCCAACACGCCAACTCGATCATCGTGGCCACCAACAGCGACCCGACCGCGGTGCTGGTGACGCTGACCGCGCGCGAGCTGGCCCCCAAGGCCAAGATCATCGCCTCGGTCCGGGAGGCCGAAAACCAGCATCTGCTGCGGCAGTCCGGCGCCGACTCGGTGGTGGTGTCCTCCGAGACGGCGGGCCGGTTACTCGGCATCGCCACCACGACGCCGAGGGTCGTCGAGATGATCGAAGACCTGCTCACTCCCGACGCCGGTTTCGCGATCGCCGAGCGCGAGGTCGAGCACAAGGAGGTCGGCGGCTCGCCGCGGCACCTGCCCGACATCGTGCTCGGTGTGGTCAGGGGCGGGAAGCTGCTGCGCGTCGACGATCCCGATGTCGACGCCCTGGAATCCACCGACCGGCTGCTCTATGTCCGCGCCACCGGGGACTGAGCGCGGTGGCTTTCCGACTGCGCAATGTCCCGCTGCTCTCCCGGGTGGGCGCCGACCGCGCCGACTATCTGCGCACCGACATCGACGCCGCGATCGCCGGCTGGGCCGACGCCGCGGTGCTGCGCGTCGACCGCCGCAATCAGGTGATGATCGCCGACGGCCGGGTGCTGCTGGGTTCGGCGGCCACGCTGGGGGATAAGCCGCCGGCGGATGCGGTGTTCCTGGGCCGGCTGCCCGACGACCGTCACGTGTGGGCGGTGCGCGCCGCGCTGGAAGAACCCGAGAGCGGCGGGCCCGCCGAAGTATCCGACCTGCGCCGCGGTGGTCAGCTCTTCGATGACGTCAGCGCCCAGTTGGTGGCCTCGGCGCTGGCGCTGCTGAACTGGCACGACCATGCCCGGTACAGCGCGGTGGACGGCTCACCCACCAAAGCGGTCAAAGCCGGCTGGTCGCGGGTGAACCCGCTCACCGGCCACGAGGAGTTTCCCCGCATCGACCCGGCGATCATCGTGCTGGTGCACGACGGGCACGACCGGGCGGTGCTGGCCCGCCAGACCGTGTGGCCGCAGCGGCTGTTCTCCCTGGTCGCCGGGTTCGTCGAGGCCGGCGAGTCCTTCGAGTCGTGTGTGGTGCGCGAGGTGGCCGAGGAGATCGGCCTGGCGGTGAGCGATGTCGAATACCTGGGCAGCCAGCCGTGGCCGTTCCCGCGGTCGCTGATGGTGGGCTTCCACGCCCTGGGCGATCCGGAGCAGGAGTTCGTCTTTCACGACGGCGAGATCGCCGAGGCGGCATGGTTCACCCGCGCCGAGGTTCGCGAGGCTCTCGAACACGGCGACTGGAGCAGCGACTCGTCGTCGAGGCTGCTGCTGCCGGGGTCGATCTCGATCGCCCGCGAGATCATCGAGTCCTGGGCTGCCGAGGGCTGACTCTGGCCAGCTTCTCGCCCAAACCGACAAACAGCCGACAAAGTGCGAGAAAACCGCGCCATTTCGTCGATCTCGGCGCGGATATCAGGACGCCAGTTTGGCCTGAACCTCGCGGACGTCGGGGTTGGTCAGCGCGCTGCCGTCGGTGAACTTCACCGTGGGCACCGTCTGGTTGCCGCCGTTGACCGACATCACGAATTCGGCCGCGGCCGGATCGTGCTCGATGTCGACCTCGGCGAAGGCGATGCCCGCCGATTTCAGCGCGGTCTTGAGGCGACGACAGTAACCACACCAGACGGTGGTGTACATCGTGAGCTGGGGATCACTGGCACTCATAAGTTCATCAACCTATCCGAGGCCGCGCGTATGCCCGCAATCGGCGCGGCGCGCGACGCGGAATGTCCCCACCCCCTGCCAAGATGGACCCCATGCCGGTGACCGTCAACCATCTGACCGGTCTCGACGACGAACAACGTGAGGCCGTGCTGGCCGCCCGCGGGCCGCTGTGTGTGCTGGCCGGCGCGGGCACCGGCAAGACGCGAACCATCACCCACCGCATCGCCCACCTGGTCGCCAACGGTCATGTCGCCGCCGGCCAGGTGCTGGCGGTCACGTTCACCTCCCGCGCCGCCGGTGAGATGCGCGCCCGCCTTCGCGCCATGGACGCACAAGGCACCGGCACCCCGGTCGGCTCGGTGCAGGCGCTGACATTCCATGCCGCGGCGCGGCGCCAGCTGCAGTACTTCTGGCCGCGGGTGGTGGGCGATACCGGCTGGCAGTTGCTGGACACCAAATTCGCCGTCGTCGCGCAGGCCGCCAGCCGCAGCCGGTTGCAGGTCAGCACCGACGACGTCCGCGATCTCGCCGGTGAAATCGAATGGGCGAAGGCCTCGTTGATCAGCCCGGAGGGGTACGCCGCGGCGGTGGCCAAGGTCGCGCGCGATATTCCGCTGGACGCCGAGAAGGTGGCAGGCGTGTACGCCGGGTACGAAAAACTCAAGGCCAACCGTGACGGGATCGCGCTGCTGGACTTCGATGACCTGCTGCTGCACACCGCCGGGGCGATCGAGAACGACCCGGCGGTGGCGGCCGAATTCCGGGACCGGTACCGCTGTTTCGTCGTCGACGAGTACCAGGACGTCACCCCGCTGCAACAGCGGGTGCTGGACGCGTGGCTGGGCAACCGTGACGACCTGACCGTCGTCGGTGATGCGAACCAGACCATCTACTCGTTCACCGGCGCATCGCCATGCTATCTGCTCGATTTCTCCCGGCAGTTCCCCGACGCGACCGTGGTGCGCCTGGAGCGCGACTACCGCTCGACCCCCCAGGTGGTGTCGCTGGCCAACCGGGTGATCGCCGCGGCGCGCGGCCGGGTCGCCGGTAGCAAGCTACACCTGATCGGTCAGCGCGAACCCGGCCCGTCGCCGACCTTCCACGAACATCCCGACGAGATCGCCGAGGCGGCTGCGGTCGCGCGCTCGATCAAGCGGCTCATCGAATCCGGAACGGCGCCAGCCGAAATCGCGGTCCTCTACCGCATCAACGCCCAATCCGAGGCGTACGAGGAGGCGTTGACCGAGGCGGGCGTCCCGTTTCAGGTGCGCGGCGGGGAAGGGTTCTTCAGCCGCCAGGAGATCCGGCAGGCGCTGGTGGCGCTGCAGCGGGCGGCCGAGCGCGGGCCTGAAGGTGAGCTGCCGCAGATCGTACGTACCGTTCTCGAACCGCTGGGTCTGACCGCCGAAGCGCCGCACGGTACCAAAGTCCGGGAGCGGTGGGAGGCGCTGACCGCGTTGGCGGAGCTGGTCGACGACGAGGTGGCGGCCCGCCCGCAGCTGGACCTGCCGGCGCTGATCGCCGAATTACGGGTGCGTGCCGACGCCCGCCACCCACCGGTCGTGCAGGGTGTGACGCTGGCATCGCTGCACGCGGCCAAGGGTTTGGAGTGGGATGCGGTGTTCCTGGTCGGCCTGGCCGATGGCACCCTACCGATCTCCCATGCGCTGGCCCACGGCCCCGACAGCGAAGCGGTGGAGGAGGAGCGGCGGCTCCTCTACGTCGGAATCACCCGGGCTCGAATACATTTGGAGCTCAGCTGGGCGCTGGCTCGGACACCGGGTGGCCGTCAGGGCCGGCGCCCGTCGCGGTTCCTCAACGGCATCGCCCCGCAGACCCAGGCCGAGCCGTCGCCGAACAAGCCGCGCCGACAGAAGGGCGCCACACCGCGCTGCCGGGTCTGCAATGCCGTGCTCACGACCGCGCCGTCAATCATGTTGCGCCGCTGCGAAACCTGCTCGGTCGATATCGACGACGAACTGCTGGCCCAGCTCAAGGACTGGCGGCTGCATACCGCCAAGGAGCTGAAAGTGCCCGCCTACGTTGTCTTCACCGACAACACGCTGATCGCGATCGCCGAATCGTTGCCCGCCGACGACGCGGCGCTGGTGGCGATACCCGGCATCGGCGCACGCAAGCTCGAACAGTTCGGTCCCGACGTGCTCGAGCTGGTGCGCAGCCGCCGGTGAGGCAGCCGGTCGGTTCAGCCGGGACCGAAGTTCACGGTCCTCGTTGTTGCGTTGGTCCCGTTCTCGGCGAGCCCTGAGGTGCCCTGTCCGGTGTAGCTCTCGACCCCGCCGACGCCGAGGGTTGCCGTACCGAATGAGTTGTTGGCCGTCGAGCCGCCGGTGTAACTCGACGCCCCCCCGACTCCGAGCGAGGCGCCCGCACAGACGTTGGCCGTCGAGCCGCCGCTCACGGTCCACGGGTCGCCACAGAAGCTGTTGGAGGTCGAGCCGCCGGAGTAGCTCTCCGGGCCGCCGACACCCAGGGTGGGCCCGAAACCGGCGCCGGTCACGGCTCCGGATGAGTCGTCGTCGGCCGACGCGAGAGGGGAGGCGCTCAAGGACATTCCCACAAACAGGGCTGCCGCCCCGACCCCCGAAATAATTCTCTGTTTGTTCATTTTCACACCCTTTCTCGTTAGTTTTGTCGTCGCAGTCGTGTGATATAGCCGCGAGGCTACGCTGCTCCAACTCCAACTGGGTGTTGAAAAGGCGCTAGTTCAGGCTTTCGTCAGCCTTGGTGGCTGCCAGGTTCCGTTGAGAGCCTCCGGTCGAGGCCAGTACAACCGCATGATCAGAACAAAGGGACCGGGCGGTGCGGGCAGCCAATTGGCGTCCTGGCCCGGGCCCGGCGATCGGCTCTGAACGCGAATCGTCACGCCGCCGTCGCTGTCCTTGACCAGGTCGGGCAGCATCGGGGAGTTGATCAGGTAGCGGTTGATCGGGTTGTCCACCAGCAGGCTTTGCGGCATCTGGTACATCGTCACCGACCAGAACGCGTGGACCGGGGGTAGCTGGCCGGGGCCCAGGCGCAGCGTGTAGTCATGGCCGCCGCTCAGCGGGTGGCCGTCGGAGTCGGTGGTCAGGCCCGGATATATAGCCTCTTCGGCGGAGTTCCCGAAGATGCCCAGCACCGCCGCGGCCATTCGGTAGAGGTAGTTGTCCCCGAGTTGGTCCGGGGTGCCGAAGACTTCACCCGAGGTGACCTGACCGGTATCGATCTTGCCGGTCTTGAACGCGGCGAACTCGGTCCAGGCGTCGGCCATCCCGGACTGCATGGCTTCGCGGATTTCCGGGTCGAGCCGCTCGGCATCGAATGTGCCGTCACCGGTCAGGCCGATGGACGCCAGGCGTGCGCGCAGCGCCTGTTCCGAGGGCAGAGCCGGCGCGAATCGCAGTGTGAAGTCGAGCAACTCGAAGAATGTCGGCGAGGTCTTCTGGTTCTGTGCGGACAGTGGTGTCGGGAAGTCCGGCGCCGGGGCGGCCGCGGGGGCTGCTCGATTCAGGAAGGCCGACAGCGGCTGCGCCCGATACCCCGCCTGGATCGCCCTGACGTTGTCGAGGTCGTCGGGACCGAACAGCTGGGTCCGATAGATCACCAGCGCGAACTCGGTGAGGGACGTGATCACGGCGTCGATACCCGCCGGTGTCCCGCCGGTCCAGCCCGGACCGGCCAACAGGTAGCGGCCGCCGCTGTTGCCGGTCGTCCGGCTGCCCACATAGGCGAAGTTGTAGGTGTAGCCGTCGACGAACTGCAGCGAGTAGTAGCGCCCCTCCTCGATCGCGGGCACGGTCAGCACCAGCGGCTCGGTGCGCAGGTCGGCGCCCAGCATCGAGTACGGCGTGTCGGAGTTGGGGGTCTGCACCGCGGTGTCGGCGGGGGTGTACACCCGCGCGCTGCTGTGCACCCGGTTCCAGGTTCCCTTGTACTCGGGGTCGGCGGTGTCGACGAAGTAGGAGTACTGGATCCGGTAACTGTCGACCATCGGAAAGCCGTACGTGTAGGCGGCTTTCTCGATGGCCCGGATCTCAGCCGGTGACGGGGTCACCGCAGGCACCGTCGGACTAGCCGAGCGCGGCGAGCGCGGCGTCGTAGTTGGGTTCGACGCCGATCTCGGGCACCAGTTCGGTGTAGGCGACCTTGCCGTCCGCGCCCACCACCACGACGGCCCGGCCGAGCAGACCCGCCATCGGCCCATCGGCGATGGTGATGCCGTAGTCCTCACCGAAGCCACTGCGGAACGCCGAGGCCGAGACGACGTTTTCGATGCCCTCGGCGCCGCAGAACCGCTTCAGAGCGAACGGCAGGTCCTTCGATACACAGACCACCGGCACGCCCGTTGCGGCGGCCCGCTCGTTGAAAGTCCGCACGCTGGTGGCACACACCGGAGTGTCGATCGAGGGAAAGATGTTGAGCACCAGAGCTTTTCCATCGAACTGGCCGCTGCCCACGGCGCCGAGGTCGGTGCCGGTGAGTTCGAAGGCGGGGGCCTGGGCGCCGACGGCGGGCAGGTCTCCAACGGTGTTGATCGGGTTACCACGCAGAGTTATCTGTGCCATGGCCCCTAGTTTGTCAGGACCGGCGAGGCGGCGGTGGGCCGGGGCTCTCACTAGCTGCCGCGAGAGTGAAACCACGCAGCGGTTGTGCGAGTAGACCCCTGCGTGAGCTCCATCTCGACGGACGCCCCCTGCGCTCCGCAAACCGGCAAAAGTGCAGGTCAGAAAATCGCTTGTGGCGAAATCGTGTTAGGGTCTAGCCTCGAATCCGAAATCCTGTGCCGATCGATGGCTTCAGGGCGGCGCAACGAAAGGAGGGGCTGACGATGATCACCACCACTACGGCTGACTTTGGCGTAGCTGGCATGGCGCATCGCGTGTGGTCCTTCCCGGCCGTCGCGGCGATTCCCGCGCATTCCGCTCATGCCGCCGGCGCGGTCGCCGCTATTGCGGCGCAGCGTAAGCGCCGCGCCAACGCCGCCCCGACCATCGCGTCCGTGGACAGGAGCTTCATCTAGGAGAGCTCCCAGACACAGCCACTGGCCACGGACCCGAAGTCACAAAGGATCCGTGGCCATTGTGTTTCCCACCAGATTCCTGGCCCCGGATCCCTCTGAAAAGAGATATCTCAAGCCATTCGACCAGGAAGCAGGTGAGCAGGACATGTCGACATCGACAGTCCGCGAGGAGAAGCTGCCGGTGTTGCCGTGCCACGTCGGGGATCCCGACCTGTGGTTCGCCGATAACCCGATCGACCTGGAGCGCGCCAAAATCCTCTGCGGGGAATGTCCCATCCGGCGGCAATGTCTTGCCGCCGCACTGGATCGCGGTGAGCCCTGGGGCGTTTGGGGCGGCGAGATCGTCGAACGGGGCAGCGTCATCGCGCGTAAGCGGCCGCGCGGGCGTCCCCGCAAGGACGTGATTGCGGCTTAGCGGGGCGTCGAGCCCGGCTCCGTCTGACGTCGCCGGCCTTCCGGCTCCGGAGTCAGTGGACGGGTTCGGGTTCGACGAACCCCGGCACCAGCCGAGCGGCCAACTCCCGCGTCGGCACATGGGCGTCGAGCTGACACGAGATCGCCACGGTGGACGCGATGACCCGCAGCGGGATCGCCAGCTTGGCCGGCAGATCCATGGCCCGGGCGGTCTTGATCTGCTGCGACGAGACGTTCATGTTCGCCGCCGCCATCTTCTGCAGCCACCTGCGGGTGTAATGGAACACCTCGACCTCGATCGGCTCCACATACTGGCGCAGCATGTCGTCGATTTCCTGCGCCGAGACCTGCTCACCCTTCTGGATGAAGCCGACCCGTTCCATGGTGGGCAGCAGCTCGTCGTAGTTCTTGTCGCGGGCCAGGCAGATGATCTGGCCGATTTCGACGGGCAGCCCGTCCGGTAGCGGGCCCACCGCGCCGAAGTCGATGACGCCCATCCGGCCGTCGGGCAGCATCATGAAATTCCCCGGATGCGCGTCGCCGTGCATCATGCCCAGCCGCGCCGGGGCGTCGAAGGTGAGCTCGATAAGCCTTGTGCCGCACAGGTCCCGCTCCGCGGGGGTGCCATCGCGGATGATCTGCGCCATCGGCTTGCCCTCGATCCACTCGGTGATCATCACCTTCGGTGCACTGGCCACCACGTGCGGAATCACGAAATGCGGATGCCCGTCGTACGCCTTGGCGAAGGCGCGCTGGTTGTCCGACTCGAGCCGGTAGTCCAACTCCATCTCGGTGCGTTCGATGAGCTCGTCGACCACGCCCTGGATGTCGGCACCGGGGGCGAGCTGTTTGAAGACACCGACCAGGCGTTGCATCGTCTTCAGGTCCGCGCGCAGCGCCTCGTCGGCGCCGGGGTACTGGATTTTGACCGCCACCTCGCGGCCGTCCGACCAGACCCCCTTGTGCACCTGGCCGATGCTGGCCGAGGCCACCGGAGTGTCGTCGAAGGCGGCGAATCGCTCGCGCCATTTGGTGCCCAGCTGGCCGTCGAGCACCCGATGGACTTTCGCCGCGGGCAGCGGCGGGGCGTCCTTCTGCAGTTTGGTCAGGGCCTCGCGATAGGGCTCGCCGAACTCCTCGGGGATGGCGGCCTCCATCACCGAGAGCGCCTGGCCCACCTTCATGGCGCCGCCCTTCAGCTCACCCAGAACGGTGAACAACTGGTTGGCGGCCTTCTCCATCAGCTCGGCGGTGACCTCGTCTTTCGACTTGCCGGTCAGCCGTTTGCCCAAGCCCAGTGCCGCCCTGCCAGCAAAGCCCACCGGGATGGTTGCCAGCTTGGCGTTGCGGGCCGCGCGGCCGCGCTTGATGTCTGCCACCACAACATCATCCCTGACGATGCCCCGCTGGCAACCACCGATGGTCAGCATTCGCAGTTCGGATGCCGTGACCAGCGGCGAGCCGAGATCGTGTTGCTGTTCACGTCGACCTGCAGGGTGGTGTTCAGCGTGGCCGGCGGTGCCCCGGCCGCTTCCAGGCCACGGACCGCGGTGATGATGCGCTGCAGCTGCCCCAGTGCCACGGCGGCGGTTGCCAGCACGGTGGGTCGGTCGGCGCTGCCGATCACGTCCCGTAGCTGCGCGGCCACCGCCGGCCAGGCCCCGTCCCGGTCGGTGCGGTGCAGGTCGGCGCACGACAGGCAACTCGTCATGCCGGGGATCACCAGCGGGCCGACCAACCCGGCGCCGTCGCGCACCCGCACCGGTAGGTGGGGGACGCCCGCGGTGTGCAGATCCCGGACCAGCCGGGGGTCGGCGACCAGATAGTCGCTGAGCACCACCATGTCGGCGCTCGCCGCCGACACCGAGGCGCCTGCGTGGCTGGTCTGCGCGAGCCGCGCTCCGGACCGTCGCAGCGCCTCGACCAGCAGATCCGACAGCGGGCCGCAGCCGTGCACCCTGATCGACAACGCCCGTGGTGCCGGCTGACGGGCTCGGCCGCGGACCACGCCGCTACTCACCAGGGCTTCGAGGAGCTGCTCGACGACGGCTTGGTCAAGCCCGTGGCTGGCGGCCAGCCGGTGCAAGTCGGCCTTGCCCAGCGGAACCTGCATGCCGCGCAGCAGCGCGGCCAGTGTCGCGGGGGTTGCGCCGTCGGGTGGGTGGACCAGCACCGCGCGGCGCGGATCCCAGCCGACCTGGACCGCGCCGTCGGGGCGAAGCAGCACCGGCATCGCCGGATCGAGCGCGTACAGCACACGCCGACTGTGGCATCGGCGCGGCGTGGCGCGGCTCAGTTATCCACAGGCCCGTCGGTGTCCTCGTCGGGTGCTGCGGCTGGCTGGTCGTCCTCTCCGGACTCCGTGGCTGGCTGGTCGCCCTCTCCGGACTCCGAAGATTTCTGGAACTCGGCGATCGCCGAGTCGATGTCCAGGCCGCTGGTGTCACCGCCGATGATCCGGTCGATGAACCCGGCCGGCTCGTCCAGGTCCGCGGACCTGGGCAGCAGGTCGGGGTGCTGCCAGACACCATCGCGGGCATCGATCCCGACGGCGTCGGTCAGCCGCTCCCACAGCACCGCGGCTTCCCGCATCTTGCGGGGGCGCAGCTCGAGGCCGACCAGCGTCGCGAATGTCTGCTCGGCAGGTCCGGCGGTGGCCCGCCGGCGTCGGAGCATCTCGGACAGCGCGACCGTGCCGGGGATCCGGTCGCCGAGCGCGGCGGTGACCACGGTCTGCACCCAGCCTTCGATCAGCGCCAGCAGGGTTTCCAGGCGTTCGAGCGCCGCGGTCTGCTCGGGGGTGGCTTTCGGTTCGAACATGCCCTGGCTGAGCAGCTGTTCCATCGCGCCGGGGTCGGCCAGCGCGGCTGGGTTGAACCCCTGCGCGAGTTCTTCGATGCCGCTCATGTCGATCTTCATGCCCTTGGCGTAGGCCTCGACGGCGCTGAGCAACTGGCTGGACAACCACGGGACGTGGCTGAACAACCGGTGGTGGGCCGCCTCCCGGGCGGCCAGGAACGTCAGAACCTCGCTGCGCGGTTGTTCCAAACCCTCGGACAGCGTTTCGACGGCTCCGGGCAGTAATGCCGCGACACCCTTGGGGCCCAGCGGCAGTCCGATATCGGTCGAGGTGAGCACCTCGCGGGACAGCTTCCCGAGGGCCTGTCCGAGTTGCGACCCGAACGCCATGCCGCCCATCTGGGTCATCATCGCCAGCAGCGGGCCGGCCATCGCCTTGGCTTCCTCCGGCAGGGACGACGCCCACACCGACCCGATCTGCTCGGCCATCGGATCGCACAACCGCTTCCAGGTGTCCAGGGTGTTGTCCACCCAGTCGTTGGGGGTCCATGCGACGGCCTTGGTGGCCCCGGCGGGCAGCGCGGTTGCGCCGTCCAGCCAGGTGTCGGCCAGGTGCACCGCATCGGCGATGGCCGTGCTGGTGGTGGGCGGGATCGGCGCGACGAAGCCGATGGAGCTCGACGCCAACTGGCGGGCCAGGTCATAGTTCACCGGTCCCGACGAACCACCGCCCATCGCGCCGCCGGCGCCGCTGAACATCTGGCCCAGTTTGGTGAAGATCTGGCCCAGGTCGGCCATGTTGAAATCGCCGCCACTGAACCCGAAGGGGTCGCCGGGGCCGGGGTTGGGGTCCTTTTTCGGCTTGTCGCGGTCGGGGTCGTCTCCCCCGGAGAACCCGAAGGGCAGGTCAGCCATGTCTCAACCGTACTCACCCTGCGTCGCCCGTCGCCAACTGGCGATCACGCTGTCAGTGAACCTGGCCCGCGGAGGGCGCCGTCTGTTCCCCGGGTCGCTTCGCTCCTGCCCGCCGGATCTAGTCTTGGCGGCGTGAACAGGCGGATTCTGACGCTGATGACGGCGCTGGTGCCGATCGTCGTCTTCGGCGTGCTGCTGGCGGTCGTGACGGTGCCCTTCGTGTCGCTGGGTCCCGGGCCCACCTTCAACACCCTCGGCGAGGTCGACGGCAAGCAGGTGGTGGCCATCAACGGCATCGACACCCACCCCACCTCGGGGCACCTGAACATGACCACCGTCGCGCAGCGGGACGGCCTGACCCTGGGACAGGCGCTGACCCTGTGGGTGTCCGGCCGCGAGCAGCTGGTGCCGCGCGACCTGGTGTTTCCGCCGGACAAGTCGCGTGAGGACGTCGAAAAGGACCAGGACGCCGACTTCAAGAACTCCGAGGACGCCGCCGAATACGCCGCACTCGGATACCTGAAGTACCCCGACGCGGTGCGGGTGGCGAAGGTCAACGACCCTGGTCCGTCGGCGGGCAAACTGCAGGCGGGTGACGCCATCGCCGCCGTCGACGGCAAGCCGGTGGCCAATCTGGCCGAGTTCACCGGGTTGATGAAGGACACCAAGCCGGGTCAGGAGATCGCTATCGACTACCGCCGCAAGAACGCCCCGGCCGGTACCGCGCGCATCACCTTGGGTGCCAGTCCGGATCGTGACTCCGGCTTGCTGGGCGTGTCGGTGCTGGACGCGCCGTGGGCCCCGTTCAGCATCGACTTCAACCTGGCCAATGTCGGCGGGCCGTCGGCGGGGCTGATGTTCAGCCTGGCCGTGATCGACAAGCTGACCACAGGTGACCTCAACGGATCGAAGTTCATCGCGGGCACCGGGACGATCAACGAGGAGGGCAAGGTCGGTCCGATCGGCGGCATCACCCACAAGATGTTGGCGGCTCAGGAAGCCGGGGCGAGCGTCTTCCTGGTGCCCGCCGACAACTGCGACGAGGCCAAGTCGATGCGCGAGGACCGCATGGAGCTGGTCAAGGTGGACACCTTGGCCGGGGCCGTCGACTCGCTGCACACGCTGACCTCCGGCGGACGCCCGCCCAGCTGCTAACCCGTCGCTGCAGGACAGGCCGGTCGCGCGGGTGCGTAGAGTTGTGGCCGTACTGCTGCAACGGTGCGGCGTGGCCGCCCGACGAGACCCAGGAGTCTGACAGGTGAGTATGCGGCCCGGCGCCCGGATGCCGAAGCTGACTCGGCGCAGCCGGATTCTGATCGGTGTAGCGCTGACGGTCGTGGTGCTGTTGTTGGTGGGGCCACGGTTCATCGACGCCTATGTGGACTGGCTGTGGTTCGGCGAGCTGGGTTACCGCTCGGTGTTCACCACGGTGCTGGTTACCCGCCTCATCGTGTTCCTGGTGGCCACGGTGCTGGTCGGGGCGATCGTGTTCGCCGGCCTGGCGCTGGCCTACCGAACCCGGCCGGTGTTCGTGCCGACCGCCGGTCCCAATGACCCGGTGGCGCGCTACCGCACCGCGGTGATGGCGCGGCTGAAGCTGTTCGGCATCGGGGTGCCCGCCGTGATCGGTGTGCTGGCCGGTGCTGTCGCACAGAGCTACTGGGCGCGGGTGCAGCTGTTCCTGCACGGCGGCGACTTCGGGGTCACCGACCCGCAGTTCGGCAAGGATCTCGGCTTCTACGCTTTCGACCTGCCCTTCTACCGGCTGGTGTTGTCGTATCTGTTCGTCGCGGTGTTCCTGGCGTTCCTGGCGAATCTGGTCAGCCACTACGTCTTCGGGGGGATCCGGCTGGCCGGTCGTAGTGGTGTGCTGAGCCGCCCGGCCCGCATCCAGCTGGTTGCCCTGATCGGGACGCTGGTGCTGCTCAAGGCGGTCGCCTATTGGTTCGATCGCTACGAATTGCTCAGCCACACCCGCACCGGTAAGCCGTTCACCGGTGCCGGCTACACCGACATCAACGCGGTGCTGCCCGCCAAGCTGATCCTGATGGCGATCGCGCTGATCTGTGCGGCCGCGGTGTTCTCCGCGCTGGTGTTGCGCGACTTGCGCATTCCGGCGATCGGTCTGGTGCTGCTGCTGCTGAGCTCGCTGATCATCGGGGCGGGCTGGCCGCTGGTGGTCGAGCAGATCAGCGTCAAACCCAATGCGGCGCAGAAGGAAAGCGAATACATCAGTCGCAGTATCGCCGCGACCAGGCAGGCCTACGGCCTGACCGGCGAGCATGTGACCTACCGGGACTACAGCGGCACCGCGGAGACCACCGCCCAGCAGGTGGCTAACGACCGGGCCACCACGTCGAACATCCGGGTGCTCGACCCGACGATCATCAGCCCGGCATTCACCCAATTCCAACAGGGCAAGAACTTCTACTACTTCCCCGACCAGCTGTCGATCGACCGGTATCTGGGACCCGACGGGAACCTGCGTGACTACGTGGTGGCCGCCCGTGAGCTCAACCCCGACCGGCTGCAGGACAACCAGCGGGACTGGATCAACCGGCACACCGTCTACACCCACGGCAACGGCTTCATCGCCTCGCCGGCGAACACAGTGCGCGGAATCGCCAACGACCCCAACCAGAATGGCGGCTATCCGGAGTTCCTGGCCAGCGTCGTCGGCGCCAACGGCAAAGTCATCTCGCCCGGACCGGCCCCGCTGGATCAGCCGCGCATCTACTTCGGCCCGGTCATCTCCAACACCCCGGCCGACTACGCGATCGTCGGTAAGAACGGCATCGACCGCGAATACGACTACGAGACCAACACCGAGACCAAGAACTACACCTACACCGGCGCCGGTGGTGTCCCGATCGGCAACTGGCTGGCGCGCAGCGTGTTCGCCGCAAAGTTCGCCGAGCGGAACTTCTTGTTCTCCAACGTGATCGGCGAAAACAGCAAGATCCTGTTCAACCGTGATCCAGCCGAGCGGGTGAAGGCGGTGGCGCCGTGGCTGACCACCGACAGCACGGTGTATCCGGCCATCGTCAACAAGCGGATGGTGTGGATCATCGACGGTTACACCACCTTGGACAACTATCCGTACTCGGAGTCGACGTCGTTGTCGTCGGCCACCGCCGACTCCAACGAGGTGGCGGTCAACCGGTTGGCGCCGGACAAGCAGGTGTCCTACATCCGCAACTCGGTGAAGGCCACCGTCGACGCCTACGACGGCACCGTGACGTTGTACGCCCAGGACGAGAGCGACCCGGTGCTGCAGGCGTGGATGAAGGTGTTCCCGGGCACGGTCAAGCCCAAGAGCGACATCTCGCCGGATCTGGCTGCGCACCTGCGCTATCCGGAAGATCTGTTCAAGGTGCAGCGCATGCTGCTGGCCAGGTACCACGTCGATGACCCGGTGACGTTCTTCTCCACCTCGGATTTCTGGGACGTGCCGCTGGATCCGAACCCGACGGCCAGCAGCTACCAGCCGCCGTATTACATCGTCGCCAAAGACCTTGCCCGCAACAATAATTCGGCGTCATTCCAGCTGACCACCGCAATGAACCGGTTCCGGCGCGACTTTTTGGCCGCCTACATCAGCGCCAGCTCGGATCCCGACACGTACGGCAAGATCACGGTGCTGACAATTCCGGGTCAGGTCAACGGTCCGAAGTTGGCGTTCAACGCGATCAGTACCGACACCGCAGTCAGCCAAGACCTGGGTGTGATCGGCCGCGACAACCAGAACCGAATCCGGTGGGGCAATCTGCTGACTCTGCCGGTGGGCCAGGGCGGTCTGCTGTACGTGTCACCGGTGTACGCCTCACCGGGCACCAGTGACGCCGCGTCGTCCTATCCCCGGTTGATCCGGGTGGCGATGATGTACACCGACAAGGTCGGCTACGGTCCGACCGTGAGTACCGCGCTGGACGGCATCTTCGGTGCCGGGGCGGGTGCGACGGCCACCGGTCCCGCACCGGCCAATGCGCCGGGCGGTCAGCCGCAGGGCAATCGTCCGCCGGCGGCCACCCCGGCTCCGGCGGCGGGCAGCGCACCCGAGGTGCCCACACCGGTCGCGACGCCCCCCGGATCGGGCGCCCCGACGTCGCTGTCGTCGGCCAAGGCGGCCGCGTTGGCCGATGTCGAGTCCGCGCTCGGCGCCGTGCAGGAAGCCCAACGCAATGGCAATTTCTCCGATTACGGGGATGCGCTGCAGCGCCTCGATGACGCGATGAAGAAGTACAACACAGCCAAGTAGCAGCTGGGGCGGGGTGCGGGCATGCGTGAGTTGGTCGTGCTCGGCACCGCCAGCCAGGTGCCGACCCGCTACCGCAACCACAACGGGTACCTGCTGCGCTGGGACGACGAAGGCGTGTTGTTCGATCCCGGTGAGGGAACTCAGCGTCAGATGGTGCTGGCCGGTGTCGCCACCAGCGCGGTAAACCGGTTGTGCCTGACGCATTTCCACGGCGACCACTGCCTCGGGGTACCGGGTGTCATCCAGCGGGCGTCACTGGACCGGGTGGGTCATCGGATGGTGGCGCACTTTCCGGCGTCCGGGCGGGAGTATTTCGCCCGGCTGCGGCACGCCTCGGTGTTCTACGACACCGTCGACGTGCGGGAGGAGCCGGTCGCGGCGGACGGGACGGTGGCGGTCGGTGCGTTCGGTGTTCTCGAGGCCCGGGCACTTGACCACTCGACCGACGTGTTCGGCTACCGGCTCGTCGAGCCCGACGGCCGCCGGTTCGTCCCGGAGCTGTTGTCCCGCTTCGGGATCGGCGGTGCGGCGGTCGGTGAGCTGGACCGGGCCGGCTCCATCCGGGTGGGGGACCGGGTCATCGGCGTGGAGCAGGTCAGCGAGCCACGGCGCGGTCAGCGGTTCGCGTTCGTGATGGATACCCGGCTGTGCGACGGGGTGTACGCGCTGGCCGACGGCGCGGACATGCTGGTGATCGAGGCGACGTTCCTGGCCGAGGACGAGGACCTGGCGCAGCGGTACGGGCACCTGACCGCCCGGCAGGCGGCTCGGGTGGCGGCCGACTGCGGGGTGCGCATGCTGGTGCTGACGCACTTCTCGCAGCGGTATGTCGACGCCGCCGCCCACTACGCCGACGAGGCCGGCGCGGTGTTCTCCGGTGAGATCGTGGTGGCCGAGGATCTGATGCGCGTGCCGGTGCCCGCGCGGCGTTAGGACGCGAGTTGTCCCACGCGCAGTGCGATGGCCTGCTTTTGGCCGACGTTGGTGACGAAGTCCGCAGCGGCCGGCTGGCCGGGCAGACCGTCGAACTCGATGCGGGCCAGCATCGACCCCTCGGTGAACAGCAGCACGGTCACCGACTTCGTCCCGTCGGGGGAGTTGCCCGACACCACGGTGCCGCCGGTGCCCACGATGGAGGTGCGCGCCGGGCCGGGGTTCACCGATTTGGCGAGGCTGGCCTGCGCCTCGGCGAGCGCGGACGGTCCCGCGGCGGGGTCGTCGAGCGCCACGATGAGGATGCTGACGGCCTTGGTCTGCTCCTGGTTGACGATCAGCACCTCGGCGCCGGGTCGGGTGTCGGGGTTCGGCGTCGGGGGCTGGGCGGTGTAGGCGTCGCCGGCCGTGGAGATGTCCCGTGCCTCGAGCAGCAGCCGGGTGTAGTCGACCTTGGTGCCCTTCGGCTTGGTGCTGGTCGTCGTTGTGGTGGCGGTCACGCCGGGTAGCGCAGAAGTGGACGACGCGGATTTACCTGTCGTAAGGCCGGATTCACCGTCGCAGCTGGTCGCGCCGAGGGTGACGGCGGCGATCATCGCGATCGCGGCGCCGCGGGTGGCGTGGTGTCTCTTCATGTCCATCCGAGCCTGTCGAGTTCTTTTGTAAGAAGCAAGTTAAAACCCCTGGCTGTGACGAACGCGATCTTCCTGCTGTGGAGTGCGCTGGATGGGCCACGTTGGGGCTCTGAGCAGCCGATTTGGAAGCGCTGCTCGACGTTCGGTAACGTTGCGTTCACCAACGCGGGGTGGAGCAGCTCGGTAGCTCGCTGGGCTCATAACCCAGAGGTCGCAGGTTCGAATCCTGTCCCCGCTACTAGTGGAAATGGCCCTCGGAGGAGACTCCGGGGGCCGATTCCGTTTGGCTTTGGGCTGTAACCCTCGTTGTGTCCGAAATCGCCTCATTCGAGAGTGTGATCTACCTCGGGATAGAGCGCGCTACTCCTATCGGAGCATCTTGCGTGGGTCGGGGAAGCCCATCTTCGTGTAGCCGGGGGCGCGTTTCTTCAGCGACGAGGCGATGACGGGGGTGAGTTCGTCGTGGTAGTCGTGGACGGTTGCGGTGGTCTTCGTGGGATAGGGACGGGTTACGCGGCCGACGTATTGCACGAGGCGGTTCTTGAAGGTGATCGGTGCGGCCAGGAACAAGGTGTCGAGGGCGGGGCAGTCGAAGCCTTCCCCGATGAACGAGCTGGTGCCGAGTATCACGAGCGGCTCCGAATCAGGCGTGTGGTTGGCAAGTTGCTCGGTGATCTGGCGGCGCTCGCGAGCTTTCATGCCGCCGCTGAGGACGGTCACGGGCTTGCCGGCGGCCTTGAGCCGTTCGGTGATGGCGTTGAGGTGGTCGACCCACGTAGTAAGTACGAGGATGTTGGCCCCGGTTTCGGCGGAGGTCAGCACGTCGCCGACGATCTGGTCGAGCCGTGCTTGGTCGGCGACCAGGGCTCGATAGATTTCGGCCATTCCGCCCGGTGCGGTGGGGTCGGCGTCACCGCGGTAGTTGAATTCGGTTGGGTGGATGTGCAGTACCGGGTGGGGCGTGAGCAGCTCGGAGCCGTCGACGGGGAGCTGTCCGGTGCTGGGCTGGTCGATGGCGACATGGTGCGAACCGAGTTGGTGATATATGAGGTCTTCGAGCCCGTCTCGGCGTTCCGGGGTTGCGGTCAGTCCCAGCCAGAATCGTGCCGGTATGTGACTGAGGACGCCGAAGAATGCGCTCGCGGCGACATGGTGGCATTCGTCCACAATCACGAATCCATAGTGGGCGGTGATATTTTCGACGTTGTCACGGCGGGCAAGCGTTGGCAGGAGTGCGATGTCCAGGATGCCGGTCGTTTTCGATCGTCCACCACCGATCTGACCGCACTTGAACCCGAGGTGGTTACTGATCCGATCGCGCCACTGATCGGCCAGGGCTTTGCGATCGACCAGGACCAGAGTCGCGGTAGCTCTTGATTCGATGGCCGCGCAGGCGATGACCGTCTTGCCGGTACCTGGTGGCGCGATGAGCACGCTGGTGTCCTGCGTGAGGAGCTGGCTCAGGGCAGCGGCCTGGGTGGGACGCAGCGGCGTGCCGAGGGTAAACGCGTTGTGCTCGCCGGGGACGCGCTTGTCGTCAACGCGTAGTGTGCTGTCGGCCGATTCGACGAGCTCGGTCAGCAGTGGATGCAGACCGCGGGGCAGCACAAGATCACCTTCAGGGGTTTCGTCGTAGCTGTAGAGGAATCGTGGTGTGTCCCAGGTGCTGCGGCGGGCGCGTTGGCGGACATCGAACTCGGGGTTGCGGATGGATGCGGCGTGTTTGACGGCCGATATCATTGCTGGTCCAAGATCGTTTGCTGTCAATGTGATTCGAGAGCCGAGCTGGGCGCGGACGATAGTTGCGGGCCGCGGGACGATGCGTGACGAGGTCGGTAGTTGCAGCCGTCGGACGTCGTGGCCGATCTGCGGGTTGGGAAGCTGGCGCGCCAGCGTGGTCACGTCTTTGGTGGACAGTCGGGCGATGCTCGACAGGTAGGCCCATTGATCCTCGTATGGTTCGAGGGTGGCGGGGTCGAGGAAGACGGTGGTGCCGTGTTGCCGGCGTTTGCCGTTCAACGGTGCGGCGATGAGATTGCCCAATCCTCGTCCGGTGTGGACGTCTTGGGAGGGAAATAAGCGGTCGTAGCTGCTCAAATGCATGCTGCCGCGCAGGCGAAATGCCTCACCCAGCAAACTTGTCGCCATGCTTCTTGCGACCGACGCCGAGATGGCATGGGCGAAGAAAATCCAGACGTGAGCGCCTCGCCCGGACTGTGAAACCTCCAACGCAGCTGGAATACCCTGGGAACGTGCTGCTTTCATGTATGCGAGGGCGTCAAGCATCGCGGCTTCTTTGTCGAAGTCCGCTGCGACCCACCAACAGGTGTCGTCGTCGCTGAGCGGGTACAGGCCGATGTGCGCCTCGCCGCGCAGGTGGGCATCGACGACCTCTGGAGTCAGTGGCAGGTAGGGGGCGTCGGCGCGATTCATACCCTTGCGCCAATAGCCCTTGATCGCTGGCATCCAACCTGATCGGCCATCTCGCCGGTTCTCCCAGCGCACCGCGTAAACATCGGTGCGACAACGGAACAGGTCGAAGAAGAACCGCATCTTGTCGTCTGAGTTCGAGCCCATGGTGACTGGTGAGGTCGGCGTTCCTGTCAGTGTTGCCTGGTCGCTGACCGCCGCCCGAGCCTGCTCCTCGCTCAATCGGAGGAGGCGACGCAGACGCGTATTGTCGGCGCGCAGTGTGTCCAACTCGCCGGGGAAATTCTCGATTCTGCTAACGATCAGTACTCCTTGAACATCCGCTATCTGGCGCCGCGGATGAGATCGACGGCTTCGACCATGGCGTAACGCGCAGTGAGATGGTCCAGAATTTCGTCGACGGCGGATGGCGGCCGGGCGAATCTGGAGGACATAGCAATCACCGCCTGGCGGGCGACATCGGGGGACACGGCGACGGTGTCGGCAGCGAACTTTGCCGGTGATGTCACGGTGAGCGACTTGGGGATCTGTTGCGGTGGGAAGTCTCTTACGTTGCTCGTGACGATCACGTCCACCCCTCCGACCAGTGCCGCGGCGACAACATGTTCGTCGTCGACGTCGGGCAGTCCGAATGTGCCTTCCAGACTTTCCCAGTTCGCCACTATGGCATCGTCGAACGCTGAATTCATCTGATCGACGAGGCGTTGGGCTTTCTGCTCTGCCAGGACTGGGTCGTGGCCACGATGTATGAGCTTTTGCGATTCGTGGTAACGCAATTCGTCAAGGATCGCTGTTGACCACAACGGTCGATACAAGCCCTCGATCGCCAACGACAGCAGAAAGTCGCGCTGCAGGCTGGGCCACAGCACCGAGGTGTCCAACAGCGCGGCAAACATTCTCGAATATGTGTCAGCGTGCGCCGGCCTTGGCCCGACGCCGCGCGGCAACGACTCGGCGCGCTTCACGCAGCCGCTGGCGAACGACTTCGGGGTCGTCGTCAGCATTGATGTCGACCGTTGTGGCCGCCAGGGCTTCGTACTGGCGATTGCGCCGTTGCTCGCGGTAGGCGAGAACGTCGTCGAGTAGCAGTCGGTGGCGGTTCCCGATCCGCTCGGCAGGCAACGTGCCGTCGGTGATTAGGCGGACCACCGTGGGGCGGCTGACCCCTAGTAGGTCGGCGGCCTGTTGGGTGGTCAACGTCATTGTCTGCGGCGCGATGGTTACAGCCTTGCCGGCATGCAACGCCGCGACGACCTTCGTCAAGGCTTGGTGGACTGAACGCGGCAGTTCGATGCGGTCATGCTCACCGATCCCCACCAGGGCGTAACTAGGCGATGCCAGCTTTCCCCGGATGCGTTCATGGCTGGCCAGG
Source organism: Mycobacterium pinniadriaticum (assembly GCF_026242045.1). Classification (GTDB taxonomy): domain Bacteria; phylum Actinomycetota; class Actinomycetes; order Mycobacteriales; family Mycobacteriaceae; genus Mycobacterium; species Mycobacterium pinniadriaticum. The sequence goes on from NZ_JAPJDO010000015.1 coordinate 28,075, forward strand.
AACCCGACGACCGTCGCCAACTGATCGGGGTCCTCCGGGATGAAGGTGACTGTCTCCGCCGCTTCGGCACTCATGTCAGATCCTATCTGCACTATCCGAAATAATGTTCGGAACGTTCGAATAATACCCGAGATGGCAGACACTCGATACCCCAAAGATCAGACCCGGCGGTTCGTTGCCTTCATGGGCCTGCAGCTACGACTTGGGATGTTCCCAGTACCGAGAAGCACGGCTGTCTAATGCTTCGATCCCTGCGGCCGTACCGTCACCCCGGCAGCCTTCAGGATGTTCAGCACTGTCGTCCGACCGAGCTCCCATTCCTCAGCTATTTGCCGACTGGTCTGCCCGGATTCGTACGCTTCGACGACCGCGGACCGTAGCGCGGCAGTGATCCGGCGCCGTTGCCGAGGCGGCGAAACGAACACGTGCGAATGTTCAACCTCAGAAACATCATCTTGCACACCAGTCAACGATGTGTTCGGACTGAACTGACTGAGGGCTACCAGCGGAAACAGCCCTCAGACGTGGGCGCGTTGTCACCCCCATCGATCCGAGGGGTGATGATGGGTGCATCGTGAGTGCGCGTTTCGAGGAGCTCGACTGGTCCCAGACCCCCATGGGGGTCATCAGCCTGCGCAGGCGGGTTGAGCCGTCACTGAACATCGACGTATACGAGGTCAAGCTCGGCGACGAGTTCCTGATGTCGAGCCTGTTCACCGTGGCCGAGGTCGCGCTCGCCCGCCTCGCCCTGGCCCGGGCGGCCGACGCCGAACTCGATGTCGTGGTCGGTGGATTGGGCCTGGGCTACACCGCGCAGGCGGCGCTCGACAGCCCCCGCGTTCGTTCGCTCCTCGTGGTGGAAGCACTGGCGGAGGTCATCGGCTGGCATCAGCGCCGGTTGGTCCCCGACACCGCCGGCCTGGCGTCAGACCCCCGGGTGCGCCTGCAGCACGGCGACTTTTTCGCCATGGCCGACAGCAGCGCCGGATTCGATCCGCAGACGCCGCATCGGCGCTTTCATGCCGTCCTGCTCGACATCGACCACACGCCCAGCCACGTCCTGCATCCCAGCCACTCCGCGTTCTACACGCCGGAAGGCGTGGCCAAGCTCGCCGGTCACCTGCACCCCGGCGGCGTCTTCGCGCTGTGGTCCGACGATCCACCCGACTCCGATTTCGAGTCGGTGCTCGCCGGGGTCTTCGGCCGGTCCGAGGCCTCGGTCATCCGCTTCGCCAACCCCCTGACCGGCGGGCACTCGACCAGCACCGTCTACGTCGCGAGTTAGATGGGGTCATGCACGTGCGAGCAATAAACCGGCCACTTGGGTCCGTCGCGGCAGTCCTCGGCCTGCTGGTGGCGCTGGTCATGTGCGGGCCGGCCAGCGGCATCGCGCATGCAGCCGCAGCGGCACCGGCCGGCGACGCGCTCTCGATCGGCGACCCCGACGCACTGGGGCAGATCGACCTCTACGTGGACCCGCTGTGCCCGTACAGCGGCGAGTTCGTGCGGACACACGGCGAACAGATCAGCAAACGCATCGAGACCGGCGCGCTGCGCGTCAACCTGCGGTTCGTCGACTTCCTCGACAAGTACTCCGCCAGTGGCACCTACGACAGCCGGGCGATCTACGCGGCCTACGTGGTGGCCGACCAATCGCGATCGAGTGACGTCGCGTGGCGCTTCATCGAGTCGATCTATGCCAGGGATACCCAGCCCGAGGAGGGCGGGCCTACGGATCTGAGCAACGACCAGCTTGCCGACATCGCCAATCGGGTCGGTGCGCCTCAGCTGGCCCAAGACCTCATTCGGATCGGTTTGCCCATCGGTTTCGACCCGCGCGTGATCGCGGTCAACAATCTTGATGCGCTGCACCGATTTCCCGAGCCGGGAGTTCCGCGCGTCGTCATCAACGACCAGCCGGTCGACGAAGATTCAGACTGGCTGGCGCAGCTTCCCGGATGAGCCGACACAACGAGGCCCGCGCGACCATCATCGCGCGGGCCTTCGGGCACAGGCTATAGCTGGCCCAGCGGCCGGCAGACATTGGACAGCGCATTCCAGTACTGGCCTGCCGGGCAGTCCTCCGCTGGCCGTGGCGTCTGGCACGTATTCGTGATCGGGTCCCAAAACTGCCCGTTCACGCAGTTCAGCGGTTCCGCAGCACTCACGCCAACACTCAACGGCGCTGCTGCGGCTAGGCAAACGCTTGCGACGACGGCGGCCGTCGCGCGACGACGTAGTGATTTCATGCTCTGACTCTTCCCGGGCGTGTACGTGTCCAAACCATAGCTCGATCGCAGCCAGACCTTCTTGGGGGCGTGTGAGGCGTGTGAAATCACGCTGACCTACACCAACGCGATGTGCTGCGATTCGAGATCGCACCCTTGCGCTCCCTGGGGGTCAAGTGGTCACAGGTTCAGATCCTGTCAGCCCGTCAGTTGTCCTGTCCCCGCTACCAGCGGAAATGGCCCTCAGAGACCTCTCTGAGGGCCATTTTCATCATGGCGCCCGCTTTGGCGAGACCCACGGATAGACGTGCGTAGCCAAGTCAGCAGAGTCACTCAGGGCCGGGCACGGTGGGTACCGGTAAGCGGCACGGGCGAGATTCGGCGGAATTCGAACCGACGTACCCCGAGGACCGAAACCATGCGACCGATCGGCGCGCGACACCGCTTCATGTTCGCTTCACGTCCAACCACGCGCGACGGGTGGGCTCGATGACCCGGTCGTTGGCATGGTGCATGACGTTCTCTGGCCACAGCCCGATGCCGGCCACTCCCAGTTGCGGCCACCAGTTCGCGGCCACGTTCGACACTTGGCGAACGGGAATTCCGCTGGCTACCGCGGCGAAGTGCAACCAGACATCATCCGCATGCGGACACACCGCCGAAAAGACGTCCCCACGATGTCGCAGTACCGACAACAGTTCCGGCGGATAGGCGACACCGGAGACGCCGGTTGCGAACACCCGATCGGAGGGTTCGCTGGTCGTGCACATGGGCCACTTCGAGTAGGGTGCGTCGGAGCGAATCCGCGCGCGATAGGCGGTGACCTCGCCAGCGCGATGCGCGGCCACCAGCCTCGACAGCCAATTCCGCGGGTAATAGACGTCGTCATCGGCAGTAACCAGCGTGCGCGTCGGTTCACTCGCCATGACGTAGGGAAAGTACTTGTTGTGCGGGCCGAAGTCCCCGCAGTGGTTGATTTCCAGGCCACGCCGCGCCAGGCGCCGCAGCGTGCGGGGCGGTTTCTTGACCGCGGCTTCGTCGGCCAACCAGAGGATCACGCGCCGGGGCCGTTCGACACCGCGCCCGATCGTTTCGATCGTCTTCCACACCGTGCGAACCCGCATGCCGTGACTTGCCAGCGAAACATCGACGTCGCAGGTGCCAACGACAGGTCGTTGGGAACGAAGGTTGATGACGCGAAGCCACCAACCGTATCCCGTGAGCTGGAAAGGCAGGAGGATCCATCTGAGCGGTCCGCCCGGAAAAGCGCCGTCGTTCGTCACTTTCGGCATCCCATACCAACCTCGGGCGCCTTCTGTGCCCGAACCGTCGACCCAGTGCCCGGCGCAACCACCACGTCGGCGACAAGAGGACCGCATGGGCTCCTGGCCAAGCCGGCAGAGTCGGTCCGAGCCGGGCACAGTGGGGTCAGAAGTGCTGTGCCGTAGAGCAACTCGGCCGTCTCGGCCAGCGTCGCGTCGCCGCCACGGTCAGCGAACCCGGCTCGCAACCCAGCGATGAACGGATGGCTCGGATCGAGCATCGAGGATACGCTTTTCCTGCCGCCGTCACACGGGGCGCTCAGCACAGTCAAATCGTCGGCGATCGCAGCGGCTTTGGGCTCGTCGAGTCGCCTCACCACCCGCTCAGGACCGGGCTCGACACGTGCCGCGCCGGGCTCGATGTGGAACGCCTGCTCGACGCGATCGTGCAGACGCTGCGATGAACGGTTGTTTCTTGGGTGTCCTACCGCCGCTTTGAACACCTCGGGCTGGTCGCCGTCCGTGGTTCGTAACACGGCGTCGTCACCGAAGGAGGTCTCGGGACGGAAGTTGGCGCGGACGACGCTCACGGTTCTCCCAGGCTCGGATGACTAGTTCGGATCGGAGGTCGTGCAACGGATGGAGGTGCTCGATCGATGTTGGCTAGGAGCGCACGCTCGGTGGGGGGAGCTGTCAACTCATTCGCTTTCAGCGGAAGTGCTTCGCTCACGGCAAGAATTATCTGCTCGATGAGTGCGCTGCCCGCCGCGGTGTTCGGTGTACTTATTGCGCAGCTCGCTACCGGCGAGAATGCCCCACCTGACGACCGTCCACGCCAAGGGCACCCGCTAGCCCTCGTACCAGCAGATCTGCGGCGCCTCGATCGGAATCAACGCGTCCGGGTGATGGGGCACCACGCGCGGGGTGTAGTCCGAAGGCGGCCGCGACCCGTCCACGTGGGCGTGGTAGCTGAACGTGCCCCGGATGACTTCGTCGCCGCGTTCCATCGGAATCAACTCGGCGGCACCGCCGTCGAGACCCGACGCGTACAGCTGCACACGTACTGCTCCGGTTCCGATCGGGCCCAGGGAGACCAATACCCGAAAGTGGTATCCGGTCGCGGTCGGCTCGACGTGCAGCGCGCCGAACGCTACCTCGCTCCAGTGGTTGGCGATCATCTCCCGCCAGGCTTGTACGTCGCCGGCGACTCGGCAGTGCTCGATAATGCGTGCGCGATAAGCGGCCGCCGCGGGGGCGTAGTACTCCTCGACGTACTGCCGGACCATGCGTTCGGAGGAGAACCGGGGTGTCAGCGTGGCCATGCTCTCGCGGACCCGTGCCATCCAGTCCTCCGGAACGCCGTCTTCATTGCGGGCGTAGAAGATCGCGACGATGTCGTTTTCGAGCAGCGCGTAGAGATCCTCGGCCTCCTGGGCATCCCACTGCGGGTCCCCGTCATGCTCCCGGCCGTCGCCGATCGCCCACCCCACCGCGGGGTCATAGGCCTCGGCCCACCAGCCGTCGAGTTCCGAGAGGTTGAGGCCGCCGTTGACCAGCACCTTCATCCCGCTGGTTCCGCTGGCCTCCCAGGGCCGGCGCGGCGTGTTGATCCAGACGTCGACGCCGTTGACCAGCTGCTCGGCCAGCAGCAGGTCGTAGTCGGCGATGAACGCGACGCGTGAGCGAACATCCTCGCGTTGGGAGAATTCATACCAGCGCTGAATCATCGCCTTGCCGAGGCTGTCGGCCGGATGGGCCTTGCCGGCAACCGCAATCTGAACGGGCCGTTCGGGATTGGTGAGAATGCGGGCGAAGCGGTCGGGGTCGTGCAGCAGTAGCGCGGTGCGTTTGTACTCGGTGAAGCGCCGGGCGAATCCGAGCGTGAGGGTGTTGGGATCGAAGATGCGCTGGGCTTCGTCGATGCGGTCAGCTCCGGCGCCGGCGATCGTGTATTGGCGTGCCAGCCGCTGGCGTGCCCAGCCGACGAAACGTTCCCGGTTGCTGTTGCGCATCGCCCACAGCTCGGCCGTCGAGCGCTTCTCCATCCGCTCCACGATCGGAGTCGGAACGCCGCGCCACTGCTCGCGCAGTTCGGCATCCGTCCACAGGTCGTCGGCGGCCGGTGAGTCCCACGACGGCACGTGGACACCGTTGGTGACGTACCCGACCGGAACCTCCTCGATCGGGTAGCGCGGAAAAAGATCCGCGAAGAGCTTGCGGCTGACCTCGCCGTGTAGCCGGCTTACGCCGTTGACCCGCGACGACCCGCGAATCGCAAGGTACGCCATGTTGAAGGGTTCGGAGTCATCGGCGGGGCGCATGCGACCCAAGCCGAGAATGTCGTTGATGCTGACTCCCATCTCGGCGGCGAGTGGCGCGAGATACCCGCTGACGTAGCCGGGATCGAAACGGTCAAAGGCGGCGGCGACCGGCGTGTGGGTGGTGAACACGGTGCCCGTGCGGGCGATGGTCAGCGCGACGTCGAACGGGACGTCGTGATCCAGTGCGATCCAGCGGGCCCGCTCCAACACGGCGAACGCCGCATGCCCTTCGTTGAGGTGACAGACATACGGATCGAGGCCCAGCTCGCGCAGCAAGCGCCACCCGCCGAAGCCGAGCGCCATCTCCTGCTCCCACCGAACCCCGGAGTCGGCTTCGTAGAGCTGTGCGGTGATGCCGCGGTCCGAGGGGTCGTTGGCCGGGTCGTTGCTGTCGAGCAGATACAGCCACAGCCGTCCGACGTTCACGGCCCAGGCGCGCAAATACACCGTCCGGCCGGGAAACTCGAGCGGAATGCGAATCCACGCGCCGTCCTGGCCGCGCAATCGCTGCACCGGAATCTCACTCGGGTCGCTGAACGGGTAGAACTCACGCTGATTGCCCTGGGAGTCGAGGGCCTGCCGAAAGTAGCCCTGCTGGTAGAGCAGCCCCACCCCGATCACCGGCACGCCGAGATCGGTCGCGGACTTCATGTAGTCGCCGGCCAGGACGCCCAGTCCACCCGCGTAGATCGGCAACGCCTCGGAGAGGCCGAACTCCATGCTGAAATACGCCGTCAGATTCAGCGTCCTCGCCGCCGGGCACTGCGGAAACCAGAAGGGGTCGCTGTTGCGGTTTCGGCGATCCTCGATCAGTGTCTGCACCTCAGCGCAGAACGCGTGGTCCTTGGCGAGCGCCTCGAGCTCGGGCTGGCCGATCGATGTGAGCACCGCCCAAGGGTTGCGCGACGCCGCCCACAATTTCGGGTTCACCCGATGCCACACCCGATCGGCACGGTGCGACGATATGAGCCGCATGTCGAGGGCGAGATCGTCCAGACCACGCAGAGAGTCGGGGAGGTTGATGTCGCTGCCATGGTCCGTCATGAGATCGCCTACCTCGTTGTTCAGAAAGCGCCTACGAACCTAGATCGGGCGTCTTAACTCAAGACAAAGCATGCGTGACGTCCAGCTGCGGGTAGCGGTGTTCAGTATGGCGGTGAACGGTTGGTAAATATCGCCGAAACAGCAATGTGGATGCCCGGCGGGGGGCCGATGATGGCGCTGGCGCCTCGGGCAGGTACATCGGGAGGGGATTACTCCATGCGGACCGTCTTTCACGAGAAACTCGACGAACTGACCGTCCAGCTCGCCGAGATGTGCGGCCGGGCGGGCCTGGCGATGAAGAACGCAACCCGCGCACTGCTCGACGCGGATCTCTCCGTCGCTGAGCAGGTGATCGCCGACCACGACCGGATGGTCGCCATGCGGGCGAAGGCGGAACAGGCCGCTTTCGCGCTGCTGGCGCTGCAGCAGCCGGTCGCCGGTGACCTGCGGGCCATCTTCAGCGCGATTCAGATCATCGCCGATACCGAGCGCATGGATGCCCTGGCCGTGCATGTGGCCAAGATCGCCCGACTGCGTTACCCCGACCGTGCTGTGCACGGCGAGGCCAGCGACTGCTTCGCCGAAATGGGCAGGCTCGCGGTGGGCCTCGGCGAAAGCGCGCGACAGGTTCTGCTTACCGGCGATCCGGCGGAGGCCGCCCGTCTGCGTGAAGAGGACACCGAGATGGACGATCTCTACCGCCGCCTGTTTGGCCTGCTGATGAACCCGGCGTGGCAACACGGCATACCGGCCGCCGTAGACACCGCGCTGGTCGGCCGTTTCTACGAACGATTCGCCGACCATGCGGTCGAGGTCGGCCGCCGGGTGGTGTTCATCGCTACCGGTACATTGCCCCCCGAGGACGGCATCTCCACCTACTGATCGCCGAGCGGCCACTTATGGCACAGAAATCGCCGCGGGAAAGCGTGTAACAAGTGGCCATTCGAGTTTTTCTTGAGGCGCTCAGAGCCGCCACACCACACGGGACTGCGGCGAACCGTCGATAATCCCGACCTTCAGCGCGGTATCGCGGCACAATGACCTGGGGTGCACGTTCAAAGAGGAGAAGTCATGTCCCGCAATGCAGGAGACCGGTACGAATGCACGGTGTGTGGGGCGGTCTTGGTCTACGAGAAGCCATGCCCGTGCAACTCTCCCACGGAGCACGCCGAGATGTGCTGCGATCAGCCGATGGTGACGGCTGGTTAGTATCCGGGGTCTTCACCACACCGTGTACTGAGCCTGCGAACCGTAGAGCCCACGCCACCACCCGCGTGGGCTCTACCTCGTAGGTGCCATCGCCGATGGCGCGGGGGATTGGGCGCAGAACCAAGCTGTCGACCATGCTCACGGCCTCCCGAATGATCACCAGCCCCTTTCGGACGGAAACGCTAACCGCGCGACACTACGTGCCGTGAGCAGTCGGCCACTGCTGGCTTCGAGTCGTTGGAAGCGTTGGCTGGCGGGGGATTCTATGAAATTGACTGAGGCGTAACCACTTCCGTGGTCTGAGTAGGGCGCAGCGCCGGCCGGTGAACCCGCGGCGCGGCAAGTGCTTCGAGAGTGTGCGAGTGGGTGCCCGACGCATCGCCAACTCCGTACCGGTAAGCCGGATGGCGCCGAAGTGGTCATCCACTGTTCATGTGCCGTCCCGCGGCTTGCGTCGACGTCACCCAAGTGATCACTTACTCTAGCCAAGTTAATTCCTAATCGAGGGGAGTGGCTAGTGAGTTCGACCAGATATGGTGCCCGTGCCGGCGCGGCAACGTTTGCGCTGGGTCTCGGCATTGCGATGGCCAATGGCGGTGTGGCAGTGGCGAGTCCGTCGGATTCGGGGTCGGCGGCCGGCTCATCGTCCTCGGCGGGTGCCAAGAATTCCGGTACCGGTTCGTCGAGCCGGGCCAGGGCCGCTCACGCGTCAACGGCAGGATCTGGCGGCCATGCTGGTGCCAACCCCAAGACGGCAGCCACATCGGATTCCGGTGTCACGGCTGTGACCGAACCCTCCGACGCGGTGTCGGTCACCCCCGAGGCCATTGAGCCTGCCGAGGCGGACGGTGGCGCACCGGGAACCGCTCACCACGGCAAAGGGCTGGCCAGCTCCCGTGTACACAGCCGGGACAGTGCCGACCCCGTCGTTGCCGTTGCGGTAACGGAAGAACCCGGATCGGACGGCACCGACGACGCTTCGGCGGCTGCCGACGCGACCGACGTCGACACGACGTCGGTCACGCCAGAGCGCGACGCCGGGGTCGCCCCGGCGGGGGCCGTCACGATCGCCGATTCCGCGGCGGATACGGCTGCCTCGGTGACTCCGGCGGCCACCATCACAACGAGCCCGATGGTGAAGGCCCTGCAGAGCGCGGCCACGACTTTGTTCGACTGGACCAAGCTGCCGACCGGTGAGAATCCGCTGTCCTTGCTGTTCGCCGGAGCGGTGGAGTTCATGCGCCGAACGTTCTTCAATCAGACGCCGACGGCCACGCCGGTGCAGTACGCCCAACTCGAGGACGGCGACGTCGTCGGCACGCTCGGAGCCAGTGACCCCGAAGGCGGAAAGCTGGTCTACTCCCTGGCCCAAGCCCCCAACCCCACATACGGGACTGTCGAGATCGATGAGGAAGGTAACTACTTCTTCACCCCGAGTGCGGCCTACGCCGTCAATGGGGGCACAACCAGCTTCGTTGTCGAGGTGCGCGAGCCTGGCTTCCACATCAACCTGCTGAACCCGTTCGCCCACAACCGGATCTACGTGCCCGTGACCGTGAGCCTCACCCCTGTCGAGGGCGCCGAGGACCTCCAGAGCACCCGGGGCTTCACCGTCTACAACTTCAGCTCCGGCACGGTCACGTTCACCGGTTTCAAGGACGACCAAGCCGAGGGAATTGAAAGCGGACCCACGATCGGCACACAGATCGGCATCGGCGAATCCGTCCACTGGGAAATCGACGTACCGACTCTGATAGATAACGATGTCTACCCGACCTTCACCGCTGGCGGGGAGTCGTGGACAGCGTATTTGGTTTCCCACAACTGGACCGGCGTCGGGACAACGTGGTGTGACGCTTCGGGCGCCTCATGCAATGCCGATCAAGAACATTTGACGGTGTATTTGCTGGCCGCCCCGAACACGGTGGTCCCGCTTCCGGTCAGCAGCACCGAGCAGCAAAAGGAGGTCCTGGAGGGGCTGTGTCACGACGGCTCGGTCGCCACGTGTAGCTTCACCCCAACAAGCCAGACGGAGACCTGGACCGACTGGAAGTTCCTCGGCAGCAAGATCACGAACGACTCCGACACCGAGGACGAGTACGACATCACCCGCGAAATCATCAACACGTACTCCGACAGCGTCAAGCTCAGTGCAAAAGCCAAGGCGTCCATCGCGAAGATCGTCGATATCGAGATTTCCGCAGAGTATGGGCACACCTGGACCGAAAGTTACAAGTGGTCCGAGACGGTCAAAGGGAAGATCCCCCCGCATTCGTCGATCTCGTACGTGGAGCGGACGCCAACCTACAGCGTGCAGGGTGATTTCACGCTGCACGTTGGCAACACCACCTGGCAACTGACGGGCGTCACGCTGACCAGCGCGGATAGCAGCGGCGACCGGCAGCCCGAGGTGAAGAAAGTTCTCGGGTCGATCTCGGACGACGGATCGTCGACCCTCGAGTCCTATCTCGCGCAGGGCCACGAATTGGGTGACCTGTTCGACGACCCCGTTCTCTCCGACGGTGACGTCAGCAACTTCGAACTCACACCCCTGGCGGCAGGGGATGATGGGTACGACGGCTGGGCGCTATACGGCCCGTGGGATACGACCGTTCTTTAGGGCATTGGCCTGCGAGTACCTCCACCCTGCCAGAACGACCTTGTGGTCACCTGGTTCGCATCAACCCGAGGGCGCTGGGAGTAGTCCCCGCTCCCTCGGGTTGACCGCGGGACTAGTGGGCTTGGGCCGAACTCGACGCTTGCCGAAGGTCCTGAGGCCGCTATACCGTCCGCGCCAGCCGATCCACCAGCAGTCCGGCGAACTTCGCCGGATCGTCCAGCGTGCCGCCCTCGGCCAGAAGCGCTGTGCCGTAGAGCAACTCGGCTGTCTGGGCCAGCCCGGCGTCACCGCCGCGCGAAGCGAACCCGTCCCGTAACCCGGCGATCAACGGATGGTCCGGGTTGAGCTCGAGGATGCGTTTCTCGGAAGGAACCGTCTGCCCGGAGGCCGCCAGCATGCGCGCGAGAGCGGGTGTGATGCCGAAACTATCGGTGATCAGGCAGGCCGGCGACTCGGTGAGCCGGGTGGACAACCGCACCTCCTTCACGTGGTCGGAGAGGGTCTCCTTGAGCCACTCGAGAAGACCGGCGAACTCCTGCTCCAACTGCGAGCGTTCGGCCTCGCTGGTGTCCTCCTCGGAGGAGAGGTCCACTTCACCCTTGGCAACGGACTGCAGTCGCTTGCCGTCGAACTCGTTGACCATATCGACCCAGACCTCGTCAACGGGGTCGGTCAGCAGCAGCACCTCATAACCCTTGGCCTTGAACGCCTCCAGGTGCGGTGAACTCAGCAGCTGCTGACGAGAATCACCGGTGGCGTAGAAGATCTGCTCCTGCCCGTCTTTCATCCGCGCGACGTAGTCGGCCAGGGTGGTGGGCTCCTCGTCGCTGTGCGTCGAGGCGAACGAGGACACTGCCAGCAGCGTGTCCTTGTTGTCGACGTCGGAGAGCAGCCCCTCCTTAAGGACCCGGCCGAATTGCACCCAGAAGGTCCGGTAGTCGTCCGGCCGCTCCTTCTGCATCTCGGTGATCGTTGAGAGCACCTTCTTGGTGAGCCGGCGCCGGATCGCCTTGATCTGACGGTCCTGCTGCAGGATCTCGCGAGAAACGTTGAGCGACATATCCGCCGCGTCGACGACACCCTTGACGAAGCGCAGATACGGTGGCAGCAGGTCATCGCAGTCGGCCATGATGAACACCCGCCGCACATACAGCTGCACACCCACCCGGGCGTCCTGATTGAACAGGTCGAACGGGGCGTGTGACGGGATGAACAGCAGCGCCTGGTACTCGAACGTGCCCTCCGCCTTCATCGGGATGACTTCCAGCGGCTCGTCCCAGGCATGCGCAACGTGCTTGTAGAACTCCGTGTACTCCTCATCGGACACTTCGTCGCGGGGCCGGGCCCACAACGCCTTCATCGAGTTGACGGTCTCCGTCTCGACGGTGACCACCTCCTCGCCACCCTCCTCTTCCGCGGGACTGCGGCGCTCGACCTGCATCCGGATCGGCCACGCGATGAAGTCCGAGTACTGCTTGACCAGCGCCCGGATCTTCCATTCCGCGGTGTAGTCGTACAGCTCGTCCTCGGCGTCCTCGGGCTTGAGGTGCAGGGTGACCGAGGTGCCCTGCGGCGCGTCGTCGACGGCGGCGACGGTGTAGGTGCCCTCCCCGCTGGACTCCCAGCGGGTTGCCGAACTCTCGCCCGCCTTGCGGGTGAGCAGGGTGACCTTGTCGGCCACCATGAACGACGAGTAGAAGCCGATCCCGAACTGGCCGATCAGCTCCTCGGAGGCTGCGGCGTTCTGGGCTTCCTTGAGTTGCTGACGCAGTTCGGCGGTGCCGGACTTGGCCAGCGTGCCGATCAGGCCGATCACCTCGTCGCGGGTCATCCCGATCCCGTTGTCGCGGATCGTCAGCGTGCGGGCGGCCTTGTCGATGTCGATCTCGATGTGCAGGTCGGACGTGTCGACCTCGAGGTCCTTGTTCCGGAACGCCTCGAGGCGCAGCTTGTCCAGCGCGTCGGAGGCGTTCGAGATCAACTCCCGCAGGAAAGAATCCTTGTTGGAGTACACGGAGTGGACCATCAAATCCAGTAGCTGGCGGGCCTCGGCCTGGAACTCCAGCTGTTCGACGTGTTCTGTCATGGGGAATCCGTTCGCGACGACGACAATCGGTGCCGGCAGGATAATAGCGACATCCCGCGCGGCTCGGGTGCACCGATCACGCCAAGACGGTCATGACACCCCCGACGCGATGCCAAGGTGGAACCGATGCGTCAACCCATAGTCACCGTCTTGCTTGCAGTGGCCGCGATGTGCCTGGCGCCGGCGCCCGCGGCGACGGCCGGTGCCGACGATTGCAGTGTCCTGCTGCCCGCGACGGATCGGCTCGAGGCCGCGTTCAACGAGGTCGACCTCTCCGGGACACCGCCCTGGATAGCCGCCCAGATCCGGGCCCCGCTGAGTCCGTTGCACAACTTGACCAGCCCGCCCGGCATCGACCTGCGGATCCGGTCGAACATGCTGGCATCCCAGGTCGACAACAGCGACCCGTACCGGCCGGCGACCCCGGAGCGACTCGCCGGCGATCTCGCCAAGGCCAGGGACCTGCTGGTCGCGGTCCGCGAATGGTGCGCGCCTTAGCCTCTGTGCGGCGCCGAGCGTGCGGGATCTCGGTGTTCAAACAGCGAGACGTCGACGACGAGCCCCACGCTCGGCGAACGAACGCCCGCCTAGTTCCCGAAGATGCCCCAACGCTTGATCTGAACGCGGTTGGCGTCCGGCCAAATGGCTCGCGCTGCCGGCGAATTGCAGAAGTAGTCCTCCGCCTGGCGGACGGTCATGTCGACCGCGTGCAGGCCGTCTTCCCGGTGGGCGCGGCAATTGACGGTCAGGACCTGGTTGGTGGCCGGATCGGCCTCCAGCACTTCGACGGTCAACACCACGACGAGCGTGTACCCGGCGCCGGTCGGCAGATAGAAGGTCAGATCCCGGCTGGACACCCCGCCGCCGTTGGCGACCAGATAGCCGTCCCCGCTGGGGTAGATGGCCTGCGCCATCATTTGGGTGCGTTCGTAGTGGTTGCTGTCCCCGGGCGCGCGCCAGACCGAGAACCGCGTGTTGGCATTCGGCCCGTTGAGCAGATTCTGCGAGATCGGGATGATCAGCTCCTCGCGACCGTCACCGTCGACGTCCTCCAGTCCGACTCCGCCGGGGGCTGACGGTTCCAACAGCTCATTGATCGTCTGTACCACCGCGCCCGACGGATCGGTCACGGTCACCTTCACCGCCCTCGGCCTGGGCAACTCGGGCGCGCTCCAGTATTCGACGGCGAAATCGAGGTCACGGGAGTGCAGCGAGCAGTCGACCTGTGGCGACTTGCCCGTCGGGGTGATCACCGGGGTCGTCTGCGGGCACGGCGGCAAGGTGGTGTCGGCGGCCGCACGGGGACCTACAACGCCCGCAGCCGCCATCGTCGTGATGGCGACCAGGAGCGCTAACCGTCTCACGGACGTGGCGCCGGCTTCGCGGGTGCGGGAGCGGGCGCAGCCGGTGCGGGCGCGGGGCCGGCGCCCGGCGCAGGTGCGGGACGGGCAGGGGCCGCGGGAGCCCTGGCTCCCGGGATCTGTTGCTCTTCAGGTGCTTTGGTGCCGGTCTTGGGCCCGATATCGGACACCTGCCAGCCACCGTCGACCTTGCTCACCGTCACCCGCAGCAGGATGATCGACACCTTGGGCGTCGGGTTCTGCAGATTGCGGGTGGTCTGGTGGGCCGATACCACCACCTCGTAGGAGCCGTCGGGCTGCAGAACCGGGTCGGTGGCCAGCACTTCACCGGTGGAGCTGACCTTTGCCTCCAACATGACGGCCTTGAGCAGGTCGGTGGCGTTGACGTACTTGTCCTTGAGTTGCTGCGACACACCATCTTCGACGGCGTGGAAGAACGCGTCCGGGTCTTCGAAGCTGTACGTCAGCGACTTCATCGCATAGTCCCTGGCGAGCTGCGCCGCGGCCTCGCGATCGGCATTGCTCTGACGTAGTTGGGCGAGCTGGTCGCTCACCTGCTGGTACTTGATGAACCCGAAGACGCCGCCGCCGATCACCAGCGCCGCCACCACGACGGCGACCCAGAACGAGCGGCTCCTGAGCCAGCGTCGCGGCGTGGTTGCCGGGTCGGCCGATTCCGCGTCGTCGTCCGGGACCGCCGCGTCGTCGGAGGTCGCCGACAGTTCGGTGTCCTCGACCTTTTCGTCTTCGCCGACAGTGGAATTGGTCATGTCCGGGGTGTCCTTGCTGTTGGGATCGTCTGCGGTCATTGGTGCCACTCGGGGACGTTGAGTTGGACCCGCACACCACCGGTGTCGTTGAACGTCGACTCCCAGAAGTCGAGCCAGTGCCCGGCGTCGATCTTCACGTCGTGCAACGGCGCCACCGCCGGCTGCAGGATGGTGGCGAAGGTGCCCAGCGGGCCCGACAGCATGTCGAGCCATTCGCCGAACTTGGTCACCAGGATCCCGGCCGGGTCGTCGGGCCCGATGACGCCGATGCCGGTGTGCGACAGGATCTCGATCTGGTGGACCAGCTGCAGGAACGCCGGAACCGACTTCGGCAGAATTTTGCCTGTCTCACTGATGATTTCGCCGGCATGGAGATCACCGAGGTTCGTGGTGAACGTCGAGACATTGCTGAACAGGGTGGCCAGAATGTCCTTGTCGTCGCGGACCACGTTGGCGGTCAACCGGGCCGTGACGGCCAGGGAGTCGATGGTGTCGTCGTTGCCGGCGAACGCGGCGGACATGTCGTTGACGATGCTGTGGATCTGATCGAGGTTCAGTGCGGTGAACAGAACATTGGCCTTGGTCAGCAGGTCACTCGCCGTGACGATCGGCGCGACCCGGTCCGCGGGAATCACCGCTCCATCGGTGAAGTACGGCGGTGCAATCAATTTCGGCCTGAAGTCGATGTACTGCTCACCGGCCGCGGAGAGGTTCTCTACGCTGATCGCGCTGTCGGCGGGAACCTGGTGCTGGCGGTCGACCTCCATCGACACCGCCAGTCCGCTATTGGTGGTCTGGATCCCGGTCACCCGGCCGACCTTGATGCCGCGCATCGTCACTTCCGAGGTGGGCATCAGACCACCAGACGACTTGAGCAGCAGGGTGAGCCGGGTGACTTGTTTGGTCGGTCCCATGTCGAGCACCCCGAACGACATGTAGGCCGCGCCGGCCAGCGTCATCACCACCAGGATGGCCAGCGTGGTGCGTGCACTGAATTTCATGGCACCAACCCCATCGTCTGCATCGCCTGCACCGCCGCGTCGGCCTTGTCCGCCGGATCCACGCCTTCGCGTCCGGTCGGGGTGTGGAGCTCGGTGATGGTGTACTTCGGGCCGCCGTCGCGGAAGAACCCGAGCAGCTTGTAGCGCAGCAGCGCCATGAACTTGTCGGCGATCACCGGAATCGTGGTGTCTGCGGTGGCCATCGTGTCGACCATCGGCGTGATGTAGGACAGGATCTGCATCAGGTCGCCGGCGATCGGGATGATGAGATCGCCTCCCAGCTTGCCGACGTCTTTGGAGGCACCGACCACGTTCAGGATGGCCATGGTGACCGCCGACAGGCCCTGTAGTTTCGTCGGCCCCTCGGTGACCAGCCGGTTGAACACCTCGGTGTTGGCCGCAAAGCTGGAGGTGATGTTCCCCATGCCGTCGAGAATGCCGTCGATGGTGTCCTGGTTGGCGGCCAGGTCGTTGAGCACGCCGGCGACGGTGTGTTGCATCCGGGTCAGTTCGCCGGAATCCTGCGGGAACGCCTTGTTGACGTTGACCACGGTGCTCTGCAGCGTGCCGATCGCGCCGCCGGCCACCAGGTTCGACATCGACCGCAGCAGGTCCTCGACGTTGTCGGCCGGCGCGGTGTGGCGCAGCGGGATGGTGTCGCCGTTGCGCAGGATCGGGCCGGACCGATCGTCCGGCGGAAGCAGTGCGATATAGATGTCGCCGAGCGGGGTGGCCTGGCGAAGTTCGGCGCGGGTGTTGACGGGAAGCTTGGTACCGCCGGCTATTTCGACATAGGTCACCGCCGTGCTGCCTTCGAGCTGAACGCGGTCGAGCACGCCGATCTGCACCCCGCCGGCGTCCACCTTGGCCCGGGCGGGCAGGTTGAGCACGCTGGCGAACTCGATCTTGATGTTGTAGGCGTCCCGGGGGGTGTAGGCCCCCGGGACCGGTAGCCGGGTGGGATCCAGTGAGCACGCCGCCGTCAGGCTGATGGCCAGCGTGGCCAGCAGGACGCAGAACGTACGGATCGATCGCCGGGTCATGACAGTGCTGCCCCCAGAACGAGATTGGTCAACCCGAGGGTGATCGGGTCCGTGGGGGTGCCCGACCCGCACGCCGCCGCGGCACCGGGGATATTGCGCTCCTTGAGTCCCTCGCAGATGGCGCCGGCCTGGGTCGGGGCGATCGACACCTGTGGCGGGATATAGGTGACGTTGTGCGTGCCCCACGCCGGTTCGTAGATATCGGCGAGCCAGTGGCTGAACTGTGGCCAGGAGTTGATCATCGCGGTGATCGCCGGGATGTGGCGGTTCAGCAGGTCGCGAAACCCGCCGAACCGGGCGTCGAACTTCTGATACCACCGTGGCCCGAACCGGTTGAGCGCCTCGATCAAGGTCGGCAGCAGATGCGACACATAAGCCATCGCCGCGCCGAAGTTGTCCGAGAGTCCCTCCATCAACTGGGTGGTGACCGGGAGCGTTCGGATGACCGAGGCGAAGCTGTCCCAGTTGTTGAGGAAGTCCGAGGTGAGGATCTCGCTGTACTCGAACAGTTGGCGATAGTCGGCGTCGGCCTTGTACGGGTCGGCGAGCATGGTGACCAGATTGCGCATCGTCTTGTTGATGCCGGGTCCGGTGCCCTGCAAGGAATTGCTGGCCGCGGTCAGGCTGTCGTTGATGGCTTGCACACCCGGTGCGCTGGCGGGATCCTGACCCGGTTCGGACCCCAGGATCGCATCGGTGAGATTGCCGATGGCGGCGAATGTTTCGCTGACACTGATCGGGGTCTTGGTGGACTTCAGCTTGATGCACCCCGGACCGGTGAACTTCGGGCCGCCGGTGTAGGCCTTGGTCAGTTCGATATGGCGGTCGGTGACGATCGATTGCGAGTAGGTGACCGCGCCGACGTCGGCCGGCAGGACCAGGTCGGCGGGCACCGTGAAGTCGACCTCGACGTGGTCGGGTTTGTTGACGATCGCGTTCATCGAACCGATCTCGATGCCCAGCAGCGCGACTTTGTTGCCCGGATACAGCCCGACCGCGTCGGTGAATTCGGCGCACATCGCCCGGGTCGGATTGATCTTGGGTGTCAGGATCTTGACGCCGAAGACCACCGCGATCGCGATGACGGCGAGGACGGCGACGGCTGCCGCGATGACCCGCCGTGAGCGGAGCCGCGAGCCGATACCGGACATCCTGGCCATCCTCAGCACTGCCTCATGATGTTGGGCAGGCACAGATCCTGTCCGGGGACCAGCCGGTTGCTCTCGTCGAAGACGACACCGTTTCCGCTGAGCATCGGGCCCACGATATTGAGGGTCTGACCCAGGCCGTCGAGGGCCATGCCCCACCGCTCGGGATGAGCCGCCAGGGTGTCGCTGATATCTTCCAGTCCTTGCGCGATGGGTGCGACCTCCCGGCCGTACCACATCGTCAACCGGTCGAGAACGCGGGTCAATTCCTTGATCAGACTGAAGAACTCGACGATATCGACGGCCTTCGAGGTGTACATCTTGCCGAGGATGTCGAACTGCTCGAACAGCGTGATGAGCTGCCCACGGCCCGCGGTCATCGCGCGCAGGCCGTCGTTGACGAAGTCCAGGCCGCGGTGAAAGTCCGCGGTGGACTTGCTCATCGATTCCGTCAGCCGGTCGGCCGACTGCAATAGGTTGCGCACCGCGTCGGGATATCGGTTGGCGGCGTTGGCAACCTCGGCGAAGGTGTCGTGGATGACCTTGCCATCGACTTCTTTGACCACCGGGGTGGCCGCCTGGATGATGTCGTTGATCTCGAACGGCAAGGTGACGCGGTTCGGCGGAATTCCGGTGCGGCCCAGTGGCTGCGCGCCCTTCGGATCCAGAGCCACGTAGTGGCCGCCCAGCGGGGTCAGGAGCTTGATGTCCAGGGTGGAGTCCGACCCGACCGCCACCGAGTTCTGGACGTCGAATTTCATCTCGACGAGGGGGCCGTCGAGGCGGACGCTGGTGACCTTGCCGACCGGGATACCCGCGACCCGAACCTGGTCGCCGGCGCGCAATCCGGCCGAGTTGGGCATGTGCGCGGTGTAGCCGGCCTCGTTGGCCGGATTCAGGTACGCCATCGCGGTCCCGGCGAGCGAGGCGATGATCACGACGACGCCGATGATGCCGTTGCGGCGGTTGCGGATGGCGGTGGTGCGTTCGTCGAGTGCGGCGTACCTGCCACCGATTTTCGCGCGCAGCGTGCTGAGGTGCTTGTCGAGTTCCACTACCGGCACACCACCAGGTTCTGCTGCGCGAACGACACCTGCCCGATCCCGGGCAGGGTCACTTCGCCTTGCGAGCAGGAAAACGTTGGGGTGGCGGGTTGTTCGTCGACGAGCCAATCCCGTATTCCCTGGATCAGCGACGGGGCGAACGAGAGGCCGGCGATGATCGTCGGGGTCTGCGGCCACATCCGGCTGAACAGGTCGTAGAGCGGGCCGGTCGTCCCGTCGAAAGTCCGCTCGAAATATTGCATGACGTGGGTGGTGCTGCGCAGCACCGGCAACCCGCTGTCCAGGGATTCGCGGAATTCCTCGGCCTTGGAGCCGAACTTTCCCAGCACGTCGTTGAGCTGGGAAATGAGCTGGAACAGTTGCTCTGATTTGCCGCCCAGGTCGTGGGAGATGGCGCTGAGATTGCGGATCATGGTGGTGATGACCACTTGGCGGTTCACCGCCAACTTGGAGATCTCGTCAAGGTCGTGCAGAAACGGGCCGATGCCGGATTCGTCACCCTGGATCAGGCGCAGCAGGTTCTCGCCGAGCAGGTTGAACTGCGCGGGATCCAGGGTTTGGAAGATCGGTTGAAAGCCGTTGAACAGCTTCGCGACATCGAAGGACGGAATCGTCTGCCCGATGGGAAGGGTGCCGCCGTCCGGTAGTCGATGGTCGGGTTTGGCCGGCTGCACGAGTTCGACATACCGCTGACCGACCAGGGTCTGATAGCGCACCGCGGCAACGGTGTTGGTGAAGACCGGGTGATCGGCCTGGGCGGTGAAGTCCACCTTGGCGACCCGACCGTCGAGCCGGATGGTGTGCACCTTGCCGACCTGCACCCCGGAGATGCGGACGTCGTCGCCGACGTAGAGCCCCGACACGTCGGAGAACGTCGCGGTGTAGCGGGACAACGTCCCGGTGACCGGACTGCGCAGCGCCGTCAGCACGATGAGCGTGCACACCACCGCCACCGCGGTGAAGATCGTCAGCCACACCACTGATCTGGTGACACTTCTCATCGGCCACCACCTTGTGCTGGCGCAGGCGGTGAGTCCGGAGCAGCACCCGTCGGCAGCGCCGCCGCCAGCCCGGGCATGGCGTCCAGGGTGAGCTCGATGTTCAGCCGAACCTTGCCGTTGATGATCGGGAACGCCGTGCTGGTGCGGTCGAGCAGGCCCGAGATCCGGTCATAGGCCGGCGACATGCTGCCGTAGTAGTAGGCGGCGGGCAGCCACACGCTCATGATCCCGCCGGTGAGCGGCACCAGCCACGTCATGTGCTTGGCGAAGATCCCGTCGGTGGTGAAGAGCAGTTTCGCCAGCTGGTCCATGATCAGGTTCATCCGGTCCACGCCGTCGGGGTGCGCCAGGAAGTCCATTCCGTTGAGCAGGTCGTAGGCCAGGCTGACCAGGGGCACGGCGTCGTTGACGCCGTTGATCACCGATGCGAGCACCGAAAGCGACTGGGAGAAGGGCACTTTCTGCGAGTCGGTGAGCATCTCGACCAGATCGAAGTACGACCGGGTCACCGGCTCGGTGAGGTCGGCGTGCTTGCGCACTATCGAGATGATGTGGTCGACGTCGGGCGAGTCCATGATCCGCCCGAATTTCTGGCCCTGCCGCAGCAGCCCGGTGATGGACGCCGACCGGCTGTTGGTGTCGACGACCAGCGTCTGGTTGGGGCTCAGCCGGGGACCGCTTCCGCTGCTGACCAGTTCGACCGCGGCCAGGCCGAAAGTGTTGGAAGACATGAAATTCGCCGTGGTATCCGCGGCCAGGGCCGCCGCTTGGCGCGGCTCGAGTTCCAGAGTGATCTTCTGCTTGTTGAAGCCGGCCGATTGCAGTGTCTTGACCGAACCGATCGTCAGGCCGCGGAACTTCACCTCGGCGCCCGGCGTCAGACCCTCGCCGAGGGTATCGGCCATCACCGTCACCTTGAACGTGTTGGCGTAGCCGCCGGTACCCAACTGATACAGCATGGTGCCGGCCACGGCCAGCACCACCGCCGCGATGAGGCCCCGGATCCGCAACGAGCGCGAACTGGGTGCCCGTCCTCCCTGGTCTGAGGAAAATGGCATGCCCTACCCCGAAATCCGAATCCCGGGACTGTTGCCCCAGAACAGCAGCGTCAGCACCATATCGGCGGCGACCACCGTGACGATGCTGGCCCTGATCGCGCGACCCGAGGCCCGGCCCACGCCTTCGGGTCCGCCGACGGCGAAATAGCCCTGATAGCCGTGGATCGCGATGATCAGCGTCACGAAGATGACCGCCTTGAGCACCGAGAACACCACGTCGGAAGGACCGATAAATGAGTTGAAGTAGTGGTAGTAGGTGCCCGATGACTGCCCGTGCAGCACATTGACGACCAGCGCGCACGACACATAGCTCAACGCCAGCGTCACCACATAGAGCGGAATGATGGTCAGCATCCCGGCGATCACCCGGGTGGTGACCACGAACGGGATCGACCGGATACCAAGCGCTTCCAGCGCGTCGATTTCCTCGGAGATCCGCATGGCGCCGATCTCGGCGGTCATCCGACACCCGGCCTGGGCGGCGAAGCCGATCCCGGCGATCATCGGCGCCATCTCGCGGGTGTTGGCGTACGCGGAAACGAACCCGGTCAACGGGCCCATCCCGACCATGTCGAGGGCGGCGTACCCTTCGATGCCCACCGACGCCCCGACCGCCGCGCCCATGAGCACCAGCACGCCGATGGTGCCGCCGCCGACGATCAAGGCACCGTTTCCCCACATCACGTCCACCAACAGCACACCGGTCTGGTGCCGGTAGTGCTTCACGGTGTGTGGTATCGCACCCAGCACCTGGGCCAGGAAGCTGACCTGATGACCGAGGCGCTGGAACAGCGAGTCGCCCTGGTCGGCGATCCACAACGGCGCCCGGAGCACCCCGGGGCGGTACCGGGACGGGGCCGCGATCCGCGCCATCAGCCCATCCTCAGCGGCATGGACATCGACACACCCTGCGTGATGATCAGGTTGAGGATGAACACGGCGAGCACACCGATGACGACGGAGGCGTTGACGGCGTCGGCCACACCCCGCGCGCCGCCCGTGGCCTCCAGCCCGCGCTGGCACGCCACCAGGATGACGACGACGCCGAACAGCCAGGTCTTGAGCATGGCCACCACCACGTCGTTGACGCTGGCGAAGGACGCGAACGACGCGATATAGCTGCCGGGGGTGCCGGACTGGAAGCCGACGTTGATGGCGTAGCCCGCCGCCAGCCCCATGAAGATGATGAAGGCGCACAGCACCGGCGCCACGAACACGATCGCCGCCAGCCGCGGGGTGACCAGCCGCTGCACCGGGTCGACGCCCATCACGCGCAGCGCGTCGACCTCTTCGCGGATGGTGCGGGCCCCGAGATCGGTGGCGACGGCCGAACCGGCGGCACCGCCCAGCAACAACGCGGCCACCATCGGCGCGCCTTGCCGGATCACGCCGAGGCCGCCCGCCGCACCGGACATCGACGACGCACCGACCTGCTGGATGAAGTTGCCCACCTGCACCGCCACGATCACCCCGAACGGGATGGACACCAGCAGTGCTGGTATCGCCGTGACGCTGATGATGAACCAGGCCTGGTTGATGGTGTCCCGCCAGGGGTGGCGCAGCCGGATCAGATCGGTGATCAGGTAGCCGAAGGCCTGAGCCCCCAGGCCGAAGAAGCGGCCCAACGTCTGCAACGACGAATCCATTTGGTCGAGCACATGTCTAATCGGCCTGCTGAGAAGCCCGACGACCTGACGACCGGTCGACGCCTCGGCAACGGGCTCGCGTTCTTCGTGCACGCCGGGCGCCGCCGGCTCGGTGACGGCAGTGTTTTCACCGTCGGTGGTGCTTTCGTCGACATCGACGCGGGCGAGATCGTTGCCTTCTGTCTCGGTCGCCGCTTGGGCCGCAGTCCCGTCATGGACACCTGCGGTCAACGGCAGGCACCTCCTTAGTCGCTGGTGTGGCTTCTTCCCCCAGCAAAGGTCGAGCTTGGATGTCGCGCGTTTACCAGCGGTACGAGTACGTGCGTTGTACCAGCGGCAGTGGGGGTGTGTTCACGGAAAGAAGTTCAGTGTGATGTACGCCACAAACGATCGTCAAGGGCTCTCGACGCCGCGCCGCGGCGCTCGGCGGCGGCCGACTGTTGCGGCGGGGTCAATAACGTGCGAGGACACGTGTTGCGGCCGTGGGTGACCGAAAGTTGCCTGATTCCACCCATAGTTCGAATAAGTCGACCCATGTTTTCGGCGCCGGCTGGCCGCCGCAAATGACCGAGCAATACACAGGAAATTGACAGTGTGTTCAATTGGCGGTGGGCCGGAGGATGGAACCCTCCCGGATCGTGGCTCGCCATGCCGAAGCCGTGCGCAGCACCGGGCACCCCGACCGGAGATCGTTGTGTTCACACTTCGCGCACGCCTGGCCGGCCCAGGGCTCGGGCAAATACCGCTACCACCCGGTGCGATTATCTGCCCCGGCGTGCCGGCCACGGCCATGATCGGCTGGCGAAGGGTCAGCTGACGCCTTGAATTCGAGTGGTCAGTAGCGCTGTCCACTCGGCCAGGTAGACATCGTCGGCGATGCGCGCGGCGGGCTGGTGGAGAAGGGCTGTCGCGAAACGCGCGCCGAGGAGGCTGTTGATTCCGTGTGCGGCGAGGACGGCGCGCTCTTGCTGGCTGAGTCTCGGCGCCCAGGTGGTGATCCAGTCGGTCAGTTGGGCGTTGAGTCCGTCGCTGAAGGCCGCATAGGCGGCGTCGAGGTGAGCTGACCGGCCCGCCGGAGTACGGGCAGCGATCTGGAGCAGTTCGGTCTCTTGGTCGATGACCGCGAATAGGTAGCGACCCAGAGCCGTCAGTTCGGATCGAAGGTCACCCAGCCCGGCGAACAGCGCGCGGATGTCGCTCATGGCGCGGCGACGGTCGAGTTGCCGGTTGATGCCGGCCTCCAGAAGCGAGTTCTTCGACTTGAAGTGGTGGTAAAGGGCGCCCGAGCCGGCGGCCAGTCCTGCGGCGGCCTCGATCTGGGAGATGCTGGTGGCCTCGTACCCATTGGCGCTGAACAGCTGCATCGCTGCGTTCACCAGTCGTTCGCGGGTGGGTGTGGGTGCTGTCATTTGAACTCTCAGAAGTGATCACTTAGCTTGAGTACAAAGGTACTTTACTGCCTAGCGGGGTCAGGGATACACGGTGGAAGGTCGGGATCGCGCGGTCCCCTGTGGGCGGATTCGCCGGAGCATGCCACTGGCAAGTCTCACCGCACACGCCGCGTGCGGTCGTGTGATCGCCGGGCTGCGGGAGAGGGCCGGCCAGGACGGAGCCCTCGAACGGTTTCATCTCAGCACGGCCGCGCGGTATGCCGAACTGCTCGGTCGGTCGCGTGGGGTGTTGATGAAGGCCGGCCAGATCTTGTCGATGGCCGATACCCGGGAGTGGGGCGGCGGCGGGTTCGGCCCCTACCTGGACGCGTTGAAACAGGTGCAGTGCGAGGTCCCGCCGATGGATCCGGTGCTGGTTCGTCAGCTCCTGGACGCCCAACTCGGCGCCGGTGTCGGGCAGTTCGCGGAATTCGTCGATCAGCCGATCGCGACCGCCTCGATCGGCCAGGTGCATCGGGCGGTGTTACGCGACGGCCGTGCGGTCGCGGTCAAGGTCCAGTACCCCGGAGTGGCCCGGGCGATCGAGGACGATCTGGCCAACGCCGAACTGCTGGGGACGTTTTTGAAAGTGGTGCGTGCCGCGACGGCAATGCGTACGGACGTAGGCGACGTCGCGCGCGAGGTCGCCGCGCGGATCCGCGAAGAAGTCGACTACCGGCACGAAGCGGCCACGATCAAGGCCTTCGGTGAGCTCTATCGGGGGCACCCCTTCATCCGCATCCCGCAGGTCGTTGACGAGGCATCCGGCGATCGGGTGCTCACCATGACCTACCTGGACGGAATGGACTGGGCTCAAGCCCAGCACGCCGACCAAGATCTGAAGAACACCTGGGCCGAGACGATCATGCGGTTCAACTACAGCACCGGTCGGCTGTCCAACCTGCTGCACGGTGATCCTCATCCGGGCAACTACCGGTACTTCGGCGACGGGACCGTCGGGTTCCTCGACTTCGGCTGCGTGCAGGTCAAAACCCAACACGAGTGCTACGGCTGGACCGCACTGATCCGGGCCGCGGTGGACGGGCGCAAGGCCGATATGCGGGACCTCGCGGCGCAGATGGGCCTGTTGGATGCCGACCCGACCCTGACCGCCGACGAGCTGTACCGGTGGGCGGTTGACCTGATGTATGACTTCATCGCGGCACCTCAGCCGGTCACCTACACGCCCGAATTCCGTGCTCGCCGAATCCGCAGCATGTTCGACTTCCGGGATCGTGACCACACGCTGGCCCGGGTGAGTCTGCCCGCAATGATGGCCTTCACCGCCCGGATCCAACTCAACCTGGTCAACATCTGCACCACCCTGGGCGCGACCTTGCCGGTACGGGCGATCCTCGACGACACCGACGGCGTCGCCGAACCGATCACCGCGCTCGGACGACAACACCACGCCTGGGTGCGCGAACGCGGATTGCGGTTGGTGCCGCCGCACGTCTGTGGCGGCCCAGCCCAGTGACGACGAAGGACGATGTTGCGCGGCGACACGTCTCGACGCGGCCGCGGCCGACGAAATCGATCAGCCGACCCTTCTGACCCATCCCTCGCTCCGGTCGTTGTATTCCTGGGCCTTCGCCGACGGCGCCGAGAAGCGGGTCTGGCGCCGGTGCAAGCGATCTCAGGTGTCACAACCGGCGACCGACCTCCCGGGTCTCCTGTGAGATCGCCAAAGTCCCGCACGAGCACCGAGACCTGGATTAGGGTTCGTGCCAATTAGACAGACTAGGTGGGGGTCATGGCGAGCGCTGTTGGCAGGCAGGTGCCGGGGGCGACCGCGCTCGAACATCATGCCGGTCGGCTCTGAGCGCAACGGCGCGGGGGATGGGCGCATTCGAGTAGTCGACTACATCGTCGAACACCTCGGGCGTCGCGGTATCGGCCATGTGTTCGGGGTGGACGGCGCCAACATCGAGGACCTCTACGACGCCGCCCACTCGTCTGTCGAGATCACCGCGGTCGTGGCCAAGCACGAGTTCTCCGCGGCGGCCATGGCGGACGCCTACAGCCGCGCCGGAGCCGGTATCGGCGTCGTCGCCGCGACGTCGGGCGGCGGGGCCCTCAACACCATCCCGGGACTGGGGGAGTCATTCGCCAGCCGGGTGCCGGTGCTGGCGCTTATCGGTCAGACCCCGACGACGACGGACGGCCTCGGATCGTTTCAGGACACCAGCGGCTTGGGCGGCGCGCTGGACGGGGAGGCGTTGTTCGCGGCGGTAGCCGTCTTCTGCCGGCGGGTACGCGACCCGGCCGACATCGTGAGCGTGTTGCCGGCGGCGCTGTCGGCCGCGATGACCATCGGCGGTCCGGCGGTGCTGCTGCTGCCCAAGAACGTCCAACAGGCCCTGATCGGCCCCCCGACCGAGGATGTCACCGCACAGTCACCGCGCCGGATCGGGGATCTGTCCGAGGTGGCGCGATTGCTTCGCGACATCGGTGGGCCCGTGACGATCATCGCCGGAGATCAGGTGGCTCGCGACGATGCGCGCGCCGAGTTGGAGACGCTTCGATCGGTGCTGGGGGCGAGGATCGCCACCGTGCCCGACGCCAAGGACGTCGTCGCGGCGCCCTCGGCGGCGGGCGTGACGGGGGTGATGGGCCATCCCGCGATCGGCGCCGCGCTGGCCGACAGTGCGGTGTGCCTGCTGGTGGGAACCCGGCTGCCGCTGATGGCGCGCGCCGGCCTGGAGGCGTCGTTGGCGTCGCTGCCCGTCGCCTCGATCGGCTCGGCGCCGCCATACCTGCCGGCTACCCACGCCGACAGCCACGATCTGCGCGCCGCACTGGCACAGCTCGCCGCCTTGGCCGCCGAGGATCCCGCGAATCGGGGGCGTGGGGGCGATCAGGTGACGCGCGGCGAGCTGACACCCCCACCGCACGTCGGGTCGGGCGTGCGCTATCGCGACGCGATGCTCGCCCTCGACGCGGTGCTGCCGCACGGCACCGACATCGCCGTCGACGCGGGCAATATCGGGGCGGCCGCGATCCATTGGCTGCCGGCGCGCCGCGAGGGCAGGTTCCTGGTGGCCCTCGGAATGGGCGGCATGGGGTACAGCTTCGGCGCCGGGATCGGGATGGCGATGGCACGTGGACGCCGCACCGTGGTGATCGCCGGAGACGGTGCGTTCTTCATGCACGGCATGGAAATTCACACCGCGCTGCACTACCGGCTTCCGGTGACCTTTGTGCTGTTCGACAACCACGCGCACGCGATGTGCGTGACCCGCGAGCAGCTGTTCTACGGCGACCGATACAGCTACAACCGGTTCGGTCCCAGCCGGCTCGGGGCCGGGCTGGCCGCGATGTTCCCGGCACTGCCCTCGGTGGACGTAACCGATATCGCCGAATTAGGGGTGGCGGTCAAGGCCGCGCTGGACGTCGACGGACCCTCGGTGGTCGCTGTCGAGTGTTCGGCCGACGAAATCCCGCCGTTCACAGCCTTTTTGAACCAGTCAGCAGATCAATCAACGATATCGAGGAATAGCTGATGACACTGCCCGCGCTCGAGGACATCACCGCGCACCACGGCGGCACCGATCCGATTCCGGGATTGATGCGCATCGAGACGTCGCCCAGGGAGAAGGCGACGCCGATATTGATGGAGATGATTCACGCGGTCTATCCGCATGACGAGGTGTTCGGCGAGTTCTGCACCGTCAACGACTTCATCGACTGCCCGCCCGACGAGCTGTTCGACTACCTGGCCGACACCCGCTCCCTGGAGGAGTGGACGTACAGCCTGCGGGGTTTCACCCGCACCGAGGAGGACGGTCTGTGGCTCGCCTACGACCGGCTCGGCAGCGAGACCGAGATCTACACCCGCACCGTCGCCAACCGCGAGGCCCGCACCGTCGACTACCACTGCGCCTGGGATCAGGGCCGGCACCTGTGGATGATCTACCTGATGCGGGTGGTCGACGCGCAGGTGGTGTTCAACAAGCCCGGCTCGGTGGTGCTGTGGACCAACTGCCACCACCCGTTCTACGACGACAACCCGTATCCGGAAACCGCCCCGCCGCAGCGCCCGGTCTGGGTGGGCGACTTCTGGGAGATGTTCGGCGCCGGTCATCTGCTGGAACTGAAGAACCTCAAGGCGATCGCCGAGTATCGCCATCACAACGGACTGCCCGTCACTCCGGACTGGATGCGGGCGTCATGACCGCCGCGGTCAGCCTGCTCGACGTCGCCACCTACTTGCCTGAAAACCGCGTTCCCGCAGAGTGGTACACACAATTCAGCGGCAAGGACGATCTACGCGACAACCCGATGTTCCGGCCCCCCGACTTCCGCCACCATGCCGCCGATGACGAGTCCAACGTCGACATGATCGAGCGCGCCGTGGCGGCGCTCGTCGACCGCCACGGACGGTCGGTGCTCGACGATGTCGACGTACTGCTCACCCACTCGCAGTTGCCCGATCTGCCCATCCTCGGCGCCGGCGGCGAGGTCGCCAAGCGGCTCGGCATCAATCCCGAGTGGATCGTCGATGTGCACAACGGTGGTTGCGCGGCATTCGTGTTGATGCTGAAACTGGCACGCCAACTGCTGGCCGGCGGGGCCGGACGCACGGCACTGATCGCGGTTGCGCAGAACGCCGCGGGCAAGATCTTCTCTCAGGAGCAGGTGCGCAAATTGGCTCAGGCGTCGGTTCCCGGGGACGGTGCGGCGGTCGGTCTGGTCACCCTGTCGGACAGCTCGCCGGTACTCGACATCGAATGCCGCTACTTCGGTGAGAATGCCACCGACATGACCCTGGCGGCCGATCCGGCGCGCCGGTGGTGGGAGGCCGGCCCGGGACAGGGCTACGTCGGGTTCAACGAGGGCAAGATCATCAAGGTCCTCGCTCGCGGCAACCGCCAGGTACCCCAGGTGGTGCGCGCGGTGTGTGACCGCATCGGGGTGAAGCCGGGAGATCTCGACCTGCTGGTCACCAACCAGCCGAACCGGCTGCTGCTGCGCAACTGGAATGAGGCGCTGGGCATTTCGTCCGACCGACACCGGGACACATTCCACGAGTGCGGCAACTTGTTCGCGGCCGCTATCCCGATCAACTTCGAGGCCGCGGTCCTCGACGGCCAGATCGGTGCCGGCGACATCGTGATGATGGCGGGGTTCGCGCATGCCGGAGACTTCGCCGGGGCCGCCGCCATCCAGTGGGGCGGAACCCGGAAGTGACAACAGCCGGTGGACCGCCGACGACATTGCGCGCGATCACCCACGAGATCATCGGGCTCATCGAAGCCGAAACCGAGGGCACTGCAGGAAAACTCACCGCAGATTCGGGTCTTCAGGACGCCGGGATGGATTCCGCCCGGGTGCTGTCGCTGGTCTTCCGGATCGAAGCACGCTACGACATCGAACTCGACGCCGAGGACGGCGACGACCTGAACACCGTCGGTGACCTGGCCCGGCTGGTGCTGCGCCGGATCCAGGAACGTTAGTGAAGGGCGGCTCGGCCATCCGGCCGAAATTCGACACCCTGACGCAGATGCTCGACGCGGCAGCGCAATCCGGGCAGAGCCTGTTCTTCGTCGACCGCAACGAGTGCGACACCGAAGTCCCCATGGCCGAGGTTCGTCGGCGTGCCCGCGAACTTGCCGCCGGTCTCCGTAACGCCGGAGTGAGCAGCGGTGACCGGGTCGCGCTGGTGCTACCGACCTCTCCTGAATTCGTCGCCTGCTTCTTCGGCGTGCTGTACGCGGGCGCCGTCCCGGTGCCGCTGTATCCACCGGTGCGGCTCGGCAAACTCGAGGAGTACCGGCACCGCACCGCGGCGATGCTGCGGGCGGTTCAGGCGACCCTGGTGGTGACTGAGGACCGGATCCGCCCGCTGCTGGAGGCGGCGGGCACCCGCTGCGTCACGGTCGCCGAGTTGACTGGAACACCCGACGGCGCTACCAGCGTGCCGGCTGCAGATGATCTCGCCTTGATCCAATTCTCTTCGGGCACAACTCACGATCCCAAACCCGTCGCCCTCACCCACCGCAATCTCTTGTACAACATCGCGGCGATCGCGGACTACTTCATCAGTGCCGGTATGCCCGAGCAAGTGGGGGTCAGCTGGCTGCCGCTCTATCACGACATGGGGTTGATCGGAAACCTGCTGACGGCGTTCTATCTGCCGCGGCCGTTGGTATTGCTTCCCCCCGAACTGTTCCTTGCCGTACCCGCGGCCTGGCTACGCGCGATATCCCGACACGGCGGCACCGTCACCGCGGCACCCAACTTCGCGTTCGGTCTGTGCCTCAAGCGGATCCGCGACGACGAACTGGCCGGTGTCGACCTGAGCTCCTGGCGGCTGTGCTTGAACGGTGCGGAGCTGACCAATGCCGAGGTCCAGCGCCGGTTCAGTCAGCGCTTCGGACGCTGGGGATTCGACGCGGCGGCGTTCACACCGGTTTACGGGTTGGCCGAGGCGGCACTGGCCGTGACGTTCAAGCCGGCCGGCACCATGTTCAGAACACTCGGTGTGGAGGCTGTGGCGCTGACGACGGGAGGTTCGGTCCTACCCGGCGACAAAGAACTGGTGAGCACCGGGCGCCCGTTGGCCGGTGTCGAGGTCGAGATCCGTGGCGACGATTCCCGGCCACTGCCCGAGGATCGGGTGGGGCAGATCGTCGTTCGAGGACCCAGTGTGATGGCGGGCTACTTCGGCCGCGCCGACCTCACCGGGCAGGTGCTGCACGGCGACTGGCTGGATTGTGGCGACCTCGGATTCGTCCACGACGGTGAACTTTTCGTGTGCGGACGCAGCAAGGAGACGGTGATCATCCGCGGCGCCAACCACGCGCCCCAGGACTTCGAAGCCGCCCTCGACGGGCTGCCCGGAGTGCGCACCGGATGTGCGGTGGCGGTCGGCTACCTTCCCGCCGGCGCGGACGACGAAGCACTGGCGATCCTCGTCGAGATCACCCCCGATGCACCGGTCGATCTGGCGGCCGAGGTGACGGCCCGGGTATTGCAGCACACCGGGATCTCCGCACACCACGTCGAGCTGTTGGCGCCGGGAACACTACCCCGCACGTCCAGCGGAAAACTGCGTCGCCTCGAGGCCCGCACACAGTGGTTGGCGGGAACGCTGTCACCGTGTTAGCCGGCATCGCGCGGGTTGCGATTCGGGCTCCTCGCCGGATGATCGGGGTTGCGCTACTTGTCCTGGTCGGTACGGCGGTGTTCGGAGTTCCGGTGGCGGGCAAGCTTTCTGCCGGCGGACTCACCGATCCCGGTGCCCAGTCGTCACGGGCGAGGTCGGTGCTGGCCCACGCCTTCGGCCAAGGGGACATGCCGCTGCTGATCACCGTCAGCTCGGCCGACGGGGTCGATTCCCCGGCGGCGCGGACGACCGGGACCGAGATCGTACGTACCCTCACCGAGTCACCCAGCGTGGCGACGGTGAGTTCGCCGTGGACCGTCCCGCCGCCCGCAGCCGCACCGCTGATCAGTAAGGACGGCACGATCGGCGTGATCGTCGCCGGAATCACCGGTGGTGACAACGGCGCTCCCAAGAATGCTGAGGCGTTGATCGACCGGGTGGTGTACGACCGTGACGGGGTGACCGTTCGCGCCGGCGGTGAGGCGGCCATGATGCAGCAGATCACTCTACAGAGTGAGAAAGATCTGAAAGTCATGGAGGGCATCGCGATTCCGCTGAGCTTCCTAGTGCTGGTATGGGTGTTCGGCGGGCTGGTCGCGGCTTCGCTGCCGGTGGCCGTCGGCGCCGTCGCGATCTTCGGGGCGATGGCCGCGCTGCACGTGATCACCTTCGCCACCGACGTCTCGATCTATGCGCTCAATCTCGCCGTGGCTCTGGGACTGGCCTTGGCCATCGACTACACGCTGCTCCTGCTGAGCCGGTTCCGCGACGAGCGGGCCGCCGGTGCCGACCGCGACGACGCGCTGATGCGCACGATGGTGTCGGCCGGCCGGACGGTGTTGTTCTCCTCCCTGACGGTCGCGCTGTCGATGTCGGCGATGGTGCTGTTCCCGATCTATGCGCTCAAATCGTTCGGCTACGCCGGCGTCGCCGTCGTCGCGTTCGCGTCCCT
Organism: Mycobacterium pinniadriaticum; assembly: GCF_026242045.1. Taxonomy (GTDB): domain Bacteria; phylum Actinomycetota; class Actinomycetes; order Mycobacteriales; family Mycobacteriaceae; genus Mycobacterium; species Mycobacterium pinniadriaticum. The sequence continues at coordinate 60,427 of NZ_JAPJDO010000015.1, forward strand.
GGCGGCGATTTTCGTGACACCGGCAGCGATCGTGTTGCTCGGTGAGCGGCTGGATGCGTTGGATCCGCGCCGGTGGCTGCGACGCCCGGTCGCCGTGGTCCGTCCGGTGGAAGACAGCCCCTGGTACCGACTGGCGATGTTCTCGATGCGCAGGGCCGTGCCGATCGGCGTCGTAATCGTCGCGCTGTTGTTGGCGCTGGGAGCCCCGTTCCTCGGCGTCAAGTGGGGGGTGCCCGATGACCGGGTCTTGCCGACGGCGAGCGCACCGCACCTGGTCGGCGACCAGCTGCGCACCCAGTTCAATACCGACCTGGCCAGAAACCTGGCCATCGTCATACCGGACGCCAACGATGTCACTCCGGCGCAACTGGACAATTACGCGGCTGCGCTGTCGCGGGCCTCCGACGTATCGTCGGTCTCGGCCCCGGGGGGTACCTTCGTCGCCGGCGCGCCGGCGGGCCCACCGACGGCGGCCAACGCCGTTACGAATGGCAGCGCGTTCCTGACCGTCGCCAGCACCGCACCACTGTATTCCGCGGCGTCCGGGGCCCAGCTCGACCAGCTGCAAGCGGTGCCCGCCCCGGCCGGCACGCAGGTCCTGATCGGCGGGACCGCCCAGGTCAACCGGGACACCGCCAACGCCATCGCGTCCCGGCTTGGCGTGGTGCTGGCGATCATCGCCGGGATCACGTTCGTCCTGTTGTTCCTGATGACAGGCAGCGTCGTGGTGCCGTTGAAAGCGTTGATTCTCAACGTCTTGTCGTTGACCGCCGCGTTCGGCGCCCTGGTGTGGATCTTTCAGGACGGCAACCTGGATGCGTTGGGTACCATGTCCACCGGAACCCTGGCGATCAGCATCCCGGTGCTGTTGTTCTGCATCGCCTTCGGGTTGTCGATGGACTACGAGGTGTTCTTGGTTTCCCGTATCCGCGAATTCTGGTTGGCGAGTGAGAAAACGACCGCCGACAACGACAGGAGCGTCGCGTTGGGACTGGCCCGCACCGCGCGGGTGATCACGGCGGCCGCACTGATCATGGCCATCACTTTCGCGGCACTGGCCGGTGCGCAGGTGTCCTTCCTGCGGATGCTGGGCGTCGGCCTGACGCTGGCAGTCCTGGCCGACGCCACCCTGGTGCGGGTCCTGCTCGTTCCGGCCTTCATGCATGTGATGGGCCGATTCAACTGGTGGGCGCCGAAATCGCTGGTGCGCCTGCATGAGCGGGTTGGAATTCGGGAGGCACCCCATGCCTAGACTCCCGGCGGCGCCGCCCGCGCGCCTGGCCCGCGCCGTCGAGTTCGCGCGCCATCACCTGCTGCGGCTCCATCAGCGGATGGTGCCCGCACCTATGGCGATGATGGAACTGGTCGTGTCCGGCTGGCCCGCGCAGGCGATCACCACGGCCGCCCAACTCGGTATCGCCGACGCGCTCGCCGACGGACCGCTGCCGATCGGTGCGTTGGCCGCGCGGGTGGATGCGGACCCCGACTCGCTGGGGCGTCTGATGAGGGCGTTGATCGGTCGCGGCATCTTTCGTCGCCGCCGCGACGGTCGCTATGCGCTGAATTCCCTTGCCGAAACTCTGCGTTCCGACGCTCCGATCTCTCTCAAAGGTGCCGCGCTGTTCCAGGGTTCGCAGGAGCAGCGCGAACGCTGGACCCTGCTGACGGAGTCGGTACGCAATGGTGAGTCGATCGTTCCGGCCTTGCGTGGGATGGAGGGTTTCGACTACCTCGTCGAGATACCCGAGCACGCAGAACTCTTCGACCAGACGATGACGTGCCTGGCCCAGATGACGCTCGCTGTCGTCGTCGCCGGCTATGACTTCAGCGCTCATCGCACCATCGTCGACATCGGCGGGGGACAGGGCGCGATGCTGGCCGCCGTCCTCGGGTCGGCCCCTGGGGCACGTGGCATCCTCTACGACGTGCCCCGCGTCGTCGTCGGTGCCCCAAAGCTGCTGTCCGACAAGCATGTAGCCGACCGGGTACAGATCGTGGAAGGATCCTTCTTCGACCATGTCCCCGGCGGTGGCGATGCCTATCTGCTCAAGAACATCATCCACGACTGGGCCGACGACAGGGCGCTGCGGATCCTCCGCAATGTTCGCGCGGCCGCCGGGCCGAGGTCGACAGTGCTTCTGGTCGAGATGGTGGTGCGCGAGAACGGCCGAGACGGCCCGGAGAACTGGGTGGACCTGGAGATGCTGCTGAATCTCGGGTCCCGCGAGCGGACCGCGGACGAGTATCGGAATCTACTGCGGCAAGCCGGTTTCCGGATGACCAGCGTGATCCCGACCGCTTCGCCGCTCTGCGTGATCGAAGCCGTCGTCGACGAAGCCCACCCCGGATAGGCGACGGGATCCGGATGGATATCGCAGCGATGCCGCGCGGCGGGTTCGACGCCTCATGGCTGGACCGGCGATTGCAGACCGATCGTCCGGAATATCTGGACCGCGACGACATCGACGATCGGATCAAACGGCAGGTGATCTGGTCCCTCGAGTGGATGGGCCGGATACTGCACGATCACGAACGTCTTGCCGCCCTCGCCCTGCCGCTCGTCGCGGACATTCCCGAGCCCGTGATCCTGGAACTGGGCGCGGGCCACGGCGCATTGTCCCGCGCGGTCCTGGCGACGCACCCCACCGCGCGGGTGACGGTGACCGACATCGACCCGGTCTCGGTGTCGCACATCCGCGCCGGCGACCTGGGCGCCCACCCGCGTGCTGTGGTGCGCCGCGCTGATGCCACCGCCATCGACGCGCCCGACCGGGCCTACGACCTCGCGCTGTTCGCGTTGTCGTTCCACCACCTACCGCCGGTACAGGCGGCCCGGGTGCTGACCGAGGGGACCCGGGTCGCCGACAAACTGGTCGTGTGCGATCTGCGCCGGCCCCCGGCCGCGCTGCACCTGCTGCGACTGGCGTCGATGCTGCCGTTCGTCTTCCTGCCCTTCGCCCACGACGGACTGATCAGTTCGATGCGCGCCTACAGCCCGTCGGCATTCCGGTCGCTGGCCGTGCACTCCGGCCCGGGCATCGCCGTCGAGTTCAGTCGACTGGGGCGCAACCAGGTCGTTGTCGCGTCGAGGGTGAGGTGAGCAGCATGGCGGCGGTGGCGGCGCTGGGCCGTGCGGCCTGGGCCGGCATCGACCCCGAAGGATTCTTCCGGCGTCATGCATCCGATCGGCGGCCGTTCCCGGTGCGCTTTCCCGGGCTCGGCGAGGTCCTGTTCTTCTCGACCGCCGAAGGCGCACGCGACATCCTGACCGTCTCCGGCGCCGAGTCCCGGGCTCCGCTGCCCAACCCGATCGAACCGGTTGTCGGACGGAACTCACTGATCCTGCTGTCGGGGGAGGCTCACCGGCGGGCCCGAAGCGCCCTGGCACCACCATTCCGCGGCGAGATCATGCGCCGTTACGTCGAGGTGATCGCCGAGGCGACCAGCGACCACATCGCGACCCTGCGGCCGGGCGATCAGTTGCTCGTCGGCGAAACGGCCCGGGGCATCACGCTGGACGTGGTGATCAGGGTGGTGTTCGGCGTGACGGACGGCGCTCGCCGCCGTGAATATGCGAGGGTGACAGCCGAATTGCTGCGATCCGGCAACGCGGCGCTGATGCTGGTGCCTGTTCTGCGCCGCGACCTCGCCGGGCGGGGTCCGTGGGCCCGGTTGCTCGCCTTTCGCTCCCAGCTCGACCAGATGTTGTCCGAACAGATCGAAGAGCGAAAAAGTAGCGGTGAACCCGGCAGCGACGTGCTCGACCTGATTCTCGGCACCACCGATGACGAGGGCAACCTGCTGCCCGACGATGTGCTGCATGACCAACTGCGGACGATGCTGGCCGCCGGCCACGAAACCAGCGCGACGTCGCTGACCTGGGCGCTCTACCACATCCACCGTGACGAGGGCATTCGCTCCCGCGTCGTCGAGGAGCTGGCGACGGTGGCCACCCCGGCCGGGATCGCCAGCCTGCCCTATCTCGGCGCGGTGATCCAGGAGACGCTGCGGGTACACCCGACGGTGCCGATCGTTCTGCGTCGGCTCACCGTGCCGCTGACGATCGCCGGCGTCGCCCGTTCGGCCGGGGATGTGGTCGGAATCGCGCTTCCCGCATTGCATTTCAACCCAGAGCTGTGGGCGGATCCGGAATCGTTCGACCCGCAGCGGTTCCTGAACGCCAAGCCGTCGCCGTTCCATTACGCGCCGTTCGGCGGCGGGTACCGCAGGTGTATCGGTGCGGCCTTCGCGCACAGCGAGTTGGCTGTGGCGATCGGCACGATCATGAAGAGTCTCGAGTTGCGCGCGCGCGGTCCGGGCGGGACGCCACCGCGTGCGGTGCCCCGCGGTATCGCTACCCGGCCGCGCCGCGAGATCGCCTTGGATGTGCTCGCGCGGCGCTAGTCACTGGCGGTAGGTGGCCAGGAAGCTGCCGATCCGCGCGATGGTCGATTCCAGCTCGGCCGCCGGCGGCAGGGTAACGATGCGGAAGTGGTCGGGCGCGGGCCAACTGAGCCCGGTGCCGGGAACGAGGTGGATCTTCTCCTGGAGCAACAGATCCAGGATGAACTGCTCGTCGTCTCGAATCGGGTAGAGGCGCAGATCGATCTTCGGGAAGGCGTACAACGCGCCCTTCGGCTTGACACATGAGACGCCCGGAATCGCGTTGAGCGCGGCCCACGCCCGGTCGCGTTGGTCGCTCAACCTGCCGATGGGCAGCGTGAGGTCGTCGGTTCCCAACGCAACCCCAATAGCCTGCTGGGCAGGAACGTTCGCGCAGCGGCGCAACCCGGCCACGATTGTCAGACCCGCGAGGTAGCTCTTGGCGTGGTCGGTCGGACCGGACACCGCGAGCCAGCCGGTGCGAAACCCCGCACAGCTGTAGGCCTTCGACAGACCGTTGAAGGTCAGGCACAGCAGATCCGGCGCCAGCGAGGCGGTCGTGGTGTGGACGACGTCGTCGTAGATGATCTTGTCGTAGATCTCGTCGGAACACACGATGAGGTTGTGTTGGCGCGCGACATCGAGGATCTCGCTCAGCACCTCGGGCGGATACACCGCGCCCGTCGGATTGTTGGGGTTGATGATGACGATCGCCCGGGTCCGGGCGGTGACCTTTGCGGCGATATCGGCAACGTCGGGGTACCAGTCCGATGATTCGTCGCACCGGTAGTGAACGGCGTGCCCCCCGCTGAGGTTGACGGCGGCGGTCCAGACCGGGAAGTCGGGAGCGGGCACCAGCACTTCGTCGCGATCGTCGAGCAGAGCCGTCATCGCGATCGCGATCAACTCAGACGTGCCATTACCCACGAACACGTTCTCGACGTCGACATCGGCGACACCGAGATCCGAGTAATACCGCACCACCGCCTGCCGCGCCGATGGCAGGCCCTTGGGGCCGGTGTAGCCCGCGGAAGCTGGCAAGGTACTGGTGATCTGCTGGAGCAATGCTGTGGGCGGCTCGAACCCGAATGCATGGGGATCACCGGTATCCAGTCGCATGACGTGGTGTCCGGCGGCCTCCAGCCGCGCCACCTCTTCGACGATGGGCCCTGGGGTTTCGTGCGACAGGTTGGACAACCTGCTGGACTGCGCGAACTTCATACGGGTCCTTCCACCGCAGAGAGCATCGCAGAAAGCGCTCGTACTCAGTGCGGTTAAGCGATGGCCGATGTGCTCGCCGGTTGTCTACCGGTCAAATCTGCAGGTCATCTGGGGCTGAAGCGGTATTTACGGATGCGTCAGAAGCCTAGCGTCGGGTTGTGCGACTGATCAATTAATCAGTCGGCCGGTCGCCGATCGGGTGCTCGCCCGCGGAGGGTTTGCGCTTCCCCGATCGCGGCTACCAGGAAAGAATGACCGGCCACGAAATGCTCGTGGACCGCTACGAGTTGCGCGGGATCCTGGGACGCGGCGGCATGGCCGAGGTCCGCGACGCTTGGGACACCCGGCTGCGCCGGCCGGTGGCCGTCAAGCTGCTGCACCCTGCGCTCGGGGCACTGCCCGACATCCGGCGCCGGTTCGAGGACGAGGCCCGGCCCGCGGCGCGCCTGTCGCACCGGTCGGTACCAGCACACCGGTGACCCCATCGCCAACCGTCGCGCCGCCGCCGAGCCCGGTCATCCAGCAGCCGAGCCAGCCGGTGCCCAGCCAGGGCGGCCGGGGACACGGCAAAGGGAACAAGAAACATCCCCAGGTTTGGCCCCGGGTCGACTCTTGTGTCAGTAATCCCCGGTCAACGACTGTCCGGCGCTAGTATCGAGCTGCTCTTCAGGACCGTATGCCGCACGGAGGAACCGTAGAAGGGGGCCTGCCATTGGAGTGGCCGTTCGTCGCCCGGTCGGCCGAGATCCAACAGGCGATGGATTCCGTCGAGGACCCGTCGTCGAACGGCGTCGTTTTCGTCGGGGAGGCCGGTGTCGGGAAGACGGCGCTCGCGCGCCAGGTCGCCGAACGGTTCGCCGAGCGCGGGATGCGCGCGCGTTACGTCCTGGGAACCCACACCTCCCGCGATGTGCCGTTGGCTGCGTTCGCCGGGATCGTGCAGATCCCCGCCGCGCTGGAGCCGATTCGTCTCCTGGCCGCGGCCCACGACGCGCTCGACGGTGTGGACGACCTGTTGCTCGTCGTCGACGACGCGCACCTGCTCGATCCACTCTCGGCAATTGTTGTGCACCAGTTGGCCGTGCGGGGGGCGGCGACGTTGATCGTCACGATGAGGTCGGACGCCGAAGTCCCCGATGCGATCACCGCACTGTGGAAGGACCAGTATCTTCGCCGCATCGAGGTCGGGGAGTTCTCCCACGCCGACACCGGACAGCTGCTCGCCGCGACCCTGGGCGGCCCCGTTGCCGGAACCGTCGTCGACCAGTTCCACGAACTGGCGGCGGGCAGTCCGCTGCTGTTGCGCGGCCTGCTCGACACCGCTCTCGACGACGGTGCGCTTACCGATGACACCGGCCGATGGCGGCTCACTCATATGCCGCGCCTGGGCTCCGATATCGAGCAGCTTCTCGAGGCGCGGGTCCGCAGCCTAGCTCCGAGTGAGCGTGCCGTTCTCGAAATCGTCGCGGCCGCTGAAGTTCTGGACTGGAACGCACTGCGCTCGATGTGCGATACCGATGCGATCAGCGATGCCGAACGACATGCGGTCATCCACGTGATCAGCGATCCACTACGGATGCGAGTTCAGGTGGCGCACCCGGTATTGGCTGACGTCGTGCGCAAGGGCTGCGGTCTGGCCCGGCTACGACAGATCAATACCTCTCTGGCGCAAAATTTTTGGTCAGTGGTCGGCGATCTGGACCAGAATTCGGCGAGGGATCCGCGGCTGGTCATCGAACTGGCCCGCCTGATGATGAACAGTGATGCGACACCTGATGTCGATCTGGTGATCGACGCCGCCGAGAGCGCGATGACGATGTCCAGCCTGAGCCTCGCCGAACAGTTGGCGCGGTTCGCCTACGACCACGGCGGCGGGCTACGCGCGGCGATCGCGCTCGCCGACGCGCTGGCCTGGCAGGGCTCAAATCAGGAGGCTGAGGACCTGCTCTCGACGTTCGACCCGCGCGACCCGATCATGCTCGTCCGCTGGGGTTGCCTGCGCGCGACGAACCTGTTCTTCGGCTGCCAACGGCGTGCGGAGGCAGAGGAAGTGCTGGGCACGGTCCGGTCGCGCGTCACGGTCCCCGCGCTGCGCAGCTACGCCCTCGCGGTCGAGGCGTCGATCGCCTATTTTGCCGCTGACCTCGACACCGCGGAGGCCGCAAGCGCGGCAGTGATCGCCGATCCGGACGCGATGCCGATGGCGGTCCTGTGGGCGGCGGTCCCCGCGGCGGCGGCGGCGAACCTTCGCGGCAAGCCCGAGGCGGTAGCGGCTGCGGCCCACCGCGGCGCCGACGCGGCACGCCACTGCGCGTCCGGGCCACAGCAGTACGCAATCGCGTTGTCGGAAGCGTTGTCGGCCCTCAACCAAGGCGATATCGACACCGCTTCGGCCATCGTCGAGCGACAGCGTGCACTTGCTCATGGCGCTCCGCACGCCGAAGCCATCGTCGCGGCGATGGCCGGTCGGGTTCAGCTTGCGGCCGGCCGCCCGCAGGACGCGTGCGAATGGCTTCAACGGGCACTGTCAGCCATGGTGTCCACCCTGTCGGGCGGATGGGTCCCCCTCGTTGCGACCTGGACCGTTCAGGCGGAGGTGCTACGCGGCGACACCAATGCCGCGGCGCGGGCGCTGAGCATGGCCGAAAGCGCATGGGGGCCAGCGGTGGAAGTGTTCCGCCCGCTACTCGAACTGGCCAGGGCGTATCACAGCGCCGCCACCGGTGCGACCGCCGACGCCCACAGCGCGATCGAGCGGGCGGCCGCGGCCGCCCGTGGTTACGGCATCACCACCGGCGAGTTGGAGGCTCTGCACACCGGATTGCGATTCGGAATGCAACCCGACGTGGCTCGTCTCAAAGCTCTTGAAGGGCAACTGAATACGCCGATCGCGAATCTGGCGGCCAGGCAGGGTGAAGCCGTCGTCGCCGGCGACGGGGAGGAGCTCGAGCGGGTGGCCGGCGAGTGGGAATCCCTCGGGATGGCGGCGCACGCCGCGGACGCCTTCACCGCGGCGGCGCTGGCACACCGGCGGGCCGGTGCGCGCCTGCCGGGTCTGCAATCGTCCACGCGGGCGCACTGGCTGGTGAGCACCTTCGGTCTACACACTCCTGCGACGGCGACAAGCGGAGTCCCGTTGCCGCTCAGCGGTCGTGAGCGTGAGATCGCCCTGCTGGTCGCCGGTGGACTGTCGAACAAGCAGATCGCCGAAAGACTCGTGGTATCGGTGCGCACCGTGGAGGGCCACCTTTACCGCATCTACAAACATCTCGGCATCAACGAACGCGAGCAGCTGATCCGGCTCATGCGCGACACCGATCCGGAGGCCCGCTAACGGTCCGCGTGGGAGAACAGCGGGGTTTCCACCGGTGTCGAGGGTCCTTCATCGTTCGGCGATGTTTCGGAATGGGCTTCAATGGGGTGGGAGAATAACGTGTTGATTGAAGTGTCCTTCAGCTCAGGAGTCAGAACCTGTTTGGGTGTTGTTCGAGAGTCTTTCATGCGCAGGCTGATTCAAAGTCGGTACCAGTTGACATCGGCGGCCCGTTGAGCGGATCGCAAAGGGCCATGACCCGCGACACGGTGGGCGCTGGTTGGATCGTCCAGGTGACTTTTGCCATCCGGCAACGCTCGTCAATATAGCGGAGCGCCGAAAAGCCCGCGCAGTCAAAGAATGTCACCTGGGTCATATCGAGGATCAGGCTCTTGCAGTTGCCGGCCCGGCGGAGAACGTACTCGCTGAATTGTTGGGCTGTCGACATGTCGACGTGGCCGGCGGCGGTTATCCGAACTTCGGTGGTACTTCGCCATTCGGCGAAGAGGTGCAGCCGGTTTCGGGAATCGTCATCACGGTTGACGATCTTTGGCACGGGTTGGTCGACGGGCGAACCGCAGATAGGACGAGGCATTGGGGTGGCTCCGTTGAGCGCTAGGAGGGGAAAGCATTGTTTTCTGTGGGACGCGCCCGAGAGGCTCGCATGGCGGGTGCTGAGGCACACCGCACGCCTGCGACGAATACCGCGGTTGGAAAGTCAACCTGCCATGAGCCTACACGCAGGCGAGTAAATCTCCCACTGTTCACCGGCACGGCGCATCGCCCGGGGGTAGTAGGGCAGCGGCCGCCGATCCAACGGCGAGCGGTGTCTTCATCGGTCCGTGTCTACTTGCTGCGTGCCTGGGTGGGTGCGTTGGCGTCAAGTTGGGTATACCTGAGCACATGGCACTGAAGAAGATTTCCCTGACATCAGTTCTCCTCACCGGTGCTGCGACCGCCGCGATCGCGGCCGCTCCGTTGGCCTTCGCCGATCCGGCCCCGGGCTGCGTCAACCCCGATGGCAGTCCATGTCCGGTCGCCACGGCCGGACCGGACGGCGCATCCGGCAGCATTCCCGGTGGCCCCGGCGGTACGGCGGGCCCGGGCGGTGCGAGTGGGTCCATTCCGTATGGTCCCGGTGGCACCGCGGGTCCCGGCGGCGCCAGCGGCGGTATCCCCAACGGGCCCAGCGGTTCGGCAGGCCCGGGCGGGGCCACCGGTTGCATCCCCTACGTGGGCTGCGCGTCGGTCGGCTGACCGGCTATATCGTCAGGAACCGGGCGAAGCGTGACTCGTAGGCCTGCTGGCGGTCGGCGAGCTGTTCTGCGCGCTTCTCCGGCGTGACGGACACGGTATCGGCGGGCAGCACCGAGGGCAGGTCCTCGAGGCGCACCACGCGGGAGGTCACCGTCGGCGCTCCGGCATCCGGGTTGGTTCCGGGCAGTTGCCAGCGGACGAACAGGCTGCCCTGGTTGAGTCCGGCTGTGTCGACCCAGTTCGCCACGCCGGGATCGGTATTCGAGATGACCAACGTGTAGGAGCCGTCCGCGTTCGGAATGGCCTGCGACGAGTTCAGGCTGCTCTGGTGGTTCCAGTAGTCCGGTGTGATGGTCCACGCATCGGTGACCGGTGCCGTGAAGTAGCCGGCATCGCCGAGCGTGACCGTGACGACCATGGCCTGGTCGTCGCTGAGATGGAACAGTGTCGAACTCTGGCGTTGGGTCGCCAGCGTTCCGAAGGTGTGTGTCGGCTTGCCCAGCGAATTGACCGGCTGGATGAACGGCAGCAGCATCAGGCTGTACAGCCCGATACCGGAATTGAGCATCATCTCGGTGGCGCCCTTGACCAATCGTGCGTAGGACTTGGCCGGCGGCGCGTCCGGGCCCTCCACTCGCTCCACTGAGAGTTCCACCGGTGACGCGGTCCAGTCGCCCAGCGTGTCGCGGATGAACACCAGTTGCGCATCGGACGTCAGGTGCAGGTGATTGGGCTGGCCGTCGTCGAGCGACGAGTTCACGGTGATCGTGAAGGTGCCGTCGGGGTTGACCACCAGGTCGTGGATGCCGATGTTGTCAACCGAATTGGTGACGTCGGCATTGGTGTACACCGAGAAGTTCAGATCCTTGGGTGGGTCGCCCACGAACCTGCCGGTGATCACATAGGACGAGTTGGCCTTGACCGGAATCGTGCGGTAGATCGAGTCGGGGTTGTCGTAGGCCCAGCGTCCACCCGGTACGTCGAACAGGCCCCAGTTATGGGGCGGGATCTCGTAGGTGAGGATCTCGGGCCGGTAGGGATCGGTGTTCACCACGCGCATGGCAACCCCGAACGTGAACTCGTCCAGATCCTGGTTGAGGCGTGCGATGTTGGTGGCGCTGAGGCCACCCGCCGGCAGGTATTTCAACACCCCCAGCGTGAGCCACACCGGCCGCAGGATGTTCTTGGCGAACTGCATTTGCCGGGAGCTGGCGATCTGCATGGCCAGCGCTTCCATCTGCACCTGATCCGATGGCGGAGTGGCGGTCGGATCCACGGTGACGTCGACCTGCGTGCGGCCGCTGGACGGATCGGGGTTGATCATGTTGGCGAGGTTGACGTGCAGCGGATTACCGGCACGATCGGAGACCCGCACGGTGAAGCTGTCCGTGCCACCGGCGGTGGCGAGGTCGTCGTCGGGTACATAGGCGAAGGTGCCGTCGGGGTTGATCGCCACGCTGCCTTGTTGCGGCGCGGAGGTGATGACGTAGGAGATGCGATCGCCCTCGGCATCGACGGCGTTGAGGTTGCCCGACACCACGCCGGTGTCGGACTCGCTGTTCTGGGTCGGGTCGTACGCGGTGGTCGGCGTGGTGTTGAACAGCGTCGCGGTGGCTTGGCGACGAAGCCACTGAGTGGCGGCCGACAGCACTACTTCGGGGGAGGGCAGTCGGGGCACGCCGAGGGGATCCGCCTTGCCGGCCGGTGTGGTCTTGGCCGCCCGGCGGACCGATGCCGTCCCGGATGCGGTGACGGTGTTGTTGGTCTGGGCGCGGGAGCGCGCCGAATGGCCCTGCACCGCAGCACTCTTGGCAGAGTGTGCTGATGCCGATGCATGTGCGGCCGACGAGTGCGACGGGGATCTGGCGGTGTCGGCGGACGCCACCGCCGGTGTGACCGCAGCGCCGACGCCGAGGAACAGTGCCAGTGCGCCGACCCTGCCGATATACCTGCCGCAGCGATGTGGTCGGAATCGCTCGGCGGGCGGATTCATCGGGGCTCCTCGCACGACATCGTGTTCAGTTACGAGTCGTAGCGTAGCGGAAGTCTGCACCGGAAAGACCGGTTCAACCCCAACGGTTCTCGCTGACGAATTCGGCCAGCGGTCTGCCGAACGTCCATTCGTCGATCTCCAGAGCGGGCCGGTCGGGAAAGTCGGGCACCGGGCCCAGGCAGAGCACCGCGACAGGTTCGGCTTCGGACGGCATCTCCAGTAGTTCGCCGAGACGCGCTGGATCGAAGATCGACACCCAGCCCATCCCGAGACCTTCGGCACGGGCCGCCAGCCACAGGTTCTGGATCGCGCACGACACCGAGGCCAGGTCCATGTGCGGCATGGTCCGGCGGCCGAAGACGTGGCCGGCGCGGCCGTCGCCGAGGGCGACCACGAGCAGTTCGGCGCAGTCGAGAATGCCTTCCACCTTCAGCGCCAGGAACTCCTCGGCCCGCTCGCCCAGTGCGGCGGCGGTCTGCCGGCGCTCTTCGTCGACCAGGGCGTGGATCTTGTGCCGCAATCCCTCGTCGGTGATGCGGATGAACCGCCACGGTTGCATCAGACCGACGCTGGGCGCGGCGTGCGCCGCCGCCAGTAGGCGGGCCAGCACCGCCCCTCGGGCACCGTGGTGCCCGGGCTGAACCGGCGCATGTCGCGGCGCTCGTTGATCACCCGGTAGACGGCGCGCCGCTCCTGCGCGGTGAACGCGTGGTCGGTCACCGGGTCATCTTAGAGAGGGGACGGCGCGGTAACGACGGGCGCGGCCCCGCGGTTCGGCCGCGCCGCGATGGTTACTCTGATGTTTCCGGTGTGGCAGCGCTGCCGCGCCGAGCGAGGAGCGGGCCATGTCAGCGTCCCAGGCGGCCGTCATCAGCGGTCCCACGTTGCCGCCCAGCCGTACCGTCGAGGTCCGGGCCGCCGACGGCACCCGCCTGCACACCGAAGTCTTCGGGCCCGAGGACGGCTACCCGATCGTGCTGGCGCATGGCATCACCTGTGCCATCCGGGTCTGGCATGAGCAGATCAACGACCTGTCCCGCGACTACCGGGTGATCGCCTACGACCACCGCGGACACGGTCGCAGCGGGCTGGCACACCGATCGGCCTACAGCCTTGGTCACCTGGCCGGTGACCTGGACGCGGTGCTGTCGGCGACCCTTCGCCCCGGGGAGCGGGCGGTCATCGCCGGTCATTCGATGGGCGGGATCGCGATCAGCTCCTGGTCGGATCGCTACCGGCACCGGGTCGCCCATCGTGCCGACGCCGTCGCCCTGATCAACACGACCACCGGCGACCTGCTCGAAGAGATCAACCTGCTGCGGGTGCCGCCGATGCTGGCAGGCGGCCGGTCGCTGGCCGCGCGCCGGATGATCAAGATGTTCGGCGGGGCCCCGCTGATCCGGGGCGCCCAGCCCGGCAGCCGGTGGTTCGTCACGTTGATGGCCGTGGGAGCCGGGGCCGACCCCGCGGTGGCCGAGCTCATCCACGACCTGTTCGCCGCCACGCCGGCCGCCGGGCGTGGAGCGTGGGCGCGGGTGCTCGTCGACGAGATGGGCCCGCGCCACATCGACCTGGCCGGCCTGACCGTCCCCACCCTGGTCGTCGGAAGCTCCCAGGACCGCCTCCTGCCGATGTGCCAGGCCCGCAAGATCGCCGAAGCGGCCCCCAACCTGGTCGAACTCGTGGAGATCCCGGGTGGGCACTGCGCCATCCTGGAACACCCCGCGGTGGTCAACCGGCATCTGCGGGCGTTGACCGAATCGGTGACCGCGCAGCGGCGCATCAGCTCCTGAGGATCGCGGCGACGTCGGCTGCCGCGCGTTGCCCGGAGCTCACCGCCCCGTCCAGGAACCCGGTCCACTCATCGGCGGTCTCGGTACCGGCCCAGTGCAGCGGACCGGCCGGCTGGCGCAGCAGCGGGCCGAATTCCGTCCAGGCCCCCGGCGGCACCGCCGCCGTCGGCCCGCCGGGGGCGAAAGTCTCTGCGCCCCAGCAATGGTCGAGGTACTCGATGGGATTCTCGGCGTCGGGGCCGAACAGCGCGGCGAACCCGGCGAGCGCCGTCTGACGACGGTGTTCGGGGGTCAGCGCGTCGAATCCGCGGGAGTCGACGAAACCGAGCAGGATTCCCGGCCCGTCGTCGCCGGGGCTGACGTCGAACGTGATGAAAACCGGACCCTGGTCGGACAGCGCCTGGCCGGACAGGTGCTGGTCACGCCAGAAGGGCCGAGAGTAGGCGGCGTAGGCCTTGCTCAGGGCGCCCTGGGGCCAGCGTTGGGCCAGCTGTTGATAGCCGATCGGCAGGGGTGGGGCGATGTCGATGCCCTGGCGGTGTGCCGGCGGTATCGCCAGGATCGCGCGCCGTCCCTCCACGACGCCTCCGGAGGACGTCACGGCCACCGCGTCGTCGGACCATTCGACCCGGGAGACGATCGCATTGAGCCGGACACGATCGCCCAGCTCGGCGGCCATCTTGTCGGCGATCTGTTGAGTGCCGGCCGGGAAGTGATCCTGCTGGGCGCCGCCGACCACGTCGAGCATCCGATCCAGACCGCCGGCGGCTTTGACGTAACGGACCGCATGCAGCATGGACACGTCGTCGGGCTCGGCACCCCAGGTCACACGCGCCATGATCGCCATCAGGTCCCGCGAGGAGGAGCTGGCGCCGACCGAGCGCAGCCAGCCGCCCAGCGAGGTTCCGTCGAGCCGGGCGGCGCGGGACGCCGTCCACGGCTTGGTGATGTCGATATTCCGGCCGAGCCGCTCGACCTGCCATTGGATCCGGCCGATGTCGAGCAGCCCCAGCGGCGATAACTTGGGGATGGTCCCGCGATACGAGCGCACCTTGCCCCGCCACCGGATGAGGTTTGCGCCCCGGCAGTAGGTCGGCTCGGTGAGGCAGTCGAGTTCCTTGGCCAGCGTCAGCACCGCATCCTGGGTGGGGCCGACGAAGGTGGCGCCCAGGTCGACCGGGACACCGGCCAGGGTGGTCGTGCTCGAGCGCCCGCCGACTCGGTCGCGGCCCTCCAGCACCACGACGTCGAAACCGTCTTTGACCAGCTCGCGCGCCGCTACCAAGCCGGCAAAACCGGCGCCGATGACCACAACGTCGTAACCCACCCCACCAGTGTCGCTGCTCATCTCCGCCCAAACCGACAAACGGCTGCAAAAGTGCGAGTGGAACGCGTCAATACGTCGATCTCGACGTGGGTCAGCGGGCGAGCTCGTCGACGATCTCGGCCAGCGTTTCGGTCGCTATCGGGCCGGGCTGGTAGAGGCAAACGGTATCGCCGACGCCGTCGACCCGCTCACGGATATGGGCGGCGATCTGCTCGGGTGTGCCGCACGCGGCGATGGTGTGCAGCATCTCGTCGGTGATCAGCCCGGCCATCTCCAGCCATTTGCCTTGTTTGGACATCGAATTCAGCTCGGGTTGCAGCTCGCCCCACCCGTGGATGTCCAGCACCGGACGGTAGGCGGGGGTGGACCCGTAGAACGCGAGCAACCGCCGGGTCGCGTCGTGGTCCTCGCCCGCCGACAGGATGATCTCCGGCACCACCGCGAACGACGACTCCGTTCGCCCCGCGGCGGCCAGGCCGTCGCGCACCGCCGGCATCGTCGACTCATGGAGAAACTTCTTTGAGCCGAACGGCATCACCAGCAGCCCGTCGGCGACTTCCGCGGTCGCCCGGGTCAGCCGAGGTCCGAGTGCGCCGACATAAATCGGTGGCGGCCCAAAGGGATTCGGGCCGGGATTGAACGTCGGAGTCATCAGCGTGTGCCGGTAGTATTCGCCGCGGAAGTCCAGGCGCTCACCGGTTTCCCAGGTGTTGAAGATCGCCCGCAGCGCGCGGACGAGCTCGCTCATCCGCGCCACTGGTTTGTCGAACGCGACACCGTAGCGCTTCTCGATCTGCGCGCGCACCTGGGTGCCCAGTCCGAGTGTGAATCGGCCCTGCGCGAGCAGCTGGTGATCGTAGGCCTGGTTCGCCAACTGCATTGGGTTGCGCGGGAATGCGATTGCCACATTGGTCATCAGGTCCAGCCCGCCGACACCGGAGGCCAGCGTCAGCGGTGCGAACACGTCGTGCGGGCCTTCGAAGGTGAACACGCCGCTGGCCCCGGCATCGCGCAACGCGCGCGCACGGTCGCTTGCATCAGTGGGCCCGTACAGGGCCGTCAGGATTTTCACGGGATACCTAGCGATCGAGATCGACGTTTTGCGGGGTTTTACTCGTGCTTTCGCTGCCAAACGTCGGTTTGGGCGAATGGATTACGGCGCCACCGTCAACCAGTCGGCGAAGCCGGACGGGTCGTGGCGGCCCAGCGCACCGTGCTCGAACAGGCCCCAGCCCTCGGCCGACGCGTTGCCGTCGTGGCAGACCGCGCGCCCGACGTGATCGATGACCCCGAAGCCGGAACGCCCGATAATCGCCGGATCGTTCATGTCGTAGGTGAGCCGCTCGGTGAACTTCTCGCCCTTCCACACGCCGTGGATCCAATCCGAGTCGCCGCCGTAACCGCCGCCGACATGGATCGGGACCGGGAGCTTGGACTCCACATCGAACCGCAGTGGCGCACCGGAGGCGTCGGTGGCCTCGATGGTCGCCCCGGTCGGAATCCGGGTGCCCGAACGATAGTGGATCTTCACCCGCGGCCAGCCCAGCTGCTCGACCCGCCCGTCGCGCCAGATCCGGGTGCAGTCGTTGAGTGAGCGGAAGCCGTCGGGTGCCTCCTGGATGATGACCACGATCGCGAAGTCGTCGAAGGCCATCGGCACATACAGCCACCACATGCCTTCGAACGGCGGGTCGGCCGGCCGGCCCGCCGGCTCGGCCTCGCCGATGGGCCGGATGCCCCACGATCGGTCGCGGCTGCCGATCCAGACCGACGGGTCAACAGTGATCTCCTCGCCGTCGATGGCGATATGCCCTGCCCAGGAACCCAATTGGGCGAATCGCTGGGCATCGAGGGTGACCCGGTTGCCCTGGCGCATGATGTGCGGCTGCTCCTGCACCACCGGGAACAGGCCCTCCCAGGTGAGGTCGACCGCCATGCCCTCGGTCTCCTCCATCACGATCCGGATCTTCTGCAGCGGCTCGGGCACCTCGATGCGGTAGTTGCCGACGTGCTGGTTGAGCCGGTCGGAGTCGATCGCATCGGACAGGTGCACCGCGGTCTGCGTGTCACCCCGGCGGACCAGGACATAGGCGTCCTTGACCCCGAGGTTGGGGTAGTAGCCCAGGCCGGTGATCAAGAAGATGTCCCCGGTACGGTCATGGGCGTTGAAGTAGCTGCGGTCGTAGAAGTTTCGGTCCGAGGAGTCCGGCCAGGCGATCGGCAATGGCGCCTGGTGGACGGGGTATTCGTCGAGTGGTCCGAGCATGTCAGGCTTTCTCCTCAATAAGCCGGCGCAATAGCCCGGCGTGATAGAACATCGACTCGACGTCTTCGGGCTTCTCGATCTCGCCGAAGTGCACGCGCCGTGCGCCGGTACGCATGAACACACAGCACCAGATCACCCCGGAGTAGACGTAGAACCATCTCAGGTCACCGAGTTTGACGCCGGTCAGCTTTTCGTACGCGGCGCGAACGTCCTCCTCGCGCATCACATCCGGTAGACCCGGCATCCCGGCCAGGCCAGCGAGCTCCTGGAACACCATGTGCGCGAAGATGATCCACGCAACGTCGAGTTCACGCGGGCCCAGTGTCGCCATCTCCCAGTCCAGCACCGCCACTGGGCGGAAGTCCTCGTAGAGGACGTTGCCGACCCGCGAGTCACCCCACGCCAGGACGGGTTCGGTTGCCGCGACGTCGTCGGGGAAGTTGTCCTCCAGCCACTGCAACGCGGTCTCGACCAGCGGCGAGCGGCCGATATCGGGAACGGCGAACTCGTACCAGCCCTTGAGCCAGTTCAACTGGCGGCGCAGCGGCGTGTCACCCTCGGGCACGGCCTCGGCCAGGAAGCCGAATGTGGCGGCCGCGTTGGGGATCGAATGCAGCTTGGCCAAGACCTCGACCGTCGCGTCCTGCAGGGCGCGTTGCTGTTCGGCGGGCGCATCGGCGAACCAGTTGCCGCCGAAGGTGTAGGGCATCACGTCGGGCGGAACGATGCCCGAGACGTGATTCATCAGGAAGAACGGGGCGCCGAGAACCTTGTCGGTCGGATCGATCCAACGCACCTTCGGCACCGGCACGTCGGTCAACTCCTCGACCAGCCGGATCACCTCGAACTGATGGTCCATCCGGTAGGTGATGAACACCGGAACGTCTTCGGCGGTGGGTGCCACCCGTGCCACCCATTTCTGCTCGACCTTCTTGCCGTCTTCCTCCCAGCGGCCGGTCAGGACGATGGTCTCCGACGACATGCCGTTGGAGTCGATGCCGCTCTCGACGGTCACCTCCGGCTTCACGCCACCGGGCATGACGGTGGACAGCCACTCCGACAACACCGTGGGAACGGTGCTGACGTCGCGACCAGAACGCTGCAATCGCCCGAGCTCGGTTTCTACGGTCGGTTGGTTGGTCACCTTTGTCCTCTCCAACCCTATTACGATACGGTGGGTAGCGTTATGAAAGCAGACCCGTCTCCGCTTGACAAGACCGGGACCGCGGGCCGGCCCCGCGATCCGCGTATCGACGCTGCCATATTGCGTGCGACCGCGGAGCTGCTTGTCGAAATCGGTTATCCGAATCTGACTTTGGCGGCGGTCGCCGAACGGGCGGGGACGACGAAGACGGCCCTGTACCGCCGTTGGTCCAGCAAGGCGGAGTTGGTCCACGAAGCCGCGTTTCCGACCGCGCCGACCGCACTGGCCACTCCGGCGGGCGATATCGCCGCCGATGTGCGGGCAATGCTGCAGGCCACGCGGGACGTCTTCACCAGCCCGGTGGTGCGGGCCGCCCTGCCCGGTCTGATCGCCGATATGGGTGCCGATCCCGAGCTGAACGCGCGGGTGATGGCCCGCTTCACCGATCTGTTCGCCGCGGTCCAGGATCGGCTGGTCGAAGCGGTGCACTGCCGCGAAGTTCACGCCGATGTGGACCCCGAACGCCTCATCGAACTGATCGGTGGTGCGACGATGATGCGGTTGTTGCTGCGCCCGGACGACATCCTGGACGCGAACTGGGTCGACCAGACGGCGGCGATCCTGGTGCACGGGGTGGCGCTGCAGAGAAGAGGGATGCCATGACGGGACGACTGGCCGGCCGAACCGCCATCGTCACCGGCGCCAGCCGCGGGCTCGGCCGCGCGACCGCGCTGGCCCTGGCGGCCGAGGGCGCCGCGGTGGCGGTGGTGGCCCGAACCGAGCAGCAGTGGGACGAACGGTTGCCGGGCACCATCGGCGAGACCGTCGCGGCCGTCGAAGCCGCCGGCGGGCGCGCGGTGGCGATCCAGGCCGACCTGCTGGAGCGCGATGACCTGCCCCGCCTGGTCGACGAGGCCCGTGCGGCATTCGGGCCGGTCACCATCCTGGTCAACAACGCGGCGTTCACCGCTCCCGGTCGCCCGCCCAAGCCGGAGGGCGCACCGAAGCAGCCCAAGCCGAAGCGCGCGCCGGCGGCGGCCAACGCAGATTGGCCCGGATTCCTGGCGATCCCGCCGAACGCGTATCGCCGTCATTTCGAGATCGGGGTGTTGGCCTCCTACGAGCTCATCCAGCTGGTGTGCCCGGACATGTTCTCGGCGGGTGTCGGGTCGATCATCAACGTGACGTCGGTGGCCTCGCGGGTCCCGGGTGATGGGCCCTACCGGAGTTTCGACGGTGGGGTGCTGCCCGGCTACGGCGGGTCCAAGGCGGCGCTGGAGCACCTGACCTGGTGCGCGGCTTATGATCTGCAGCGCCACAACATCGCGGTCAACGCGCTGTCACCCTCGCGGCCGATCCCGACGCCTGGGTTGTCGTACTACCGCAGCGAATTCGACAACGTGTCCGGCGAGGATGAGTTCGCTCGCGCGGCCGCTGAACTGGCGCTCGTCGACCCGAACGTCGTGACGGGCCGCACGATCGGGCACCTCGAGGTGCTCGACGGCAGCTTCGCGCCGTTCACGAACACCGCATCCGCGTTGGGCTAGCGATGAGTGACCAGGCGAGCCCGTTCCGGGCCGATCTGTTGGCCGGGAAGGTCGCTCTCGTCACCGGTGGTGCGACCGGCCTGGGTCTGGAGGTCGCCGGCCTGCTGGGAACGCACGGGTGCAAGCGCGCCGAGATCGACGTAATGCTGCTGTCTACTCGCGCTTTCGCGGCCAAACGTTGGTTTGGGCGCTAGAGAATTTGCCGTTTGTTGCGCTCGGCGACCTCACGCTGTCGGGCCGCCAGCTGTCCGGTGTCCACCATCGTGGTGCCGGCGACCGTGCGTTCGGCCTTCAGCGCCGGTCCGGTGATCGCCGCGGTGCCGCTGCGATAGATCTCTTTGAGGCCGGCCATGGTCGGTGCCGGCACTTCCGCGATCTGGTTCGCCAGTTCGAGAGCACGGGGCAGAAGCTGTTCGTGGTCAACCACTTCGGTGACCAGCCCGATACGTTCTGCACGGTGCGCGTTGACCACTTCGCCGGTCATCGACAGTCGCCGGGCCATCCCGGAGCCGACCAGCCGGGGCAGCCGCGCCGTCATCCCGCCACCGGGCAGGATGCCGACCCGGGCGTGGGTGTCGGCGAAAACCGCACGCTCCGAAGCGATCAGGAAGTCACACGCCAGTGCGATCTCCAGGCCGCCGGTGAACGTCGGTCCGTTCACCGCCCCGATGACGGGTTTGCGTAGCGCGACGATCGCGTCCATGCAGTTCATCTTGTCGAACCGGCCGAAGTAGTCCATGCCCAGGCTCTGCGCTTGTTTGAGGTCGACACCCGCGCAGAACGCCGGATCCGTTCCGGTGAGCACCACGGCGCGGATCGAGTCGTCGCCGTCGGCCTCGCCGAGTGCGGCGTGGAGCCCTTCGAACAGTTCGGTGCTCAGCGCGTTGCGCACCTCGGGCCGGTTCATCGTCAAGACCCGGACGGCGCCATGGTCATCGCTGAGAAGGATCATCAGGTCAGGAATCTAGCCGCATGGTCGACAAGGTCGAGCAGCGGCTGGGGTAGAGCCCCGAGCGCGAACGTGATGGCCGCGGTGAGCGTGATCGTCGCGACGCTCAGCGAACTGGGCGTGACCACCTCCGGCGCGTCCTCGGGAGGATCGGTGAAGAACATCAGCACGATCACCCGCACGTAGAAGTATGCGGCGATCGCCGAGGCGATCACACCCACCACCACCAAGGGAATGGCCCCGCCCTGCCCGGCCGCCTTGAACACCGCGAACTTGCTGACGAATCCGCTGGTGAGCGGGATACCGGCGAAGGCGAGCAGAAACAGCGAAAACACCACGCCGACAAGCGGGTATCGGCGGCCGAGCCCCGCCCAGCGGGCCATGCCGGTCTCCTCGGCACCGCCGGCGTCGCGGACCACACTGACCACCGCGAAGGCGCCCAGCGTAGAGAAGCCGTAGGCGAACAGATAGAACAGCGTGGCCGACACCCCTTCGGGATTCGCGGCGATCACTCCGGTGAGGATGAAACCGGCGTGGGCCACAGCGGAATACGCGAGCATCCGCTTGACATCGGTCTGCGTCACCGCGGTTATGGTGCCGACGGCCATGGTCAGGATCGCGATCGCCCACAGCACGGGTCGCCAGTCGTGGTTGAGGCCGGGGAGGGCGACGTAGAAGATGCGCAGCATGGCGCCGAAGGCGGCGATCTTGGTGGCGGCGGCCATGAAGGCGGTGATCGGGGTGGGTGCGCCTTGGTAGACGTCGGGAATCCAGGAGTGGAAGGGGACGGCGCCGACCTTGAAGAGCAGGCCGACGGTGACCAGGGCGGCGCCGATGAGGGCCAGGGTGGTGTTGTCGGTGGTGGTGTCTATGGAGTGGGCGATACCGGTCAGGCTCAGGGTGCCGGCGTAGCCGTAGAGCAGGGCGATGCCGTAGAGGAAGAAAGCCGAGGAGAAGGCGCCGAGGAGGAAGTACTTCAGGGCGGCTTCCTGCGAGAGCAGTCGGCGGCGCCGCGCCAGGCCGCACATCAGGTACAGCGGCAACGAGAACACTTCCAGCGCGATGAACATCGTCAACAGGTCATTGGCGGCCGGGAACAGCATCATGCCGCCGACGGCGAACATGGTCAGCGGGAACACTTCGGTCTGCACCAGCGCGGCCTTGGTGGCGATCTTCTCGGCGATGCTGCCCGGCACCGCCGACGCGTCGGCGGTGAATGCGTCCAAACTGGCTGCGCTGTCGCCGGATTCGGCAGGCACCCGCCGTTCAGCGATCAGCAAGACGCCGAGCACCCCGATCAGCAGGATCGTGCCCTGCAGGAACAGTGCCGGCGCATCCACGGCAACAGCGCCGACCACCACGGCCTGACCGACCCCGCCATGCAGATCGCGCGCCACCAGGACCACGGCGACGAAGGCCGCCACCAGGCCGCCCAGGCTCAGCGTGACCTGGATGGGGTAGCGGCTCTTGCGGGGCGCGAACGCTTCGACGAGCACCCCGGCGACGGCCACCCCGAGGATGATCAGCATCGGTGAGAGTTGGCCGTATTCGATGCTGGGTGGGTTCATGGACGGATCCCCTCTGCGACCTTGGGCGCCGGGTCGGGTTGGTGAATCGAGGTCAGGGTTGCCGTCACCGCGGGGTTGATGACGTCGAGGGCGATCTTGGGGTACACCCCGAGACCGATCAGCAGGGCGATCAGCGGTGCCACCACCAACAGCTCGCGGGGCCGCAGATCCCGAACCTTGTCGTTGCCGTCGGCGACGGGCCCGGTCATCATGCGCTGATACACCCACAGGATGTAGACCGCCGAGAGCACCAGCGCGGCCGAGGCGATCACGGCGAACGCCGGGTAGCGGGTGAACGTGCCGATGAGCACCAGGAATTCGCTGATGAACGGCGCCAGTCCGGGAAGTGACAAGGTCGCCAGGCCCGCCACCAGGAAGGTGCCGGCCAGGATGGGGGCGACTTTCTGGACTCCGCCGTAATCGGCGATGAGGCGGCTGCCGCGGCGGCTGACCAGGAATCCGGCGATCAGGAACAGGGCGGCGGTGGAGATGCCGTGGTTGACCATGTAGAGGGTGGAGCCGGCCTGTCCCTGGCTGGTCATGACGAAGATGCCCAGGATGATGAAGCCGAAGTGGCTGATCGAGGTGTAGGCGATCAGCCGCATGACATCGGTCTGGCCGATGGCCACGACAGCTCCGTAGACGATGCCCACGACCGCGAGTGCGATGATCAGCGGCCGGAAATAGGTTGCCGCGTCGGGGAACAGCGGCAGACAGTAGCGCAACATCCCGAACGTGCCGACCTTGTCCATCACGGCCATCATCAGCACCGCCGACGCCGGGGTGGCCTGCACCGCGGCGTCCGGCAGCCATCGGTGGAACGGCCACAACGGGGCCTTGACGGCGAAGGCGAACATGAACCCCGCGAACAGTGCGTTGGCGATGCCGGGGCTCATGGTGAATTTCCCGGTGGCGACGGCGTCGGCGATCGCACGGAAGTCGAAGGTTCCGGCGTCGAACGCCTTGCTGGCGGAGGTGACCACGTAGAGCCCGATGACGGCGGCCAGCATGATCAGCCCGCCGAACAGGTTGTACAGCAGGAACTTCACCGCGGCTTTGGACCTACCGGCCCCGCCGAATCCGCCGATGAGGAAGTACATCGGGATCAGCATGGCTTCGAAGAAGACGTAGAACAGCAGGATGTCGAGGGCGACCAGCGACATCATCACCATGCCTTCGATGGCCAGCGTCAGCGCGATGTAGCTGTGTGGTGCCCGGCCGGACAGCCCGGGCCGGTCGTCGGCGTCGTTCCAGCCGGCGATCAGCAGGATCGGTACCAGCACGGCGGTGAGCACCACCAGGGCCAGCGCGATCCCGTCGAGACCGAGAATGTAGCCGGTGCCGAAAGACGGGATCCACGGATGGTTTTCGACGAACTGGAACTGCCCGCCGGCCGGGTCGAACCGCACCGCCAGCAGAAGCGACAGCGCCAGCACCACCAGCGAGACTGCGACGCCGGCGTACTTGGCGAACTGCCGCGACGAGGCCGGAAGCACGATGATCACCGCGGCGCCGAGCACCGGGATCGCCCAGAGGATGGTCAGCCAGGGGAGGTTCGTCATCGTGGTCACCTCCACGCCGTGAACAGGACGACGGCGATCACGAGTGCCGCACCGGCCAGCATCGACAGTGCGTAGGAGCGGGCGAACCCGGTCTGCAGCTCACGCAGCCGATCCGAGATCCGGCCAACGACGTAGGCCAGCCCCTGCGTCACCCCCTCGACACCCTTCTCATCTACGACCACAAGGCCTTTGGTCAACTCCTGGCCGCCGCGCATGAAGACCGCCTCGTTGACCGCGTCGCCGTACAGGTCCTTGCGCGCCGCGACCGTGAGCGCCGACACGTCGAGCGGCGCGGTCTCGGGAACCTTGTGCATCGCGTACTGCCGGTAGGCCACGGCGATGCCGATGGCGACGACGCCCAGGGCGGTGACGGTGGTGATCCAGGCCGGGATGGTGTGGTGGGTCTCGTGGTGGCCGACGACGGGTTGCAGCCAGTGCTGCAGCGTGTTGCCGACGGCCAGGAAGGCACCGGCGCCGACGGAGCCGAACGCCAGCACGATCATGGGTCCGGTCATCACGGGGGGTGATTCGTGGGGGTGCGTGTTGGGTTTCCAGCGTTTCTGGCCGAAGAAGGTGAGCAGCATGACGCGGGTCATGTAGAACGCGGTGATCCCGGCACCCAGCAGGGCTGCCCCGCCCAGCAGCCAGCCTTGGAGGCCGCCGCTGTTGAGGGCGGTTTCGATGATCGCGTCTTTGGAGAAGTAGCCGGCGAACGGTGGGACGCCGATGATGGCCAGATATCCCAGGCCGAAGGTGACGAACGTGATCGGTAGCAGGGTGCGCAGGCCGCCGTAGCGGCGCATGTCGGTCTCGTCGTCCATGGCGTGCATGACCGAACCGGCACCCAGGAACAGGCCGGCTTTGAAAAAGCCGTGCGTGAGCAGGTGCATGATCGCCACCGCATACCCGGCAGGGCCAAGTCCGGCGGCGAGCACCATGTAGCCGATCTGGGACATGGTGGAGGCGGCCAAGGCCTTCTTGATGTCGTCCTTGGCGCAGCCGATGATCGCCCCGAACAGCAGGGTGACCGCACCCACGGTGACCACGGCGGCCTGCGCGGCCGGGCTGTGGTTGAAGATCGGGCCCGAGCGCACGATCAGATACACCCCGGCCGTGACCATGGTGGCGGCATGGATCAGGGCGCTGACGGGGGTGGGACCTTCCATCGCGTCGCCGAGCCAGGACTGTAATGGCACCTGGGCGCTCTTGCCGCACGCGCCCAACAGCAGCAATAACCCGACCGCTGTCACGGTGCCCGACGTCATCGCCGGCGCCGAGGAGAACACGGTGTCGTAGCTGACCGAACCCAGGCTGGCGAACAGCACCATCAGCGCGATCGCCAATCCCATGTCGCCGACCCGGTTGACCACGAACGCCTTCTTCGCCGCGGTCGCCGCGGTCGGCTTGTAGGACCAGAACCCGATCAGCAGATAGGAAGCCAGGCCGACCCCTTCCCAGCCCAGATACAACCCCAAGTAGTTGTCGGCCAGCACCAGCAGCAGCATCGCGGCGACAAACAGGTTGAGGTAGGCGAAAAACCGCCGCCGGTCGGGATCTTCGGCCATGTAGCCGACCGAGTAGAGGTGGATCAGGGCGCCGACGCCGGTGATGAGCAGCACGAAACACAGCGACAGCGCATCCAACTGGAGGCCGAAGTCGACGTGCAGGACCCCGACGGGTACCCAGGAGAACAACACCTCGTGCACCACCCGGTCTTCGGCGGGCAGGCCGAGCAGATGGGTGAACAACACTGCACCGCAGGCAAAAGCGCCGATCACCGTGGCACACCCCAGCAGGTGTCCCCACGCGTTCGTGCGTCGTCCGCCCAGCAGCAGGATCACCGCCCCGGCCAGGGGCAGCGCAATCGTCAGGATCAGCAGCGTCGTCATAGCGGTGCCGTTCAATGCCGCAGCAGATGCGCGTCGTCGACGTTGGCGCTGCGTCGGGTGCGGAAGATGGTCATGATGATCGCCAACCCGACCACCACCTCGCAGGCGGCGACCACCATGGTGAAGAACGCCACCACCTGGCCGTCCAGATGGCCATGCATCCGGGAGAACGTCACGAACGCCAGATTGCACGCGTTGAGCATCAACTCCACACACATGAACATCACGATCGCGTTGCGCCGCAACAACACCCCCGCAGCACCGATCGTGAACAACAACGCCGACAAGTACAGGTAATTGTCCGGATTCATCGCTGACCGTCCCCACGAAGGATCGTGCTCACCGACGATTCCTCCTCGGTGCCGTCGGGTAGCCGGGCGGCGGTGTCGACGGCGTTGTGGCGGGCATAGACTCCCGGGTTGGGCAGCGGGGTGGCGCGCGCTCCGGTCTGGAAGCGTTCGACCACCAACTCGCGCTGAGTTTTTCGACGTTCGAACCGCTCCCGATGCGCCAACACCATCGCCCCCAGGGCCGCGGTGATCAACAACGCACTGGTCAGCTCGAACGCCCACAAATCTCGGGTGAAGATCAACGTGGCCAAGCCCTGCACATTGCCCCCCTCGTTGGCCTGCGCCAACCCGACGAATCCCGTCGTCGCCACCGTGCCGATTCCGGCGACCAACAGAATGCCGAACCCCAGGCCGGCCACGATGGCCGCAACCCGCTGACCCCGAATGGTTTCCACCAACGACTCCGAGGAGTCGACACCGATGAGCATCAGCACGAAGAGGAACAGCATCATCACCGCACCGGTGTAGACGACCACCTGCACGACGCCGAGAAAAAGGGCCTCCTGTGCGACATAGACCATCGCCAGCGCGATCATCGTCGTCGCCAGGAAGATGGCCGAATAGACGGCCTTGGGTGCCGCGACGACGCCGATCGCACCCGCGATCGCGATGACGGCGAGAATCCAGAACGCCACCGCCTCGGGTGTGGATGTGCGGGTGAGGGTTTCGGCCGCCAACAGTGTGGTCGTCATCGAACCTCCTCTGCGGTCGACCTAATCCCCGAGTCGCTTCGCTCCTGCCCGCCGATGTGTCCGAGGTAGTAGTCGTCGTCGGTGGTCCCGGGTGCCATCGGATGGGGCGGCGGTTGCATCCCGGGTTGTAGGGGGGCCAGGAGTTTGTCCTTGCCGTAGATGAGGTCCGAGCGGTTGTCGTCGGCCATTTCGTAGATGTTGGTCATGGTCAGCGCGCGGGTGGGGCAGGCCTCGATGCACAGTCCGCAGCCGATGCAGCGCAGGTAGTTGATCTGGTAGACGCGTCCGTAGCGCTCTCCGGGCGAGAAGCGTTCGTCCTCGGTGTTGTCGGCGCCCTCGACGTAAATCGCATCCGCGGGGCACGCCCAGGCGCACAATTCGCAGCCGATGCATTTCTCCAGCCCGTCGGCGTAGCGGTTGAGCTGGTGGCGGCCGTGATAGCGGGGTGCGACCGGGCCCGGCTTTTCCGGATACTCCTCGGTGATGGGACGTTTGAACATCGTCGAAAACGTCACCCCGAAACCCTTGACCGCATCGAGGAACTTAGGCATCTGCTTTCTCCTTGCGTGCGGCCGGCGTGCCGGGCATCGGTGGAATCGGGAACGCTCCGGCCTTCGGTGGGAGAGGTGGCGGCGCGGCCTTGCGTTGGACGAGCCTGTGCCGCAGTGAGTTCGCCGCCAGCAGCACGATCAGCAGGACCGCCGCGGCGATGAGGTTGTCGATGATGCCGGCGTGGCCGACGCTGTGCAGGATCGCGACGATCATGATCCAGATCAGCGAGGTGGGGATGAGCAGCTTCCAGCCGAGTGCCATGAACTGGTCGTAGCGCAGCCGGGGCAGTGTGGCCCGCAGCCACATGAACACAAACAGGAACATCCAGACCTTGACCACGAACCAGATCAGCGGTATCCACCCGGTGTTGGCGCCGTCCCAGATGCTCAGCGGCCACGGGGCGCGCCACCCGCCCAGGAACAACGTGGTGGCCAGGGCCGAGACGGTGGTCATGTTCACGTATTCGGCGAGATAGAACATGGCGAACTTCAACGACGAGTACTCGGTGTGAAACCCGCCCACCAGTTCGCCCTCGGCTTCGGGCAGATCGAAGGGGGCCCGGTTCGTTTCGCCCACCATCGCGGTGAGGTATACCGCGAACGACGGCAACAGCAGCACCACGTACCAGGTCTTCTCCTGCGCCGCCACGATGCCCGAGGTCGACATGGTTCCGGCGTAGAGGAACACCGCGGCGAAGGACAGCGCCATCGCGATCTCGTAGGAGACCACCTGTGCGCTGGAGCGCAGACCGCCCAATAGCGGGTACGTGGAGCCCGACGCCCAACCCGCCAGCACGATGCCGTACACCCCGATCGACGTGATCGCCAGGACGTACAGCACCGCCACCGGCAGGTCGGTCAACTGAAGCGGGGTGCGGTGCCCGAACACCGACACCACCGGGCCCAGCGGCATCACCGCGAAGGCCAGGATCGCGGTCGTCACCGAAATCGCGGGCGCCATCAGGTAGATGGGTTTGTCGACGCCGGCGGGCACCAACCCTTCCTTGAGTGCCAGCTTGATGCCGTCGGCCAGTGACTGCAGGATGCCGAACGGGCCGACCCGGTTGGGGCCGTACCGCATCTGCATGCGGCCCAAGATCTTCCGCTCGAGCAGGATCGCCACCAACACCGTCAGCAGCAGGAAGGCGAAGATCGCGACGGCTTTGATCAGGATCAGCCACCACGGATCATGGCCGAACACCGTCATATCCGGCGGGATCATGCGCCGCTCCTCCTCATCGCTTCGCTCTGCATCGTCGCCGGCGGGCTCATGCCCGGGGCCTCCCGTTCGATACCCACCACCGCACCGACGGTGACCCCGAGCTGCTCGTGCACCGCGCTGCCCGGTGAGCACAACGGCAGCCACACGACCCCATCGGGCATCTCGGTGATCACCAACGGCGCACTGATCGAACCCCGGCCGGTCGACACCGTCACCACGTCCCCGTCAGCCGCCCTGATCCCGGCTGCCGTCGCCGCCGACAGCCGCATCACCGTCGGCCTGGCCGTGCCCGCCAGGAACGGTTCACCATCCTGCAAGCGGCCCGCATCCAATAACATCCGCCACCCCGCCAACACCGCCTCGTCAGGCTCCAACGGCGGTGCTTCCTTCGGCGAAACGGATGGGGGAGTTGGCCGTTCGCCGCCCCAGGGGCCCAGTGCGCCGATCTCGGTGCGGGCTTCTTCGGCGGTGCGGAAGCCGAGGTCGACGCCGAGCTCGTCGGCCATGATCTGCAGCACCCGAAGGTCGGGGAGGGCGTTGGACGGCAGCGCCGGTTCGAAAGGCCGAAGTCGGCCCTCCCAGTTCAGGAATGAACCGGACTTCTCGGCGACGGGTGCGATCGGGAAGACCACGTCGGCCAGGGCTGTGACGGCGGACTCACGCAACTCGAGGCTGACCACGAACCCGGTCGACTCGATGGCCGCCAGCGCGGCTTGTGGCTCGGGCAGGTCGGCGGGATCCACCCCGCCGACGAGCAGCGCGTCGAGTTCACCGTCAGCCGCGGCGGCCAGGATCGCGGTGGTATCGCGGCCCGGTGCTGCGGGAAGCTCATCGACATGCCATGCGGTCGTGAGTTGTTGGCGCGCAGCATCATCGGCGACTGGCCGCCCGCCGGGCAGGAGGTTGGGCAGGCAACCGGCGTCGAGTGCGCCACGGTCCCCGGCGCGACGCGGGATCCAGGCCAGCCGGACACCGGTGCGTGCGGCCACTCGGGCCACCGCCGAGTAGGCCCCGCGGCTGGTGGCCAATCGCTCGCCGGCCAAGATGATCGCCCCGGGCGGTAGCTCGGCGGCCAGCGCATCGAGGGCGGCCGCTTCCTGACCCGGTCCGGTGGGCACGACCCGGGCGGCCAGCTTGGTCGAACCCGGGGAGGCGAACGGGGCGACACTCACCACCCGCAGACCCTGCTTGCGGACCGCTTTGCGCAGCCGCAGGAATACGATCGGGGACTCGTCTTCGGGTTCGAAGCCGACCAGGACCACCATCGGGGCGGCCTGCAGATCGGCGTAGCTGACCTCGCGGCGGCCCGCGATCTGCGCGGCCAGGAATTCCTGTTCCTCCACCGAGTGCGGCCGGGATCGGAAGTCGATGTCGTTGGTGCCCAGAGCGATCCGGGCGAACTTGGCGTAGGCGTAGGCGTCCTCGGCGCCGACTCGGCCACCCACCAACACACCCGCCCGTCCCGACCTCAGCCCCGCGGCGGCCACGGCGATGGCCTCCGACCAGGAGGCCGGGCGCAGTGCGCCGTTCTCGTCGCGCACCATCGGGGTGGTGATGCGGTCTCCGGCGCGGGTGTAGGTGAACGCCCAGCGGCCCTTGTCGCAGTTCCACTCCTCGTTGACTTCCGGGTCGTCGCCGGCGAGCCGGCGCAACACCACACCGCGGCGATGATCGGTGCGCTGGGCACACCCGGAGGCGCAGTGTTCACACACGCTGGGGCTGGACACCAGATCGAACGGTCGGGCGCGAAACCGGTAGGCGGCGCCCGTCAACGCCCCGACCGGGCAGATCTGCACGGTGTTGCCGCTGAAATAGGAGTCGAATGCCTCACCCGGAGCGATACCGACCTGCTGCAGCGCGCCGCGCTCCAGCAACGAGATGAAGGCATCCCCGGCGATCTGCTCGGAAAACCGGGTACACCGGGCACACAACACACACCGCTCCCGATCCAACAGGACCTCGCTGGACAGGTTGATCGGTTTGGGGAAGGTGCGTTTGATGTCGGTGAAACGGGTTTCGACCCGGCCGTTGGACATCGCCTGGTTTTGCAGCGGGCATTCGCCGCCTTTGTCGCACACTGGGCAGTCCAGGGGATGGTTGATCAGCAGCAGCTCCATCACCCCGTGCTGGGCCTTGTCGGCGGCCTCGGAGGTGTATTGGGTACGCACCACCATCCCGTCGGACACCGTGGTGGTGCAGCTGGCCATCGGCTTGCGCTGGCCCTCCACCTCCACCAGGCACTGTCGGCACGCTCCCACCGGATCCAGCAGCGGATGATCACAGAACCGCGGGATCTGCACCCCCATCAACTCGGCGGCCCGAATCACCAACGTGCCCTTGGGCACCGACACCTCGACATCATCGATGACGAGATTGACCATCTCCAGAGCGGGAGCGGCCGGTGCATCTCTATCTGAGGTCTGTGTCATCAGGCCCCCACCCCCTCCGGTGCGGCCAGCATCGAGGCGTACGGATCGAATGGGCAGCCGCCGGAGAGATGCTCTTCATATTCCTCACGGAAGTGCTTGATCGACGAGATGATCGGTGAGGCGGCGCCGTCACCCAACGCACAGAACGACTTTCCGAAAATCGTGTCGGAAATGTCGAGCAGCTTTCCGATATCGTCCGCGGTGCCGCGGCCGGTCTCGAGCCGCTCGTAGATCTGGCTGAGCCAGTAGGTGCCTTCGCGGCAGGGGGTGCATTTCCCGCAGGACTCATGGGCGTAGAACTCGGTCCAGCGGCGCACCGCCCGCACCACGCACGTCGTTTCGTCGAAGATCTGCAACGCCTTGGTGCCCAGCATCGAGCCGGCCGAGGCCATTCCCTCGTAGTCCAGTGGTACGTCGAGGTGTTCGGCGGTCAACAACGGCGTCGACGAGCCGCCCGGAGTCCAGAACTTGAGTTCGTGCCCCTTGCGGACCCCGCCGGCATACTCGAGCAACTCGCGCAGGGTGATGCCCAGCGGCGCCTCGTATTGCCCCGGGTTGGTGACATGCCCGGAGAGCGAATACAGCGTGAAGCCGGGGGATTTCTCCGAACCCATCGACTTGAACCAGTCCACGCCGCCCAGCAGGATCGGCGGGACGCTGGCGATGGATTCCACGTTGTTGACCACCGTCGGGCAGGCGTACAGCCCGGCGACCGCGGGAAACGGTGGGCGTAGCCGGGGTTGGCCGCGCCGGCCTTCCAGCGAGTCCAGGAGTGCGGTTTCCTCACCGCAGATGTAGGCGCCCGCCCCGGCGTGCACGATCAGGTCCAGATCGAATCCCGAGCCCTGGATGTCGGTACCCAGGTAGCCCGCCGAATACGCCTCGGCCACCGCGGCCTGCAACCGGCGCAGCACCGGCACCACCTCGCCACGGAGGTAGATGAAGGCATGGCGAGCCCGGATCGCATACGCCGCGATGATCGCACCCTCGACGAGGAAATGCGGTGTGGTCAGCATCAGCGGAATGTCCTTGCAGGTACCGGGTTCCGATTCGTCGGCGTTGACCACCAGGTATTTGGGCTTGGCACCCGCCCCGGTCGCATCCTGGGGGATGAACGACCACTTCGTCCCGGTCGGGAAGCCGGCACCGCCGCGACCGCGCAGACCGGACTCTTTCACCATGGCGATGACGTCGTCGGGCTTCATGTTCAGTGCGGTGCGCAACGCCTGATAACCCTGGTGGCGCACATACGTTTCCAGCGTCCACGGTTCGGGCTCGTCCCAGAACCGGCTCAGAACCGGAGTCAGCGGTGTGGTAGGTGTCATCGCGCATCGCTTTCGGGAACCGCGGGTGCCGACATGCCGAGCTCGTGTGCGACCCGAAGGCCGGCCAGCGTCGCCGCACCGGGCGCACCTCCGGGTGATTCGCTCGCGGGCGATAGTCCGGCGAGTGTGCGTGCGGTCTGCCGGAAGGGGCAGAGTTGGGTGCCGCGGGTTGGGGCCGGTGGTTGTCCGTTGCGGATCTGGTCGATGAGGTGTTTTGCGGTGGAAGGGGTTTGGTTGTCGAAGAACTCCCAGTTGATCATGATGACGGGGGCGTAGTCGCAGGCGGCGTTGCATTCGATGTGTTCTAGGGTGATAGCCCCGTCGGGGGTGGTGTTCCCGGCGTGGATACCGAGTTCGGTTTCCAGCGTGTCGAGGATGGCGTCGCCGCCCATGACCGCACACAGGGTGTTGGTGCACACCCCGATGAGGTAGTCCCCGGTGGGGGTGCGCCGGTACATGGAGTAGAAGGTGGCCACCGCGGCGACCTCGGCCGGGGTCAGGTCCAGCTGGTGGGCGCAGAAGGTGATCCCGGCGGTGGTGAGGTACCCGTCCTCGGATTGGGTGAGGTGCAGCAGGGGTAGCAGCGCCGAACGCGCCTGGGGGTAGCGGGCGATGATGACCGCGGCATCAGCGGCTAATCGGGCTTCGACGTCTGAGGGGTAGCTGCTCCGCCCCCCGATGGGGGGACCGGGTTCCTCGGGGCGGGGGCCCAGGACCAAATCAATTGTCATCGGTCGACACCTCCCATGACCGGATCAATGGAGGCGACGGCGGCGATGACGTCAGCGACCATGCCGCCCTCGCTCATCGCGGCCACGGCTTGCAGGTTGGTGAACGACGGGTCGCGGTAGTGCACCCGATACGGACGGGTGCCGCCATCGGAAACCATGTGCACGCCAAGTTCGCCGCGGGGGGACTCCACGGCGATGTAGACCTGCCCGGCGGGCACCCGGATGCCTTCGGTGACCAGTTTGAAGTGGTGGATCAAACCCTCCATGGAGGTGCCCATGATCTTGGCGATATGGGCGGGGGAGTTCCCCAAGCCGTCGGGGCCGAGTTGCAGATCGGCGGGCCAGGCCAGTTTCTTGTCGCTGATCATCACCGGCCCCGGCTCCAGGCGGTCCAGGCATTGCTCGACGATCTTGAGGGACTCGTGCATTTCGCCGACCCGGATCAGATAGCGGCCATAGCAGTCGGCGCCGGTATCGGTGATGACGTCGAAATCGTAGGTTTCATAGCCGCAGTAGGGTTGGGTCTTGCGCAGATCGTGGGGCAGCCCGGTGGACCTCAAAACGGGGCCGGTGATCCCCAACGCCATGCAGCCGGTCAAATCCAGATAGCCGATGCCCTGGGTGCGGGCCTTCCAAATGTAGTTCTGGGTCAACAGGTCTTCGAGTTCACGCAACCGTGCCGGCAGGATTCCCAACAGCTCCCGAACCCGTTGGGGGCCGTCGTCGGGCAGGTCGGTGGCCAGCCCGCCGGGACGGATATAGGCGTTGTTCATCCGCAACCCGGTGATCGCCTCGAACACGCTCAGGATCAGTTCGCGTTCGCGGAAACCGAAGAACATCGGGGTCATCGCCCCGAGTTCCATCCCGCCGGTGGCCAACGCCACCAAATGAGACGAGATCCGGTTGAGTTCCATCATCATCACCCGAACCACGCTGGCCCGGTCCGGGATCTGGTCGGTGATGTCCAGCAGCGCCTCCACCCCCAGGCAGTAGGCGGTCTCGTTGAAAAACGGGGACAGGTAATCCATCCGGGTCACAAACGTCACGCCTTGGGTCCAGGTGCGATACTCCAGATTCTTCTCGATCCCGGTATGCAGAAATCCGATCCCGCACCGTGCCTCGGTGACGGTTTCGCCCTCGATCTCCAGAATCAGGCGCAACACCCCATGTGTCGAAGGATGCTGCGGACCCATGTTCACCACGATCCGCTCGCCGGCCTCACCCTTGCGGGCGGCGGCGACGATCTCCTCCCAGTCCTGGCCACCCAGGACGATCACGGTGTCCTCAGTGCTCATCAGTGATACGACCTACGTTCGTCGGGTGGAGGGATCTGTGCGCCGTGGTATTCGACCGGAACACCCCCCAGTGGATAGTCCTTGCGTTGCGGGTGGCCCACCCAGTCATCGGGCATCTCGATACGCGTCAAACCGGGGTGGTCGTCGAAGACGATCCCGAAGAAGTCATAGGTCTCCCGCTCATGCCAATCCACCGTGGGATACACCGAAAACAACGACGGCACATGCGGATCAACGTCTGGGCACGCCACCTCCAGCTGTATTCGCCGGTTGTGTGTGATCGACATCAACGGATAGAACGCATGCAACTCCCGGCCATCGTCATCGGGATAGTGCACACCCGAAACCCCACAACACAATTCGAACCGCAGGGATTCGTCGTCACGCAGTGCCCGTGCGACGCTCTGCAGGTGTTCGCGACGGATCTCCAGGGTGAGTTGTCCGCGGAAGACGACGATTCGTTCGGCGGCTGCGGCGAATTCGTCGTCGCCCAGCACTTCGGCCAACCGGTCGACCACCTCGTCGAAGTAGCCGCCGTAGGGTCGCGGTGTGCTGCCGGGCAGGGCGACCTCACGGACCAGTCGGCCGTAACCGGAGGTGTCGCCACTGCCCGTGCTGCCGAACATGCCGTGGCGAACACCGATGAACTCACCGGGATCCTGCCCTGCGGTGCCAATTCCCGGGTCGCTGCGCTCCTGCCCTCCGGTGCCAATTCCCGGGTCGCTGCGCTCCTGCCCTCCGGTCATCGGAGCAGGCCTTTGAGTTCCAGGGTGGTGGGGGCGGCCAGGGCGGCCTGCTCGGCGGCGGCGATCGCCTCGGCCCGATGCACCCCCAACGGCATCTGCGCGATCTTGGCGTGCAGGGCCAAGATCGCGTGCATCAACATCTCCGGACGCGGCGGACACCCGGGCAGATAGATATCCACCGGCACCACATGATCCACACCCTGGACCACCGCGTAGTTGTTGAACATCCCCCCACTGGAGGCGCACACCCCCATCGCCAGCACCCACTTCGGCTCGGCCATCTGGTCGTACACCTGCCGCAACACCGGGGCCATCTTCTGGCTCACCCGCCCGGCCACGATCATCAAATCAGCCTGTCGCGGTGTCGCCGAGAACCGCTCCATTCCGAACCGGGCGATATCGAACCGCGGCGAGGCCGTCGCCATCATCTCGATCGCACAACAGGCCAACCCGAACGTCGCCGGCCACAGCGACCCCTTGCGCACAAACCCGGCGACCTTCTCCACCGTCGACAACAGGATGCCGCCCGGCAGCGTCTCCTCTAGTCCCATTCCAGCCCGCCCCGGCGCCACACATACCCGTAGGCCACGAACACCGTGCCCATGAAGATCAGCATCTCCACCAGCGCGAACGTCCCCAAAGCGTCGAACGACACCGCCCACGGATACAGAAACACGATCTCGATGTCGAACACGATGAACAACATCGCGGTCAGGTAGTACTTGATCGGAAACCGCTGACCGGCCGCCTCCACGGCCACCGGCTCGATGCCGCACTCGTATGCCTCCAGCTTGGCCCGGTTGAAGCGCCGGGGACCGATCACCAATGCGATCACCACCGACACGATCGCGAACCCCGCCGCGATAACTCCCAACACCAAGATGGGTGTGTAGAGACTCATATGGCTGTGTCACTCCTCGCTAGGGCTGGAGATGTGAGCTAAGGCACAGCCTAGCGATCTTGAGACGTGGGTCGTCGCGTTTTCGTTAGGATGGCTTGAAGTGCTGAGCGCGGCCTATCTCGGTCCGAGAGGGCAAGGGCGACAGCGTATTTGGCGTTCAGATCACCGCACGGGAGTGCGCAGCAAACCAACGACCGCGTCACCGAGCCGGATCGGATCGATCGGGTGCGGTACCGCGGCCTCCGCCCGTGACCAGCTGGCCAGCCACGCGTCGTCCGGCCGGCCGGTGAGGACCAGCACCGGCGGGCAGTCGGCGATCTCGTCCTTGAGTTGTTTGGCAATGCCCATGCCGCCGACCGGGGACGCCTCGCCGTCCAGGATCACCAGATCGAATCCGCCGGCGTCCATCAGCTGAACCACCATCGGTCCGGTGGCGACGTCGGTGTAGGTCAGTTCCGGCAGTTCGGGATGAACCCGTTTGCCCAGCGCCAGCCGCACCTGTTCCCGGGTGCGGGCATTGCTGCTGTACACCAGGACGTGGAGGGGCTGCGCACCGGGGCGAGACACGCCGCCGATGCTACTGCGTAAACGCCTGCCGCCGATCGCGTTCGGCAGGTTCGGCGCGGAAACGTTCGCTGTGTGCGACCGAAAGCGCGCCGAAATCACTCTTTGGCGAACACGACGTCGGCCAGCAGTGTGGTCGTCGTCGGCATCATGCCGATCATGTTGCCGCTGACCCCCAGTGTGGTGCGATCGATCGCCGTCTGTGCGGTGACGCGCACCGTGCCGTCGCCTGCTCGCTCGACGGTGGCCGACAACGGCAACGGCGTAGTGGTGCCCCGCACGGTCAGGGTGGCCTGCGCTTCTCCGGTGGGCGTCACCGAGCTCACCTCGACGTGGATCTCGGGATGCTTCTCGACGTCGAAGAAATCCGCCGAGCGCAGGTGCTCGTCACGCTTCCCGATCCCGGTCTTCAGCGACGAGGCCCGGATATCGAGCGTGCCCGACACCGCGCCGGTCGCGGTGATCTCGCCTGAGCCGCGCACATCGGTGAATTCGCCGGTGACGGTGGCCAGACCCCAGAAGGTCTTGTTCTTGAACCGCACCGAGGATCGGTCGGGCACCAGCCGCCAGCGTCCGGCGGTGGTGGGGTCATCGAGTAGTGCCTGCATTGCGGACATGCGATCTCCTTCCGGAGCAAACTTTCAGGGCAGCAGCGGCGCCAGTTCGGCGGGATCGAGGTATTCGTCGATTCGCCGGATCAGGCCGTCATCTCCTATCTTCACCACGAGGCAGACCCGCAGCGCCACGTTTTCGCCGCGGCCGGTGGTGGAATGCAGGATGTGCTGCTGGACGAAGCCGCCGTCGAACACCTGCCGATCCAGCACTTCATAGTGCCGATAGCTGGTGGCGCCGATATACCACCGGATCACCTTCAGAGCGCGTGCCTTGTCGTTGTCCCGTTCCTCGCCCTGGTGCCACACGGTGA
The DNA here is from genome assembly GCF_026242045.1 of Mycobacterium pinniadriaticum. Taxonomy (GTDB): domain Bacteria; phylum Actinomycetota; class Actinomycetes; order Mycobacteriales; family Mycobacteriaceae; genus Mycobacterium; species Mycobacterium pinniadriaticum. The sequence goes on from NZ_JAPJDO010000015.1 coordinate 98,370, forward strand.
TGTCATCGGACCACAGTGCTGCCACCGCCGCGACGTTACCCGCCGTGATCGTGGCGAACAGCCGGTCGGCAACGTCGAGGATCTGGTCGTGGGTGAACATCAACGTCCTCGGTCGGGTCGGTCGTATCCGGGGTGGGCGATGGCGAGGCGGTGGTGGACCAGAGCACGCAGGGTTGCCATGACCTCGCCCTCGCGGTCATCGAGGTCACCGGCGCGAATCGCGGCGGCCAGGGCGCTCTCGTCGGGATAACCGAGCCGCCGCAGCGCGGCCAGTGGTTCGGCGGAGGTCTGGTCGAGCAGTTCGCGTTCGACGGTGCGCAGGACGTTGGTGGCGACGAGGGCGTGGAAGTTGACCGACCCGGTGGTGTTGGCCCGGACGTCGCCTTCGAGGAATTCGGCGACGGCGGCGATCAGTTCGGCGGCGGTGGGCCGCCCGTTGAGCCCGGTCACGGCGCACCCTCCAGCAGGTCGAGGACATCCCATTCGGTTTCGCAGACCCGCCGTCCGATGGCGGCCAGCTCGACCGAGCGGGTCTGGCCGGACAGGTGGCGTTCAGCCTGGAACCGGCAGATCACTCCCCAGCGCAGGGTGGCCAGCACCAGCCACCAGCGCAGCGCCGTGCGGTCGACGGCGGCCCCGCCGGCGTCCTGGTAGGCCGCGACGAAATCGTCGATGCTGCCCAGCCCGCCGGCGGCCATCGTGGGTGGGGCGCCGAACCGCCACGCCCGGATGCAGAACCACGCGAGGTCTTCATAGATCTCGCCGATGTGGACCAGTTCCCAGTCCAGCACGGCCGCCAGGTCCGAGCCGTCGACAATCAGGTTGCCCATCCGGAAGTCCCCATGCACCAGCCGCGGGGGAGAGGCCGGCGGCCGGTTGGCGGTCAGCCACCGGAAGGCCCATTCGAATGTGGCTGTGGTGTCGCGCATTTCGTCGAGGCGCTGCCGCCATTCAGCCAGGTCGTCCTGCTGGGTGAGGCCCGGAGCGTCGGCCGCGCCGCGATGGATTGCCGCCAGCGCCTGCGCGCACTGACGCAGCAGTGCCGCGCGGCCCTGGTCGTCGAGTTGGCGTTGAATGCGCCGCACGATGGTCTCTCCGGCGATCTCACCGCAGATCAGAAATGGGTTACCCAGTGCTTCAACGGAATCGGAGGCGACCAGGACGTCGGGCACCGGGGCGCCGGCCGCCGCGGCGGCCGATTGGACGGCGGCCTCCAACTCCATGCCGGCGTGCACGTCATCGGGTGGGCCGGTGCGCAGGATCAACGCGCGCCGCTGCGATCCCGTCACCGCCTCGAACGCCCACGTGGTACGGCTGGCCCCGCCGGTCAGCGCGCGCAGGTTGGCGATCTCGGTGGCCGGGCCGAGTAATGGGCGCAGTACCCCGGCCAGATCGGTGGACAGCGTGTCGGCGGCCACGGTCATCGGGCCGGCTTGCCGAACCTGAACATCCGCTGGGCCACCCGGCGCATCTGGATCTCCTCGGCGCCCTCGGTGATCCGGTAGCGGCGGTGATGGCGATAGATGTGCTCGAAGGGCTCGTGGCGGCTGTAGCCGACGCCGCCGTGTACCTGCATGGCCCGGTCGGCGGCCTCGCACACCAGCCGGTTGGCCCGGTAGTTGGCCATCGACACCTTGTCGGAGACCTCGAGGTGGTGGTTGCGGTCGAGCTCCCAGGCGGCGTAGCGGACCAGCAGCCGGACCATCTGGGCCTCGGTCTGCAACTCCACCAGCGGCCACTGCACCGCCTGATTGACCGAGAGCGGTTTGCCGAATGTCACCCGCTTGCCGGCGTAGTCCACCGCGCGGTCGATACAGTGCTGGGCCGCACCCAGGCTGCTGGCCGCCTGACGAATCCTGTTCTCGTGCAGGAAGGTCTGCGCCACCTCGAGTCCGTGGTCCAGCTTGCCGAGTACGGCATCGGCGGGCACCCGCACATCGTGTAGTTCCACCTCGGCGTGGTCGGTGGGCATGTTGAAGGTCCACCAGTAGAAGGGCACCTCGAAACCGTCGGCGTCGCAGGGCACCAGGAAGGCGGTGATACCGCGGGCCTGGCCGGGCTCGCCGGAGGTGCGGGCGAACACCAGATCATGCGTGGCCCGATGAACCCCGGTGTTCCAGCGCTTGGATCCGTTGATCACCCAGTCTTCGCCGTCGCGTACTGCTGTGGTCTCCAACCAGGTGGCGTCCGAGCCGTGGTCGGGTTCGGTGAGGCCGAACGCCATCGACCGCGTGCCGGTCAGCATCGCCTCGATCCACTCGCTCTTCTGGGCCTCGGTGCCGAACCGGTCCATCATGATGACCTGCGGGAAATTGCCGACGATCGACGACTCGTCCTGAAGGTCGTTGTGCAGCCCGAGTCCCTTGTGCGCCAAGTGTTCCCGGATGACCGCCATGTCCAGATTGGTGCCGTCGCGGCCACCGAACTTCGAGGGCAGACCATAGCGAAGCCAGCCCGCCGCATCGGCGCGGCGGCGCATCTCGTCGAGCAGATCCTCCCATTCCCGGCGCGGGATGCCACCGTTGTCGACGTCGGTGCGGGCGAATTCGCGGCGCTGGTCGAAATACTGCATGTGCTCGCGCTCGAGTGGCTTGATCTCGGCTTCGATGAACGCGTCCATCTCGGCCAGCAAAGCCGGGAGGTGTTCGGGCAGAGTGAAATCCACGTTGATCTCCTTTGGGTGCTCAGAAGCCGTACAGTGTCTTCTTCCAGATGGCGGACAGAGTGGTGATGGCTTCGGTGTCCGACAGTCTCAGGCCCAGACCGGCGCTGTCGGGGCGCAGGCACACCGTGGTGAACTGTTCGAACAACAGCGCGATCGCCAGTGCCGTGTGTTCGGGCTGAAGGCCCGCCGCATATCCCTGTTCCTGCGCGCGCAGCACCGATGCGGCGACGATGTCGATGCCGAACTGGCGGAACTGATTCTGTAACCGGGCGAATCGGGCTTGGGTGGCGGCGAGCTGATCCACTGCGATCATGATCCCGATGCTCTGCTTGAACATGTCCCAGTAGGCCGTCACGACGGTGACGAAGAACCGGGTGTCGTCCGGAGACTCCGGCAGGTGTAGCCGCAGTCCGGACGGCAGGACGACATCATGGAGAAACGAGTCGGCCAGGGCGGCCAGCAGATCCTCTTTGTCGTCGAAGTAGCGATAGAAGACCGCCGGTGACCTGCCGGCGGCCGAGGTGATATCACCCAGCGTTGTGCCGTGGAAACCACGCTCGGCGAACAGCTTCCGGGCCGCAGCCTCGATCGCCAGCCGGGTCTGGCGACCCTTGCTCGACAGTGTCTCGGGCGTCTGGGCGGGCATGGCGGTTCAGTTCAGGATCCGGTCGCCGGCCCGCAGCAGCGCACTGGGCAGATCATGTCCGACCGCTGCCTGAGCGACGGTTGCCGCGCGGATAGCCGCGTCGAGATCGACGTCGACCCCGATCCCACTGTCGCGCAGCAGGTATACCAGGTCTTCGGTGGCGATGTTGCCGCTGGCACCTGGTGCGAACGGACAACCGCCCAGGCCGCCGACCGACGAGTCGAGCCGCCGCACCCCGGCCGCGACCGCCGCATACGCGCTGGCCAGTCCGGCGCCTCGGGTGTTGTGGAAGTGGGCACCCAGCGGCAGGGTGCCGATGCGGGGTATGACCTGGTTTACCAGTGAGGTGACCCGCCCGGGTGTGGTGGTGCCGATGGTGTCGGCGATCGCCAGCCGGTCGGCGCCGGATTCGCAGGCGGCGTCGACGATGTCGAGTACCCGCTGCGGTGGGGTGGGGCCGTCGAACGGGCAGTCCCAGGCTGTGGCGATGATGACCTCGACGCTGACGCCGGAGTCGTGGGCGATGGCCACGATGTCGGCGATCTGCGCGGTGGCTTCGGCGGTGCCGCGCCCGACATTGGCCCGGCTGTGCGCGTCGGCGGCGGACACCACGTACTCCAGCGAACGCAGACCGGCCGCGATGGCCCGGTTGGCGCCGTTCGGACTGGCCACCAGTGCCGAGAATTCGATGTCGGGGTAGTCGCTCAGGCAGGCGGCGAGTTCGGCGGCGTCGGCCAGTGCGGGCACCTTCGACGGTGAGACGAACGCCGTCGCCTCCACTTCCCGGACTCCGGTGGCGGCGATGGCTGCCAGCAATTCCAGCTTGGCCGACAACGGGATCGGGTCTTCGATCTGCAAGCCGTCGCGCAGGGCGACCTCGCGGATGGTGACATGTTCTCCTGGCACGCTCATAGCACCCCCTTGGCCTCGAGGTCGGCGATCTCGTCGCCGCGCAGCCCCAGCAGGTCCGCGTAGATCTCGGTGTTGTGCTGGCCTGGTCGCGACGATCCCGCCGAGCGGATGGTCCCCGGTGACTCGGACAGCACCGGCACCACGCCGGGACCCTTCACATTGCGGGCGATCCGCTCGTCCCAGTGATCGGCGATCATGCCGCGCGATACCAGTTGCGGGTCGGTGACGACCTCGGCGACGGTGTTGATCGGGCCGCTGATGACCCCGGCCTCGCTCAGGGTGCTGATGATGTCGGCGGGTTCGCGAGCGGCCGCCCAGTCGCCGATGATCTTGTCGAGCTCGTCCTGATTACGCCCGCGGGCAAGGTGATCGACGAATCGGTCATCGTCGGCGAGTTCGGGCTGGCCCATCGCGGCGCACAACCGGCGAAACACGGTGTCCTGGTTGGCGGCGATCACCACCCAGCTGCCGTCGGCGCTGCGGTAGATGTTGGACGGGGCGATACCCTCCAGTCGGGTGCCGGACGGTCCGCGGACCACTCCACCGACGTCGTAATCGGGGATCGTCGACTCCTGTACCGCCAGACAGGATTCGGTCAGTGCCGCATCGACGACCTGACCCTCGCCGGTGACGGTGCGCCGATACAGTGCTGCCAGCGCACCCTGCGCGGCGAACATCCCGGCCAGGCTGTCTCCGAGTGACAGGGCGAGCCGTGGCGGCGGGCCGCCGGGGAATCCGTTCATGTGGCGCAGTCCACTGGCGGCCTCGGCGACCGAGGCGTAGCCGGCCTTCTTCGCGTCCGGTCCGGTCTGCCCGTAGCCGGACACGCGGACCAGGATGATGCCCCGATTGCGTTCGCGCAGAACGGCGTAACCCAGGCTCCACTTCTCCAGCGTGCCGGGCCGAAAGTTCTCGATGATGATGTCGGAGCGCTCGACCAGATCGAGGAACAGTTCGCGGCCTCGGGCCTCGCGCAGGTTGAGGGTGATCGCCTTCTTGTTGCGCGCGTGCACGGTCCAGAAGAAGTGGTGGCCGTCCAGTTCGGCCTGGCCCCAGGTGCGTAGCGGGTCGGGAGCGCCGGGCGGTTCGATCTTGATCACCTCGGCGCCCATGTCGCCGAGCAGCCGGCCGGCGAACGGCCCCGAGATCAGCGTGCCGACCTCGATCACCCGGATACCGTCGAGCGGTCCGGTTGTCACAGCGTCTCCGCCTTCGCGAGCAGACGCAGACTCGCATGAAAAGTGTCCGTGCAGTGCGATTGTGCGACTGCTCGTGCAAGTGACATCAGTCCGCCTTTGCGAAATCGTGCCGAATCAGCCAGTCGGTGACGATCCCCACCGCTTGGCGCAACGTCTCCCGCTGATCGGGCCCGGAGTAGTAGTGGTTGGCACCGGGGATCTCGTGCATCTCCTTGTCGGGGTGCCCGATCGCTTCGAACAGCCGGCGGGTGTGGCTGGGCGTACAGGCGTCGTCGGCGAGATTGCCGATCACCAGCGCGGGTACGGCGATATCCGGGCCGGCCTTCACGGCGTCACCATTGGCGTCGTCATAACTCCACTGTGACAGCCAGCTGCGCAGGGTGCAGAACCGTGCCAGCCCGACCGGGCTCATGTTGACCACCTGTGGGTCACCCAGATAGCAGGTGCCGGGCGCACGCTCGTTGGGGTCGACGGTCGGGTCGAGCCAGCGGGGGTCGGCCATCGTGCCGTGCACGACGAAACAGAACTCGTCATCGGGCCGGCCCGCCGCCTTCAACTCGGCTAACTTGTCCTTGACCCAGGCCGTGATTCGTCGGTTGCGCGCGATCTGCGCCTGGTGATAGCGATCCAGGAACTCACGCGTGTAGGGCGGCTGGTTGGGGTTGTCCGGGTTGTAGAGGTCGAGTTCGGGATCCCGTTTCGTCGGGTCGTTCTCGTCGAGGATCGACGCATCCATCCACTCGGTCATGGTGCCGTGCCTGCTGATGTGGGCGGCCAGCAGCATGATGCCGTCGGCGGGAAGCAGACCCAGTGTGGTCAGATCGGGGCCGTCACCCGACGGGCTGGTCGTGATCGTCGGGTGCTGGGCCTGCTGCTGGTAGAACACCGACAGCGAGCCGCCGCCGCTCCAGCCGGCCAGGACCACCTTGGCGTAGCCCAGCCGGTTCTTGGCGTCCTTGATGCACTCGCCGAGATCCTCGACCACCTTCTCCATCAGCAGGGCCGAGTCGGTGCCCCGAAAGCGGCTGTTGCAGTAGATGACGTGATGACCGGCGCGCGCCAGCGCGTTGATCATCGGCAGGTAGGCGCCGCCGCCGATCGGGTGCATGAACACCAGCACGGTATCCGACGGTATCGTCGGTTTGAGTAGGTAGCTTTCCAGCACTACCAGCTCGGCCACCCCGCCGTAGACATCGCGGACGGCGGAATTGTTCTGGTAGGCAATCAGATACGGGATGCGCTCATAGGCGCGCTTGACCGGCGTGACCATCAGTGCTGCCCGAGGTCGTTGGCCAGAACCTCCGGTGAGGGAACCAGGCGCCTCCGGGTGTCCACGGCGATGACCTGCCAATCCACCTGGCTGAACTCGTCGAACTTCCGCCGGGCGCGTTCCCGCGCCTTCTCCGGCGCGCCGTGATGCACGCCCTGCGGCGCGTGGCTGATCAAACCCGGCGGCATCGGGATGCCGTACAGCGAACCGCCGTGGAAAAACGCGATCTCGTCGAAGTCGACGTTGCGGTGATACCAGGGAGTGCGTTCGGTGCCGGGCACGGATTCGGCCGGTTTGGGCAGGAAGTTGCAGACGTAGACACCCGTCGCCTCCATGAACAGATGGACCATCGGCGGCAGATGCACGCTGTCGGAGGTGATCACGTTGTAGTCGTCCACGTTGAAGGTGAAGGCGTAGTTGTCGCCGCGCCAGCCCTCGACGTCGATCGGATTGTGCGGATAGGTCAGTGTCGTGGTCTCGATGCCGTCGATCGGGCGGTGATAGAGCCGCACCTGGTATTCACCGTCGGTGTGCGGGCCGTCGCCGTCGGCCGTGGGCACCGGGTCGGGGATGACGGCCTGCGACGGGTCGAAGGGCCAGTGCCGCCCGAGCGGGCCCGCCGGTGGCACCCGGAACTCGTCGGTGGCCTCGATGATCAGCCAGGTGCTTTCCAGGCTCTTCCCCGAGCCCGGCGTCTGGCGCCACGTGCAGGCCTTCGGCAGATAGATCCAGTCGCCGGGACGATAGGACAACGGACCGAATTCGGTCTCCAGGGTGCCGGTGCCCTGGTGGACGAAACACAGCAGGTCACCGTCGACGTAGCGCACGTAGAACGGCATGGCCGCCTCGCGCCGGCTCAACGAGATGCGGCAGTCGGGGTTGGAGAACAGCAGCAGCGGGGCCCCGGCGGGGTCGGTCAGATCGCCCGGTTTGAGCTCACCGGAGAGCACATCGAGCGGCCGCAGTGGCCCGGTGGCGCGAAAAGCGGTGGGATCGTTACGGCGGTAGATGTTGGCGGTCCGCCCGGTGAATCCGCCCCTGCCCAACTCGTCGTCCTTGAGGCCATCCAAATCGGCGTGCAATCGCCGTGGTGTGGTGCCTTTGCGCAGGTGAGTGAAGGATTCCATGGAATCTCCCGAGTTCGGCGTCGAGGTGCGAACGGCAGAAAACTAAAAGTGACATTAGTTTTTGTTCGACCCACTGACAAGAGCCCGACGCCCAATGTGTAACGTGGCGGACTTTCACAGGTTCGAGACGGCATGTTTTACTCGACTCTGCATCCGGGAACCGGGGTCATAGAAAGCTGGGGTGGATTAGTGAAGTCCTTGTTCGACAAGGTGCGTGCATGGCCGCGCCGATTCGCGGCCGCCACGGTCGTGGCCGCTGCCCTTCCGGGCCTGATCGGTCTGGTCGGTGGATCGGCAACGGCGGGAGCGTTCTCGCGTCCCGGCCTGCCGGTGGAGTATCTGATGGTTCCGTCGCCCTCGATGGGACATGACATCAAGATCCAGTTCCAGAGTGGAGGCCCGAACTCACCCGCGGTCTACCTGCTCGACGGTCTTCGTGCCCAAGACGACTTCAACGGCTGGGACATCAACACCCAGGCGTTCGAGTGGTACTACCAGTCCGGCCTGTCGATCGTCATGCCGGTCGGTGGGCAGTCCAGCTTCTACGCCGACTGGTACTCGCCGGCGTGCAGCAAGACCGGCTGCCAGACCTATAAGTGGGAGACGTTCCTTACCTCGGAGCTGCCGCAGTGGCTGTCGGCCAACCGCGACGTCAAGCCCACCGGCAGCGCCGCCATCGGCCTCTCGATGGCCGGCTCGTCCTCGCTGATCCTGTCGGTCTACCACCCGCAGCAGTTCATCTACGCCGGCTCGATGTCGGGCTTCCTGAACCCCTCCGAGGGTCAGTGGCCGTTCCTGATCAACCTGTCCATGGGTGACGCCGGCGGCTTCAAGGCCAACGACATGTGGGGCCCGACCGAGGATCCCAACAGCGGCTGGAAGCGCAACGACCCGATGCTGCAGATCCCCAAGATCGTCGCCAACAACACCCGCATCTGGATCTACTGCGGTAACGGCAAGCCCAACGAGCTGGGCGGTGGCGACCTGCCGGCCACCTTCCTGGAGGGCCTGACCATTCGCACCAACATCACCTTCCGCGACAACTACCTCGCCGCGGGCGGCAAGAACGGTGTGTTCAACTTCCCCGACAACGGCACCCACAACTGGGCGTACTGGGGTCGCGAGCTTCAGGCGATGAAGCCCGACCTGATCAGCCACCTGGGCGCTACTCCGCAGGCCTGACGGTTTGAACGAAAGTGGGTCGCCGGTCTCAGTGCCGGCGGCCCGCTTTCGTTGTCGGTGGGTCAGAAGCCGCCGGCCACCCGCACCACCGCCCGGCCGGAATACTTCCCGGCGCGCACCTGGTCGATGACCGCGATGACGTCCTTGACGTCGACCTCGTGGGTGACGTCGCCGAGGTGGCGCGGTTTCAGGTCGCCGCCCAGGCGCTCCCACAGCGCGCGGCGCGGGCCGATCGGCAGCTGCACCGAGTCGATGCCCAGCAGCGAGACGCCCCGCAGGATGAACGGCATCACCGTGGTATTCAGGCCGGGCCCCCTGGTCAGGCCGCTGGCCGCGACGGCTCCGCCGTACTTCAGCGTGCTGATGACGTCAGCCAGGGTGGCCCCACCGACGCAGTCGACGGCACCGGCCCAACGCGTCTTGCCCAGCGGGCGGGGCTTGGCGTCGGGGTCTTCGGGCAGGCGGCCGATGACCTCCGCGGCGCCGAGCGCCTTGAGATGCTCGGCGGCCTCGGCCTTACCGGTGGACGCCACCACCTCGTAGCCGGCCGCCGCGAGGATGTCGACGCTGACGGATCCGACGCCTCCGGTCGCGCCGGTCACCACGATCGGTCCGTCCTGCGGTGTGATGCCGTGCGCGATGAGCGCCTCGACGCTCATCGCGGCGGTGAAGCCGGCGGTTCCGATCGCCGCGCCCTCGCGGGGCGTCAGCGAGCCCAGCGCGACGACCTGTTCGGCGGGCAACCGGACGTATTCGCCGTAGCCGCCGTGGTGTCCGGTGCCGATGTCGTAGCCGTGCGCCAAAACCTGGTCGCCCACCGCGAATTCGGCGGACTGGGATTCCACCACCTCACCGGTGAGGTCGATGCCGGGAACGATCGGATACTGCCGGACCACGCCGCCCCGCGGTGTCAGGGCCAGCGCGTCCTTGTAGTTGACGCTGGAATAGGCGACCCGGATCGTGACGTCGCCGGGTGGCAGTTCGGTCGCGTCGAGCGTCTCGATCGCGGCGGTGACCTGGTCGCCGTCCTGACGTGCCAGCAGTGCGGTGAAAGAATCCATAGCGAAGACCGTAGCGCCCGCCGGTGTTCTACTTGCGCGTCGCCTCATAGCCGGCGGTGAACCACCGAACCGTTCGCTCGATGGTGGGCAGGATGTCGGTGATCGCGATCTCGCCGGCGGCGAAGCGCCCGGACAATCCATAGACCAGGCTGGACACCGCGGCGTCGAGGTCGTCGACGAAGTCGTCGTCGACCCCGTCCAGCACCGCCATGAACGCGGGAATCGCCATGTCCAGCCCCCGGTGCAGGAGGCGTTCGTTTCCGGTTTCCGAGCGCGACCGGTAGTAGGCCTTGAGCATCTGGGGGTGTCGCTCCCAGGGCTCGAAGATGGTGCGCAACACGCGCATCAACCCGTCGTAGATCGACTCGCCGGGATCGTGATGCTGGTGGGCCAGCGCGGCGTACCGGTTCTCGTCCATCCAGGCTTCGAGCGCGGCCAGGATCAGGCTGTCCCGGGTGGGGTAGCGCTTGTAGATTGTGGACAGCGAGGTGCGCGAACGCCGAGCGACCTCACGCAGCTGCACCGCGTCGTAACCCTCGGTTTCGAGGATGTCGACCACGATGTCGACGATCCTGTCGCGGCTGTCGACAGCGGTCCCCGCTGTCATCTCAACGCTGTTCACACATGCCCTTGCCGTCGATGAGTAACACGGTTACTGTACCGCAGTAACGCGGTTACTGTGCCGTGAAACTCCACCGGCGACGCCGCCGGCGCAACGAAAGCGGGATCGATGGGTTCTCTGGACGGCAAGGTCGCGTTCATCACCGGCGTGGCCCGCGGGCAGGGCCGCAGCCACGCCATTCGGCTGGCCGCCGACGGCGCCGACATCATCGGTGTGGACATCTGCGCCGACATCGGCTCCAACGGCTATCCGATGGCCAGCCGCGCCGAGCTGGATGAAACCGTTGAACTCGTTGAAGCCAAGGGCGGCAAGATGATTGCCGGCGTCGCCGACGTCCGTGACTTCCACGGATTGAAGGCCGCCCTGGATGCCGGGGTCGAACAGTTCGGCCGCCTCGACATCGTGTGCGCCAACGCCGGCATCGCCACCATGGCATTTCGCGAACTGACCATCGACGAAGAGCTCGAGCAATGGACCGATGTGCTGAACGTGAACCTCGTCGGGGCCTTCCACACGGCCAAGGCCGCGATCGGGCACCTGATCGCCGGGCAGCGTGGCGGGTCGATCGTGTTCACCAGCTCGACGGCGGGCCTGCGCGGATTCGGCGGCCTGCAGGGCGGCGGGCTCGGGTATGCGGCGTCCAAGCATGGCCTCGTCGGGCTGATGCGAACCCTGGCCAATGCTCTTGCCCCGCATAGTATTCGGGTCAACACCGTGCATCCGACCGCGGTGCGCACCATGATGGCGGTCAATCCCGCGATGGTGTCGTTCCTGGAGAACTATCCCGACGGGGGACCGCATCTGCAGAACCCCATGCCGGTGGACCTCCTCGAACCGGAGGACATCAGCGCCGCGATCGCGTATCTGGTCAGTGACGAAGCCAAGTTCGTCACCGGGGTTACGTTCCCGGTCGACGCCGGCTTCTGCAACAAGCTCTAGGACGACGATGACGGACACACGAGGGCGGGTTGCCGGGAAACGGGTGCTGATCACCGGGGCCGCCCGGGGGATGGGCCGCAGTCATGCCGTGCGACTGGCTGAAGAGGGCGCCGACCTGATTCTGGTGGACATCTGCGAGTGGATTCCGGAAATCGAGTATCCACTGGCCTCACCGGCGGATCTCCAGGAGACGGCCCGGCTGGTCGAGCAACACAACCGGCGCGCGGTCACTCATGTCGTGGACGTCCGCGACGGCGCGGCGCTGGCCGCGGCGGTCAACGACGGCGTCGACCAACTCGGCGGGCTGGACGCCGCGGTGTCGAACGCGGGCGTGCTCACGGTGGGAACCTGGGACACCACGACTGCGGAACAGTGGCGAACAGTGTTGGACGTCAACCTCATCGGAACCTGGAACACCTGCGCGGCGGCGCTGCCACACCTGGTCAGCCACGGCGGGAGCCTGGTCAACATCAGCTCGGCGGCGGGGCTGAAGGGAACACCGCTGCATCTTCCCTACACGGCATCCAAGCATGGTGTCGTCGGGCTGAGCCGGGCACTGGCCAACGAGCTTGCCGCGGTGAACGTTCGGGTCAACACCGTGCACCCGACCGGCGTCGAGACCGGAATGCGACCCGAGTCGCTGCACCAGGTGCTGGGCGAGGGCCGACCCGACCTGGTGCCGATCTTCCTCAATGCGCTACCCATCGTGATGGCCGAACCGATCGACATCAGCAACGCGGTGCTCTATCTGGTCTCCGACGAGTCCCGCTATGTGACGGGCACCGAACTCAAGGTCGACGCCGGGGTGACCATCCGATGACCGCGGTCGACAGCGACCGGCGCGAGCGTGGCAGGCGGTCGTTCGCCGACGTGATGACCTTTCCGGCACCAGACGATGCCACGCCTGCCGGGAGCGGTCTGATCGACTTCGTCTACGGCGAGATCTGGTCGCGCCCGATCCTGAGCCGCCGCGACCGGCGATTCGTCACCCTGGCATGCGTGGCGGCGGCCGACGCCGAGGCGCCGTTGCGTGACCATGTCTACGCCGCCCTCAACAGCGGCGACGTGTCCATCGTCGAAATGCGCGAGGCAGTCCTGCATTTCGCGGTCTACGCCGGCTGGCCCAAGGCGTCATGGTTCAACATGGTCGTCGACGAACAATGGGAGCGGATCCACCGCGACCGCGGGCAGAGTCCACCGCCACCGGAACCACTGCTTCCGCTGATCACGCCGAGTGACCCCGAGGTCCGACTGCTGGTCGGCGAGCAGTCGTTCAGGGAGATCAACTGCATTCCGTACGCACCCATCCGCGACAACCCCTACTCGGGCGCGGGAATCCTGAATTTCGTCTTCGGTGAGATGTGGCTTCGGCCCGGCCTCGGTATGAAGGAACGCCGGCTCATCACGGTGGCCTGTGTGGCTTTGCAGGACACGCTGATACCGATCATCAGCCATGTGTACGCCGCGCTGAAGAGCCGTGACGTCTCCTTCGACGAGATGAAGGAACTAGCACTGCATTTCGCTGCGTACTACGGCTGGCCCAAGGCGTCGCACCTCGATCAGGTCATCGATGAACAGCACCAACGCGTCCTCGAAGAGTGGCGCGCCGAAGCCGCAGGTTGACACGCGGCGCCCGGACTGCGAAGGTTTTGATCGATCGATCAAATTTCTGAAAGACGAGGGTTTGTCATGGGTGGACGAGTCGAAGGCAAGGTCGCTTTCATCACCGGTGCCGCGCGGGGTCAGGGCCGCAGTCACGCGGTCCGACTGGCCGCCGAGGGCGCCGACATCATCGCCATCGATGTGTGCAAACGCATCAGCAGCAATGAGGACATCCCCGCGCCCACACCGGACGATCTGGCCGAGACCGCCGATCTGGTCAAGGGTCTCAATCGCCGGATTGTGACCGCGGAGGTCGACGTCCGCGACTACGCCGCCGTGAAGGCCGCCGTCGACGGGGGTGTGGAACAGCTCGGCCGGCTCGACATCATCGTCGCCAACGCCGGCATCGGCAATGGCGGGCAGACGCTCGACCACACCAGTGAGTCCGACTGGGACGATATGATCGCCGTCAACCTCTCCGGAGTGTGGAAGACTGTGAAAGCGGCAGTACCGCACCTGATCTCGGCCGGTCGTGGCGGCTCGATCATCCTGACCAGTTCGGTGGGCGGGCTGAAAGCGTATCCGCACACCGGCCACTACATCGCCGCCAAACACGGCGTGGTCGGACTGATGCGGACCTTCGCCGTCGAGCTGGGCCACCATTCCATCCGGGTGAACTCGGTACACCCCACCAACGTGAACACCCCACTCTTCATGAACGAAGGCACGATGAAGCTGTTCCGTCCAGATCTGGAGAATCCCGGGCCCGACGATATGGCGGTGGTGGCTCAGATGATGCACGTGCTGCCGATCGGCTGGGTCGAGCCGGTCGACATCAGCAATGCGGTGCTGTTCTTGGCGTCCGACGAGGCCCGCTACGTCACTGGCCTACCCATGACGGTGGACGCCGGGAGCATGCTCAAGTAGCCTGCGCTTGCTCGGTGGCGGCGAACCGACTCAGGAAGCGCTCCACCAGCTCTCCCATCTCCTCGTGGCCCTCGGTCATCCCGATGGCGCTCTCGTTGCACAGACTGCGGGCAATCTGTGCAACGAGCATCGAGACTGCGACCGGCGGATATTCGTTGAGGTCGAAGCCATGTGCCCGCAGGGCGACTGTCGCGGCGGCGGTCTCGATATCGCGAACGCGTTCGGCGTAGGACTTCAGTTCGGCGCTGATGACCTTGCGGTGGTTGGCCAGCGCGACGAACTCCGTGTACAACCCGGTCCAGCGCGGATCGGTGTTGATGGACCACAAGGCGCGCAACGGTTCCTCGGCGGTGATCGCCTGGCGCATCCGCGCCAGCGATGCCTCCGAACCGGATCGCAGCACCGCCACGAACAGGTCGTCCATGGCCGGGAAGTAGTAGTACACCAGGGCAGAGCGGACCCCGGCACGGGCCGCCACCCGACGCGACGTCGCGGCGGCATACCCCTCTTCGAGCATGATCTGAGCGGTCGCCTCCATCAGGCGGGCGCGCGCGCCGGCATCTTTGTCTTTGGACTTCGGTGTCGATGCCATACCCGTCATCCTCTCAGGACATTTCGCTACTTGGCTAGACGACCAGCCGCCGGACTCTTGACCACCGATTTCCGTCCGTGGTAAGCATGTCCCAGTGCACAATTTGATCGATCGATCAAAAATCGAAACGGGAGGTTGGATGACCGTGGCTCGCTGGCACGTGCAGGTCGACCGGCACCTGTGCGAGGGTCATGCCCTGTGTGTCGAACTGGCCGCCGAAGTCTTCGACGTCGATTCGGCCGATCAGGCCACGTGTGTCGAGTCGCCGCCGGACGGGGTGCGCGAACAGGTCGAGGCCGCAGTGGCAGCCTGCCCACGCCAAGCCATCAGCATTGTGAAAGGCCCGCAACGATGACCGATTTCGCAACGACCGACTACTTCTCCGATCAGGACATCGCCCAGGACCCCTACGGCTACCTGGATTACCTGCGGGCCCAGAACCCCGTTTTCCGTGAGCCGAACTACGGCGTCGTGGCGATCACCGGGTACGACGAGGCGGTCGCAGCCTTCAAGGACTACGAGACGTTCTCCGCGGTGAACGCGATCGGCGGACCGTTCCCACCGCTGCCGTTCGTGCCGGAGGGCGACGACATCTCCGCGCAGATCGAGGCGCACCGGCACCTGTTCCCCATCAACGAACTGATGGTGACCATGGATCCGCCCGCGCACACCCGGGCCCGCTCGCTGCTCAGTCGCCTGCTCACGCCCGCGCGGCTGAAGGAGAACGAAGACTTCATGTGGGAGCTGGCGGACCGCCAACTCGACGAATTCATCGCCAACGGCAAATGCGAATTCCTCGGGGAGTACGGCAAGCCGTTCGCCACGCTGGTGATCGCCGACCTGTTGGGCGTTCCGCAGGACGATCGCGCCGAATTCCGCCAGAGTCTGGGCGCCGGCAAGTCGCCGGGCAGCGCCGTGGGCGCGTTGGACCACACCCCGGTCGCCGTCAACCCGCTGGAGTGGTTGGAGGAGAAGTTCATCCGCTACATCACCGAGCGGCGCAGTCAGCCGGCGGACGACGTGCTCAGTTCCCTGGCCGCCGCAACGTATCCCGACGGTTCCACGCCGGAAGTCGTCGAGGTCGTCCGCCAAGCGACCTTCCTCTTCGCCGCGGGCCAGGAGACTGTGGTCAAGCTCCTCAGCGCCTCGACGCGGGTGCTGGCCGAACGGCCTGATCTCCAGGACAGGCTGCGGGCCGATCGCAGTCTGATCGGCAACTTCATCGAGGAGTCGCTGCGCATCGAAAGCCCCACCAAGGTCGACTTCCGGCTGGCGCGCAAGACCTCCACCCTCGGGGGCGTCGATATCCCCGCCGGCACCGTGCTGATGCTGTGCCTTGGCGCGGCCAACCGAGACCCGCGCAAGTTCGAGCGGCCCGACGAGTTCCGGCTCGACCGGAAGAACGTCCGCGAGCACATCACGTTCGGCCGCGGCATCCATACCTGCGCGGGCGCACCGCTGGCCCGGGTGGAGGCGAAGGTCACGCTGAACCGACTGCTGGATCGCATGACCGATATCGGTATCGACGCGACGCAGCACGGCCCGTCCGGAGACCGCGTCTATCGCTACGAGCCGACGTTCCTGCTACGCGGCCTGAGCGAACTACACCTCACGTATAAACCCGTTGCGTGAAGCGTGGGCTACGAGAACCATAGATCCCCATGCTGATCCATCCCTGGGGCGCCGCGCTGGGCGCCGCCGATTGGGGGACTGGCTGTAAGGACTGACCGGTATGGGGTCCTCGCCGTGTCGGTCTCGCTGACGATCTTCTGGCCACCGGCGGCGGTGGCGCGGGCGGCCTAGGTTTCGGCCGTGGCCTGCGCGAAGCGCACGGACGGGGGATCGTCGGGGGAGGAACTCGGTGTGGAACGCGAGATCGCATCGGGCTGAGGAGATGTCGAGTTGGTTAGCCGGGGTTGTCTTGCGAAGTAGTCTCGAAATCTGCCCAAGAGCAGATTTCTGCCGACGCCAGGCTCGTACTCGCTTCCACGTCATAGACGTCGTGTGCGACTACCCTGCGCATCCAGGAGGCCGTTGATAGCCACCCTCACTTGCCTCTAATACAGTTCTTCGGGCTGAATGCAATTGGGGCACAAGATCGTGCCGCCTACAACGTCAAGTCCCTCCCAGTCTATCAACTGGGCATCACCGGGAAAGGGAACCGGCGTCGAACAACGGGCGCAACGGCGCTCATCAGAATTGTCGGTCATGGGGGTACTCCTTCTCTGCTAACGGCGACGTTTAGCCAGTGGGCGGGGGAGGCAGGAGCCCGACCACATCTGCCAGGCAGTGTCCTGATCACTACCACCGCCGATTCTTATCCGCCCGAGGAGATCGCCGGAATCGTAGGCGACCAGGTCGATCTGGTATCGCACATGGTGCGAAGCATCGCGGGGCCTGAGATCCGAAGGTACGAAGATGTCGAGCGTCTTCCATGCGCACACTACGTGTTTCACTTTCCGGAATAGTCAGATCCGGCCGACATCTAATCGGCCCTGTGGGTCACCGCCCAGGTCGGACTGGGCCGACGGCCGCGCAAGAAGACCAGGTCGAATCGCAGGGTCGCGATCCGCCATCCTTGTGAGGCGCGGCGGAAGGCGAACTTGTAGTCGCCGACAAATTTTGGGTGATCGGCCGGAGCGGGCCCGGTACTGGTCTCGCGAGAATCATCATGGCGAAAGTTGACGAGGTATGCGGTGGCCACCGCACTGTCAGCGCCGTCGTAATCGACTCGCACATTGGTCATTACATGACGAGATTTTCGACGAGTAAGCGCTTGGCGGCCCATGAATGCTTCGCGGATCTCATCGACGCCTCGCATGCCGCGCCCGTCGGCTCCCAGCCATTCACCGTCGTCGGTGAAGAGGTCTGCCACGAGGCCGGCGGCTCCGCTGTCGATGAGCCAGGCGTATTCGTATATCAGTCGTTCGCAGGCGTGCTCGGCAATGAGCCGGTCGAGGTCACCAGGGTCGGCCATCTTCCTCCCTTGTCCGGTGCGCGTGCTGGCTGTGGTCGTCAGTTCCTAGGCGGTCCGTAGGCGGCTCAGCAGACTCCGTCAGATCCATATAATATATATACACATAGTCGTTGCCTACCATGATTCGGCGCTGATCTGTGCAGACCATCAAGCGCCACCGCCGCACACCGACGCCGCCTCAACCCCAGTCCTGAGCGATCCTCCGCGGCCTGGCAGTACACCCGGTCGGTCTGTCCCAAGCCTCCATCCCCGGGAGGACGTCGAATTGGGTAACCAAATCCCCGGGCTGGCGCTGGCGAATGCGAAGCACTGACAGCGTGGCCGTGCGACGCTGTGTTCCCTTTGGCAGCATTCTCTATCAGCCGCGATCTGCGTCGAATCCGGGCATCGGCGAGTTTGAAGAATGCTATTCTCGGCCAGCGAGAATGGCCCCATCGACGTTGGAGACGAGCTGATGCGCGCTATCAGTGTGATATTCGGTGCCAGCGCTGCATACATGATTGGCGCGACTGGGATCGCGGCCTCCGCTCATGCGAGCACGTATGGCATCGAGTTGAACGGGCAGTATCTCGTCACGTCCAACGGCGATTGGGCCAAGACAAATGATGTGCACCACGACGAGCAGACGGTTCGTCAGGTGTGGACCATCGCCACTTCGTGTGACCGGCCAACCGTCTGCACCGGCCACCTGACAAGTAGCGAAGGCTGGGACGCGGACATCAACTACACCGAGGACCGGTGGCTGGTTCATCGGACCGTCCCGAACTGGCAGCCGTGCAACGACGGCTCGGCGTCGCCCGGTAATCAGCTCTACATGTTCTGGCCCGTGGATGCCCGAGGGCAGCACTCCGCCAACGAATCGCTTTTGGCGGGCATAGACACCACCAAGGGGCTCAGCGGCGCCTGCGGCAGAAACCTGCCACTGGTCGTCACGATTCCGATGCGACTGCAATCGATGTAGCGAAAGGTTGAGTCCGTATCCGCGATGCAAAGACCAGTACATCGGAAGACCTCGGTGTCAGCCCAGGTGCTGCGGTCTTGCAGAACTTCGCATTTGAGGGTGGCGTGGAACGCTGCGGCCAGCGCATTATCGGCACTCGACCCCCGCCGCCCATCGATTGGGTGACCCCCGACTCACCGCAGAGCTTCGCGAAATCCTCAGAGGTGTACTGACTTCCGTGATCAGAGTGAAACACTGCGCTGGCCAGTGAGCCCCGCAACGCGACAGCGGCGTTGAGGGCATCCTCGACGAGTTCGGTGCGCATGTGATCGGCGGTCGCCCAGCCGGTGACTCGCCGCGAGCAGCAGTTGATCACCGTCGCCAGGTACAGATTCGAGCCGGTGGGGGACACGGCCGAGATCTTGTTCTTGGATGCGTTAGCTGTCTCCCTGAGGGCGATGACCTCGGTCTGGGACGCAACTCTTGAATCTCCCCTGCATGTTCGTCAGCCCGCGATCGAGGCGGCAGGGCACCTTGCCGGAATGGTCATGAGGCGGCGATGGCGATCACCAACGTTGCCGAGTACGCCCACCTGAGCGATGCCGACCAGGAGATGTTCGCGGTCGACCTGGAGTAGGTCCGCCCACAACACAACCGACGTACTGTAAGGCTAGAGTCCTTCCTACAACCGGAAGATTGGGATCTTTCTAGGTACTCTCCGTCAAACATTGACATTGTCGTTAGAAAACGTGCACTATTGGCGCGGGTGGTCGGGCCGTCTGCTCGTGCTTGGAGCGCGGCTCGAACACGTGTTTTCCGACCGCTGGTAACGGATGGTGGAAAGCGCGGAGACGGCGGGTGGCGGCGTGCGCGAAGGGGCGACCTTGAAACTCGATGGACGTGTGGCGTTGGTGACTGGCGGTGGCTCGGGCATTGGCCGGGCTACCGCGCAGCTGCTGGCGTCCGAGGGCATGCGCGTGTGCGTCGTAGACATCGACGAGCGCGCCGCTGCCACGGTTGCCGACTCGGTCGGTGGCCTGGGTTTGGGATGCGATGTTTCCGACCCTGAGCAGCTCGATGCTGCGTTCGCGTCGTTTGTGCGCGAATTCGGGTGCCTGGATGTGGCGTTCCTCAACGCAGGCGTCAGTATCCGCTGGTCGGGGGACATCGCCTCGCTCGATCTGGCGGACTACCGCAGGTCGTTGGGGGTGAACCTCGACGGAGTGGTTTTTGGGGCGCGTGCGGCGGTCCGCACGATGCGACGCTGCGCCGGCAACGGTAAGCGGGCGATTGTGGCGACTGCGTCACTCGCGGGCGTCCTGCCCTGGCATCCCGACGCGGTGTATTCGCTTGGTAAGCATGCGGTAGTCGGATTCATGCGGGCGATCGCGCCGAATCTTTCACCGGAAGGCATTGCGGTGCATACGGTATGCCCGGGTATCACCGAAACGGGTGTACTCGGAAATCGACGTCCGTTGGTGGAAGGTGCCGGGGTGCCGGTGATGGAACCGCAGGCGATCGCCGACGCTGTGCTCACCGCGGTCACTGCGCCGCTGGATGCGACCGGTTCGACCTGGATTGTGCAACACGGGAAGCCAGCTTGGCCGCTGCAATTTCCCGATGTTCCTGGTCCTCACAACCGACTCAACGTGCCCGTCCGCAGCATCTGACCAGTGGGTGACATGCCTGATTGTACGAACGACATCTGGAAAGTACTGTCGACCGCACGCTCGATACGCAGGTACAGCGGCGACCCGGTGGACGACGAGACCCTGGATCGTTGCCTGGAGGCTGCGACTTGGGCGCCCAACGGTGCCAATGGACAGCTGTGGCGGTTCATCGTGCTGTCTGGCCCTCAACAACGTGCCGCGGTCGCCCAGGCGGCACAGATGGCGCTGGCGACGATCGAGGGAATCTACGGCATGAGCCGACCCGCGGCCGACGACAACAGTCGCATCGCTCGCAATAATCGGGCAACCTACGAGTTGCACGACCGCGCCGGTGAGTACACCTCCGTGTTGTTCACCGCGTACAAGAACGAGTTCGCCTCGGAGTTCTTGCAGGGTGGCTCGATCTATCCGGCAATTCAGAACTTCTACTTGGCCGCCCGTGCCCAGGGGCTGGGAGCGTGTTTGACCAGCTGGGCGTCCTACGGCGGCGAGCGGATCCTGCGGGAGGCGGTCGGCGTGCCCGAGGGATGGTTCCTGGCCGGACACGTAGTCGTCGGTTGGCCGCGTGGCCGGCACGGGCCGGTCCGGCGGCGTCCGATTGGGGATGTCGTCTTCCGCGACCGCTGGGATCCTGAGCGGGCTGACATCACCTACGGTAGAGGCGCCCGGCCGTCACCCGGCGAGAAGTCCTCCGCGCACTAGCCGATCCGGCGGTGTCGATGATGCATCAAACGTTCTACGACCGAACGGCCGCCGTGGCAGACGAGTTCGGCGCAAGAAGACCTCAACGAAGTTGTCAAGTCCTTGCAGCCGTAGGCGCGAGGAGTGATGGCCCGTTGTCTCGCAGCATTACCCATCGGACGTTGTGGCGTCGGCGGGGTGGATCTGGGCTCGGTGTGGTTTACGTTAGGCACGTTTCGCCTTTGATGGGCGACGATCCGCCCAACCGGGCGAATGAACAGTGCGCATCGCCCAAAGCGATAACGAGGCAACAACTACATACTGTAAGGCTATGGGGCACATCCGATGCGGTCAGTTTCCTGCTACACAATGTGATCTGCGGCAGGTATTGACATTTATGTTA
Organism: Mycobacterium pinniadriaticum; assembly: GCF_026242045.1. Lineage (GTDB taxonomy): Bacteria > Actinomycetota > Actinomycetes > Mycobacteriales > Mycobacteriaceae > Mycobacterium > Mycobacterium pinniadriaticum. The sequence continues at coordinate 119,785 of NZ_JAPJDO010000015.1, forward strand.
GAAACAGAGCAGTATTGGTGCGTGGCACGGCGATGTGATCCTTCCGTGACGTCGACCCGTTCGGGCTCGACTGGGTTCTCGGTGCCTCGTCGTGAGGTCAATGTCGAGGAGTCCGCACATTCAGAGGTGACGCCAATGGTTCCCGTTCGCAGGGCGCCGTTCGCCGATGACCCAGCAGTGGGCGTGCGCGGACTTCGAACTCACCAGCGTCTTCTAGACGCTGCCCTCGAGGCGTTCGATGAGTCCGGCTACGATCGCGCATCTCTCGACAGGATTGCTGAACTCGCTGGCTGCTCGCGGGTGACTGTCTACCAATACTTTTCGGGCAAGGACGAGCTTTTTCGCATTCTCGCAACGCAAGTGGCAAACCAGATGGGCGCCGCGCTCGAAGTTTTGGACACCATCACTCCCGACGAGGCGGGTCGAGCCGCACTGCTCGCTTACTTCTCGCGTCTGGCCGACATCCAGGCTCGGTACGAGCCGATACTGCGAGCATTCGAGGCCGCAGCGGCAAACGACGCGTCTCTGGTGGGTCGAGCGGCGGCCATCACGCGTCGAAGCGTTGCTCCCTTCGAGGCTCGGGTCGCCGGAAGTGATCTCCCGCGCCGGTTACTCGACCCGATCGTGGAACTTCTGGGCACCGGTGTGATCGCCGCGCTGGGCCGCGCGTCGATCCTGCGCACCGCAGCACCTGAGTTCTATGGCCGGGAGCGGGTTGGCTCAGCCCTGGCCGACGTTGCGCACCGAGTGCTGTTCGGTCCGCTGCCAGGCGTAAACGTCCATCCCTATCGGTCAGGCGTGAGACCACCGATCCTGCAATACAGTCCCCGAGCGACGGCCACCTTCGAGCGTGCCCAAGACCTCGACGCGCAAGCAGCCCAACCCGGCAAGCGCACCCTTCGAGCCATACTCGGGGTCGCCAACCAGCTGATCGCCGACAGCGGTTACCGGGGTCTTCGGATCAACGATCTGGTCAAGGCCGCTGGGGTCGCCCGCGGTTCGTTCTACACGTATTTCGAGAATATCGATGACTTCGTCTCGGTGATGGGGCTGCGAGCTATTCAACAACTCGCCGCGGTCGTGCGCGAGCGCCCAGATATTCCGGCGCGGGAGAGCCTGCGCCCGTGGCTTCGTCGCTACGCCGAAGTACACATCTCGACGGGTCCGCTGGTGAACGTGTGGATCGAGGCCATCGAGGGCCCGCTGCGCGATGAGCGAGCCGCAGTGATCGATTGGGGTCGCCGCAGGATGGCAACCATGCTCGATGCACGCGTGGTCGGAGATGTGGACATCAACGCCGTGATCCTGGTGTCCATCATCGAAGAATTCGGGGCAAAGACGAGCACGAAGGCGGACCTGGACGCCACCCTCCTGCTGATCGAGCGGGGCTTCCTGGGTCCAGTAGATCAGCACCGGACAAGAACTCCCAGGAGGTAAACACGACATGGCAAGCCCCCAACTCGAACGCGTCATCGCCATGATGCGCAAAGCCGACCCGTTGGCCAGTGGCGATCTGATGACGATCCGGAAAATCACGGAACGCGCCCCCGCCTATCCCAAGCCAGACGACATCACCTGGGACGCCGTCAACGCTGGCGGTGTCCCGGCTGAGTGGGTGGTCCCCGACGTCTGTGAGCCGGGCCGCATCATCGTCTATTTCCACGGCGGCGGGTACGCCACGGGCACCATCGGTGCCAACCGCGGCTTGTGCTCCCACATCGCCCGGGCCGCCCGTGCCCGGGTGCTCAGCGTTGACTACCGACTTGCTCCCGAGCATCGGTTCCCTGCGGCCGTGGACGACGCCCTCGCGGCCTATCGCTTCGTTGTCTCGGAAGGCCATGCACCGGACAACGTCGCCCTCGCCGGCGACTCCTCAGGGGCAGGCCTCGTTCTGGGAACCCTGGTGGCGCTGCGCGACCGCGGTGAGGCGCTACCAGGAGCCGCGATCTGTATCTGCCCGTGGACCGATCTGACCTTGTCGGGCGCGACCGTCGAGGCGAACCGCGACAAAGATCCGATGGTCCGGGCTTCGGTCCTCGCGCTGATGGCGAACGCGTACCTGGGCGACGCCGATCCGCAATCACCAACGGCGTCACCGCTTTTCGCTGATCTGACGGGACTGCCGCCATTGCTGGTGCAGGTCGGCACAGCTGAGCTCTTGCTCGACGACTCAAAGCGCTTTGCCGAACGGGCACAGGCGGCGGGCGTCGACGTCACGCTCGAGATCTGGGACGACATGATCCATGTCTGGCACTCGTTCGCGGACATGCTGCCCGAGGGCAAGGAAGCGGTGGCCCGCATCGGTTCCTATGCCGACGAACATCTGACATCGCCGCCGACTGCGCCAAATGTCAGCTCATCTCCAACGACAACACCGCATACGAGGAATTCGATGAACGATCTACTGTCCACTGCCCGGTCACTACGCCCGCTCGTTGAAGCTGAAGCCGATTCGGTCGACCGCGAGCTCACGATGACGAAGCCGCTTATCGAGGCCTTCGCCAAGTCCGGTCTCAACCACCTTCAAGTTCCCAAGGAGCTCGGCGGGCTCGAGGCTGACGTCGACACGATGCTCGACGTTCTGGAGGAACTCGCATACCAGGACGGCTCAATCGGCTGGTCCTTCATGGCGAACGGCAACGCGACGGCGGTCAGCGCGATGTTGGACCCTGTCGCGGCGCGCCAGATGCTGCAAGGTGGCCCCGGGATCCTCTTTGCCGGTCAGTTGGCATCACGTGGGAAAGCGAGGCGGGTCGACGGGGGCTTCCAGGTGCAAGGGCGGTTCCAATTCGGCAGCGGTAGTGCCCATGCGTCGTGGATCGGCGGCGGCGCGCTGATCTACGATGCTGACGGCAATCGCGAGCTCAACGACGCCGGGACCCCGGCGGTGCTGGCCTTCTATGTACCGCGTGACAGCGTTGAGCTCACCGGGAACTGGGATGTGATGGGACTCCGGGGTACCGGCAGTTTCGACTACACCATCCCCGAGCAATTCGTCGAGGAGGGCCGCACATTCTGGCTATTCGACGGTGAGCCACGCTGCGGTGGTGGCGTGTACCGTCTGGGCGCGGTGGCCTTCGCCGGCATCGGTCATGCCGGGTGGGCTCTGGGTGTGGCTCGGCGGGCTCTCGACGAGATTCAGGCGATCGCCATGGCTGGACGCGCTCGTATCGGGGGCACCGCGATGAGAGACCAGCAGGTCTTCCAGCGCGCGTTCAGTGAGAACACGCTTGCGTTGCAGTCAGCGCGTCTGCTGGTGCACGACAGGATCGGGGACATCGTGGACCGTCTCGACGCCGGTGACCCGATGACGAAAGCGATGCGGGACGAACTCGTCAGCGCCGTGACCTACCAGACACAGGTGTGTATGGACATCGTGGAATTCGCATTCATGTCGTCCGGCAGCCCAGGGTTTAGGAACCCGAGCATTCTGCAGCGGTGCTTCCGCGACATGTGTGTCGGCGCGCAGCACATCTACGTCGATCCCCGAACCTTCGACGAGATGGGCAAGGGCCTGCTGGGCGTCGATTAGTCGGCGGCCAGGAGCGACCTGGACCGCGAACAGGCTCAAACGGGTCACGCAGAGCCAGTACCTCGCGAGCGCCTATCCACATACAAAACCGGACCTAAAGAACATTCCGAATTGTCAGGAGTCCCCGTCATGAGTGAATTCGACACACTCAAATTCTTCAGTGATGAATCTCTGATCGTCGATCCCTACCAGTACTACCTCGAACAACGATCGCAGTGTCCGGTCAGTTTCGACCCGCAGCAGAAGATCATGGCTGTGACCGGATATGACGAAGGGATGGCGGTTTACCGTGATGCCGGGTCCTTCTCCGCGTGTAACTCGATCATCGGCCCAGTTGCGGGCCTCCCGTTCGAGCCGACCGGAGATGACATCACCGACCAGATCGCCGAGCATCGTGGCGAAATGCCGTTCAGCGACTTCATGTCGACGCTGGACCCGCCAGAGCACACTCAAGTTCGGGGCCTTCTCAGCAAGCTGATGACGCCGCGACGACTCAAAGAGAACGAGACGTTCATGTGGTCGCTGGTCGACGCTCAGCTCGATCAGTTCATCCAGGACGGTCGCTGCGAATTCGTGAGTCAGTTCGCCCAGCCGATCTCTCTGCTCGTCATCGCTGATCTGCTTGGAGTGCCGGCAGAGGACCAGGACGTTTTCCTGGCCCACCTCGCTTCACAGCACAGTGGGATGGCGGAAACCCAAGAGATAGAGCACAATCCACTGCAATTCTTTGAGAACCGGTTCACCGACTACATCGAGGACCGGCGCCGCGAGCCCCGGGGCGACGTACTCACCGAGTTGGCGCAGGCGAAGTATCCTGACGAATCGACCCCCGAGGTCATCGACGTCGCGCGGTTGGCCGCATTTCTGTTCGCCGCGGGTCTGGAAACGACGAGCAAGCTGCTGACCTTCGCGGTCCGGGTGCTTGCCGAACGTCCAGACTTACAACAGCAACTGCGTGAAGACCGGAGCCTGATCCCGAACTTCCTCGAGGAGACACTGCGGATCGAGAGCCCGATCAAGAGCCATTTCCGCCTGACCAGCAAAACGACAACCATCGGCGATGTGCCGACGCCGGCCGGATGCAGCGTCATGCTCTTGCCTGGCGCCTACAACCGCGACCCGTCCCGCTTCCAAGATCCCGATGTGTTCCGCATGGATCGCCCGAATGTCAGGGAACACATGGCATTCGGGCGCGGAATCCATACCTGCCCGGGCGCACCGCTCTCGCGGGTTGAGGGACGCGTCAGCCTCGAACGCATCCTGTCACGGATGACGGACATCACGATCTCTGAAGAACATCACGGGCCGGTCGATGCACGCCGGTACAGCTTTGACCCCTCCTTTGTCATCCGAGGGCTCACTGAACTTCACATCACATTCACACCTGACGCATGAGCACCATGGAGCCGGTTGGTCGACCCGAGTCCAGCGCCATCACAAGGCCGGCGCCCCTGGCGACGTGTTATCCAACGAGCCAACGCGGTCTCTCGCCGACGCGGTACCGATTGGACGTCCTTGCTCCGAGCGTGCTAGGTGCTGTGCAGTCGGTCGGCGGCTGGCTGTTTGACCACGCCATGGCGGGATGGGAAGTGACTGTGCTGCTCATCGATCGGGAAGACCCCCTCCCGCTCAGGATCCTAGGGGCCGAAGTCCTCGAACCAGGCATACCGATGAAGTCCTGGACGCGCCGTGCCCCCGCACACCAGTTGGCGCTAGCTGGCGACCTGCTCGATCGGGACGACATTGGGCTGGCGCAGAGCTTCTCGTCGGCGCTCCGACATGGGCTGGCCCAGGGCGTCGTTTGGGGTGATCGCCCGCCAGCGCAAGGGGCTACCGGTCTCCACGAAGTGCGTTATGAACCGAGTGTTGCCGCAAGGGCGTTCAAGGCCCAGGCGCTCGCCGCCGCGGGAGACCCAGAGCCCATATCCAGCGGTGGCATAGAATTATTCGGTTACTCGGCGCCTGGTGGCGCGCTAGGAGGCCGCTGAACAAGGCGGTTCTGGGGCTGAGCTGTGGCACGGGTCGGGGCGTGGATTGGTGGGCGGTCGGCCGGCGAGCGCGGATCGTGGCGGTGGGGGCC
>NZ_JAPJDO010000016.1 GCF_026242045.1 Mycobacterium pinniadriaticum
ACAGGCCCCCACCGCCACGATCCGCGCTCGCCGGCCGACCGCCCACCAATCCACGCCCCGACCCGTGCCACAGCTCAGCCCCAGAACCGCCTTGTTCAGCGGCCTCCTAGCACTGCGCGAGTGGGGCCGGCGACTGGTCGCGCGGGGTTCACTGAACAGCGGCGGCGACGTCTTCTTATTGACCCGTGAGGAATTATTCTCGGTGCCTGTCGATTTCGCTGACGTCACCTCGCGGCGACGGAGACAGCGAGTGTCGTTGACGAAGTTGGAATTGCCGTTGCGTTTCACCCAGCCGATGAGTGTCGGCGACGAGATGCGCGCCGTGGTCACTTCGGGAAGCGCGATAAGGGGGGTACCCGCGGTGTCAGGTCGTGCCCGCGGGCGAGTTCGGTTACTACGGTCGCCGGACGACGACATCGAACCCGGCGAGATCTTGGTCGCACGTGTGACGGACACCGGTTGGACACCATTCTTCGCCACCGCGGCCGCCATCGTCACAGACATCGGCGGAGCGATGTCGCATGCCGCCATCGTTGCCAGGGAGTTCGGCATACCCGCTGTCGTCGGGACCGAGATCGCCTCCCGCGCACTGCGGGATGGTCAGCTGGTCGAAGTCGATGGCGCATCGGGCGTTGTCACGGTCATCGACGGGTGAGAGCGGGGAGCGCATCGCCATCGCCACCTAGTGCTGTGAGTAAGCGCTTCTCCTACGGTGATTCGCTACCCAGGCGGTCGCTTGCCGGCCGTCGAAGGGCGCGGGAGCTCGAACCTTCCGGTGAGCCGACCGCGATTGCTTGTCACCGCCGGGACGAACCTATAGCTTTAACGGACGAAAGACGTCGGTAATTACTTTTTCTAGGACAACCCTGATATGACGGCACTGAAGATCGAAGAAGTCGACCCCAATACCCCGGTCATCGTCGGTGTAGGACAGGTGGCCGAACGGATCGAGGACACCGACTATCGCGGTATGTCGCCGATAGCTCTTGCGGTTGCGGCCGCGCGGGCTGCTGTCCTCGACACCGGCACCGACGAACGAGCAGTCGTCGCGGCGATCGATACTGTCGCGTGCACCCGACAGTTCGAAAACTCGACTCCAGGGGCACCGGCGCCACTCGGCAAGTCGACGAAGTTTCCGATATCGGTCGCAAACGGACTCGGGGCGACACCGCGCCGGGCCGTGCTCGAGGTCGCCGGCGGACAATCGCCGCAGCATCTGGTGTCCGAGTTCGGCCGGGAAATAATGACGGGGACTGCCGAAGTCGTCCTCCTCGCCGGTGCCGAGGCCATCTCGACAATCCGCCATCTGACGCAGTCCGACCCCAAGCCGGACTTTTCCGACGATCCAGCGGATCCCGGTGGCATTTTCGAGGACCGCGGTTACGGACTCTTCGGCCTGACCACGATGGAGCAGGCAAGTCACGGGCTGATCAGTGCACCGGTGCAGTATGCGCTGCTGGAGAATGCCCGCCGGGCCCGGAGAAGGGAAGGCCGTGCGGCGTACGCTGCCGCGATGGGCGCGTTGCTTGCGCCGTTCACCGCAGTGGCGGCGCGCAATCCCCTGGCGGCGGCGCCAGAGAAGCGCACCGCCGACGAGCTGATCACGGTGACCGGTCGCAACCGGATGATCGCCGACCCATACCCGCGCTTCCTCGTCTCCCGCGATCAAGTGAACCAGGGCGCCGCCATACTGCTGATGTCCGTGGCGGCGGCCAGGCGTCATGGCGTGGACTCACCCAAATGGGTGTTCCTTCACGGCCAAGCCGATCTGCGTGAGCGTAATCTGCTCGAGCGTCGGGACTTCGGTGAGGCTCCCAGCGCGCCGGCCGCGGTCGAGCACGCCCTCGAGATCGCAAATGTCACCCTCGATGAGATCGGGTTCTTCGACCTGTACTCGTGTTTCCCGATCGCTGTCTCCAACATCACCGACGCCCTGGGTCTCTCGCCCGACGACCCCCGTGGGCTGACCACAACCGGGGGCCTGCCCTTCTTCGGCGGTGCCGGTAACAACTACTCGATGCACGCAATCGCCGAAGCAACCGGGCGACTACGGGACGAACCGGGAAGCTTCGCGTTGGTGGCGGCGAATGGGGGCGTGCTGTCCAAGACGTCGGTTGGCGTCTACTCGACTGCGCCAACCGATTTGAAGTGTGATCACAGCGACGAGCTGCAACGGGCCATCGACGCGTCTGAGTGTCCCGTGCACGTGCGGCACCCCCACGGGTGGGCGACGATCGAGACCTACACCGTGATGCATGGCCGCAGCGGCAACACCGGCGTCGTTATCGGCCGGCTCGTCGATGGCGGTGGACGCTTTCTCAGTCAGGTTGCTGCCGAGGACGGGGAGCTGCTGACGCTTCTAGAAGAGGCGCCACAGCCGATCGGTGAGCGCGTCTTTGTCTCCGCCTTCGGATATGGCAATCGCGTGACGCTCGACGAAGTCACGGCAACAAGGCTTTTCGCCAAGCCGCCGCCGAAGTTGCGTGATGACTACGAGTTTGTGAGAGTGCTGCGTGACGGGCACCTTCTCGAGGTGACCATCAATCGACCGGACGCCCGTAACTGCCTGCATCCACCGGCGCACGAGGAACTCGATCAAGTTTTCGATGCCTTCTTCGCCGATCCCGAGCTCTGGGTCGCCATCATCAGCGGGGAAGGAACCCAAGCCTTCTGCGCGGGCAACGACCTGCTCTACAGCGTGAGCGGCAAGCCGATGTACGTACCACTCAACGGCTTTGCCGGATTGACCAGTCGGCGTGACATGAACAAACCAGTGATCGCTGCGGTGAACGGCTTCGCGATGGGTGGCGGATTCGAGATTGCGTTGGCATGTCACCTCGTGGTCGCCGACGAATCGGCGAAGTTCGCACTGAGCGAGGTCAAGGTCGGGCTCATCGCAGGAGCGGGTGGATTGATTCGCCTGCCCCGTGCGATCCCACAGAAGATCGCCAACGATCTCATCCTGACGGGTCGCCGCATTGGTGCCGATGAAGCGCAACGACTCGGCGTGGTCAGCCGAATCGCGCCGGAGGGCGAGGCGTTGCGTACGGCGCGCGAACTGGCGGACGACATCCTCGGGGGATCTCCCACGTCCGTGCGGCTTTCTCTCGAACTGATGGAGCGGACGCAGGGCATCGCCGACTGCGTCGATGCGGTAACGGCACCGTCCGACGTCGTCGACGAACTGATGACCAGCGCCGACGCGATCGAGGGTATGACGGCCTTCGCGATGAAGCGGCCGCCGGAATGGAAGAACATGTGACGACCAGTCAGGAACTCGCCGAGTTCGATCGGGCTGCCGATCGGCTGATAGCGAGCACTTGGGGCGGCGCCACCGCGGCGGAGAACGGTGACGTTGGTCGCTTGTGGCTCCGCGCCGTGCGGCAAGGCTGGTTCGAGCTCGGCGCGGCGGGCGCGCTCGACTTCGCGATCGCAGTGACTCGCCGGCTCGGGCGTGTTGCCTGTCCGCTACCGGTCGCCGACGCATTCGCGGCAGCTTCATTGCCTGACGATGCCGCGCTGAAGATCGCCGAAATGCGCATCGTCGTGGTCGCCGATCCGACCGAATACGTCGACGCCGGCGGTGCGGCCACCCACGTTCTGGTTGTCCCCAGATCCGGAGGGCAGGCGCAGGCGCGACCGATCATCACACAGACGCCGGTGCCGGGCCTCGCCGTTCCCGCGTGGAACAGGGTGGAGCTCGGGCCACCGTCCGTCGCCTGCCGAATCGACCCGAGGACCGCCGAACGCGTGCTGGTCCTGACCCGACTCGGCAAGGCGGCCCGAGCGCTGGCAGCAGCGGGACACGCCCACGAGCTGGCGATCGAACACGCGAAGTCACGCACGCAGTTCGGCAGGGTCATCGGAAGCTTCGGTGCGGTGCAGCAGCGAGTCGCACAGTGTCAGATCGACATCCGGTCGGCCGATTTGATGCTCCAGGCCGCTGTTGCAGCGCTGCAGGACCACCGGCAAGACGCGACTTTCACCGCAGAGCTCGCCATCGCTCGTATCACCGCGATCGCCCCCGCCGTACAGCTCGCGGCCCACCACACGCTCGCGGCAAGCGGCTACTTCAACGAACACGCCCTGCCCTGGCTCTTCCGGCGTGTCCACGCAGACATCACCATGCTTTCGACGCTTCAACCGGCCTGCGGGTCGGTCGGGGATGTGCTGGTAGAAACGGAAGCCAGGCTGCCGAGAACCGAGGTCGGCGACCGGAGTGAGGGCCTGCGGGTGAAGGTCCGCCGGTTGATCGCGGCGCACGAAGCCAAGGACAAGGCGCTTGCCCCCGGAAACGTCGATCCCGTCATCGTGAAGGCGATCGCCGAGCAGGGCTGGCTCGGATTCGAGTGGCCCCCGGAATACGGCGGTCAGAACGCGTCGCTGGCCGAACAGGTTGTCCTCAACGAGGAAACGACCTACCACCGCGTCGGGGCAGGCAAAGCACTCGGATCGGTGATGCTGATCGGCTCGTCGATCCTGCGCCACGGGACCGAGGAGCAGAAGGCCAAGTTTCTCCCGATCATCCGCTCGGGAGAATTGGACTTCTGCCTGGGTTATTCGGAACCTGAGGCGGGTTCTGACCTCGCGTCCCTCCGGACTCGTGCGGTACGCGATGGCGACGACTGGGTGATCAACGGGCAGAAGCTGTGGACCACCGGGGCGCATGTGTCGGATTGGGTGTGGCTGGCCGCGCGGACGGATCCCGACGCACAGCCTCGGCATGCCGGGATCACCGTGTTCCTCTTCCCGCTCAAGACGTCGGGCGTGACCATCCAGGAACACACCGCACTGTCCGGGGAGGTGTCGTGTTCGGTGTTCTACGACGACGTTCGTGTACCGGACACCGCCCGGGTGGGCGACGTGAACGGTGGATGGTCAGTCATCGTGGATGCTCTTGCCGGAGAGCGCATTACCATGGGCAACATCGCGGCATCGCTTCACCGCCAGCTCGATGACCTCGTCGATTTCGTGTCGGCGGATCCAACGGCTCTGGTCGGCGGACGGGGGTCGTACCAGCGTGCGATGATCACCGACCTCGCGGTACGTGTGCAAGCCGCACGGACTCTGGTGAGCGCGGCCGTGGGTGCGAGGGCAACTGATATCGGTGCGATGTTCGATGGCGCGATGGCTGGTGTCATGGCTGGTGATCTCGCCGAGGACTTCGGCGAGGCGATGCTGTCGTTGTTCGGCCCGGTGGCGGCCTTGAGCGGTGACGGCAGTCGCCCGGATATCCCCGGCGGCGGCGCGTTCGAATACGGTCTGCGACAGTCGATCATGTATGTCGTCGGCGGTGGTACCAACGATGTTCAACGCGGACTGATCGCACGGGGCCTGGGCCTTCCGCGGTAGCGGCCCTGCTCGCGCAAGAAAGACTAGTGCCGGCGCGCCGGTGGCCAGCGCGGTTCGCCGCACAACGCCAGCAGTGCGTTCTCGATCACCTCGGGCAGCGCCGGGTGAATCCAGTATTGACCGCGCGCCATGTCCTGGCCGGCCAGGCCGAAGCTCATCGCCTGGATCAGCGGTTGGATCAACGACGACGCCTGATGGCCCATGATGTGCGCGCCGAGGATCATGCCGGTGTCGCGCTCCACTACGATCTTGGCGATCCCGGTGGTGTCCTCCATCGCCCAGCCATAGGCCACGTCGGCGTAATCCTGCACCTTGACGTTGATGTCGTAACCGGCTGCGCGGGCCTCGTTTTCGGACAGTCCGACGCAGGCGATCTGCGGATCGGTGAACACCGCCGACGGCACGAAGCGGTGATCCGACGGCATCAGCATCTCGGTGTCGTCCCAGTCCTGCAGCAGGTTGTGCCGCACGATCCGGGCCTCGTGGTTGGCGACATGCTTGAGCTGATAGGCCGACGACACGTCACCGAGCGCGAAAATGCCGCGCGCCGCGGTGCGTTGGTACTCGTCGACCACGACGAACCCGTTCTCGTCGAGTTCCACCCCGACCGTCTCGAGGTCCAGCAGGTCTCCGTTGGGAATCCGGCCGGTGGCCACCAGCACCGCGTCGGCCCGTACGGTGGAGCCGTCATCGAGCTCGACGACGACCTGCGATCCGTCTTTCGTCGCGCCGATCATGTTGCGGTGACTGCGGATTTCCCACTTTTTGCCGGCGATGTCGGTGAACCGCTCACAGATGGTGTCGTCGCAGTGCGACAACATGGCCGCACCGCGGATGACGATCGTCACCCTGGTGCCCAGTGCGGAGAACACATGCGCGAACTCGGCGGCGACGAATCCGCCGCCGATGATCACCAGGTGCTCGGGCAATTCGGGGATACGCATGATGGTGTCGCTGGTGTGGTACTGGACGCCGCAGCCGGCGATCGCCGCGGGAACCATCGCCCGCGCGCCGGCGGCGATCACCACCTGGTCGGCAATGAATTCCGCACCGCCTTCGGCGCGCAGCCGGTAGCCGGACTCGGTGCGGCCGGTGAAGCGGGTATGGGTGTCGTAGACCGTCACATTCGGTGAGGAGCGCCGGTAGTGCTCACCGCCGGCGGCCAGCGGGTCGATCCGGCCGAACACCCGCGAAACGATGTCGGCCCAGCGCACCCCGTCGACGTGGGCGTCGACGCCGTAGCGGGCGGCCTCACGCACGGTCTGGGCCACCTCGGCGGCGTAGACGAACATCTTGGTGGGGATGCATCCCACGTTCAGGCAGGTGCCGCCGAACACCCCCTGTTCGCAGATCGCGATCCGCTTGTCGGCGTACCGCTCGTCGAGAATCGTGTTACCCGAACCGGTCCCGATGATCGCGATGTCGAAGTGCTCCAACGAAGTCCCCTATCCCCGGCCCGCGGCCGACGGGGCCGATTCCAGATGCGCACGATAGAAATCCAGCCAGGTGTCCAATTCCCGATAAGCCGCCGCCTTGGGCTCAGCCAGCGACAGAAACACGTCGTGTTTGGCATCGTCGATCGGCACGATTGTCGTCCGATTGCCGATGCATCCCGCCCAGCGCGTGATCTGGGTGACGTCGAGCACGGCGTCGCCGCGCTGCATGCTCGCCGCGTCGGCGCTCTCGGTGACGCTGTGATCGGAGCGCAGGATCAGGTTGGGCACACCGACGTCCAGGCCGCGATGCAAGGTGGCGTGGCCGCGGCGGATGGCGTGGATCCAGCCGAATGTCACCGGGAACCCGCCCAGCGGCTTCCACTGCAGGTTGTAGTCGAACTCGCCGTGATAGTCGCGGTGCAGCGTGAGGCCATAGCCGCCCTTGCTGGTGCCGCGCACCACCCTGGTTTTGCGAACCCGCGACATCGCGCCGATGGCCGTCGAGGTGAGCCGGGTGCGCAGGATCGCCGGTCCGTGCAGATCGAGCCATGGGCTGTTGAGCACCAGTCCCGCCAGCGACAGCGCGTCCGTCGCCTTGCGCCGGCGCACCCGGTTCAGCCACAGCGACACGATCAGCCCGCCCGCGGAATGCCCGTACACCAGGATCTTGCTGCCTGGATTCTCGGTGGCGATCGTCGCCACCGCCCGCTCCAGCTCACGGTCGTAGCGGGCGAGATCGGTGGTGAAGTGCGGGGTCTGGCCCTCGCGCCAGGACCGGCCGCACTTGTGCTGGTCCAGCGCATAGAACCGGAAGCCGGCAGCGGCGAAGTGGTCGGCGAGTTCGGTGTTGAAGAAGTAGTCGGTGAAGCCGTGCACCGTCAGCACGGCATGTGCGGCGGGTGCGTCGGCCGCGCGGCGCACCAGGGTGGCGAACAGATCGCCCTCGCCGTCGGGGTCCGGACCCAGCGCCATGGTGGCCTGTTGGTAGCCGGCAAGGACATCGTCGGCCCATTCGGCCTGCGCTGCCATCACAGGCTTTACCTTAGTGGGCATGGCGCGGGGGGTGTGGTGCTGGCGACTCACCCGAATAACTGAGTGTCGATCGGGATAACCTGACTATCGGTACCGCTGATACGAGTGAAGGACGAAGAACCGGTGTCTGATACCACCAAGACCGACGTAGTGCTGGTTGGCGCGGGAATCATGAGCGCGACGCTGGGGGCGCTGCTGCGGCTGGTACAACCGGACTGGTCGATCACGCTGGTCGAACGCCTCGATGCGGCCGCCGCCGAGAGCTCCGATCCGTGGAACAACGCGGGCACCGGCCACTCGGCGCTGTGTGAGCTCAACTACACCCCGGAGAAGCCCGACGGCACCATCGAGATCGCCAAGGCCGTCAACGTCAACGAACAGTTTCAGGTCACCCGCCAGTTCTGGGCCTACGCGCACGAGAACGGCATCCTTCCCGACGTCCGCAGCTTCCTGAACCCCGTCCCACACGTCAGCTTTGTGCGGGGCGCCGACCAGATCGACTACCTGCGTCGCCGACGCGACACCCTGGTGCGCAACCCGCTGTTCGCCACGATGGAATTCATCGACGACCGCGACGAATTCAGCCGCCGCCTGCCGCTGATGGCCAAGGGCCGGGACTTCTCCGAGCCGGTCGCCCTCAACTGGACCACCGACGGCACCGACGTCGACTTCGGGTCGCTGACCCGCCAGTTGCTCGGCTACGGCACCGAGCGCGGCATGAGCACACTGTTCGGCCACGACGTTCTCGACCTGCACAAGGAGTCGGACGGCAGCTGGACGGTCAAGATCCACAATCGGCGCACCGGCCAGAAGCGCAAGCTCTCGGCGAAGTTCGTGTTCGTCGGGGCCGGCGGTGGTGCGCTGCCGCTGCTGCAGAAGGCTGGCATCCCCGAGGCCAAGGGCTTCGGCGGGTTCCCGGTCAGCGGCCAATGGCTGCGCACCGGCGACCCGGAGCTGGCGGCCGCGCACCATGCCAAGGTCTACGGCGCGCCGCCGCTGGGTGCGCCGCCGATGTCGGTGCCGCATCTGGATACCCGCGTCATCAACGGGCGATCGTGGCTGTTGTTCGGGCCGTTCGCGGGCTGGTCGCCGAAGTTCCTCAAGGAAGGCAAGATCACCGACCTGCCGCTGTCGGTCAAACCCAATAACCTCGCCTCGATGATCGGTGTCGGGCTCACCGAGATGGGTCTGCTGAAGTACCTCATCGGCCAGCTGGCGCTCAGCGAGGCCGACCGCGTCGACAACTTGCGTGAATTCGCTCCCAGCGCAGTCGATTCCGACTGGGAGCTGGATATCGCCGGCCAGCGCGTGCAGGTGATCCGTCGCGACGCCAAGAAGCTCGGTGTGCTCGAATTCGGCACCACGGTGCTCACGGCCACCGACGGCTCGATCGCCGGGTTACTGGGCGCCTCCCCGGGTGCCTCCACCGCGGTCCCGGCGATGATCGAGGTGCTGGAGCGCTGCTTCGCCGATCATTATCAGGGCTGGCTGCCCAAGCTCAAGGAGATGGTCCCGTCGCTGGGCGTCAAACTGTCGGAGAACCCGGATCTGTTCGCCGAGGTGTGGGCGCACGGCACCAAGGTGCTCGGGCTGGACAGCGGAGGAGAGGCCGACCGCGCCGCGCTCGCCGCCGGGCCGGATGCCGCATCGGTCGCGTCGGGCTCGGGCAATCCGGAGCCCGCGGGAGTGGTGTGACGGTCGCACTGCGCCGCACCTGGGCCAAGGACCTCGACGCGGCCACCCTCTACGAGCTGCTGAAGCTGCGGGTCGAGGTGTTCGTCGTCGAGCAGGCCTGCCCGTATCCCGAGCTCGACGGACGTGACCTGCTGGCCGAGACCCGCCACTTCTGGCTCGAGCAGCCGGACGGCACGGTGATCGCCACGTTGCGGCTGATGGAGGAGCACGCCGGCGGGGAGAAGGCGTTCCGCATCGGCCGGGTGTGTACCCAGCGTGCCGCTCGCGGCCAGGGGCACACCACGCGGCTGCTGCAGGCCGCGCTCGCCGACGTCGGCGATCACGCCTGCCGGATCAACGCCCAGACCTATCTCGCCGACATGTACGCACAGCACGGATTCGTCACCGACGGCGAGGAATTCGTCGAGGACGGCATCCCGCACGTGCCGATGCTGCGCCCGGCCTCGCCGTCGACGGCCGAACAGCCGTGAGCGCGCCCGCGTTTCCGTTCAGTGCGATCGTCGGGCACGATCGCCTGAGGCTGGCGCTGGTGCTGTGCGCGGTGCGCCCGGAAATCGGCGGAGTGCTGATCCGCGGCGAGAAGGGCACCGCGAAGTCGACGGCGGTGCGGGCCCTGGCCGCGATCCTTTCCGAGGTCGATGCGGGTTCGCGACTGGTGGAACTGCCGATCGGGGCGACGGAGGACCGGGTGGTCGGCTCGCTGGACCTGCAGAAGGTCCTGCGCGACGGCGAGCACGCGTTCTCGCCGGGCCTGCTGGCCCGCGCCCACGGCGGTGTGCTGTACGTCGACGAGGTCAACCTGCTGCACGACCACCTGGTCGACATCATGCTCGACGCCGCCGCCATGGGCCGGGTGCACATCGAGCGCGACGGGATATCGCACTCCCACGAATCGCGCTTCGTGCTGATCGGCACCATGAATCCCGAAGAGGGCGAACTACGTCCGCAGCTGCTGGACCGGTTCGGGCTGACGGTCGACGTGCACGCCTCCCGCGATGTGGCGGTGCGCAGCGAGGTGATCCGCCAGCGACTGGCCTACGAGGCCGACCCGGCCGGGTTCGCCGCGCGGCATGCTGTCCAGGACAGCGAGCTGGCCGGACGGATAGCGGCCGCCCGCGCGCGGGTCGCCGACGTCGAGCTGCCCGACGCCGAGTTGAATCGGGTCGCGGCGCTGTGCGCGGCGTTCGATGTCGACGGGATGCGCGCCGACCTGGTGCTGGCCCGCACCGCGGTGGCGCACGCGGCGTGGCGCGGTGCGGGAGCCGTCGAGCAGGAAGACATCCGGGTGGCCGCCGAACTGGCACTGCCGCATCGGAGACGGCGCGACCCGTTCGACGACCCAGGTCTGGACCCCGCGCAGCTCGACGAGGCGTTGGCCGCCATCGACGGCGAGCCCGAGCCCGACCCCGATCCGTCCGGCGGTGGGCAGTCGGTCGACGGCTCCGCCGAACCGTCGGCGCCACAGCGCACTTCGTCGTCGGCATCGCGTCCGTCGGCGCCGCCGGCGGCGACGTTTCGCACCCGGGCGCTGACCGTGCCCGGGGTGGGAGAGGGCAACCCGGGCCGGCGGTCGCGGGCACGCAACCGGTCCGGTGCTGTGGTCACCGCGACCGACGCCCCCGATCAGGGCCACGGGCTGCATCTGTTCGCCACCGTGCTCACCGCCGCCGGTAACAATCGGCTGCGCCCGCAGCCGCAGGACGTGCGGCGGGCGGTGCGGGTGGGCCGGGAAGGCAACCTGGTGATCTTCGTCGTCGACGCCTCCGGGTCGATGGCCGCGCGGGACCGGATGTCCGCGGTGTCCGGGGCGGCGCTGTCGCTGCTGCGCGACGCCTACCAGCGCCGCGACAAGGTCGCCGTCGTCACCTTCCGTCAGGACGGCGCCCGGGTGCTGCTGCCCCCGACCTCGTCGGCGCACATCGCCTCGCGCCGGCTGACCCGCTTCGACACCGGCGGCACCACGCCGTTGGCGCAGGGCCTGCTGGCCGCCCGCGACATCGTGGTCCGTGAGCGGGTGCGCGACCGGACGCGGCGTCCGCTGGTGGTGGTGCTCACCGACGGTCGGGCGACCGGTGGCCCCGACCCGTTGGGGCGCAGCCGCTCTGCGGCCCGCCGGCTGCTCGCCGAGGGGGCGGCCGCGGTGGTGGTGGATTGCGAGACGTCCTACGTACGGCTGGGACTGGCCGCCGACCTCGCCGACCAGTTGCAGGCCCCGCTGCTGCAGCTGGAGCAGCTGCGCGCAGACTATCTGGCACAGGCTGTGCGCCGTGCCGCTTGAAGCGGCCTGAACCGTTCGAAAGGGATCGTCCATGCCGCAGGGCCAGCCGCTCGCCGTGCCCGACGACGGCCTGACCACCCGGGCCCGCCGCAACACCCCGGTGCTCGCGGTGCACACCGGGCCCGGCAAGGGAAAGTCCACGGCGGCCTTCGGAATGGCGTTGCGGGCGTGGAACGCCGGGATGAGTGTGGCGGTGTTCCAGTTCGTCAAGAGCGCGAAGTGGAAGGTCGGCGAG
This sequence comes from Mycobacterium pinniadriaticum, assembly GCF_026242045.1. Taxonomy (GTDB): domain Bacteria; phylum Actinomycetota; class Actinomycetes; order Mycobacteriales; family Mycobacteriaceae; genus Mycobacterium; species Mycobacterium pinniadriaticum. Next base: position 12,029 of record NZ_JAPJDO010000016.1, read on the forward strand.
GAGTCGGCGTTCGCCGCGCTGGGCCGGCTGCACACCGAACAGGGCCTCGGCGGTGCGGTGGAGTGGCACAAGATGGGCTCCGGTTGGTCCTGGACCCGCAAAGCGGGCTCGGACGACGATCACGCCACCGCCGCGGCCGAGGGCTGGACCGAGATCGCCGGGCGGCTGGCGCAGCAGCGCCACGACTTCTATGTTCTCGACGAATTCACCTACCCCCTGAAGTGGGGCTGGGTGGATGTGGAAGACGTGGTCGAGGTGCTCCTTAACCGCCCGGGCCACCAGCACGTGGTGATCACCGGCCGTGACGCCCCACAACGGCTGGTCGACGCCGCCGATCTGGTGACCGAGATGAGATGCGTGAAACACCCGATGGACGCCGGCCGCAAGGGTCAGAAGGGCATTGAATGGTAAGCGTGGTGTCAATTCCCGCCGTCGTGATCGGTGCCCCCGCGTCGGGGAGTGGGAAGACCACTGTCGCAACGGGTTTGATCGGAGCGCTGCGGGCCGCCGGACATCGGGTCGCGCCGTTCAAGGTCGGCCCGGACTTCATCGATCCCGGCTATCATGCGCTGGCCGCCGGCCGACCCGGGCGCAATCTCGACCCGGTGCTGGTGCCCGAGGAGCTGATCGGTCCGCTGTACCGGCACGGCACCCGTGACGCCGATATCGCCGTGATCGAAGGTGTGATGGGTCTGTTCGACGGCCGCATCGATGAGCACATTGTCACCCCGGCCCGCGGCTCGACCGCGCAGGTCGCCGAAATTCTCGGCGCCCCCGTACTGCTGGTGGTCGACGCGCGAGGCCAAAGCCACAGCATCGCCGCGGTACTGCAAGGGTTTTTGACATTTCACCCGGGTGTGCACATCGCCGGGGTGATCCTCAACCGGGTGGGCACCGCCCGCCACGAGCAGGTGCTGCGCCAGGCCTGTGAGGCGGTCGGGGTGGCGGTACTGGGCGCGATACCGCGGCACGACGAGTTGGCGGTGCCGTCGCGTCATCTGGGCCTGGTGACCGCCGTCGAGCACGGCGAGCAGGCGCATGCCGCGGTGGCCGCGATGACCGCGCTGGTGGCCCGCCACGTCGACCTGCCCGCCGTGGTGGCCCTGGCCGGCTCTGGGGTACCGGCCGCCGCCTGGGCGCCCGAGGACGTGGTCGGCCAGCTGAGCCGGGCCAACCCCGTGGTGGCCGTGGCCGCCGGCAAGGCCTTCAGCTTCGGCTATGCCGAACACCCCGAGCTGCTGCGCGCGGCGGGCGCCGAGGTGGTGGAGTTCGATCCGCTCACACAGGCGCTTCCCGCGCAGGCCGCGGCGCTGGTGCTACCCGGTGGCTTCCCCGAGCAGTATCTGGCCGACTTGTCGGCCAACGCCGGCCTGCGCACCCAGATCCGCGAACTCGCCCGCCATGCGCCCGTCCAAGCCGAGTGCGGGGGGCTGGCCTATTTGATGGACGACCTCGACGGGCACCCGATGTGCGGGGTGCTGGCCGGCTCGGCCCGCTTCACGTCCCGGCTGACCCTGGGTTACCGGGATGCCGTGGCGGTGACCGATTCGTCGCTGCACGCGGTGGGCCAGCGTGTGATCGGTCACGAATTCCACCGCACCACAGCCGATTTCATCGGCGATGTTCAGTCCGCCTGGGCTTTCCGGGGCCGGGACGGACAACCGGTGTCCGACGGTGTGGTGCAGGCGGGGGTGCATGCGTCGTATCTGCACACGCACCCCGTCGCCCAGCCGGGCTCGGTGGCACGGTTTGTCGCTCACGCCTGCGCATTCACTAGGCTCGCCCGGTGACCGAGAACGCCTACCTCGTCGGCCTGCGCCTGGCCGGCAAGAAGGTCGTCGTGGTCGGCGGCGGCACGGTGGCCCAGCGGCGCCTTCCGCTTCTCATCGGAAGTGACGCCGACGTCCACGTGATCGCGCGGGCCGCGACCCCGGCGGTCGAGGCCCTGGCCTCCCAGCGGCCGGGCATCACGTTGGAACTGCGTGATTACCGCGACGGCGACCTCGACGGCGCCTGGTATGCCATCGCCGCCACCGACGACGCGGACGTCAACGCCGCCGTCGTCGCCGAAGCCGACCGCCGGCAGATCTTCTGTGTGCGCGCCGACGCCGCACGCGACGGCACCGCCGTGACCCCGGCGTCCTTCGACCATGACGGGTTGACGGTGGGCGTACTGGCCGGCGGGGAACACCGCCGCTCGGCGGCGATCCGCTCGGCGATCCACGAGGCCTTCCAGCAGGGCCTGATCGCAGCCGACACCAGCGACGTCGTGCCCGGCAGCGTCGCGCTGGTGGGCGGCGGGCCCGGGGATCCCGAGTTGATCACCGTGCGCGGCCGCCGGCTGCTGGCCCGCGCCGACGTCGTGGTCGCCGACCGGCTGGCCCCGCCGGAACTGCTCGCCGAGCTCGGGTCGCACGTCGAGGTGATCGACGCGGCCAAGATTCCCTACGGGCGGGCAATGGCTCAGGAAGCGATAAACAAAGTTCTTATAGAACGGGCCCGGGAGGGGCGCTTCGTGGTGCGCCTGAAGGGGGGCGACCCGTTCGTCTTCGCCCGCGGATATGAGGAAGCTCTCGCCTGTGCCGACGCCGGGGTGCCCGTCACAGTGGTCCCGGGTGTGACGAGCGCCATTTCGGTACCCGCGATGGCCGGTGTTCCGGTCACCCACCGGGCGGTCAATCACGAGTTTGTGGTGGTCAGCGGCCATTTGGCGCCTGAGCATCCGGAATCGTTAGTGAATTGGAATGCGCTGGCGCAATTGTCGGGGACGATCGTTCTGCTGATGGCGGTCGAACGAATCGAATTGTTTGCCGATGTGCTGATTTCAGGTGGCCGACCTGCGGATACGCCGGTTCTGGTGGTGCAGCATGGCACCACCGCCGCCGAGCGGATCGTACGGACCACGCTGCGTGATGCGCCCGAGCGCATTCGAGCCGACGGCATTCGGCCCCCGGCAATCATCGTGATCGGTCCCGTTGTGGGACTCCCAGCGGCATTCGGCGCTTAAAGATTCCTTAAGATTACTGTAGGGTAGCTCGCTATGACGGCTCTCAACGATGCTGAGCGGGCGAGTAGTCGCCACGCCAACAGTTCAGAGCGCGCTGTCCCGATGCGCCTCGAGCCGGCGACTCTCGAGCGGACCCGCAAGTACCCGCCCTGGCTTCCGTCGCGGCGTTTCCTGGCCGCGGTGACCGCCATCGGCGGCATGCAGCTGCTGGCCACGATGGACAGCACCGTCGCGATCGTGGCACTGCCCAAGATCCAGGACGAGCTCAGCCTGTCCGACGCCGGGCGCAGCTGGGTGATCACCGCCTACGTACTGACCTTCGGCGGTCTGATGCTGCTCGGCGGCCGGCTGGGCGACACCATCGGCCGCAAGCGCACCTTCATCGTCGGTGTCGCGCTGTTCACCATTGCCTCGGTGTTGTGCGGTATCGCCTGGGACGAGGCGACCTTGGTGATTGCCCGCCTGTTGCAAGGCGTCGGCGCGGCGATCGCCTCACCCACCGGCCTGGCGCTGGTCGCCACCACCTTCCCCAAAGGGCCGGCGCGTAACGCCGCGACCGCGGTGTTCGCCGCCATGACGGGCATCGGCTCGGTGATGGGCCTGGTCGTCGGCGGGGCATTGGTCGAGGTGTCGTGGCGCTTCGCGTTCCTGGTGAACGTGCCGATCGGTCTGTTGATGATCTACCTGGCCCGCAACACCCTGCGGGAAACCCAGCGGGAGCGGATGAAGCTGGACGCGGCCGGTGCGCTGCTGGCCACCGTCGGCTGCACCGCGGCGGTGTTCGGGTTCGCCCAGGCGCCCGAGAACGGCTGGCTGTCCCCGGTGACCATGGCCTCAGCGGCCGCCGCCGTGCTGGCGTTCGTCGCGTTCGTCTTCGTCGAGCGCCGCGCGGTCAACCCGGTGGTGCCGTTCGACCTGTTCCGCGACCGCAACCGGTTGGCCACCTTCGCCGCGGTGTTCCTGGCCGGCGGGGTGATGTTCACGCTGACCGTGCTGATCGGTCTGTACGTGCAGGACATCATGGGCTACAGCGCACTGCGCGCCGGGATCGGCTTCATCCCATTCGTGATCGCGCTCGGCATCGGCCTGGGGGCGTCGTCACAACTGGTGTCGTACTTCCCGCCGCGGCTGCTGGTCATCGCCGGCGGTGTGCTGGTGCTGGGCGCCATGATCTATGGCTCCACCCTCAACGGCGGCATCCCGTACTTCCCGAATCTGGTCATCCCGATCACGGTCGGCGGCTTCGGCATCGGCATGATCGTCGTGCCGCTCACCGTGTCGGCCATCGCCGGCGTCGGATTCGACCAGATCGGCCCGGTATCGGCGATCGCGCTGATGCTGCAGAATCTCGGCGGACCCGTCGTGCTGGCGGTCATCCAGGCCGTGATCACCTCCCGCACGCTGTACCTGGGCGGCACCACCGGCCCGGTGAAGAACATGAATCCCGCGCAGCTGCACGCCCTGGACCAGGGCTACACCTATGGCCTGCTCTGGGTCGCCGCCGTCGCGGTGATCGTGGGCGCGGTCGCGCTGTTCATCGGCTACACCGCCCAGCAGGTCGCCCACGCGCAGGAAGTCAAGGAAGCGATCGACGCCGGAGAGCTCTAGTCCGTCGTCCAGGTTGCAGTTGTTGTACATAAACCCCGAGACGGGGCGTCAACAACTGCAGTTTCAGCGGGCGACAGTAGGGTAGCTACCCATGTCTGGCGTGCGTGGACCTCAAACGGCCGCCAGACCGCTTGCCTCCAAAGTGCTGGGGGCCGCGATCGTCGCCATCACCGGCATGCAGCTGATGTCCACGCTGGACGGCACCATCGTGATCGTCGCGCTGCCGCGCATGCAGGCCGAACTCGGTCTGTCCGACGCCTCCAAGAGTTGGGTGATCACCGCCTATGTGCTGACCTTCGGCGGCCTGCTGCTACTCGGCGGGCGGGTTGGCGACGCGGTCGGCCACAAGCGGGCATTCATCTCCGGCGTCGGTGTGTTCACCATCGCCTCACTGGCCTGCGGGCTGGCCAACGAACAGTGGACGCTGATCGTGGCCCGCGCGGTACAGGGCGTGGGCGCCGCCGTGGCCGCACCGACCGGTCTGGCACTGATCGCCACTACCTACGCGGTCGGGCATGCCCGCAATCAGGCGATGGCGGTCTCGGCGGCCATGCAGGGCCTCGGGTCGGTGCTGGGCCTGGTCCTGGGTGGTGCGCTCACCGGCCTCTCATGGCGGCTGGCGTTCCTGGTCAACGTGCCCATCGGCATCTTGATCATCATCGTCGCGCTCACCCGGCTGGAGGAAACCCGGCACGAACGCCTCAAGCTCGACATCACCGGGGCGTTGCTGGCCACACTGGCCTGTACCGCGGCCGTCCTGGTCTTCACGCAGGGCCCGCCGCGCGGTTGGGTCGACCCGTGGGTGATCGGTGCGGGTGCGGCCGCCGTGGTGTTCTCTATCGGCTTCCTGATCGTCGAACGCAGCGCCGACAACCCTCTGGTGCCGTTCTCGGTGTTCGACAGCCGCAGCCGGGTCGCGTCGTTCGCGGCGTACTTCCTGGCCGGGGGCGTGATGTTGACGCTGAGTGTGATGATCGGCCTGCTGGTTCAGGATGTGCTCGGGTACTCGCCATTGCGCGCCGGGATCTGCTTCATGCCCTTCGCGGCCGCGTTCGTGGTCGGCAATGTCGCCGCCACCCGGCTGGCGCTGCGGGTGGCCCCCCGCTGGCTGATCCTGGGCGGCGGACTGCTGGTGTTGGCGGCCATGCTGTACGGGTCGACGCTGCACCGTTCGATTCCGTACTTTCCCGACCTGTTCGTCCCGATCGTCGTCGGCGGTCTGGGGATCGGGCTCATCTCGGTGATCCTGCCGCTGTGCACGCTGGCCAATGTCGGTCCGCGGGAGATCGGGCCGGTGTCGTCCATCACTCTGATGGTGTTCAACCTCGGCGGGCCGCTGGTGCTGGTGGTCATCCAGGCGGTGCAGACCTCCCGCACGCTGTACCTGGGCGGGACGACCGGTCCGGTTAAGTACATGACGCCCGCCCAACTCGACGCCCTCGGCTACGGCTATACCTACTCACTGCTGTGGGTGGCCGGCATCGCAGTCTTGGTCGGGGTCGCCGCGCTGGGGATCGGATTCTCGACCAGAGACATCGCCGCCGCCCAGCACACCAGGGAAGCGGTCGAAGCCGGCGAACTCTAGCTACCGGCGGGTCTGTGTCAATCCCCGTCGCTTCGCTCGCCCCCGTGCCAGGCGATAGCCGCCGTACACCGCCGCTGCAACAAGGAAATTCACGAAGTACGCCAGATCGGCGCCGTGCAGGGCGGTGGCCACCGGGCCCACGATCAGGTTGGTGTGCATGAACGGGACGGCAGCGGCGAACGCCACGAAGAATGCGCCCAGCGCCACCAGTGCGTCGGTGCGCGGCGTGACCTCGGCGGCCGGGTCGACAGTGTCGCGCCCGGCACTGCGGTAATGCCAGTCGATGGCCACGACCGCGACGAACGCCGGGATCCAGTAACTGACGAACAACAGCGCGCTCTGGAAACGGGCAGCCATGTCACCGGAGTGCAGCCACATGATCAGGGCGAACGCGATCATCACCACCACGACCGCTGACACCGGACGTCGCACCCGAACCCCGACCGTCTGCAGCGCCAGCGAACCGCTGTAGTCGTTCATCGCGTTGGAGGCCACCGACCCGAGCGCGATCACCAGCAACGCCAGCGCACCCAGCACACCGCCGCCCATGATCTCGCGGACCCCCTGCGCGGTCTGATCGGTGAGGGTGCCGGCCGCGGCCACCCCGATGGCCTGCACGGCGATGTAGGCCACCGCCAGCCCGCCGAAGGTGTAGCCGAACACCGCGGTGCGCGACGTGTTCACCGGCAGGTAGCGGCTGTAGTCCGAGGCGTAACTGGCCCATGAGATCGCCAGGCTCAGCGCGATGGTGACCTCCAGCACGAACGCGCCGGCCAGGTCGGCGCCGGCCAGGGTGGGCAGCGAGATCACCTGGTGCCCGCTGATCAACTTCCAGGCGAACACCGCGAAGGTGACGATGAGCACGACGGTCATGACCGCCTGGACACGGTGGATCACCTCGTAGCCGAAAACGCCGACGACGCCTTGGGCCGCCAGCACGATGACCACCGCGAGCCAGAAGGGCATGCCGGCCAGTTCGGCAAGCGCCTCGCCACCGAACAACCCGACCAACCCGTCCCAGGCGATCGAGGACAGCCACTGGATCACCGCCACCACTCCGACGGTGCCGCCGAATGCCATGCGCGCGTTGGGAAGTTGCGCGGTGCCGGTGCGTGGGCCCCAGGTGGACAGGTAGCTGACCGCCAGCGAGCCGACGATCGTGCCGATCACCATCGCCAGCAGGCCGAGCCAGAACCCCAGCCCGAGCACCACCGCCAGCGTCCCGGTGAACACCACGGTCATGTTGACCTGGGGCGCGAACCACACCGTGAAAAGCCGGCGCGCGGTGCCGTAGCGGTTGTTCGGTGGGATCGGCGCGATGCCGTGTGTCTCGACGGCCATGTCACCGACGTGCGACGGCATCCGGCCGGCGTAGGTTTGGGCAGCCAGAGAAGACCCAGCAGACCCGGTGGGCGACGATTCAGGTGTCACCCATCCACCCTAGAGTGCCGGGGGAGCGCCCGGTTCCGGCGGAGGAAGATGAGCCGAATGGTCAACAAGCACGTAGCACCCGAGGCGCCGGAGACGTGGCAGGACCGCTTCCGCGACGCCGTGGCACCACGGACGCTGGCCCTCGGCGTCGGGGTGCTGTTTCTGCAGTTCGCGTTCATCCTGTCCTACCTCGGCGCATTCCATTCGCCCACACCGCACCGCGTCCCGGTCGCCGTCGTCGCGCCCGCACAGCTGGCCGGGCAGGTCGTCGAACAGCTCAACACGCTGGCCGGTGATCCCGTCGCGGCCTCGGCGGCCACCGACGAGAACTCCGCCCGCGCGGCACTGCGCAGCGGCGATATCTCCGGTGTCTACATCCTCAACCCGGCCGGCACCGACGACCGGTTGCTGGTGGCATCCGGCGGCGGCACCGCCGTCTCCGGGGCGCTCGAGCAGATCTTCACCAAGGTGACCGCGGCCCAACAGCGCACCGTCACCGTCGATGACGTCGTCCCGCTGTTCTCCGGCGACGCCCGCGGCCTGTCCGGGTTCTATCTCGTCGTCGGCTGGGTGGTCGGTGGCTATCTGTTCGCCTCGATGCTCGGCATCGCCAAAGGTTCACGGCCGGCGACCTTTCCGCGTTCGCTGTGGCGGCTGGGCGCCACGGTGCCGTATGCGCTGGCGTCCGGTTTCGGCGGTGCGGTGGTGGCTGAGCCGGTGTTGGGAGCCATGAACGGCCACTTCTGGTCGATCGCCGGGATCGGCACATTGGTGACGTTGTCAGCGGCCACGGTGACCATCGCGTTGCAGATCCTGTTCGGGGTCATCGGAATCGGGCTGACCGTGGTGATCTTCGTCATTCTCGGCAACCCGTCGGCCGGCGGGGCGTATCAGCCGTCGGTGCTGCCGCCGTTCTGGCGGGCGATCAGCGGTGTGCTGCCCAATGGTGCGGGCACCGACGCGATCCGTCGGATCGTGTACTTCGAGGGCCACGGCATCACGCATGCGATCGTCGTGCTGGTGTGCTGGATCGTCGGCGGTGTGGTGGTGAGCCTGGTCGGTGCGGCGGTGGTGCACCGCGGTCAGACGACGGCGGTGTGAGGGTGGACGACCATGCCCGGCCCAGCCGGCAGGAGATCTCCGATGCGATCGATGACCTGGGCTGGCGACTGGTGCTCGGCGCGATCTACACCGAAGTCGCTGTGTTGTCACTGGCGCAGGCCGCCGAGGCCGCCGTCATGGCCGTGCAGATCGCCGGTGCCGACGGCCAGGACAATCTGAGCGTCGACATCACGGCGCAGCGCGCGCTCCTGCGCCTGCAATCGGCCAGCCAGTGGGCGGTGACGGGCCTGGACATCGCCCTGGCGCACCGCATTTCGGCGGCGCTGACCAGCCACGGACTGCGCCCGGCGCCCGGCGCGGTGCAGACGCTGGAGATCGCCATCGACGCACTCGACATCGCCGGCATCCGGCCGTTCTGGAAGGCGGTGACCGGTTACGTCGATGAGCCCGGGCCGTCCGACCTCAGCGACGGGCTGGTCGATCCGGCCGGGCGCGGACCGGCGATCTGGTTTCAGCAGATGGACGCCTCGCGGCCCCAGCGCAACCGCATCCACCTCGACGTCGACGTGCCCCACGACGACGCAGCTCAGCGCGTCGCGGCGGCGATCGCGGCGGGAGGGACGCTGCTGTCCGACGCGGCTGCGCCCGCCTTCTGGGTATTGGCCGACCCCGAGGGCAACGAAGCCTGCATCTGCACCTGGCAGGGACGCGACTGAGGACATCGCTAGGCTGGCCCACTGTGATCACCCGCATGTCCGAGTTGTTCTTGCGCACCCTGCGCGACGATCCGGCCGACGCCGAAGTGCCCAGCCACAAACTCCTGATCCGCGCCGGCTACGTCCGGCCGGTGGCCCCGGGGCTGTATACCTGGCTGCCGCTGGGCCTTCGAGTGCTGCGCAAGATCGAGCAGATCGTGCGCGAGGAGATGGTCGCGATCAAGGGGCAGGAGATCCTGTTCCCGGCGCTGCTGCCGAAGGCGCCCTATGAGACCACCAACCGCTGGACCGAGTACGGCGACGGGGTGTTCCGGCTCAAGGACCGCCGGGACAACGACTACATGCTGGGCCCCACCCACGAGGAGTTCTTCACCCTGACGGTGAAGGGGGAGTACAGCTCCTACAAGGACTTCCCGCTGCTGCTGTTCCAAATCCAGACGAAGTACCGCGACGAGGCCCGCCCCCGGGCCGGCATCCTGCGCGGGCGTGAATTCATCATGAAGGACTCGTATTCGTTCGACGTCGATGACGACGGCCTCAAGACCGCCTACCACGCCCATCGCGAGGCCTATCAGAACATGTTCCGGCGCATGGCCATTCGCTATGTGATCGTCTCGGCGATGTCCGGCGCGATGGGCGGATCCGCCTCCGAGGAGTTCCTGGCCGAGAGCGAGGTCGGTGAGGACACCTTCGTGCGCTGCCTGCAGTCCGGGTATGCGGCCAACGTCGAGGCGGTCATGACGGCGGTGCCGGAGGCGCTGCCGTTCGACGGTTTGCCGGAGGCCACTGTGCACGACACCGGCGACACCCCGACGATCGCCACCCTGGTCGAGTGGGCCAACTCCGCGGGCCTGGGCCGGCAGGTGACGGCCGCCGACACGCTCAAGAACGTCATGCTCAAGGTGCGGGCGCCCGGTGGCGAATGGGAGCTGCTGGCCATCGGCGTGCCCGGTGACCGCGAGGTCGACGACAAGCGCCTGGGCGCCGCGCTGGAGCCCGCGGACTACGCGATGCTCGATGACGCCGACTTTGCCAGGTATCCCTTCCTGAAAAAGGGGTACATCGGCCCGAAAGGATTGTTGGCCAACGGTGTTCGCTATCTGGTGGATCCGCGGGTGGTGGACGGAACGAGCTGGATCACCGGCGCCGACGAAACCGGCAAGCATGTCGTCGGATTAGTGGCCGGCCGTGACTTCGTCGCCGATGGCACCATCGAGGCGGCCGAGGTGCGCGACGGCGACCTGTCACCCGACGGCGCCGGGCCGCTGGTATCGGCGCGCGGCATCGAAATCGGGCACATCTTCCAGCTGGGCCGCAAGTACACCGATGCGTTCTCCGCCGATGTGCTCGGCGAGGACGGCAAGCCGGTGCGGCTGACCATGGGTTCCTACGGTGTGGGCGTGTCCCGGCTGGTCGCGGTGATCGCCGAACAGCACCACGACGAGCTCGGGTTGCGTTGGCCGTCGTCGGTGTCGCCGTTCGACGTGCACGTGGTGATCGCCAACAAGGACGCCGCCGCGCGGACCGGAGCCGAGGAGCTGGCCCGCGACCTGGACCGGCTGGGCCTGGAGGTCCTCTTCGATGATCGCACCGCCTCGCCGGGAGTGAAATTCAAGGACGCTGAACTGATCGGCGTGCCCTGGATCGTCGTGGTCGGGCGTGGCTGGGCCGACGGTGTCGTCGAGCTGCGCAACCGGTTCGCCGGCGACAACCGTGAGATCGGTGTCGCGAGTGCCGCCGACGAAGTCGCATCGGCGCTCACCTCCTGAGCGATTTCGGCGCGCTTTCGTTCGCTGACGGGCGGCGGAAAGCGCGCCGAAATCGCTGGTTACTCGGTACCGCCGGGGAATGCCACCGTCACCGGCTTGATGCCCAGCACCTGCTTCCAGTGTGCCGCCATCACGGCCGTCTCGGTCAGCGCGGTGACCCCGAACGCACGATCCTGCTCGGAGGTTGCCTGCTCGATCACCGCGCGCCAGGCCATCGCGCAGTCGTCCTCCATCCGCACCGCGAGCCTGGCCGCGTCGGTCGGCGTGGTCACCGGCATCGGCAGCTGATACCCCGCGGCCGGCAGCGGTGCCTTGGCCGAGCGCCCGGCCAGCATCGCGATGGCCGCCTCGCGGCGCTCCCGATGCTGGGCCATGGCCGCCGAGACCAGGTCGTTCTCATCGGGGGAGCTGTGCGCCGACACCATGCCGTAGCCATAGATGGCGGCATGCTCGGCGGCCACGGCGTCGAACAGGGCCGCCGCGGCGGGATCCGACGGGCGGTCGGGGTCCGGCGTGGTCGACGGTGTCGGCTGCGGTGAGGTCATTGCCCACCCTTTCCTGAGGGCAACGCCACCGTGTACGCGGTGACGCAGGAGGCCGCGATGGAGCCAAGCAGCCCGGCGCGGTAGCCGGACAGTGTGGGTGCCAGCGTGGTGGCGCTGTCGGCCGAGCTGCGCAACGCGGTGACCACATCGGCGACCGTCGGCGGCGGTGTCGCGGCCGCCGACGTGGTGGCCGGTGATGTGGTGGTCGGCTCCGGCGTGGGTTTGCCAGCGGCCCGGGCGATCTCTTCGGTCAGGGCGGCGGCGTGCCGCGCACGCTCAGCGGCCACCTCGGTCAACGCCGGTACCAGGGCCGGCGGGGCGGCTTTGGCTGCGGCGGCGGCCAGCTCGCTGTCGTGGCGGGCGAGCTCGGCTTGTTGCTCCAGCGGATCAGGGCCGGGCGGTGGACTGCTCCCGCATGCGGTACCCGCCGCCAGCAGTGCGAACAACACCAGCCCGCGCGAGCCGTGGACGAGAACCCGTCGCCGGGTGATGCCGCCGAATGGGCTGGGATCTGGGCTCAGCACGTCAACATCCTGCCATTGTGGCGGCGTGTGCTGGCGTATCGTTGGTGGCTGGCTCTCTGCGATCCTGTTTGTGGGGAGCCCTGCTATCCGATGCAGATCAGGACAACTCAAGATGAGGAGCTCGCCGTGGCTGGCCGTTCTACGGGGCTACCAACCCAGAAGCAGGTGATCGAGCTACTCGATGGCGAGTTCGTGCGCGCCGGATACGAGATCGAAGACGTCGTGATAGATGCTCGCACCCAGCCTCCGCGCATCACGGTGATGGCCGACGGTGACGTGCCCCTGGATCTGGACACCGTCGCCGAGTTGTCGCGCGCGGCGTCGGCGTTGCTCGACGAGCTGGACGGTGGTGACGGCGCCTACGTTCTAGAAGTCACCTCGCCGGGGGTCGAGCGGCCGCTGACCGCCGAGAAGCATTTTCGCCGCGCTCACGCCCGCTTGGTCGACATGGAACTCGCCGACGGCACCACCGCCACCGGCCGGCTGGGCAGGATGACCGAGAGCGCTGTGGATTTGGTGGTCCGCGACCGCGGTGACTGGAAAGTCCGTCAGATCCCACTCGCAGACATCATCAAAGCTGTTGTCCAGGTTGAGTTTTCGCCACCAAAGCCGCGCGAGATGGAACTGGCGGGTGCGGCAGGAACGGAGGCTGACGCATGAACATCGACATGACCGCGCTGCACGCGATCGAGATCGATCGGGGGATCTCGGTCGACGAGCTACTCGACACCATCAAGTCGGCTCTGCTGACCGCTTACCGGCACACCGAGGGCCATCAGGCCGATGCGCGTATCGAGATCGACCGCAAGACCGGTGTCGTGCAGGTGATCGCCCGCGAGACCGACGACGATGGCAATCTGATCAGCGAATGGGATGACACCCCGGAGGGGTTCGGCCGCGTCGCTGCCACGACGGCCCGTCAGGTGATGTTGCAGCGGTTCCGCGACGCCGAGAACGAGCGCAGTTACGGCGAGTTCTCCGCTCGGGAGGGCGATATCGTCGCCGGCGTCATCCAGCGGGATGCCCGCGCCAACGCCCGCGGGCTGGTGGTGGTGCGACTGGGCAGCGAGACCAAGGGTGCCGAGGGTGTCATTCCCGCCGCCGAACAGGTCCCAGGCGAAAGTTACGAGCACGGCGACCGGTTGCGCTGCTATGTCGTCGGCGTCAGCCGCGGCGCTCGCGAGCCGCTGATCACGTTGTCGCGCACCCACCCCAACCTGGTCCGCAAGCTCTTCTCGCTGGAGGTGCCCGAGATCGCCGACGGCTCGGTGGAGATCGTGGCGGTGGCCAGAGAGGCTGGCCATCGGTCCAAGATCGCCGTCCAATCCCGGGTGCCGGGACTCAACGCCAAGGGTGCCTGCATCGGCCCGATGGGCCAGCGGGTGCGCAACGTGATGAGCGAGCTGTCCGGCGAGAAGATCGACATCATCGACTTCGACGACGACCCGGCCCGCTTCGTCGCCAACGCGCTCTCGCCGGCCAAGGTGGTGTCGGTCTCGGTAATCGATGCGGGTGCCCGCGCGGCGCGCGTTGTGGTCCCCGATTTCCAGTTGTCGCTGGCGATCGGCAAGGAGGGTCAGAACGCTCGACTGGCCGCCCGGCTGACCGGCTGGCGCATCGACATTCGCAGCGATGCGGCGGCAGCCGAGGGCGAGCCGCATTCCGGGGCGTCCGAGGGTGCTGGCCGGCAGTCGTAGTCGGTGTCTCCGGACGATCGATCCGGGCGGGTTTTGGTTCAAAAACGTTTCGCTCGAGTCGATAGCAGCAAACTTTGTGATTGCCGTTTTCGACGCCATTCATATGGAAAAAACACAGAAAATGCACTGCATTGGCGAAGGATGCGTCGTTGCTTGCTTTCTGCGCTGAAACCCTTCGGTAAATGGGGCGGCCGCTCCCGCTGCCGGCATTCTGAACCCCATTATTTACCGCACCGAAACCGCTCTGACGCGTCGCGGTCGCTCCAGCGCCGACTCGGCCGACCATGGTCGCCGGTCGGTGTCAAATATCGTTCATTTCAACGACTTACGGACCTCGCGCGACCTCGGCGGTGAGGCGGCCGGCGGCGGCATCTCATTTGCTGCCACGGCGGTGCAGGCCCGCCACGGGCTGTCGAGGCGCAAGCCTTTTGAGTCGATCTTTGGCCGCAGAACGAAAGAGCTCTTACTATCAACATCAAGCGTTGCATGGGCAACCGGTCTTAGGCGGGGGCGCAGGGGGAAATGACCCTTGGTTTAGCTGCACCCGCGAATGTATTTGTGGTCGAAAAAATCCAATTGGCGGGTCTGTTCGCTGGCCCGGCACCCGCGAGTTCGGGAGGGTGATCATGCCCTATGGCGGGCCGGACCACATCGCGTTCATCGTCGACGGAAACCGCCGATGGGCGAAGACACTCAATCTGGCGGCCGCCGACGGTCACGAGGCCGGGTTGGTCAACGTGACGACTATCGACGACGCCTGCCGGGCAAGGGGTATCCGGTGGCGTTCCTACTACGTGTTCTCCCGGGAGAACACCAATCGCGATCCGGCCGAGGTGCGGTTCCTACTCGAACTCTTCGCCAGGTATTTCGTCGAGCGCAAGCAACGGCCGGGCGAATCGGTGCATATCGTCGGAGACCTGACGGCCCCGGCGATACCACATTCGCTGAGGTCGGCCGGCCAGCATCTGATTGAAGCGTCCCACGCCGGAGGCGAGGGCCTCAGCAACGTCGTCTTCTTCTTGAATTATTCGGGTGCACGCGCCGGCGGGAGCCCGGCCGGCATCGGATGCCTCGACCATTTGCCAGACGTAGACCTGTTGGTCAGGACCGGTGGCGAGAAGCGGCTGAGCGGTTTCATCCCCCCACAGCTGGCGTTCAGTGAGTTGGCGTTCGTCGACTGCTACTGGCCGGACTTCACCGAAAGACACCTCGAGAGCGTGATCCAAGACTTTGGCACTCGCGACCGCCGATTCGGCGCGGACGGTGTCGATGTGAACAGGCGGCCGGGTGTCCATGACTGCCTATGACGCCGGGCGCGAAGTCCAGCTCACGGTCGATGTCCTCGTCATCGGCGCCGGCGCGACCGGCCTATCAGCGACCTATGCCTGTGTGAACTCCGGAGTTTCGGTAGCCGTCGTCGAACGCACCGCTACTGTCGGTGGGCTCGCTAAAGCGGCGAAAGTCGCCGGCCACAACATCGATCCGGGCGGGCATCGTCTGCTCTCCGCGACCGAGGAACAGCGCCGAACGTGGCTCGATCTCTCCGAGCGGCTGGGCGGCATTCCGATATGTGACGTCAACCGCCGCAGCGGAATACTCCGAGATGGATACGTGGTGACGTATCCGGTCGATTGGCGTCGGTTTCGCCAGTCCGCACCATGGCACGTGCGTGCGCAGGGTGCGGCGTCGTTGTTGATGCGCAAGCTCACATTTCCGGCATCCGGTCCCGATACCTCACTGGCTGAGTGGGTCAGGAACAGATATGGACCATATTTCGCGGGCAGGTTCATGGACCCACACGCCCGCAAGGTCTTCGGGGTCGATCCGCGCAAGATACCGGCGACGTGGGCCCACAATCGAATAGCCTCCCCGCCGATGCTGTCGGTTCTGGCCGCCGCGCTGCCCAATTGGCGTCCGATGAGCGAGCCCGACTGGGCCATCGACGAGTTCTGGTATCCGGTGGGCGGCGTCGGCGTGTTGTGGACACGGCTGTCGGAGGTGATCGGCGAGCGAGCCCGTTGGTATTTCGAATCCCACGTGAAATCCGTGTCCCGCCAGCCCGGCGGGGGCTTCCGGGTCGTGCTGTCGACACCGGCCGGAAAAATCGCCGTGTCATGCCGGCGAGTCATCTCCACGGGACGCGCCGACGATCTTGCCTCGAGTATCGGCCTCAATGCTCTGAGTGCGACCATCTCCAGCAAATCGCGCCGGCGGGATCTTGTCGTTGGGGTGGCCCGTGTCCACCGAATGCCGCGTGCGTGGCACGGCTACCAATGGCTGTACACCCACGACACCGGCGTGATTGCCAGTCGGTTCCAGAACTACGGCGAATGGCAATGGCTCGGTTGCCCCGACGGAATCATTGGCCTCGAATACACCATCGACTCCGGCGACGCTTTTGACGTACAAGAAAACCTCACAAATGACACGTCGATACTGCTGTCGGGGGATGCCTGCGAGTTCGTGGGCTCGGCGACGGTCACCGACGCGTATTCGAACTTCGATGCAACCCGGCCCGAGCTGGATCAACTCGACGAAGCGCTGCGGGAGTTCGGCGGAGGGATCATCAGCACCGGCCGGCAGGGAGCCGGCATCTACGTCAACCTCGATCAGGCCCTGGCGCTCGGGACCCGAGCTGCACAGATGCCGGCCGACTATTCCGGCATCGTCGGACGGGGTGAGTACACCAAGTACCAGGAAAGGGTGTCGCGGGCAAAAGCGTCGTGATTCGACCGGTTACCCCGGGTCGCATCGGAATCGAATCCTCGGGCCATCGCTGGTGGAGGCGACCGGCAGGGGTCGAGTCGTCCATGTCAGATGGCGCAGCGAAGGGTGGTTCTGAGCGACGTCGCGATGACGGTAGACTGTGCCGTGATCCAGCGCGAGACTCCGGCTTCCGAGAGACAGCATCGACGCACCGAAGGACCGGTGCGGACATGTGTCGGGTGCCGGAAGCGAGAGTTGGCCGTCGATCTCCTCCGGGTGGTGGCTGAGTCGAGCGGGAACGGTGAATGCGCCGTAACCGTTGACCAAACCGGTAACCTCCCGGGTCGGGGTGCGTGGCTGCACCCCAACGGTCGGTGCCTCGAGGCAGCGATTCGGCGGCGAGCATTCGGCCGAGCGTTGCGCATCACCGGTTCACCGGATACCTCCGAGGTGGCCGAGTACGTCAGAGCCCAGCCGGCGCTGAACGGACTTGGCCAGCCCGGCAAGAGAACAGGCAGCGAAGAACATGAGCACACCGTGAAGTCCCGACGATGACCATGCGTCGCAGTTAAACCCGAGGCGCGGCCTACCACCGCTGTCGCCTCTCGAGTAGGAGATGTAGTGGCAGCACCAGGTAAGGCCCGCGTACACGAGTTGGCCAAGGAACTCGGTGTCAGTAGTAAGGAAGTTCTCGCCCGGCTGAGCGAACAGGGCGAATTCGTCAAATCCGCCTCGTCGACGGTGGAAGCGCCGGTCGCGCGCCGGTTGCGTGAAGCGTTCGGCGGCGGCAAGCCCGACAAAACCCCAGCGCAACGCGCGCCGAGCAAGGCCGCCGGCAACGGCGCGCCGGCTCCCAAGTCGGCGCCCGCAGCCGCCGCCCCGGCTGCTCCTGCGCCCCCGGCACCCAAGCCGGCCGCTCCGGCGCCGGCGCCGCCCGTACCGGCGGCCCCGCCCGCTCCTGCGGCATCCGCGCCTGCCCCGGCACCGGCCCGTCCCGGACCGTCGCCGACGCCCGGTCCCCGTCCGGGACCCGCCGCGCCCAAGCCGGGTATGCCGCGCCCGCCGCGAGTCGGCAACAACCCGTTCTCCTCAGCCCAGCCGGTCGAGCGTCCCGCGCCGCGCCCGCAGGGCCCGCGGCCCGGTCCTGGCGGTCCCCGCCCCGGACCGGGTGGTCCGCGGCCCGGCGGCGGCGCGACCCCTGGCAACATGCCGCCGCGCCCCGGCGGGACGGTCGGCCGTCCAGGTGGTCGTCCCGGCGGTCCGCGCCCGGGTGGCGGGCCCCGGCCCGGCCCCGGTGGTGGCGGTGGTCGTCCCGGTGGCGGTGGCGGTGGCGGTGGTAACTACCGCACCGGCGGCCCCGGTGGTGGCGGCGGTGGAGCCGCTGCCGGTGGTGGCTTCCGCGGTCGTCCCGGTGGCGGTGGCCCCGGTGGTGGCGGTGGTCGTCCCGGTCAGCGCGGTGGCGCTGCCGGTGCGTTCGGTCGTCCCGGTGGTGCGCCGCGCCGTGGGCGCAAGTCGAAGCGCGCGAAAAGGGCCGAATACGAGAACATGCAGGCCCCGGTCGTCGGTGGTGTGCGGTTGCCGCACGGCAACGGCGAGACCATCCGGCTGGCCCGCGGCGCGTCGCTGTCCGACTTCGCCGAGAAGATCGACGCCAACCCGGCCGCTCTGGTCCAGGCGCTGTTCAACCTCGGCGAGATGGTGACCGCGACCCAGTCGGTCGGTGACGAGACCCTCGAGCTGCTCGGCAGCGAGATGAACTACGTCGTGCAGGTGGTGTCCCCGGAGGACGAGGACCGCGAGCTGCTGGAGTCCTTCGACCTCACCTACGGCGAGGACGAGGGCGACGAGGAGGACCTGGAGGTCCGTCCGCCGGTGGTCACCGTGATGGGTCACGTCGACCACGGCAAGACCCGACTGCTGGACACCATCCGTCAGGCCAGTGTCCGCGAGGGCGAGGCCGGTGGGATCACCCAGCACATCGGTGCCTACCAGGTGGCCGTCGAGCACGACGGCGTCGAGCGCCTGATCACCTTCATCGACACCCCGGGCCACGAGGCGTTCACCGCCATGCGTGCCCGCGGTGCGAAGGCCACCGATATCGCGATCCTGGTGGTGGCAGCCGACGACGGCGTCATGCCGCAGACGGTGGAGGCCATCAACCACGCGCAGGCCGCCGATGTGCCGATCGTGGTCGCCGTCAACAAGATCGACAAGGAGGGCGCCGACCCGGCCAAGATCCGGGCGCAGCTCACCGAGTACAACCTGGTGGCTGAGGACTACGGCGGCGAGACCATGTTCGTCGACATCTCGGCGAAGAACGGCACCAACATCAAGGCGCTCGAAGAAGCGGTTCTGCTGACTGCCGACGCGGCACTGGACCTGCGGGCTAACCCCGATATGGAAGCCCAGGGTGTGGCCATCGAGGCGCACCTGGACCGCGGCCGCGGACCGGTGGCCACCGTGCTCATCCAGCGCGGCACGCTGCGGGTCGGCGACTCGGTGGTGGCCGGCGATGCCTACGGCCGCGTGCGCCGCATGGTCGACGAGCACGGTGAAGACGTCACCGAGGCGCTGCCGTCGCGGCCGGTGCAGGTCATCGGCTTCACATCGGTGCCCGGTGCCGGTGACAACTTCCTGGTCGTCGACGAGGATCGCATCGCCCGCCAGATCGCCGACCGGCGCAGCGCGCGCAAGCGCAACGCGCTGGCCGCCCGTGCCCGCAAGCGCATCAGCCTGGAAGACCTGGATTCGGCGCTGAAGGAAACCAGCCAGCTGAACCTGATTCTCAAGGGCGACAACGCCGGTACGGTCGAGGCGCTCGAGGAGGCCCTGCTGGGCATTCAGGTGGACGACGAGGTGGAACTGCGGGTCATCGACCGCGGTGTCGGTGGTGTCACCGAAACCAACGTCAACCTGGCATCGGCGTCGGACGCGATCATCATCGGGTTCAACGTGCGTGCCGAGGGTAAGGCCACCGAGCTGGCCAACCGCGACGGTGTCGAGATTCGCTACTACTCGGTGATCTACCAGGCGATCGACGAGATCGAGCGTGCGCTCAAGGGCATGCTCAAGCCGATCTACGAGGAGAAGGAGCTCGGCCGCGCCGAGATCCGGGCGATCTTCCGGTCGTCGAAGGTCGGCAACATCGCCGGTTGCCTGGTGCAGTCCGGGATCATGCGGCGCAATGCCAAGGCGCGGCTGCTGCGTGACAACGTCGTCGTGGCCGAGAACCTCACGGTCTCGTCGCTCCGGCGGGAGAAGGACGACGTCACCGAGGTGCGCGAGGGTTTCGAATGCGGTTTGACGCTGACGTACTCCGACATCAAGGAAGGCGACGTCATCGAGACGTACGAACTGGTCGAGAAAGAACGTACGTAGCGATGAGCGCGAGGAACCGAGGGCACGGTGGCTGACCCGGCACGGGCGAAGCGGCTGGCCAAGCGAATCTCCACCATCGTCGCTTCGGCGATCGAGTACGAGATCAAGGATCCCCGGCTGGCGGGGGTGACGATCACCGACGCGAAAGTGTCCGGAGATCTGCACGACGCCACGCTGTATTACACGGTGATGGGCCGGGCGATCGAGGACGAGCCGGACTATGCCGGCGCGGCCGTGGCGCTGGAGAAGGCCACCGGTGTGCTGCGCACCAAGGTCGGCGCCGGCACCGGCGTCCGGTTCACCCCGACACTGACCTTCGTGCGCGACACCGTTCCGGATGCCGCCCACCGGATGGAGGAGCTGCTGGCCAGGGCCCGCGCCGCCGACGCCGATGTGGCGCGGATTCGGGCCGGTGCCACTCCTGCGGGAGACGCGCAGCCCTACCGTGTGGTAGGAGAAGAGGGTGCCGTCGGGCAGGAGCGCAGCGACCCGGGAATCGGCGCAGTGGAGCACGACGACCAGGACGCCGGTGACCGCGATCGATTCGACGACTGAGATCGCCCGCCTCGGTAGGCGGGTTGATGTGCGCGGCGCTGTCGAGCTCGTGAGCGGCGCCGGCTCGGTCAGCGTGATCTGTCACGTCCACCCCGACGCCGACAGCGTGGGTGCCGGCCTGGCCTTGGCGCTGATCCTGGAGCGCGACGGCGTCGATGTGCAGGTGAGTTTCGCGACCCCGTCGAACCTGCCGGAGTCGTTGCAGATGCTGCCGGGCGGCCATCTGTTGGTCGCGCCGCAGGACATGCGCCGCGATGCCGATCTGGTGGTGACCGTCGACGCCCCGAGCATCAACCGGCTCGGCGGCCTGGCCGTGCTGGCCACGCCCGGCCGCGAGGTCCTGGTGATCGATCACCACAAGTCGAACACATTGTTCGGCAGCGCCAACCTCGTTGACGCAGGAGCGGATTCGACCACGCTTGTGGTCGCAGAACTGCTCGACGCGTGGGAGAAGCCGATCGACCGGGACGTCGGCATGTGCCTGTACGCGGGGCTGACCATCGACACCGGTTCGTTCAAGTGGGCGTCGCCGCGGGCGCTGCGGCTGGCGGCGCGGCTGGTGGAACTCGGCGTGGACAACGCCGCGATCAGCCGGGAACTGTTCGACACCCGCCCGTTCGCGTGGTTGCCGCTGCTGTCCCGGGTGCTGTCCACCGCCCGAGTGGTGCAGGAGGCGCTCGGTGGGCGAGGGCTGGTCTATGCGGTCGTCACCCACGAGGACTGGATGCACAACCGGTCCGAAGAAGTCGAGAGCATCGTCGATATCGTGCGCACCACTCGCGAGGCTGAAGTCGCGGCGGTCTTCAAGGAGATCGAGCCGCAGCACTGGTCGGTCTCGATGCGGGCCAAGAGCTACGACCTGGCCAAGGTCGCCAGCGGTTTCGGCGGCGGCGGACACACGCTGGCCGCCGGGTACTCCGCGGCCGGACCGATCGACGACGTGGTGGCGCAGCTGACCGCAGCCCTTGACTGACTCGGCCGACGACGCTGGCGGCGGGCTGGAGCGCAGCGACCCGGGGATAGCCGCCGTTACCGGACGGCGCATCGCGGGGTTGGCGTTCCCCGCGCTGGGCGTGCTCGCGGCCGAGCCGATCTATTTGTTGTTCGACATCGCGATCGTCGGCCGCCTGGGCGCATTACCGCTGGCGGGGCTGGCCATCGGTGGGCTGATTCTGTCGGTCGTCAGCGCGCAGCTCACATTCCTCTCCTACGGCACGACGGCCCGCTCCGCCCGCTTCTACGGCGCGGGAAACCGGGTCGCAGCGGTCGGTGAGGGGGTACAGGCCACCTGGCTGGCGCTGGGAATGGGCGCGGCGATCGTGACCGCGGTGCAGCTGACCGCGGTCCCGCTGGTGTCGGCGATCGCGGGCACGAAGGCCGGCGGCGGCATCGCCGACGCCGCGACGCCCTGGGTGCGCATCGCGATCTTCGGGGTGCCGGCCATCCTGATCTCGGCCGCCGGCAACGGCTGGATGCGGGGGGTGCAGGACACTATGCGGCCGCTTCGCTTCGTGCTGGTCGGGTTCGGCACCTCGGCGGTGCTGTGCCCACTGCTGGTCTACGGCTGGCTGGGCCTGCCGCGGTTGGAGTTGGCCGGCTCGGCGATCGCCAACCTGGTAGGGCAGTGGCTGGCCGCCGTGCTCTTCTGCCGTGCCCTGCTGGTCGAGAAGGTGCCGCTGCGCCTGGACACCTCGGTCCTGCGGGCGCAGGTGGTAATGGGCCGCGATCTGGTGGTGCGGACCATGGCGTTCCAGGCCTGCTTCGTCTCGGCGGCCGCGGTGGCCGCCCGGTTCGGTGCGGCCGCCGTCGCCGCCCACCAGGTGGTGCTGCAGCTGTGGAACTTTCTCGCGCTGGTGCTGGATTCCCTGGCGATCGCCGCCCAGTCGCTGGTCGGCGCCGCACTCGGTGCGGGCCAGACCAGGAACGCGAAATCAGTGGCGGTGCGGGTGACGGTGTTCTCGACGATCGCCGCGGCGGCGCTGGCAACCGTGTTCGCCGTCGGAGCCTCGGTGCTGCCGTCGTTGTTCACCGACGACCGATCAGTGCTCGCCGCGATCGGGGTGCCGTGGTGGTTCATGGTGGCGCAGTTACCGATCGCCGGAATCGTCTTCGCGCTCGACGGGGTGCTGCTGGGCGCCGGAGACGCCGCCTTCATGCGGACGGCGACGTTGGCCAGTGCACTGATCGGCTTTCTGCCGTTGATCTGGATGTCACTGGCATTCGGCTGGGGCCTGCTCGGCATCTGGGCCGGCCTGAGCACGTTCATGGTGCTGCGACTGGTGTTCGTCGGGTGGCGGGCTTTCTCGGGGCGCTGGCTGGTTCCCGGGACGGGCTAACGGTGGGCGATCGCCGCCCAGCCGAAGTCGTTGGTGCGCACATCGGCGCGCGCGAAACCCGCCGCGGCCAGCCGCTCGGCGATCCCCGCCGGGTCGACGGGGTTGTAGGTGTCGCCCTCGTGCGCGTCGGCCAGGTCGTCGCTGCCGATGCTGTCGCTGGCCACCAGCGCGGCGCCGGGCCGCAGCACCCGCGCGACCTCGCTGAGTAGCCGGTCCTGCAGTTCGACCGTGGGCACATGGTGCAGCATCGTGAAGCAGGCGGCGCCGGAGAACCGCCCGTCGGGGAAGTCCAGCCTGGTGGCGTCGCCGCGCAGGATCCGTACCGACGGCACCCCGGAGAATCGTTCGGTGAGCATGGCCGCCAAATCCTCATCGATTTCCACACAGGTCACCTGGGGCAGCGAGGTGCTCAGAACATCGGTGACCGCACCATAGCCGGGCCCCACTTCCAAGACGTCGTCGCCGAGGTCGGTGCCGTCGAGCACCCAGGGCAGGATCTGCTCGCGCATCAGCTGCCGCCACTCGTCGCTGCCGCAGACCTCGTGTGCCTCGTTCATCGGCCAAGCGTAGAGAACGCCTTCCCGCTTGTGGTGGCTACGTTCGCACGAATTTTTGCTGAGTTGGCGCCCCGGACCCCGATTGTGCGTTAATACTGAACGTTGCTGACAGATCATCTGTGTACGGGGGTGCCATGAGTTCGACTGCATTTGGGTTCCGGGCTGGCTCCGCTGCGTTTGCCTTCGCGGTGGGCATGGCGGTCGCCTCCAGCCCGGGGACCGCGGTAGCTGACAACTCCGACGCCAACTCGGCGTCGCAGCCGTCGAAACCGTCGAAGTCAGCGGTGGGCACGTCGCGCCGTGCGGCGCAGGCGCACCCCGCTCCCAAGGCCACCGCACCCAAGCGGTCCGCCCGGGTGGCGTTGACTCCGCGGCCTGTGCTCGCGGGCCGCCCGACCACGCGTGGACCGATCGCCCACGCCCTCAAGGCCGCCGCGTCGGCGGATTCGAGCACGACCGAGCCCCGCAACGCAGACAGCGGTGCGGTGAACCTAGCTGCCGCAGAGCAAGTTTCGGCCACATCGTCATCCGCTTCGGCCGAGGCCGCGGTATCAGTGCCCAAGGCGGTGGCGGCGCAGGCCCGGCAGACCGCGACCGCCGCCCTCACCCCGGCCGACGTGGTCTCGGGCTTCCTGTCGCTGTTCGGGATCAAGGGCCTGCCACCGTCACCGGTGCAACTGCTGACCGGCTTGCTGGCCCTGATCCGCCGCGAGATCGAGGCGTTCCTCTATCCGACCGCGGCCGTCCCCAGCGTTTCGATCACCGACACCAGCCTGGTCGAGGGAGACGCGGGGACAACCGACGCCGCCTTGACGCTGACCCTGTCCAAGTCGAGCACCAAGACGGTGACGGTGAACTATTCGACCGCGGATGGATCGGCGACCGCCGGCCAGGACTACACGGCGGGTTCGGGCACCGTCACATTCGCCCCCGGAGTGGTTACGCAGGTCATCGGCGTTGCCGTGCTCGGTGACACCGTGGTCGAGCCGGACGAGACGTTCACGGTCACCCTCTCGAATCCCTCCGGCGCCACCATCGCCCGGGCCACCGCGACGGGCACGATCACCGATGACGACGACGCGACCGTGCCGAAACTCCCGAGTGTGTCGATCGCCGACGCCACGGTGTCAGAAGGTGACAGTGCAACCACCGCCATCGGGTTCACGGTCACGCTGTCCGAAGCGTCGACGGCGACGGTGACGCTCAGCTACACGACATCGAACGGGTCGGCGACCGCCGGCCAGGACTACACGGCGGGTTCGGGCACCGTCACGTTCACCCCGGGGGTGGTCTCGCAGGTGATCACCGTCAGCGTGCTCGGCGATACCACGGTCGAGCCGAACGAGACGTTCACCGTCACGCTGTCGAACCCGTCCGGTGCCACCATCGCCGATGCCTCGGCGGTCGGCACGATCACCAACGACGACACCGCCAGTACCCCTGGCGGTACCGCCGAGTGGGGCGACAGCTTCTTCGCGCCGTACGTCGACATGGGCGCCTATCCGGTGCCGAATCTGCTGGCGCTGTCGCAAAGCTACGGCACCTCGCTGATGACGCTGGGCTTCATGCAGGCCGACGCCGACGGCAACCTGGCCTGGGCCGGATTGGCTGCGCTGGAACCGAGCTCGACCAACGAGCAGGCCATCGCGATCAACACCTCGATCGCCACGTTCAAGGCCGCCGGCGGCGACGTCATGATCTCGTTCGGCGGCGCGTCGGGTACCAGCATTGCGCAGGACTACGCCGCCAAGGGCCGCAGCGCCCAAGAACTGGCCGACGCCTACGCCGCCGTCGTCGACACCTACGGCGTGACACACCTCGACTTCGACATCGAGGGCGCCGCGGTGGCCGATGCGGCTTCCGTGACGCTCAACAGCCAGGCCCTCGCGCTGCTGCAGCAGGCCAAGCCCGAGTTGGAGATCTGGTACACGCTGCCGGTGTTGCCGACGGGCCTGACCGCGGACGGCCTCAACGTCGTGGATGCGGCACTGGACGCCGGGGTGGATCTCGCCGGTGTCAACGTGATGGCGATGGACTACGGCGAGTCCGCCGCGCCCACCAGCGGACCGAACGCGAAGACGATGGGTGCCTACGCGATCGAATCGGCCGAGTCCACGCACGCCCAACTCACCTCGCTCTACGCCGAGCACGGGCTCAGCTTCGGCTGGAGCCAGATCGGGGTCACCCCGATGCTGGGTGTCAACGACGTCATCACCGAGGTGTTCACCATCGCCGACGCGCAGGCTCTGGAGGACTTCGCCAACACCAACGGCATCGGCATGCTGTCGATGTGGCAGGTCCTTCGTGATACGCCGGGCACCCTGGGGCAGGCGACCACCAGTGCCTCCGGGTTGAGCGATCCGGCGGGCGCGTTCAGCGGGGTGTTCAACGACTACGGCACGATCAACGTCGTCGACTATGACGCCGGCAGCACGGGTGGCGGCGGTGGCGGCGGTACCCCGGTGACCGGCGGCACCACCACGACCATCACCTGGGCGTGGGGTGCCGACGCGGTGCTGGACTTCGATCCCGCCAAAGACACACTGGACTTCGTCTGGATGCAGCCGACCGAATTCGACGTCGCCGAGGAATCCGGCTCGGTCCTGATCAGCATCGTCGGCAACAACAGCAGCTACACCCTGCAGGGAGTGTCGCTGAGTCAACTGCAGATCGGCAACATCATCGCCAACGACGCCGCAACGGTGGCGAAGTGGCAGAGTCTGCTCGACGCCGCGAAAGCTGCTTGAGGCCAAGCCATTTCCCGTCGCTTCGCTCGCCCCGAGGCCATTTCCCGTCGCTTCGCTCGCCCCGAGGCTATTTCACTTGCGTGCGGCCGCGCTCGATGACCGAGGAGCGGCTGGCGGCGATGTCGTCGCCGGTGGTCTGGGCCATCCAGGCACGGGCCGACATCGCCTCGATCCACAGCCCCGAACCGGTCTGGTCGCAGTCGATGCGGTGATAGGAGGCCAGCAGTGCACGCACCGCTTTCTGGTTGTTGCCGACGATGGAGGTGGCCACCGCTCGGGCGGTCGGTAGCAGTTCGTCATGCGCGACGACCTGGGTGACCAGCCCGGCCCGCAGCGCATCCTCGGCGGACAGGTAGTCGCCGGTCAGGCTCATCCGTCGGGCCATTCCGACGCCCACCTTCTGCGGCAGCCGCACACTGAGGCCCCAGGTCGGCAGCAAGCCGACCCGGGCGTGGGTATCGGCGAAGCGGGCCCGCTCCGAGGCGATGAGGATGTCGCAGTAGAGCGCCAGTTCCAGCCCACCGGTCACCGCTGCGCCGTTGATCGCCCCGATCACCGGCTTGGTCATCGGCGGCCACTTCGGCGAGATGTCGGGGAGTTCGGTGGTATCCCCGAGTTCCTTGAGGTCCATTCCCGCGCAGAACACCGGATCGGCGCCGGTGACGATGATGACGTCGACGTTCTCGTCGGCTTCGGCGTCGCGCAGGGCGGCGAAGAATCGGCCGCGAAGCGCCGTCGACAGCGCGTTACGCGCGCCGGGGCGATTCAGGGTGACCGTGCGGATCCGGTCAGTGGTGTCGATGAGCAGAATGTCGTCGCCGGTCATAGGGGACACCGTATCGGGACCGCTAACGAGCCGAGCGTGCCGTCCGGCTCGTCGAGTGCGGTGGCTTCTTCGCGGCTTGGGGCTTGTCACCGGCGGGTGGGTGCCCGGCCGGATCCTGGCCGGCGGCGGGGCGGGGGTTCGGTCCAGCGGATGGGACCGGGGACGGCGGCCGCAGCGGTCTCGTCGCGGCGATGCCCTTTGTCGTGTTTCCCGTCGGTACCGGGCTGGGGTGCACGACAACGCTGGTGGCCCCGTGTGCCCTTACGCTGTCCGGCACGCCACGTGAGCCCGAAGCGCTTGTGGGGGAAGGCGAGACCACCTCTGGTGACGATGGAGTCGGCCCGGCGCTGATCAGGTCGGGCGCGGCGCAGGTATCGATCTCGGATTGCAGGCGCGTCGCCAGCGTGGCGGTGTCGTGGTGAGTCGCCCGCAGCGATGTCTGCCGGATCTGCCCGGCCGGAGCCGAACAATCACCGACCTCGACGACACCGTCGAACATGGGTACCCCACCGACGGCGCTGGGGACATACCAGGCCAGCCACATCGGGCTGGTCGCGACGGCCTTGCTCGCATCGATGGCCGTGGTGAGGTCCCGTTCGGCCACCGCGGGGTCGCCGGGCACCATGGCCTGCAGGGCCCGCACACCGTCGTGTTCGATCCGCAGCCCGAAGACGCCGACCGGGACGCTGTCCAGGAAATGCTCGATCGAGGTCTGGCCCTCGGTGCTGAGCGGGAAGGACACGCTCATCCGTGGGGTTACCGGTGAAGGAGAGGACGGTGACACGGACAGGGTGAGTCCGGTCTCCCCGGCCGTGCGTCGCACGGTGTCGAGGAGGTCGGCTCCCGGGGTGCGGCCCCGGGAGACCGAGAGTTGATTGATCGCACCGTTGTCGCCGCGGAACCAGTCGATCCTGCCGTCGGCGTTCGCGGCGATCACCCGGAGCCGTTCGGCGTCATCGGCGATTTGCGCGGCGTCGATGTGCGAATGGCGTCTGATCGTCACGGGTTTGTCCGGAGCCACCCAGAATTCGACGTTCTGGGTGTAGTTCGCGACCAGGTTGATTCGGGTGGCGGCGATCTGGTCGGCGACGGCGACGATCTCCGCACGCGTTGCGGTGGCAACGTCGACCGCAACGTTGAAGATCACGCCCTCGGCGTAGCTCTCGTCGTGGTAAACCCACGCGTCTGCCACCCCCGGCATCGACATCAGTTCGGTCTGAAGGTCGTTGGCCACCTGTGTGAGGTTGGCCGGGCCGCTACAGGCCGGCAGCACGGTGGCCCCTACCAGCAGGGCCAGGGCGGAGCAGGCGCGGGCCGTTCGTCGCATTCGCAACTTGGACCTCCAGCCTCCTCGTCGTAGCTCAATCTACGCTCACGTCACACCATTGCGGTGGAACTGTGCCGAGCAAATGGCTGGAACGTGCTCAGCAAAGGTCGAAATCGGTGACGATATCCGGCCAGGTGAGGTCGCAGGCGGCCATCACCCAACTCCCGACGATCAGGTTGACGAGGAGGTCAACCCGGTGCTCGTCGCCATCTGGACAGGCGGCCCTCGTACACAGCAGGCGCACGTCGGCGGACACGGTGGTAATCCGGGGCGCGACATCGGCGATTCGATGCGATTGGGCCAGCGACGTGCCCAACAGGGCGCATGCCACGCGCAATTGGCCCTGCGGCGGGGCGATCATCGCTTCCAACGGCTGTGCCGCCATGGCCGTCGTGACGATCTCACACGCCCGGTCGAGAGCCGCGCGGTACAGCGGCGCTTTGCCGGGAAAGTGATGGTGCACCGCGGGGCGGGTGACCCCGACGAGATCTGCGACGTCCTGCAGGGTGGCGGCGTCGTATCCCCGGTGGGCGAAGACGCGTACCGCCGCGGCGAGGATCATCTCGCGGCGCGCATCAGTGTTCGAACCGCGGGGCCGGCCGACCGTCCGTTTGTTCTGCCTGCGCGGCGGGAGTACATCCGGCGCGCCGGTCGATGCCGATCCCGCTGCCATGGTGGACCTTTCTCGTGACTCGCGTCGGACGGTGTGGCGGCCAGGCTAGGTTCCGAACGTGTGAGCCAGATGGGTACCGCGTATCAATCTGATCAACGACATCGGATCGTGAACTCAGGCCCCACGGCGGGCATGCTAGGGCTATGTGCCGAAACATCACCGAGTTGCGCGGTCTGGAGCCGGCGGCCACGGCTGAGGAGATCGCCGCGGCCGCTCGCCAGTATGTGCGCAAGGTCAGCGGGATCACCCGGCCGTCCGACGCCGTCGCCGACGCGTTCGAGACCGCTGTCGCCGAGGTCGCTGCCACCACGACACGGCTGCTGGCCGAACTGCCTGCCCGGCGTCAGCCGCCCAAAACCATTCCGCCGCTGCGCCGGCCCGAGGTCATCGCACGGCTTGCCCGATGACGCCCGCGCTCAAGGAGTGGAGCGCGGCGGTGCACGCCCTGCTCGACGGCCGGCAGACCGTGCTGCTGCGCAAGGGGGGTATCCACGAGAAACGGTTCGCCGTGGCGGCCGAGGAGTTCCTGTTGTTCCCGACGGTCGCGCACAGCCACGCCGACCGGGTACGCCCCGAGCATCGTGATCTGCTCGCCGGATCGGCCCCCGACAGCTGCGATGACCGCGTCATGATCCGGGCGGCCGCGAAAGTCGTTGCCGCCGTTGCCGTGTCAACGACCGAAGGTCTGGCCGACATTGCCGATCTGCATATCTGGACTGCCGGATCGGTGCGGGCCGACCGACTGGATTTCCGGCCCCGCCACCGGCTGACGGTGTTGGTGGTCCAGGCATTCCCGCTGATCGAGCCGATCCGACTGGCGCGGGATCCGCAGTACGGCGGCTGCACCAGCTGGGTGGAGTTACCGGTTTCGCCGGCACTGGGTGATCCGGTGCACGAAGCCGCGGCGCTAGACGCGATCGCCGGCCGGGTCCGCGCCGCCGTCGGGTGAGGGCAGGCCGGCCGAGGCGGGCAGGATCAGCCTCGACATGCCGCCGGCCCCGTGATGCACGGTGTGCACCGACGGCACCATCCGCTGCCCGGTGAGCACCGGCTCGCCGGTGCCGAGGTTTCTGGCGTACCGGGGATGGGATCCGCCGGCGACGAGCACCCGGATGTGCGTACCGGCGGGGAAGCGGTGCGCGATGGCATCGAGCTCGATGCGGATCGGCCCCTGCGCCGGCGGATTCAGCCGCTGGTAGCCGTCACTGACATTGCGGGAGCGTCCGCGGGCATCCACCTCGCTGACCCGGACGAACACGTCGACATGGTCGATGTCGGACTCGTGGGCCAGTTCGATGACGGGGTTGCCGAACACGTAAAGGTCGGCGTCCAACGGCCCGCTGGTGAAGCTCAGCACGTCTGCGCGTCTTGCCAGCACGGAGTCGTCGCGGTAGCCGCTGTGCTGGGATAACAGCCGACCACCCACGGTGGGGGTCGGGTCGGCCGGGTCGTAGCGGAAGGTCGACGGGGCGGCATCCCCGGGTGGCGGCGCTGCGGCCAGCCGGCCGGCCGGCTGGAGATACAGCACGCCCTCGCCGGTGGCCGGTGGCCAATCCGGCAAGTCGATCCAGCCGTGATGGGCGACGAACACCCGTACCGGACTGCGATGGGTTGCCGGGGGAAGGCCGGCGAGGTGGCTGCCGAGCCAGCTCAGTGTCTCGGCGGCAGCGGTGCCGCCCGCCTTGGTGATCATGTCGATGTGCGCCCACGGCCCGACCGTCATCGCGACGTCCACACCGCGGTCGCGCAGGTGGCGGTACTGCAGGAGGGTCTGCTCGAGGAACAGATCCTGCCAGCCGCTGAGCAACAGCACCGGGACCTCGCAACGGTCGAGCGCGGCTGTCATCCGCATCGTTTCCCAGAACGGGTCGTCGGCACCCGGATGTTCGATCCACGACTCGTACCAGGGTGAACCGGCGCCGAGCAGATCGCGGCCCGCGCTGCCCACCGGAAGTGCGAGGGTGGCCCGTTCCAGGCGGCGCGCGGCGCGGGTCTGGAACGCCAGCCGCCGCGGCATCGCGTCCTCCTGGTGGGCGACCATGTCCGACCAGCCCAGGAAGTCGTTCAACGAGAACGACCCGGTGCCCCACGAGGAGGCATGGAAGTCGTGCGGGCCTACGGTGACCACCGCGGCGGCGAGCTCCGGCGGCGGGTCGGAGAGCAGAGCCCACTGAGTGAAGCCCAGGTAGGACAGTCCGATGGTGGCGAAGCTGCCGGTGAACCAGGGTTGTTGGCGCAGCCACACCACGGTGTCGGCGGCGTCGGCGGCCTCGTTGACCATCGGCACGAAGTCGCCGCCCGACCCGAATGTGCCGCGCACACTCTGCAGCAGGACGTGATAGCCGCGTGCGGCGTAGAGCCGCGCGTACATCAGGGAGAACGGGAAGGACCGGCCGTACGGTCCGCGAACCAGGACGGTTCCCAGTGGGGTGTCAACGGCGGGTGCGTAGTGGGTGGCGCGCAGGATTGCGCCGTCGCGCATCGGGATCCCGACACCACGGCGCACGGCGTAATCGCTGGTCGGTGGTGTTATCCGCAGCGCACGGGAGAGGGCGCGGTCGACGAACTGGTGGGGCCGGGCGAAGCGCACACCGTCCAGAGTAGGTAGTGCGGCCGGAGCTGCCGGGCCCGCATCAGGTTTCTGCATGCAGTCGAGCCGTCAGCCCCGACCACTGGCCAGCCGGCTCCCCGCCAGTAGGCTGGCGTGTCGTGGCACCCACGCTATGGGCGATCAGTGACCTGCACACGGGTCACACCGGCAACAAGCCGGTCACCGAATCGCTGTACCCCTCGACCCCGGACGACTGGCTGATCGTCGCCGGTGATGTCGCGGAGCGCACCGATGACATCCGGTGGTCGCTGGACCTGCTGCGCCGGCGCTTCGCGAAGGTGATCTGGGTGCCGGGCAACCACGAGCTGTGGACCACCGGCAAGGATCCGGTCCAGGTGTTCGGCCGTGCCCGCTACGACTATCTGGTCAACATGTGCGACGAGATGGGCATCATCACCCCGGAGCATCCGTTTCCGGTGTGGACCGAGCAGGGCGGCCCGGCGACGATCGTGCCGATGTTCCTGCTCTACGACTACACCTTCCTGCCCGCGGGAGCTACCACCAAGGCCGAGGGTCTGGCGATCGCCAAGGATCGCAACGTCGTCGCCACCGACGAGTTCCTGCTGTCCAGCGAACCGTACGCCACCCGCGACGCATGGTGCCGAGATCGGCTGTCGCACACCAGGGCTCGCCTCGAAGAACTCGACTGGATGACGCCGACGGTGCTGGTGAACCACTTCCCGCTGCGCCGCGAACCCTGCGATGTGCTGTTCTTCCCGGAGTTCTCGCTGTGGTGCGGGACGTCTGCGACCGCCGACTGGCACACCCGCTACAACGCGGTCTGCTCGGTCTACGGGCATCTGCATATCCCGCGGACCACCTGGTATGACGGTGTGCGCTTCGAGGAGGTGTCCGTCGGCTATCCGCGAGAGTGGCGCCGCCGCAAGCCCTATCGTTGGTTGCGTCAGATACTGCCGGATCCGCAGTACGCGCCGGGCTATCTCAACGACTTCGGCGGTCATTTCGTCATCACGCAGGAGATGAAGGAGCAGTCGGAGAAACTGCGTGAGCGGCTGCGCAGCCGACGCGGATGAGTGAACTCATGCGGGCGGTCCTGCCCGATGTCAGCGACTTGGTCTATGCCGAGGCCTACGAGGATCCCCCCGGCCTGACCCCGCTGCCCGAGGAAGAGCCGCTGATCGCGAAATCGGTGGACAAGCGGCGCAACGAGTTCATCACCGTCCGGCACTGCGCACGGCTGGCGCTGCAGCAATTGGGCGTGCCGCCGGTGCCGATCCTCAAGGGAGACAAGGGCGAACCCTGCTGGCCTGACGGGGTGGTGGGCAGCCTCACCCATACCCAGGGCTACCGCGGCGCGGTGGTCGGGCGCACGGCGAGTGTCCGTTCGGTAGGCATCGACGCCGAGCCGCACGGCGTGTTGCCCGACGGGGTCCTGGGCGCGATCAGCCTGCCCGCCGAGCGCTACGAGATCGGTGCGCTTCCGGGTGGGCTGCACTGGGACCGAATTCTGTTCTGCGCCAAAGAGGCCACCTACAAGGCATGGTTCCCGCTGACCCAGCGGTGGCTGGGTTTCGAGGACGCGCACATCACCTTCGATGTCGACGCATCCGGGCTGACCGGAACCTTCGTCTCGCGGATCCTGATCGACCCGGCCGCCCGTTTCGGCCCGCCGTTGACCGAGCTGGCCGGCCGGTGGTCGGTCGGTGGTGGGCTGGCGTTGACGGCGATCGTGTTGTGAGCCCGGCACCTGGAATTGTCGTGGTGGACAAACCCGCCGGTATGACGAGCCATGACGTGGTCGGTCGCTGCCGGCGGATCTTCGGCACCCGCAAGGTCGGCCACGCCGGCACGCTGGACCCGATGGCCACCGGCGTGCTGGTCATCGGTATCGAGCGCGCCACCAAGATTCTCGGACTGCTGACGGCCACGAACAAGTCGTACACGGCGACCATTCGGCTGGGCCGATCCACGACCACCGATGACGCCGAAGGCGAAGTGCTGCGGGAAATTTCCGCCGCACACATCACCGATGAGCAGATCCAAGCCGGGATCGCGAACCTGCGCGGCGAGATCGCGCAGCGGCCGTCGGCGGTCAGCGCCGTCAAGATCGGCGGCAAGCGGGCCTACCAGTTGGTGCGGGAAGGTCAGGACGTCCAGCTGGCCGAACGCAGGGTGCGGATCGACCGGTTCGACCTGCACGCTATCCGGCGCGACGGCCCCTTCGTCGATGTCGATGTCGAGGTCGATTGTTCGTCGGGAACCTACATCCGGGCGTTGGCCCGCGACCTCGGTGACGGGCTCGGCGTCGGGGGACACCTGACCGCATTGCGCCGCACCCGGGTCGGCGGCTACGGGCTCGATCACGCCCGTTCGCTGGATGAACTCGCCGAGCATCCGCGGCTGAGCTACTCCCTCGACGAGGCGTGCCTGTTGGCCTTTCCCCGTCGCGACATCACCGAGGCCCAAGCCGACGACGCCAGCCATGGCCGGCCGCTGGCCGCGGCGGGGATCGACGGTGTGTATGCCGCAACAGATCCCGACGGACATGTCATCGCGTTGCTGGAGGACAAGAGCGGCCGGACGAAATCCGTGGTGGTCATCCGCCCGGCGACGCTCTAGTCCTCCCGCGAGCAGACGCAAACGTCCTCGACACGCCGAGGATTCGGGGGTGTTGACGTCTGCTCGCGCAGTGGAAACCGTCAGCCGACGACCCAGATGGCCTGGGCTGCGGGGCTGCCGAGGTCGATGGTGTTCGCCGCACCATCCGATGACTCCACCGACACCGAGATCACCCCGGCGAAGTCGCGCCGCGCCAGCACTTGAAGGCGGGAGTCCAGGCTGATGCCGACGGTGTCGAAGTAGCGCAGCATCTCCGGGTCGGCATCGGAAATCCTTGCCACCGTGCCGAATTCGCCGTCGACGCAGGCCGACAGCTGACGGGCCGGCGGGGTGGGGACGAGGCCGTCGGCCGACGGGATGGGGTCGCCGTGCGGATCCCGGGTCGGGTAGCCCAGCTTGGCGTCGATGCGGTCGAGCATCATGTCGCTGACGGCGTGTTCGAGGATCTCGGCTTCGTCGTGCACTTCGTCCCAGCCGTAGCCGAGTTCGCGCATCAGAAACGTCTCCAGCAGGCGGTGCCGGCGGACCACTGCGAGAGCGGCACGGCGGCCTCGTTCGGTCAGCGTCACCGCACCGTACTTCTCGTGGTCCACCAGGCCCTGGTCGGCGAGCCTGCGGATCGACTCCGACGCGGTGCTGGCCGACACCCCGATGCGCTCGGCCAGCAGTTTGGTACTCACCTTGTGGTGCGACCACTCCTGGGCGGTCCAGATGGTTTTGAGGTAGTCCTGGGCGACCGTCGTCAGGTCGCGCACCCCGGGGTTGGGGCTGCCGTCAGGACTCATATCCAAAAGTTTAGGCAATCATCACCTGATCTGGGGATCTAGCGTGTCCGGCTGTGGCAGCGCGCCGTAGGCTTGCCGACGTGGAGCGGTGGCGCGGACAGGACGAGATCCCCTCGGACTGGGGCCGATGTGTGGTGACCATCGGGGTGTTCGACGGCGTACATCGTGGGCACGCCGAGTTGATCGCCCGCGCGGTCAAGGCGGGCCGGTCGCGGGGTGTGCCGACCGTGCTGATGACCTTCGACCCCCATCCGATGGAGGTGGTGTTCCCGGGCAGTCACCCGGCACAGCTGACTACCTTGACCCGGCGCGCCGAACTCGCCGAGGAACTGGGCATCGACGTCTTCCTGGTGGTGCCGTTCACCACCGATTTCATGAAGCTCACCGCGGATCGCTACATCCACGAACTGCTGGTGGAGCGGCTGCACGTCGTCGAGGTGATCGTCGGTGAGAACTTCACCTTCGGCAAGAAGGCGGCCGGCAACGTCGGCACCCTGCGCAAGGCCGGTGATCGGTTCGGCTTCGCCGTGGAGAGCATGTCGCTGGTCGCCGAACACCACCACAGTGAGACCGTGACCTTCTCGTCGACCTACATCCGCTCCTGCGTCGACGCCGGTGACGTGGTGGCCGCCGCAGAGGCGTTGGGCCGCCCGCACCGTGTCGAAGGTGTCGTGGTGCGCGGCGACGGACGTGGCCGCGTGCTGGGGTTCCCGACGGCCAACGTCGCGCCGCCGATGTATTCGGCGATCCCGGCCGATGGCGTCTACGCCGCGTGGTTCACCGTCCTGGGTCATGGGCCGGTCACCGGCTCGGTCATCCCGGGGGAGCGGTATCAGGCCGCGGTCTCGGTGGGCACCAACCCCACCTTCTCCGGTCGTACCCGCACGGTGGAGGCGTTCGTCCTGGACACCGCCGCCGATCTCTATGGCCAGCACGTCGCGGTGGATTTCGTCGCCCGGCTGCGCGGTCAGCTCAAATTCGACTCGGTGCACGACCTGGTCGAGGCGATGGGCAAGGACACCGAGAAGGCCCGCACGATCCTGTCGGCGCAGGACTGACCGGGCCTCAGGACGCGATAAGGCCGTCGATCTGGTTGATCGCCGACGTGGAGCCCTCGACGACACCCATGTCCAAGACCTGCTGCAGGCCTTCGGCGGTCGCGAACGTGCTCACGTAGACCGCTCGCGTGCCGCCCTCGTGTTCGGTGAAGGTGAAGGTGTTCTCCGAGACCGGCAGGTCGGGATTCGGATTCATGTCCGTGTCGGCGAAGCCGTCGCGAAAGGAAAAGCTCGTCGGTTCGTCGACGGCGGTGATGTCCCAGTACCCGGCATATTTCTCGCCGTCCGGTCCGGTCATGAAGTACGTGGTGCGGGTTCCCGGCGTCAGGCTGTGGTCGACGACGGTGGCCGGATGCGACGGTGGACCCCATACCTTCTCCAGCTGGCGCGGGTCGGCGTAGATCTGCCAGATTCGCCGCACCGGCGCGGCGAAATCGGCGGTGATGGTCAAGGTCAGGTTCTCCAGATCGTGCTTGACGTCGGTCACTGGCATGGGTCGTTCTCCTTCTCGTCAGATGCGATGAGTTCGTCGATGCGAGCGACGCGGCCGCGCCAAATCTGTTCCAGCTCGGTGAGCATGGCGGCCACCGACCGCACGGCCGCCACGTCGCCGCTGGCCAACTGTTCGCGACCGCTGCGCCGCTTGGTGATCAGGCCGGCCTTCTCCAATACGACGACGTGCTTCTGCACGGCGGCAAAGCTCATGTCGTACTTGTCCGCCAGGGCGGATACCGAGTGCTCACCGGCCAGTGCCCGGCGCACGATGTCTCGCCGGGTGCGGTCGGCGAGGGCGTGGAACAGGGCGTCCGCCCGGTCCTCCTCAGCTACGGTCACCAGGACAACATACAACCATTTGGTTGTATGTTGTCAAGAGTCTGACCTGGTGCGATTTCGGCTCCCGGCGCACCCGCTGCTAGACTCGCCCACAGATACGGCGTGTGCTGCAGTCCGCGGCGGCCACTGCTCTGATACCTACGCGGCACCGATTTGATGGAGATGTTTTCGTGGCGCTGACTGCCGAGCAGAAGAAGGAAATCCTGGGCCAGTACGGTCTGCACGAGACCGACACCGGTTCGCCGGAGGCGCAGGTGGCGCTGCTGACCAAGCGCATCACCGACCTCACCGAGCACCTCAAGCAGCACAAGCACGATCACCACTCGCGGCGCGGGCTGCTGTTGCTGGTCGGCCGCCGCCGGCGGCTGCTCAAGTACGTCGCCGAGCTCGATATCGCGCGCTACCGCTCGCTGATCGAGCGGCTGGGTCTGCGCCGCTGAGCGGTGTAACACGCCGTGTAACATAGGCGCCGTTGCGAGCCGTTTTCCGGCTCGAACAATCGGGTGCGGTTCATGCATATCCGCGTGTCCCGTTCCCGCGTGTCATAGCGAAGCTTC
Source organism: Mycobacterium pinniadriaticum (assembly GCF_026242045.1). Lineage (GTDB taxonomy): Bacteria > Actinomycetota > Actinomycetes > Mycobacteriales > Mycobacteriaceae > Mycobacterium > Mycobacterium pinniadriaticum. The sequence goes on from NZ_JAPJDO010000016.1 coordinate 49,503, forward strand.
CCTGAGCGGGCGGTCTTCGGTAGTGGCTGCCGGGTCCCAATCAACACAGGGGGCGCCCGGCCGCTTCGATCGACGGCCGTAGCCGCATCCAGGCCCAAGCCTCGTAGCGCTCAGGGCTACCTGGGCTCGCTTGTGACGACGCGAAACAGCTGAACAGTGAGAAAGGCTGAACGGACATCCATGTCTGTAGCTGAAATCGACGAAGGCGTGTTCGAATCGACCGCCGTCATTGACAACGGGAGCTTCGGCACCCGCACCATCCGTTTCGAGACCGGCCGGCTGGCCCAGCAGGCCGCCGGCGCCGTCGTCGCCTACCTCGACGACGAGACCATGCTCCTGTCGGCGACCACCGCCAGCAAGAGCCCCAAGGAGCACTTCGACTTCTTCCCGCTGACCATCGACGTCGAGGAGCGGATGTACGCCGCCGGGCGCATTCCCGGCTCGTTCTTCCGCCGCGAGGGCCGGCCGTCCACCGACGCGATCCTGACCTGCCGGCTCATCGACCGCCCGCTGCGTCCCTCGTTCGTGTCCGGCCTGCGCAACGAGATCCAGGTTGTCGTGACGATCCTGAGCCTGGACCCCAAGGATCTCTACGACGTGCTGGCGATCAACGCCGCCTCGGCATCCACCCAGATCTCCGGTCTGCCGTTCTCCGGCCCGGTCGGCGGCGTGCGCGTCGCCCTGATCGATAACCAGTGGGTCGCCTTCCCGACCGTCGAGCAGCTCGAGGGTGCGGTGTTCGACATGGTCGTCGCCGGGCGGGTGGTCGAGGGCGGTGACGTCGCGATCATGATGGTCGAGGCCGAGGCCACCGAGAACGTCATCGAGCTGATCGCCGGTGGTGCCGGAGCGCCGACCGAGGCCGTGGTCGCCGAGGGTCTCGAGGCCGCCAAGCCGTTCATCGCCGCGCTGTGCACCGCGCAGAGCGAGCTGGCCGGCCGCGCCGCCAAGGAGACCGCCGACTACCCGGTGTTCCCCGATTACGCCGCAGACGCTTACGAGGCGGTCGCCCACGTGGCCACCGAGCCGCTGGCGCAGGCGCTGACCATCGCCGGCAAGCACGAGCGCGATGACCGCACCAACGAGATCAAGGGTGAGGTGCTCGAGCGGCTGGGCGAGCAGTTCGCCGGCCGTGAGAAGGAGCTCGGCGCGGCCTACCGTTCGTTGACCAAGAAGCTTGTGCGTCAACGGATTCTGACCGACCACTTCCGCATCGACGGCCGCGGTGTCACCGACATCCGGGCCCTGTCGGCCGAGGTCGCGGTGATCCCGCGGGCGCACGGCAGCGCGCTGTTCGAGCGCGGCGAGACCCAGATCATGGGTGTCACCACGTTGGACATGGTCAAGATGGCCCAGCAGATCGACTCGCTGGGACCCGAGACCTCCAAGCGCTACATGCACCACTACAACTTCCCGCCGTTCTCGACCGGTGAGACCGGCCGCGTCGGCTCGCCCAAGCGTCGCGAGATCGGCCACGGCGCCCTCGCCGAGCGCGCCCTGATGCCGGTGCTGCCGAGCGTCGAGGAGTTCCCGTACGCGATCCGTCAGGTGTCCGAAGCCTTGGGCTCCAACGGCTCCACGTCGATGGGCTCGGTGTGCGCGTCCACCCTGTCGCTGCTGAACGCCGGTGTGCCGCTGAAGGCTCCGGTCGCCGGTATCGCGATGGGCCTGGTCAGCGACCAGGTCGACGGCGAGACCCGCTACGTCACGCTGACCGACATCCTCGGCGCCGAAGATGCCTTCGGCGACATGGACTTCAAGTGCGCGGGCACCAAGGACTTCGTCACCGCTCTGCAGCTGGACACCAAGCTCGACGGCATCCCGTCGCAGGTGCTGGCCGGCGCGCTGTCGCAGGCAAAGGATGCGCGTCTGACCGTCCTGGAGGTCATGGCCGAGGCCATCGACGCTCCCGACGAGATGAGCCCGTACGCCCCCCGCGTCACCACCATCAAGGTGCCGGTGGACAAGATCGGCGAGGTCATCGGCCCCAAGGGCAAGGTCATCAACGCGATCACCGAGGAGACCGGCGCCCAGATCTCGATCGAGGACGACGGCACCGTGTTCGTCGGTGCCACCGACGGGCCGTCGGCCCAGGCGGCCATCGACCGGATCAACGCGATCGCCAACCCGCAGCTGCCCAAGGTCGGCGAGCGATTCCTCGGAACGGTGGTGAAAACCACTGACTTTGGAGCTTTCGTTTCCTTACTGCCCGGCCGTGACGGCTTGGTGCACATCTCCAAGCTGGGCAGGGGCAAGCGGATCGCCAAGGTCGAGGATGTCGTCAAGGTCGGTGACAAGCTCCGCGTGGAGATCGCCGACATCGACAACCGCGGCAAGATCTCGCTGATCCTGGTCTCTGAAGACTCAGCTGAGGGTTCGGAGGACGCTGCACCGGCTCCCGTTGATGCCGATGCCGCGACCGCCAGCAGCTAGCCGACCAGCGTCGCTTCGCCGCGGCCGGCGTCTCGATGAGGCGCCGGTTGCGGTGCGGCGCACGGTCCTTCCCGGCGGGTTGCGCGTCGTCACCGAGTACGTGCCGTCGGTGCGCTCGGCTTCGGTCGGGGTCTGGGTCAATGTCGGGTCCCGCGATGAAGGTCCGACCGTCGCCGGTGCCGCCCACTTCCTGGAACATCTGCTGTTCAAGGCGACCCCGACCCGCACAGCTGTCGAGATCGCGCAGTCCGTCGACGCCGTCGGCGGCGAACTGAACGCGTTCACCGCCAAGGAGCACACCTGCTACTACGCGCACGTTCTGGACGACGACCTGGAGTTGGCCGTCGATCTGGTCGCCGACGTGGTGCTCAACGGTGTGTGTGCGCCCCACGATGTCGAACTCGAGCGTGACGTCGTGCTCGAAGAGATCGCGATGCGCGACGACGATCCCGAGGATGCGCTCGGCGACGTCTTCCTGACGGCCATGTTCGGGGATCATCCGATCGGGCGGCCGGTGATCGGCAGCGTCGATTCGGTATCGGGAATGACCCGCTCGCAGCTGCATTCCTTCCATGTCCGCCGCTACACCCCCGAGCGGATGGTCCTTGCGGTGGCGGGCAATGTCGACCACGGCGAGGTGGTCAAACTGGCGCGCAAGACTTTCGGGCCCCACCTGGTCAAGGGGCGTACACCAAGGGCGCCGCGCCGAGGCGCCGGCCGGCCGGCCAGCCGTCCCACCCTGGCGCTGATCAACCGCGACGCCGAGCAGACCCATCTGTCTCTGGGCATACGGGTGCCCGGGCGGCATTGGCCGCACCGGTGGGCGCTGTCGGTGCTCAACACCGCGTTGGGTGGCGGGCTGAGTTCACGACTCTTCCAACAGATTCGGGAGAACCGCGGGCTGGCCTACTCGGTGTTCTCGACAGTTGACACGTTCTCCGACGCCGGGGCATTGTCGGTGTATGCGGCGTGCCTACCCGAGCGCTTCGACGAGGTGGTGGGATTGACCACCCGAATCCTCGACGACGTGGCGCGTGACGGTATCACCGAGGCGGAGTGCCGAATCGCCAAGGGCTCGATTCGCGGCGGACTGGTGCTCGGCCTGGAGGATTCGGCGTCGCGGATGCACCGCCTGGGCCGCAGCGAGCTCAACTACGGCGAGTACCGCAGCGTCTCCAGCACCCTGCAGCGTATCGACGAGGTGACCCTCGAGGAGGTCAACGCGATCGCCCGGCAGGTGCTGACCAAACCGTTCGGCGCCGCCGTCCTGGGCCCGTACAAGTCCAAACGCACACTGCCACCACCGCTTCGGGCGATCAGGAGTTAGCCGTGCGGATCAGCCTGCGGGATTTGGCGGTACCCATTCTCGGTGCACCAATGGCAGGGGGTCCCAGTACACCGGCCCTGGCCGCGGCGGTGTCCAACGCCGGAGGTCTCGGGTTCATCCCGGCCGGCTACCTGAGCGCCGAGAAATTCGCCGATGCCATCGCCACGACGCGGTCCCTGACGTCGTCGCCGATCGGCGTGAATATCTTCGTGCCCCAGCCGTCGGCGGCGACCGCCGACACACTGGACCGCTACCGCGAACTGCTGGCCCCGTTGGCCGATCGCTACGGCGCCGAAGTCGGTCAGCCCCACCCCGACGACGACGCGTGGCAGGCCAAGCTCGACGTCATCGCCGACACCGCACCGGAGGTGGCGACGTTCACATTCGGCTGTCCGTCCGCGGAAGTACTTGCACGCCTGGGTGATCGCGGGGTGTTCACCGCGGTGACCGTGACCAGCCTGGCTGAGGCGGGGGCGGCGGTGGCCGCCGGCGCCGACGCCCTCATCGTGCAGGGACCGGAGGCGGGCGGGCACCGCGGCACCTTCGATCCCGTCGCGGCGCCGGGCGTGGCGCCGCTCGATGCGTTGCTGGCCGCGATCGTGGCGGTCCACGAACTGCCGGTGATCGCGGCGGGCGGTCTGGCCAGTGCCGACGACGTACGGCGCGTCCTGGACGGGGGAGCGGTGGCGGCACAGGCCGGCACCGCGTTCCTGCTGTGCGACGAGGCCGGAACCAACGCCGTACACCGGGGCGCCCTCACCGACGGGCGGTTCACTGAAACGGTAGTGACACAGACATTTTCAGGCCGCTACGCTCGGGGCCTCGCCAACGACTTCACCAGACGCTATGCCGACGTGGCACCCCTGGGATATCCGGAAGTCAACCAGATGACGTCTCCGCTGCGCAGGGCCGCGGTCGCCGCCGGGGACCCGCACGGCACCAATCTGTGGGCGGGCACATCATGGCGTCGCATCAGGGGCGGCGGCGCCGGCGACATCGTCGCGGCGCTGGCCGGGCACCACGGATGAACCTGTCACGACGCCGACTGCTCGCCGGGGGCGCGACGCTGACCGCCCTGACCGCCTGCGGTAACAACACCTCGCGGACGTATCCGACGCTCATCGACCCGGCTGAACCCCTGCCGCCGATCGAGCAGCGGATCGCGGCGACGGAGAAGCGCTACAACGCCTTTGTGGGCCTGTACGGACAGAACCTCGATTCGCAGCTGCTGGTCGCCCATCGGGCTGACGACCCATTCGCGATGTGCTCGACCTTCAAGTCCTACCTCGCCGCCCGCGTGCTGCAGAAGGCCCAGGCGGGCGAACTGCGGATGACCGACACCGTTTTGATCGCTCCTGCCGATCTGGTGACGGTCAATTCCCCGCGAACCGAGCCGTACGTCGGAAAGCGGATGTCGCTGTCGGATCTGTGCGCGGCGGCACTGCAGGTGAGCGACAACACCGCGGCCAACCTGTTGCTGCGGACCATCGGCGGTCCGCCGGCGATCACCGCGTTCGCGCGGTCCATCGGCGACGACCGAACGCGGTTGGATCGCTGGGAAACCGCGTTGAATTCCGCCATCCCGGGGGATCTTCGCGACACCAGCACGCCGCGCGCACTGGGCGGCGGTGTTCAGCGCCTGCTCACCGGCGACATCCTCGACGAGTCCCACCGCGGCCAGCTCAACGACTGGATGGCCGCCAACACCACCTCCAGCATGCGGACCGGTCTGCCGCCGGGCTGGACCACGGCGGACAAGACCGGCAGCGGCGCCTACGCCAGCACCAACGACGTCGGCATCGCGTTCGGGCCCAATGGCGAACGCATTCTGCTGGCGATCATGACGCGGACGCAGTCTGACAACCCGGAGGCGGACACGCTGCGCCAGCTGGTCGCCGACGTGACGACGCTGGTGTTGCCGGAGCTGACGAAGGCGCGATGAGTTTCCCCGGCCGTGCGTGTCAGTACTGAGGATCGACCCACGCGGAGAAGAAACCGGCCGAAAGGATTCATCGTGAGTGAGTACGCCGCCCCGATCGGGGCGCCCATCTGGTTCGACTTGATGAGCAGTGATCCGGCCCGTGCCGCGGAGTTCTATCAGGAGATCTTCGGCTGGGAGGTCGAGGGGCCGCCGCAGCCGGAGTTCGGCGGTTACCAGAACTTCACCCGCAACGGTAAGCGGGTCGCCGGGCTGGTTCCGCAGATGGCCGAGGCGGGTCCGGCGAACATCTGGTCGGTGTACCTGCACACCAGCGACGGCAACGCCACCATCGCGGCGGCGCAGGCCGCGGGCGCGACGGTGATGGTGCCCCCGATGCCGGTCGGCGATCTGGGCTCGATGATGGTGGTCGTCGATCCCGCCGGGGCGGTCATCGGGTTCTGGCAGCCCGGCACACATGCCGGCTTCACCGAATGGGGTGAGCACGGCACGCCGTACTGGTTCGAATGTCAGAGCAAGGACTACGACGCGTCACTGGCGTTCTACCGCACGGTGCTCGGCGCCCGCATCGACGAGATCGGAACCGGTGGGGACCCCGACGCCGTCGGCCCCGATCGTTATGGTCAGGTCTTTGCCGGTGAGAGCGCGTATTCGGGAATCATGGACTCCGCCAAGCTGATGCCCGCCGAGGTGCCGTCGTTCTGGCAGGTCTACATCACCGTCAACGATGTGGCCGCGACGGTGAAACAGAGTGAGGCGCTGGGCGGCCAGCTGCTGATGCCCATCGAGGACACGCCGTACGGCACTCTGGCGGCTATCAAGGACCCGTTGGGTGCGCTGATCTGCCTCGGTCATCCACCGGCCGGCATGTGAGGGTAGATATCAGCCAACCGGGACGCTGCGGTGAGCAGTCCCGGTTCGCTGTGCGGGTGAGCCGTTGGCTCACAGGGTCTTTCAGGTCAGCAGGCCAGCCGGATCGGTGAACGGCAGATCCAGGTCATGGGCGACCTCGTGGTTGAGCAGGTGCCCGTGGTGGGTCGACAAGCCCTTGGCCAGCGCCGGGTCGGACAGGCAGGCGTCCTGCCAGCCCTTGTCCGCCAACTTCAGCACGTAGGGCATGGTGGCGTTCGTCAGGGCGTACGTCGACGTGCGCGGAACCGCGCCGGGCATGTTGGCCACACAGTAGAACACCGCGTCGTGCACGCGGAACGTCGGATCGTCGTGCGTGGTGGGCTTGGAATCCTCGAAGCAGCCGCCCTGGTCGATGGCGATGTCCACCAGCACAGCGCCCGGCTTCATCTGAGCCACAGTCGCATTGGTGACGAGCTTGGGGGCCTTGGCGCCGGGCACCAGGACGGCGCCGATGACCAGGTCCGCCTGCTTGACGGCGTCCTCCAGATCCAGCCGTGAGGAATAGCGGGTCTCGATCGCGCCGCCGTACTCGGCGTCGATCTTGCGCAGGATGTTGACGTTGAGGTCGAACACCGTCACGTGCGCGCCCATGCCCCAGGCGACGGCCGCGGCATTGTCACCGGCCATTCCGCCGCCGATCACGACGACCTTGGCCGGGGCGACGCCGGGGACGCCGCCCATGAGGACGCCGCGGCCGCCCTGGGTGCGCATCAGGTGGTAGGCGCCGACCTGAGCGGACAGCCGACCGGCGACCTCGCTCATCGGGGCCAGCAGCGGCAGCGCGCCGTCGGCCGTCTGCACGGTCTCGTAGGCGATCGAGGTGGTGCCGGACGCCAGCAGCGCGTCGGTGCAGGGCCGGGACGCGGCCAGGTGCAGGTAGGTGAACAGGGTCTGGCCCTTGCGCATGCGTGAGTATTCGGGCTCGATGGGTTCCTTGACCTTCAGCAGCAGATCGGCCTCGGCCCAGACCTGGTCGGCGCTGTTGATGATCTGCGCGCCGGCGGCTTTGAAGTCGGCATCCTGGATCGCCGATCCCTCGCCCGCGCCGGCTTGGACGGCCACCTCGTGGCCGTGGCGGACGAGCTCGGAAACGCCGGCCGGGGTGATGGCGACGCGGTACTCGTTGTTCTTGATCTCGGTCGGGATGCCGACACGCATGATCGCTCCTTGATCGGGAATGGACTTACAAGAATTGTGAAGAACTTTCGATGTCAAGGCAACAAAGACGACAAAGATTCAATAGAATCGCGCTATGGCCGAAGAAGTGACGAAATCTATGGGTCGTATCGGGGCCGCGCCGAAGGATGTTCGGACCGCCGAGCTTGACGAGGTCGACCGCCGGATTCTGGCGGCGCTGCACGCCGACGCGCGGATTTCCAACAGCGCCCTGGCCGACGCCGTCGGCATCGCCCCGTCGACCTGTCACGGCCGGGTCCGACGGTTACAGGACATCGGTGTGATCCGTGGCTTCTACACCGATATCGACCCCACCGCGATCGGGCTCTCGCTCCAGGCGATGATCTCGGTGAGCCTGCAAGCCAACGCCCGCGGCAAGATCGGTACCTTCATCCAGCAGATCCGGCGCAAGCCACAGGTGATGGACGTCTACTTCCTGGCCGGCGCCGACGACTTCATCATCCACGTGGCCGCCCGCGACACCGACGACCTCAGGTCGTTCGTCGTGGAGAACCTCAATGCCGACGCCGACGTGGCGGGCACCCAGACATCCCTGATCTTCGAGCACCTGCGTGGAGCCGCGCCGCTCTAGGGCGGGCTGGCCGACAGTAACGCCATGGCGACGCTGCCGGCTGTTTATCGCCGTGGCGTTACTTTCGGCGAGCCGAGGACGCGGTGGAACCCTTCGCCTTGCGCTGACTGGCGGGTTTCGCGCGATGCGTGGTGGCACGTTTGGACGTGCCGGTCGAGCGGGGCGCAGCGACCGAAGAGCGAGCCGGCTGAACCGAGGCCGACGACGGCGGCGTGGGATCCGGAATGTCGACCGGCCGGTGATACGCCCTTTCCACAATCGGCCGCAGTGCGTTGTCCAGCGCCGGGGCCAGCGGCCCCGCCCACGCGGCCAGCGGCATGACCGGAGTGGGCACCCACACGTAGGTGACGTTGCCGGGCTGCCCCGCCACCTCCGGCGTGTACCGGACGTTGTTCGGGTCGTCGAGATCGATGTTCCGATAGTTGGTGTGGATCGAGAACATTCCGGCGACGGCATTGGCGACCGCGAGCAGGTTGCGGGGATCGTCGGGCCAGTCGGCCCACCCGTCGTATTGCCGAATGACCTCGATGCCCTGGTACGCGGTGTCGGGCGGTAACCACGGATCGGTGGCGGACTCGGTCTTGCCCCGCCGGCCCCCGTACGAGTTCTCGGGGTTACCGATCGATACCCAGCTCAGCCGGGACGGGTCCGGTGCGCTGGCAGGGTCTGCGGCAAACCGGCGAAGATCGGAGTAGACGACCTGTCCACCCTGGCTGTGCCCGAACAGCACGATTTGCTCGTCGTCGGGCAGGGCATCGATCGCCTGCATGACTTTCGCCGCGCCCTGATCGGTGAACGCGCCGCCCGGAAACGCGAAGTAGTCGACCGGTTGACAGTGGTTGGGCGACTTGCACAGATCGCCCTGCAGCTGCGTCGGCGTGAAATGCCAGATGTGCTGCAGGCCGACCAAGCCGCCCTCGAGCGTGAGAACGGTTGCGGCATTGCTGATCGGTGCCGTCGCGATGAGCGCGGCGCTCATCATCGCGGCCAGCCCTGTTTGTTTGATCATCCCCGACCTCCCCAACGGAAATGGTAGGACCTGGCAAGCCGCGACGAGTCGTGTTTGCCACATTGAGTGGGGTGGCCGATGCTGTGCGGCCCGATCGCCACGCCGTTACCCAACACGGCAAAAGGGAGCGGCGGCTGATCGCTCGCCGACGAGGCCCCGCGTTGCAGGGTCTGGCCACCTTGGTGTGACCGCGTGCCGACTAGGCTGCGTCCATGCGAGTTGCGGTACTGGGAGCGAGGGGCAAAGTCGGTACGACTATGTGCGAGGCGGTGCGCGCGGCCGATGATCTGACGCTGAGCGCCGAAGTCGACGCCGGCGACCCGCTCGCACTGTTGACCGACAGCAGTACCGAAGTCGTTATCGACTTCACCCACCCCGATGTGGTGATGGACAATCTGAAGTTCCTCATCGACAACGGAATTCACGCCGTGGTCGGTACCACGGGCTTCACCGACGAGCGGCTGGAGACGGTTCGCTCGTGGCTGACCGACAAACCAGACGCCGCCGTGCTGATCGCGCCCAACTTCGCCATCGGGGCTGTGCTGTCTATGCACTTCGCCCAGAAGGCCGCGCCGTACTTCGAATCGGTGGAAGTGATCGAACTGCACCACCCGCACAAGGCCGACGCACCCTCGGGCACGGCGACGCGCACGGCACGGCTTATCGCGGAGGCGCGAAAAGATCTGCCGCCCAACCCCGATGCCACCAGTACCGGGCTCGACGGGGCCCGTGGCGCCGACGTCGACGGCATTCCGGTTCATTCCGTTCGGCTCACCGGACTGGTCGCCCACCAGGAAGTGCTCTTCGGCACGCTGGGCGAGACGCTGACCATCCGTCACGACAGCCTCGACCGGACGTCGTTCGTTCCCGGTGTCCTGCTTGCCGTCCGTCAGATCGCCACCCGGCCCGGGCTCACCATCGGAATCGAACCGCTGCTCGACCTGTGAACCCCGCGGTGCGCGTCCAGGTGCTGATCGGCCTCATGTGTGCGGCCCTGGTGGTGTACTTCGTGCTGCTGGGCCGGACGGGGATCACCCTGATCGGTACCGGCACGCCGGTGGCGATCGCGCTGGGCATCGGGGTGCTGATCCTGCCGGTGGTTGGCGCCTGGGCGATGGTTGCCACTCTACGGGCCGGGTTCGCTCATCAACGGCTGGCCCGGCTGGCCGCCGAAGCCGGGATGGAACTCGACGTGAGCGAGCTACCACGGACACCGTCGGGCCGTATCGAGCGTGACGCCGCCGACGCGCTGTTCGCCACCGTGCGGGCCGAACTTGAAGCCGACCCGGACAATTGGCAGCGGTGGTATCGGCTCGCGCGAGCCTATGACTACGCCGGCGACCGTGGCCGCGCCCGCGAGAGCATGCGCAAAGCCGTTGCGTTGCAAGCGGAAATCAGAGGAGGCTGATATCCCCGTGGGTGGCGGACTGCCACTGCGGGTCGGTTCCGCCCTGGTAGAGCCAGGAGGCATCGATGTACCAGTTCACCGGACCACAGGGCCCGCCCTGAATGCCGATGAGAGATCCCAGGTCGTTCAGGCCGCTGACGTAGGTGACGTTGCCGACGTGGACGTTATGAGGCCGAACGTGTTTGCCCGGCCGCCCCCGCCGTGTTAGCGAAACAGACCCCTGGCGCCCAGATGATTGCTGAACCCGATGCCGAGTGCCACTGCCAATCCGCCGACCCGGCCGACGTGGCCCGAACTCCCCGATGTGCCAGAACCGTGACCCCCTCGGCCGCACCGACATCGATAAGCAATGGTTCAGCACGGGACAGGCAAAATCGCTGACTCTGAGGATATTGCGAAGGTTCCGGTCCTGGTATGGACTGTTCCGGTGCCGCGCCTACTCATCGTTCACCACACACCGTCTCCGCACTGCCACGAGCTGTTCGAGGCGGTGGTGGCCGGTGCGACCGACCCCGAGATCGAGGGCGTGGAGGTCGTCCGCCGAGCGGCGCTGACGGTCTCGCCGGTCGAGATGCTGGAGGCCGACGGCTACCTGCTGGGCACCCCGGCGAACCTCGGCTATATCAGCGGTGCGCTCAAGCACGCCTTCGACCAGTCGTACTACCAGTTGCTGGACTCCACCCGTGGCCGGCCGTTCGGTGTCTACCTCCACGGCAACGAGGGGACGGAGGGAGCGGTGCGCGCCATCGACGGGATCACGACCGGGCTGGGCTGGGTGAAGGCCGTGGACCTCGTCGCGGTGATGGGCAAGCCGACGAAGGCGGATCTCGAGGAATGCTGGAACCTCGGCGCTACCGTTGCCGCGACGCTGATGGGATAGCCGTGGCGGTCGGCGGCCACTTCAGGGCATCGCCGCCGTCGAGGATGCCGCACAGCATTGGGTGGACGCCCGCCGACTAACGATACGGTCGGTGGGACGACAGCCGACTGGGAAAAGGACGTGAGGCAGCCATGGGGATCGCTGATATCGCACTGGGGGCTGCCCCAATCGCCGGGGGTGCGCTGCTGGGAGTCGCGGCGGGCAATCTGAAAACTCCCGATATCCGCGCGCTGATCAAGCAGGATCAGGATCTACTGGAGCGGATTCCGCCCGAGCAGGTTGAGCGGCGTGCCGAACTCCAGGGCACGATCGACATGCGCATCGACGATGTCATCGCCGGCATCCACCGCAATCGGGAAATACGCGCCGCAGCGGCTTCCTACACCGGTAATTGGCGCGACATCGTGGTCTTCATCTGCGCCGTCCTGTTCACCGTCGTGTGGTGGAACGTGCCGCACAGCCGCAGCAACTGGCTGGTGATGTTCATCGCCTTGATCATCCTGTCCGCGGTGGTCGCGCTCTACGCGTCACGCGGGATCATCCGAGCTCTGGCCAGCATGCGCCGAAGCCGACACCACGAAAAGCCCGCATCAGGCAGCTAGCTGCGCCCCGAAGAAATCGTTCATCGCATCCCAATGTCGCTGAGCGGCCGCCTCGTCGAAGGGAGGGTTGTCGGGCACCGCGAAGCCGTGGGCGGCCGAATACCACTCGATGATGTGCTCGACACCGGCGTCGGTGAGCGCCTTGTCCAGCGTCTCGGCCTGCTCGGCGGTGAACGACGCGTCGTCCTGAGCTCCGCCGACGTAGACCGCCGCGCTGATCCGGTCAGCCAGCAGGTGCGGGCTGTCCGGATCGTCGGAGGCCAGGCCGCCGCCGTGGAACGACATCGCCGCGGCCACCCGTTCGGGCACCCGGCCCGCGACCGTCAGCGACATCCGGCCACCCATGCAATAGCCGGTGGTGCCGAACGTCTCGCCGCTGACCTCGGGCCGCGTGGCCAGGTAATCGAAGAACGCCCGCGCGTCGGAGGCCATCGCCGCGGGCGAGACGCTGCCGATCATCGTGAACAACCGCTGTCGCTCGGCCTGGTCGGTGAACACCCTCGCCATGTCGAACGGTGCCCAGTCGCCGCTGCGGTAGTAGACGTCGGGCACCAGCACCACATACCCGAGGCCGGCCAGTCGGGTTGCCATGTCGACGAACGTCGCGCGGGGACCGCCCGCGTCGGGATACATGATCACCGCCGGCCACGGGCCTTGTCCCTCCGGGATCGCCAGGGTGACCGCGCAGGTTCCATCGGCAGTGGTGACGGTGTCAGAGATGGTCGGCATGGCATCGTTTGTACTCCCTGCGGCCCGACGTAAGCTGAGCGGCGTGCCGATCGCCACGCCGTATGAGGATCTGCTTCGACTTGTGCTGGAGCGGGGCACACCGAAATCCGATCGCACCGGCACCGGCACTCGCAGCCTGTTCGGCCATCAGCTGCGCTACGACCTGTCGGCCGGTTTCCCGCTGATCACCACCAAGAAAGTGCACTTGAAGTCAGTGGTCTACGAGCTGCTGTGGTTCCTTCGCGGCGACTCCAACGTCGCCTGGCTGCACGAACACGGGGTCGGTATCTGGGACGAATGGGCTTCTCCCACCGGCGATCTGGGCCCGGTCTATGGTGTCCAGTGGCGGTCGTGGCCGACACCGTCCGGCGAGCACATCGACCAGATCAGCGCCGCCCTGCACCTGCTGCGCACCGACCCCGACAGCCGCCGGATCATCGTCTCGGCGTGGAACGTCGGCGAGATCCCGCAAATGGCGCTGGCGCCGTGCCACGCGCTGTTCCAGTTCTACGTCGCCGACGGACGGTTGAGCTGCCAGCTCTACCAGCGCAGTGCCGACCTGTTCCTTGGCGTGCCGTTCAACATCGCCAGCTACGCGTTGCTGACCCACATGATGGCCGCGCAGGCCGGGCTGGAGGTGGGGGAGTTCGTGTGGACCGGGGGTGATTGCCACATCTACGACAACCATGTCCGGCAGGTCACCGAGCAGCTGAGCCGCGACCCTCGACCGTATCCAGAACTTGTTCTCGCACAACGTGATTCGATATTCGACTATTCCTATGAAGACGTCGAGATCCGCAACTATGATCCGCATCCGGCGATCAAGGCGCCCGTCGCGGTATGAGGGCTGCGAGTCGACGATGCGCTGCGAGGGACGAGCAGGGCGGAGGAGCGAGCGAATGGGCTGGGGCCTGATCTGGGCGCAGTCGACCTCGGGTGTCATCGGCCGCGACGGCGGTATCCCGTGGCGCCTGCCCGAGGACCTGGCCCGCTTCAAGGACCTGACGATGGGACACACGGTCGTGATGGGCCGGCGGACCTGGGAGTCGCTGCCGGCCACGGTACGGCCACTGCCGGGGCGCAGAAATGTCGTACTCACCCGGCAAGCTGACTACATGGCTGACGGCGCGACTGTGGTGACCGACCTCGCGGAGGCGCTCACCGACCAGACATGGGTGATCGGAGGGGGCGAGATCTATCATCTCGCGCTCCCGGCGGCGACTCGCTGTGAGGTGACCGAGGTCGGGATCGACCTGCACCTCGAGGACGACGATGCCCTGGCCCCGGTACTCGACGAATCCTGGGTCGGCACCACCGGCCCCTGGCTGGACAGCCGCTCCGGGCTGCGCTACCGGTTCCACAGTTTCCTGCGGGCATGACCCGGCTGTCCGCCGACCAGGCCCGCCGCGTCGCAGTCGCCGCCCAGGGCCTGGCCGAGCCCAAACCGCGCGGCCCGGTCAGCCGCGCGCATCTGCGCCGGCTGATCGGGCGCATCCAGGTGTTGCAGCTCGACTCGGTGTCCGTGGCGGTACGCGCCCATTACGCCCCGGTGTTCAGCAGATTGGGCCCCTACGACCGGGACGTGCTCGACGGTGCGGCGTGGAGCCACCGCGCCCGTGCGCCGCGGCTTCTCGTGGAGTACTGGGCGCACGAGGCCGCGCTGATGGCCGTCGAGGACTGGCCGCTGCTGCGGTGGCGGATGCGGGAATACACCCACGGCCGCTGGGGCAGCGAGATCGTCAAGAAGAACCCGCGGCTGGCGGAGAAGATTCTGGCCGCCGTCGCCGAGCTCGGGCCGAGCACCGCGGGTCAGATCGAGGCGCACCTGGAATCCGAGCCGCGTGGGCGCAAAGGTCCGTGGTGGGACCGCAGCGACACCAAGTGGGTGGCCGAGGCGTTGTGGTCGTCGGGCGCCCTGACCACGGCGACCCGGGTCGGGTTCGCCCGTCACTACGACCTCAGCGAACGAGTGCTGCCGCCTGAGGTGTTCACCCGCGAGGTGGACGACGACGAAGCGGTGCGCGAGCTGGTGCTGCGTGCCGCCGGTGCTCTCGGTGTGGCCACCGAACCCGACCTGCGGGACTATTTCCGGCTCAGTCCCAAGCAGAGCAAGCCCGCCCTCGCCGCATTGGTCGCCGAGGGCGAGCTCGAGGAAGTCGAGGTGGCCGGCTGGTCGGCGCCGGCGTACCTGCGCCCAGGGCAGGCCGTGCCCAGGGCAGACCGTGGTACGGCGCTGCTATGCCCGTTCGACCCGCTGATCTTCTTCCGGCCCCGGGTGGAGCGACTGTTCGGATTCCACTACCGGATCGAGATCTACACCCCGGCGCCCAAACGCCAATTCGGTTACTACGTATGGCCTTTTCTGCTCGACGGGAAACTGGTCGGCCGGGTGGATCTGAAACGTACCGACGGTGCGCTGCACGTGGTCGGGGCGTTCGCCGAAGACGGACAGGAGCCGGCCGCCATCGCCCCGCGACTGGCCCATGAGTTGCAGACGATGGCGTCCTGGTTGGGGCTCGGTGGCATCACGGTCGGGGAGCGGGGAGAGCTGGCGTCGGCGCTCCGAAAATCGTTGCGCTGAAAGCTCAATGCGCCGGCAGCACGCGGTCGGCTGTCTTGTCGGTGCTCAGACACAGTGAGCACACGTGCGAATCGTGGGTTTCGCAGGCAGCCATATCGGGGCGTTCGTATTCGATTCCGCACGCGTGGCAGAGCAGATGCACGTCGACGGGATTACCGTGCTCGTCATACATCGGCATGTCGATCCCGTCATGGTCGCGGCGCAGGTAGTACTTGCCCTTGGTGGCGACTGCGAAGACCGGCGGCAATGCATCTGCTAATTCAGCGGAATGGCATTGTCGCCCTTGGACTCCTGATAGCGCTGCGAGAGAACCTGGTACTGCCCCTTGATGCGGTCGCGTTGTTGCCGGAGCTCTGTGCGTAGCGGCTCGGCCTCGGCCTCGACGAGCGCGGTGATGGAGTACGCGGTCCAGAAGGCGTTGCTGCGCTGATAGCCGCTGGGAGGCAAGCCGAAAACCTCGGAGAGGATCTTGAGGTCATGCGGGATGGCGAAGGCGTCTCGGGAATCCTCGTGACTGAAAAAATAGTAGAAGTTGTCGAAGCCCGCCCAGGTGATCGCCGACATGCACATGGTGCACGGCTCGTGCGTGGACAGGAATACCAGGTCGCGGGTGGGCGGCCGGTCGGCCAGCTCGTAGAACTGCTTGAGAGTGTGTATCTCGCCGTGCCACAGGGGATTAACGATCTCGCTGTTGGTGCCGGCGATCACCAGGGATAGGTCGGATTTCCGCAGGATCGCCGCGCCGAAGACTTTATTGCCCGCGGCCACGCCCGACTCGGTGATCGGCAGGATGTCGGTGTCGATCACATCCAGCAGCCGGCGGACGATCGTCGAGGACATGGCCCAGGTTAACGCGAGGACCCCGCCGGGCGCGCGCCGACGGAGGTCATCGAGGCCAGCGCGCCCAGCGCCTCGTCGATGGCGGCCACCAGGTCTCGGGTGCCGCCCTCGGCGGCCCAGGCGGTTATCGCGGCGCCGGCCGCGGCGACGATCGCCGCGGCCTGAGCGTTGGTGACCAGGTCGGGGCCGGGCGCCTCGGCGCGCCGGGCCAGTGCGTCGGCGATCAGGTCACGAGTGGCCTCCTGGGCAATCCAATTGCGCGCCTGCAGCGCCGGCGTGCTGAGCAGCAGCCTGCTGCGGATCAGAATCGTGTCGCGGTCGGTCGGCAGGACCATCTCGAGGCCGGCCCGCATGGCGGCGGCGACGGCTTCCAGCGGCGACTCCTCGGGTGGACGGGCGACGATCAGATCAGCCATCATCGGGTCGTATTCGTCGTACTCGACGACTTCCTCCTTGCGGGGGAAGTGCCGGAAGAACGTCATGTGTGACACGCCCGCCGCCGCGGCGATCTCCTCGACGGTGGTCTCGTCGTAGCCCTTCGTCACGAACAAGCGCAAGGCGTGATCCTGGATCGAACGCCGTGTCTGGGCCTTCTTCGCCGAGCGCCAGTCATCGGTCATCGGGCGAGAATACCTGCCGGAGAACCCAATTGAGATGAGAGCCAGGCGCGGAGCTTCTCCGGATCGGAGCCGCGCCAGGCCAGGTGCGCGTCCGGTCGCACCAGGAGGGTGTGGCTGTCGGTGCCGTCGAAGCCCGCCACCAGGTCCCCGAGGCGTTCGGCGGCCACCGCCGCCAGTCGGGAATCGCCGATGACGGCCCAGCCGGGGCCGAGAGCGTCGAAGAGCCGCACCGTCACCCCGCCGGCACCGGTCAGTGAGCGGTCGGGAATCCGGTCGCCCGGCTGCGGCCCGGACAGCCCTGGCCGAGTCGGGCTGCCCAGCGGGCCGCGCCGGTAGGAGATCTGCAACTGGGACGCCTTGTCGGTGATCAGCCGCTGCATCCATTCCCGGTTGAGCAGCGGCACGGCCACCCGGTCGCGCAGCCAGCGTCGGACCGGGCCGTCGCCCATCACGATCCGGGTCAGCCCGCTGGTGGTTTCGAGCACGTCCTCGGCGACCGGGCGGCGTTCGGCGCCGTAGGTGTCGACGAGGCGGGTCTCGGCGCGCCCACGGATTACCAGGGCGAGTTTCCATGCCAGGTTTTCGGCGTCGCCGATGCCGGTGTTCATGCCCTGCCCGCCGAACGGGCTGTGGATGTGAGCGGCGTCGCCGGCCAGCAATACCCGGCCGCGGCGATAGGTGTCGGCCAGGCGGCGCTGGATACGGAACGTCGATGTCCACTCCACCGAGCGAACCGCCCCGACCGTACCGGGCGGAAACCGTCCGCAGAGATGGCCGGCGATGTCTTCACTCCCGGAGTCGTCGGCGAAACTCGGCGGCGCGGGCGCCATCAACCGCCACAGATCCGTGCCGGGGAGCGGGAATGCGGCGAGCATGGCGTCGTCGCCCAACCAGGTCGTCACGCCGTCGCGCGGGCGGTCGACGTCGGCTCGGACATCGGCGAGCAGAAACCGCTCGACCAGCGGGACGCCGGGAAACCCGATGTCGACCGCCTTGCGGACCGCGCTGTGCGCGCCGTCGGCGCCGACTACCCACTGCGCATCGATCTGGCTGCCGTCGTCGAGCCGGACTCCGGCCGCGTTGGAACCGACGATCAAGCCCGCGACACCGTGGCCCCATTCGACGTCACCGCCGAGCGCGGCCAGGCGGTGGCGCAGCGCCGCCTCGATGTCGGCCTGCGACATGATCAGCGCGCGGGGCCCGTTGAGCGAGGTGTTCTGCGCGACCCGCAGATTGGCCAGCTCGCGTCCGCCGGCGATCATCGTCACCCGGTCGACCGGCAACGCCCGCTGCGGTAGGTCGCCGAGCGCGCCGAGCCGGTCGAGGACCTCGACTCCACGGGGCTGCAGTCCCAGCGCCCGCGACGTCGTCGCCGGCCCCGGTGCCTTGTCGACGACCCGCACCGCCACTCCCGCGGCGAGCAACCCGCAGGCGAGTGAGAGCCCGGTCGGTCCCGCTCCGACCACGACCACGTCGGTGCCCATCGCGCCTCCCTTGGTGTTAGTTCCTCACATGTTAGTGACTAACATCAGGTATGGGAAGTCCCTGTTCGGCCTGCCCACTAAGGTGAGTCCGTGGCCGAGACCGCGCCGCTGCGCGTGCAGCTGATCGCCAAGACTGAATTCCTGCCGCCGGCCGACGTGCCCTGGAGCACCGACGCCGACGGTGGTCAGGCGCTGCTCGAGTTCGCCGGTCGCGCCTGTTATCAGAGCTGGTCCAAGCCCAATCCCCGGACCGCCACCAACGCGTCGTACCTCAAGCACATCATCGACGTGGGCCACTTCTCGGTGCTCGAGCACGCCTCGGTGTCCTTCTACATCACCGGCATCTCCCGGTCCTGCACGCACGAGCTCATCCGGCACCGGCACTTCTCCTATTCGCAACTGTCCCAGCGTTACGTTCCCGAGACCGAGGCGCAGGTCGTCCTGCCGCCCGGACTGGAGGACGACCCGGGGCTGCAGCAGATCCTGCTCGCCGCCGCCGACGCCAGTCGCGCCGCCTATCTGGAGCTGCTGACCCGGCTGGAAGCCAAGTTCATGGCGGGTGCGCCCGCCGGGAACACAGCGGTACTGCGACGCAAGCAGGCCCGGCAGGCCGCGCGAGCGGTGCTGCCCAATGACACCGAGACCCGCATCGTGGTCAGCGGGAACTACCGTGCCTGGCGGCATTTCATCGCGATGCGGGCCAGTGAGCACGCCGACGTGGAGATCCGCCGGCTGGCGATCGCGTGCTTGCGGGAACTGGCCGCCGCCGCACCCGCCGTCTTCGCCGATTTCGAGATCGCCGAACTGGCCGACGGCACGGAGGTCGCGACGTCCCCGCTGGCTACGGAGGCCTGAGGTGAGCGGGTATTCTGGCTGTCCGTGAGCACCAGCGGATTCGACGTCAGCGCCCGGTTGGGCACCGTTCTGACCGCGATGGTGACGCCGTTCAAGCCGGACGGCACGCTGGACACTGAAACCGCCGCCCGGGTGGCCACCCACCTGGTCGACTCCGGTTGCGACGGACTGGTGTTGTCCGGCACCACCGGTGAGTCGCCGACGACCACCGACACCGAGAAGCTGGCCCTGATCCGCGCCGTCCTGGAGGCCGTTGGCGACCGGGCCCGCATCATCGCCGGCGCCGGTACCTACGACACCGCGCACAGCGTGCATCTGGCCAAGGCCGCCGCGGCCGAGGGCGCCCACGGCCTTCTCGTCGTCACGCCGTACTACTCGCGGCCGCCGCAGTCCGGACTGGTCGCCCACTTCACAGCGGTGGCCGACGCGACCGATCTGCCGGTGATCCTGTACGACATCCCGCCGCGCTCGGTCATCGGAATCGACTGGGACACCATGCGTACCGTGTCGGCGCATCCCAACATCGTCGCGGTCAAGGACGCCAAAGCCGATCTGCACGGCGGCGCCCAGATCATGGCCGAGACGGGCCTGGCCTACTACTCCGGCGATGACGCGCTGAATCTGCCCTGGCTGGCGATGGGTGCGGTCGGTTTCATCAGCGTGTGGGGGCACGTGGCAGCGAGCCAGCTGCGAGATATGTTGAGTGCCTTCAACTCCGGTGATATCGCCACCGCGCGGAAGATCGCCGTGACGTTGGCGCCGATGAACGCCGCGCAGACGCGTCTGGGTGGCGTCACCCTGGCGAAGGCCGGTCTGCGCCTGCTGGGCATCGACGCGGGCGAGCCGCGGCTGCCGCAGATGCCGGCCACCCCCGGGCAGCTCGAGGAGCTGGCCGCCGACCTCCGCGCGGCAGCAGTCTTGCGATGAACACCGAGCTGTCACCTCCCGGGCCCCTGGCCCCGGGGGGCCTGCGCGTGACCGCGCTGGGCGGTATCAACGAAATCGGCCGCAACATGACCGTTTTCGAGCATCTCGGCCGATTGCTCATCATCGACTGCGGGGTGTTGTTCCCCAACCATGACGAGCCCGGTGTCGACCTGATCCTGCCCGACCTACGGCTGATCGAAGACCGGCTCGATGACGTCGAGGCCCTGGTCCTCACGCATGCTCACGAGGACCACATCGGCGCCATCCCGTTCCTGCTGAAGCTGCGCTCCGATATCCCGGTGGTGGGCTCGAAGTTCACGCTGGCGCTGGTGGCCGCCAAATGCCGTGAGCACCGGATCAACCCGGTGTTCGTCGAAGTGGCCGAGGGGCAGCGCAGCACCCACGGCGTGTTCGAATGCCAGTACTTCGCGGTGAACCATTCGATTCCCGACGCGCTGGCGATCGCCATCCACACCGGTGCCGGCACCGTCCTGCACACCGGGGACATCAAGCTCGACCAGCTGCCGCTTGACGGCCGGCCCACCGACCTGCCCGGCATGTCGCGGCTGGGTGACGCCGGGGTGGACCTGTTCTTGTGCGACTCGACCAACTCCGAGCTCCCCGGGGTGGGGCCCTCGGAGAGCGAGGTCGGGCCCAATCTGCACCGGCTGATGCGCGGTGCCGACGGGCAACGGATCATCGTGGCCTGCTTCGCCTCGAACGTCGACCGGGTACAGCAGATCGTCGACGCCGCGATCGCACTGGGCCGGCGGGTCTCCTTCGTCGGCCGGTCGATGCTGCGCAACATGGCCATCGCCCGCGAATTGGGCTTCCTGCATGTCGACGACCAGGACGTGGTCGACATCTCGATGGCCGAGGAGATGATGCCGGGGCAGGTGGTGCTGATCACCACCGGCACACAGGGTGAGCCCATGGCGGCACTGTCGCGGATGTCGCGTGGCGAGCACCGCAGCATCACGATCACCTCCGACGACCTGATCATCCTGTCTTCGTCGCTGATCCCCGGCAACGAGGAGGCGGTCTACGGGGTGATCGACGACCTGGCCAAGATCGGCGCCAGGGTGGTGACGAATCAGCAAGTGCGGGTACATGTTTCCGGGCACGCCTACTCGGGAGAACTGCTGTTTCTGTACAACGGGGTGCGACCGCGCAACGTGATGCCGGTGCACGGCACCTGGCGCATGTTGCGGGCCAACGCCAAACTGGCCGCCCGGAGCGGTGTGCCCGAGGACCGCATCGTGTTGGCCGAGAGCGGCGTCAGCGTCGACCTGGTGGGCGGCCGCGTCGCGATCGCGGGCGCGGTGCCGGTCGGCAAGATGTTCGTCGACGGGCTGATCACCGGCGATGTGGGCGACGCGACGGTGGGCGAGCGGTTGATCCTGAGTTCGGGCTTCGTCGCGGTGACGATCGTGCTGCATCGCGATACGGGACGGCTCGCCGCCCCGCCGCATCTGCACTCGCGTGGCTTCTCCGAGGATGCCAAGGCGCTGGAGCCGGTGACGCGCAAGGTCGAGGCGGAGCTGGAATCGCTTGCCGCCGACAATGTCGCCGATCCGGTTCGGATCGCTCAGGTGGTGCGGCGCACGGTGGGCAAATGGGTGGGGGAGACCTACCGGCGCCAGCCGATGATCGTGCCGACCGTCATCGAGATCTAGCCTTTCCTCGCGCGAGCAGACGCAAACGGGCCGCGACACGCCGTTATTTCGGGACTTTTGTGTCTGCTCGCGGGCTGAGTCAGCGTGCCTTTGCCAGCAGCCAGGACACCGCGCGGTCCCGGTAGGGGTTGAGGCCCTTGTATTCGGCCATGTCCGCGGGCAATTCGGCCAGGACCGAGGCCATCCGGACCCGCCACTGCTCGACGGTGGCGATATCGGCCAGCGGCAGCATGTAGCTGCGGATGAGAAAGCAGATCGCGCCGGACTCGGCCAGCCTGATCAGATGCTGCACCTCCACCCGCAGGTGGATCAGCCGGCCGAACGCGTCGTCATCGAGTGCATCCAGTTCGGCGCGGTCGGGCAGCCACTGTGGAAAGGCCTCGGTGGACACATCCAGCCGGCGTCCGACCGTCATCGACCAGTTGGTGCGCCGGTAGGCCTCGCCTGCCTGCAGGCGCATCAGGAATTCTCGCGCGCGGGTGATCACGCCGGTCTCGCGCAGCCGGGGGACCGGGCCGTGGATCTCCAGAAACGTCATTCCGACGTCGAATCCGAAGGACCAGCCCGCGGCGAACGTGACGACCCCGGCGTCAGCGAACAGGTCACCGTCGCGCTGGTCGAGCAGGACGATGTCCTCCTGTACCTGACCGGCGATGTAGGCCAGCGGGTCGCACGGCAGGCTGGACTCATCGCCGATCACGAAATCCTGTTCGATGCACAGCAATTCGTTGCGCCAATGCCACTTATCCCCGTCGCGGGTCAGCGACATCGTCGCCGGATAAGCCGTGGCCAGTTCGGTCATCAATAAGAGCATGGTGTCCCAGCACGCGACGCGCATGTGCGGCAACACCGCATGTCGGGTCGGGTCGGCCGCCAGGATGCGGCGGCGCTCGGCGATCTCGCCGAGGTATTCGCTGTCGATGTCCACCACCCGCTGGCCCCACTGCCCGGTCGCGGTCTCGACGGCACCGCCGGCGGGGGCGATATTCGTGCTGTAGCGGTAGGAGTCCGTGGTGTACGGAAAAGGGAACGACGCCACCAGATCCGGCGCGGACACCGTCATAGGGTCAGCTCCAGCCGGCCGGAACCGCGGGATACGCAGGCCATCATCGAGTCCTTGCGTTCCTCTTCGGTCAGGTAGAGGTCCCGATGCCGCACTTCCCCGGACCCTACCGGTACCCGGCATTCGCCGCACACACCCTGATGGCACAGGCTGGGTATCGCATGCCCGTGCGCGGTCAATGCCTCCAGTAGCGATACGCCGGACTCAACAGTGAAAACATCACCGCTACACGTTAATTCAACCTCAAACGGATCACCCGGTGCCAGCTCCCCACCGAAGTGCTCGACGTGAATGCGGCTCGCCGGCCAACCCAGCCCGGTGGCGGCAGTGACGACATCGTCAATGAATTGACTTGGGCCGCAGATGTAGACGTGCGTGCCGAAGGGCTGGGCGGCCAGCGTCGGCGCCAGCTCGGCGCGAAAGTCCGCGCGGTCGGTGAAGAACGATGCGTGGTTGGTCAGCGCCTTGATTTCGTCGACGTAGGCGCCGCGGCCCTCGCGATGGACGTAAAGCAACCGCATATCGCGTCCCCAGCGCCGGCCGCTTCGCAGATGCGACACCATCGGAGTGATCCCGATGCCGGCGGCGATCAGCAGGTGTCGCCGGGCGCGCAGCACCGGGGCGAACGCGCTGCGGGGGTGGTGCACCACGACCGTTGCCCCGACCGCCACCTCACGGTGAATCCAGCGTGAGCCGCCTCGGCCGTGCGGGCATTCCAGCACCGACACGACGTAGTCGCGGGGCGTGGCGGTCTCGCCGGTCAGCGAATAGGCATTGGCGCCCTCGGCGCACTGGACCACGATGTGGCTGCCCGGGGTGAACGACGGCAGGACACCGCGATCGGCGCGGGCCAGGGTCAACGTCCTGATCCCGGGGACGGCGTCGTCGATCGCGACGACCTCCAACTGCATCGTGCTCATGGCGCCGCGTCGGCTCTGGTCGCGAAGCCCAGGTGGGCACCCAGGCGTCGGGAGACGTGGTAGTAGACGAGCAGCCGGCGTCCACAACCGGGGCAGGTGATCTCCTCGGTCAATCCCACGGGTGCTGTGGTCCGGGTTCGGCAGTGCGCGCAATACACCTCGCGGGTGTCCACTTCGGTGCTGGCGACGGTGATCTCGTCGTCGGAGGCGCCGAGTTCGAGCGCCCGGGCGCGGACTCGAAGGCATGCGTGCGCCGGCCCGGCCAGTAGCAGCCGCCAGCCGACCACCGCGCCGGCCAGGTCGGCGTCCAGTGCGGTGCAGGCCGAGTCCGCGTCGGCGACCAGATGCACGCGTGGTGACGCGCCGGGACGTTCGGTGGTGATCTGGGCCGCCCAGGACTGGGCGATCGCGACCGCATCGGCCCCGACGGCCAGCACCGAGTACTGGCGGCCGGTCAGATCGGCCGTCGGACAAGCGGGTTCGACGGCCCATGCCGGCACGCTGGTGAGGTCCAGATCGGGTGTCATCGTCACCCGATCGTATGTCAGCGCTTGTTGGTGTACCCGGCGTCGACGGGCAGCGTGACGCCGGTGACATAGCGGCCGGCGTCGGAGACCAGGTAGTACACCGCGTTCGCGATGTCCTCGGGTTCCAGCGTCTGCACCGGCAACGCGTTGCTCATGTCCGGGCCGCCCTGCATCTGCTGGGCGAAGCCCTCAAGCCAGGATCGGGTGAACTCATTGTCGATCATCGGGGTGTTCACCCCGGCCGGGTGCACCGAGTTGACCCGAATATTGAACGCCGCAAGGAAATTCGCGTAGGCCCGCATCAGGCCGACCACGCCGTGCTTGGCGACCGTATACCCCAGCGACCCGGCAACCGGGGCGCCGATGCCCACCAGCCCGGCCACCGAACTGGTCAGCACGATCGCGCCGCCGTCGCCCTGCTTGATCATCGGCTTCATTGCCACGTCGACCGTGTGATAAACCCCGGTCAGATTGACGTCGATGACGTCCTGCCAGGCGCCGTCGTCGGCCATCGGGGCGATACCGGCGTTCGCGATCACGATGTCGAGCCGGCCCAGTTCCTCGATGCCCTGGTACACGGCGGCCTTCAGTGCCGCCCGGTCCCGGACGTCGGCCTCCCGGGCGACGATGCGAGCCCCGGTGTCCTCGACGAGCTTGACCGTGGCGGCCATGTCCTCGGGGGTGGCCAGCGGGTAGGGCACGCTGGCGATCTGGTCGCACAGATCGACCGCGATGATGCTGGCGCCCTCCGAGGCCAGCTTCACCGCGTGCGCGCGGCCCTGGCCCCGGGCCGCGCCGGTGATCAGAGCCACCTTGCCTTCGAGTTCACCCATGACTACGGACGGACCTGGCCCTTGGCCGGGTCACCGGCCGGGACGGGCTGCAGCATCTTGATGTCCGGCGCACCGTCCAGGTGCTCGCCGATCGCGCCGAACAGGGCGGTCACGCCCGGTGCGGTGCTGTGGGTCTTGAGCGCGTCTTCATCGGCCCACTGCTCGACGAACACGAACGTCTTGTCGCCCTCGTGCACCGCGTACAGATCGCAGCCGGGCTCTTCATGGACCGCCGCGACGGCCGTCTTGCAGGCCTCACGCACGGTGTCGACCGACTCGGGCTTGACGGTGAAGCTTGCGACGACGACAACGGGCATGGGCGAGCTCCTTGGGTAGGTGTGACGGCGCTTACGTTAGCCCTGCTTCGTATCGCCGCAAGAGGGGATCCCGGTCAGCGGCCGGCAGGGCCCCAGAATCGACCTGTGTCGGGCTTGATCGCAGTCTGGCAACGACGCGCCGTGTTAAGGGTGTTGTAGGTGGTGCAGATGGGGCAATTGCGACTAGGCTGACCCGCATGGCGAACAAGACGGCCGCTCGCTCAAGCGCGCGAACGACCAGGTCAAAGGGTGCGTCACGGTCGGCCAAGCCGGCCCCGCGACGCAAGCCTGCCAAGAAGCGCACCTCGTCACCGGTCGCCACCGCCGTAGCGGCCGGTGGGCGGGCCGCGCGCGCGACTTGGCTGATGTTGGCCAGGGGTGCGGGCTCGACGGCACGATCGGTCGGCCGGGCCGGTGATATCGAGCCCGGTCATCGCCGCGACGGCCTCGCGCTGGGGCTGCTGGCGGTCGCTGTTGTGATCGCGGCCAGTTCTTGGTTTGATGCCGCCCGCCCGGTGGGCGCCTGGATCGACACGGTGTTGCGCACCATGGTCGGCGGTGCGGTGGTGCTGTTGCCGGTGATCATCGCCGTCATTGCGGTGCTGCTGATGCGTACCGAACCCGATCCCGACGCCAGGCCCCGGCTCATCCTGGGGTGCGCCATGATCGCCCTGCCGGTGCTGGGCCTGTGGCACCTGTGGTCGGGTGCGCCACAAGATCCGGCCGGTCGGCAGCGGGCCGGCGGTTTCATCGGTTTCGCGATCGGGGGTCCGCTCTCGGACGGACTGACCCCGTGGATCGCCACCCCGCTGCTCATCATCGCCGCCCTGTTCGGGATGTTGCTGCTGACTGGCACCACCATCCGGGAGGTGCCCGACACGCTCTATGCGATGTTCAGCACCCGTGGCCGCTACGCCGACGACGAGTACGACGACGAGTACGACGACGAGGCCGAGCCCGAAGAAGTCGATCAGGTTGCACCGGAGGACTTCTCCGACGGCTACTACGACGACCCGCGCTCCTACACCGACGAGGCGCCGGCCTGGCCGGGGGCGAACGGCCCGGTGGGCACGCCGCTGGACAACTATCCGCTCGACGAGGACGCGCCGACGGTTCCCGAGCCGGTCAAGTCACGGCGTAAAAAGCCGTCTCCCAAGCAGGACACGGCCCCGGCCGAGAAGGTTCTCGACCGGGTGGTCGAGGGTCCCTACACTTTGCCGTCGCTGGAGCTACTGGTGGCCGGGGATCCCCCGAAGCGGCGCAGCGCGGCCAATGAGCAAATGGTGGAAGCGATTTCGTCGGTGTTGCAGCAGTTCAAGGTCGACGCCACCGTGACCGGCTGTACCAGAGGACCGACCGTCACCCGTTACGAGGTCGGGCTCGGCCCCGGAGTCAAGGTCGAGAAGATCACCGCGCTGCAACGCAATATCGCCTACGCGGTCGCCACCGAGAGCGTCCGGATCCTCGCGCCGATCCCCGGCAAGTCGGCCGTCGGCATCGAGGTACCCAACACTGACCGCGAAATGGTTCGCCTCGCCGACGTTCTCACCGCGCCGTCCACCCGCGGCGACCACCGCCCATTGGTGATCGGGCTGGGCAAGGACATCGAGGGCCATTTCGTCTCGGCCAACCTGGCCGATATGCCGCACCTGCTGGTGGCCGGCTCCACCGGCTCGGGCAAGTCCAGCTTCGTCAACTCGATGCTGGTCTCGCTGCTGGCCCGGGCCACCCCCGAAGAGGTGCGGATGATCCTCATCGACCCCAAGATGGTGGAACTCACCCCCTACGAGGGCATTCCGCACCTGATCACGCCCATCATCACCCAACCGAAGAAGGCGGCCGCGGCGCTGGCCTGGCTGGTCGAGGAGATGGAGCAGCGCTACCAGGACATGCAGGCATCGCGCGTGCGCCACATCAAGGATTTCAACGCCAAGGTGCGCTCTGGGGAGATCACCGCGCCGCTGGGCAGCCAGCGCGTCTACAAGCCGTACCCCCTCATCCTCGCGGTCGTCGACGAGCTGGCCGACCTCATGATGACGGCACCCCGCGACGTCGAGGACGCCATCGTGCGGATCACCCAGAAGGCCCGCGCGGCCGGCATCCACCTGGTGCTGGCCACCCAGCGGCCGTCGGTCGACGTGGTCACCGGCCTGATCAAGACCAACGTGCCGTCGCGGCTGTCGTTCGCGACGTCGTCGTTGACCGACAGCCGGGTCATCCTCGACCAGCCGGGGGCGGAGAAGCTGATCGGCATGGGTGACGGCCTGTTCCTGCCGATGGGGGCCTCTAAGCCCGAGCGACTGCAGGGCGCCTATGTCAGCGACGAGGAGATCCATGCCGTCGTGCAGGCCTGCAAGGACCAGGCCGAACCGGAGTACACCGAAGGTGTCACCAACGCCAAGCCGAGCGGGGAACGTGGCGACGTCGACCCCGACATCGGCGACGACATGGACGTCTTCCTGCAGGCCGTCGAGCTGGTGGTGTCTTCGCAATTCGGCTCGACGTCGATGCTGCAGCGCAAATTGCGGGTCGGCTTCGCCAAGGCGGGGCGGTTGATGGACTTGATGGAGACCCGCAGCATCGTCGGACCGTCGGAGGGATCGAAGGCCCGTGAGGTGCTGGTCAAGCCCGATGAGCTGGCCGCGACGCTGATGGCGATCCGGGGGGGCGACGCCGGAAACGACGACGACGACGAGTTCTAGGCATTCATTGAGCGCCCACGTGCCATATCTCACGCAGAAATGGCACGTGAGCGCTCAGTGAATGCGCGTTGCACACGACCGATGACGTTCGCACGGCGGTGGTCGGCCAGCACACGCACCGTGATCCAGCCGATCGATATCAGGTAATCCTGCCGCTCCACATCAACGGCATAGGTCCTCCGGCTGGTCCGGTGATGCTCTCCGTCGTACTCGACTGCCACGCGAATCTCAGGCCAACCCATGTCCAGGTAGTACCAACGACCATTCGGCCGGGCGACCGGGATCTGCGTCTGCGGACGCGGGAAGCCGGCGTCGACGAGGTCGAGCCGCAGGTAGGTCTCGCGCGGTGACTGCGCGCCAGCATCGACGGCATCGAGTACCGACGACAGGCGTCGAACGCCCCGCAGATGGGGATGGGCGTCGGCGAGCGTACGGACGTCGCTGACGGGGAAGCGGGTTGCGTTGGCCAGCGCGTCCAGGTCCGCGATCCCGCTGCGGCGGGTACCGCGGCGTGCGAGATCGAATGCCGTCCGGGCGACTGTCGTGACGGGCAAGCAGCTACGGCTGGTGATCTCTTCTGCCAGAAGGGTTTCCCGGCGCGTGACGATTCCGCGCGGACTGCGGTTATTGGCGAAGTTGAGTTCGATCGGAATGTCAGGGTCGACCCACTTGGCGCCGTGCAGCGCCGCGGCGGCCCGTCCGGTCACGGTCGCGCGCCGACCCGACCACAGCCAGGCCGCGGTGGCGCGGTCCAGCAGGGTCAACGTGCCGAGGGGCGCGTAGACATCAGGGAAGACGCGCTGGTGATTGCGTGCGAGCCGGTAGCGGTTCACCTGCCCCGCCGCCAACGCCTCGCTGCCGACGAACACCCGCGTCATAGGCGTCAGCGTGCCAGCGCCGAACGCCACGCGCCCTCGGCTATCCACAGCGCCATTGACTGAGCGCTGACGTGTCATATTCCGCGCGGAATTGACACGTGCGCGCTCACTCAACGCGTCAGAGGATCAGCAGCATGCGGGTGTTGCCGAGGATGTTCGGCTTCACATAGGACAGGTCGAGAAACTCCGCGACACCGATGTCGTAGGAGCGGCACATCTCCTCGTACACCTCGGCGGTGACCGGCGTGCCGTCGATCTCAGCGAAGCCGTGCCGGCCGAAGAAGTCCGTCTCGAACGTCAACACGAACAATCGCCGCAGTTGCAGCTCGCGGGCGACCGTCAGCAGCCGGTCGACGATCACATGTCCGATACCCCGGCCCTTGACCTTGGGGTCGACGGCGACGGTGCGCACCTCGCCGAGGTCGGCCCACAGCACGTGCAGTGCCCCGCAACCCACGATCTCGCCGTCGAGTTCGGCCACCCAGAACTCCTGGACCGCCTCGTACAGCGTGACCAGGTTCTTCTCCAGCAGAATTCGGCCGGCGTAAGTGTCCACGAGACGCTTGATGTCGGGGACATCCGAGGTACGGGCGCGACGGACTACGACATCGGGGCGAGCGTCGTTCACGGGTGCAGAGTATCGGCCGTGAGGCCCCGGACCGCCAACCGATATTCTGTTGCCGTGTCGGGACAACCCCAAACCGGTCCGGCGGTCCCGCGTGTGCGGGTGGCCAACGTTGCCAACCTGCTGACTGGTGTTCGGCTGGTCCTGGTTCCGATCTTCCTGCTCGCTCTCTTCGCCGGCGACGGCCATCAAACCGCCTACCGGATAACCGCTTTCGTCATCTTCACGGTTGCGGTCATCACCGACCGGCTCGACGGTTCGCTGGCCCGTACCTACGACATGGTCACCGAATTCGGCAAGCTCGCCGACCCGATCGCCGACAAGATGCTCATCGGGGCGGCGTTGATCGGGCTGTCGATGCTCGGCGACCTGCCGTGGTGGGTGACGGTGGTGATCCTGGTCCGCGAGCTGGGAATCACGGTGCTTCGGTTCGCGGTGCTTCGACGTGGGGTGATCCCCGCCAGCCGCGGGGGAAAGCTCAAGACGCTGGTGCAGGCCGTCGCGATCGGACTGTTCGTGCTGCCGTTGCACAGCTGGCCGCCGGTCTGGCTCACCGTCGCCTGGGTGATCATGTGGGCCGCGATCGCGCTCACGGTGATCACCGGTATTGACTACGTGGTGTCGGCGATCAGGGACTCCCGTGAGCGATCCTCTGGTCGATGACGCCGCCCTCGCCCTGGTCGCATTGCTGACCGCTCGTGGACAGACGGTGGCCACGGCGGAATCGCTGACTGCAGGGTTGTTGGCGGCGACGCTGGCCGGCGTCCCCGGCGCCAGCGTGGTGTTGCGCGGCGGGCTGGTCACCTACACCGTCGAGACCAAGATCACCCTGGCCGGGGTGCCGCGTGAGCTGCTCGACGAGGTCGGTCCGGTCGCGGCGCCGACAGCAATGGCCCTGGCAGAGGGGGCGCGGGACCGCTGCGCGGCGACCTGGGGAGTCGGCCTGACCGGCGTGGCGGGTCCCGAACCGCATGGCGGGCACCCGGTCGGCGCCGTCTACCTGGGTTTGGCCGGTCCGGGGCCCACGGAGGCCGCCGAACTGCAGCTCGGCGGCTCCCGCTGGGACATCCGGCTGGCCGCGGTACACCACGCCATCGGGCGACTGTCCGGCCTGGTCAAGCGAACTTGAGGTTTCCTGGGAACCAATTCGGCGCTGCGGGGCGTTGCAGTAGGTGTTGAAACTCTTGGAGGAGGACACCGGAATGGCGGTACTGCTGCGTGAGGTGATCGGAGACGTGCTTCGTGACGCCCGCACTTCGCAGGGGCGCACCCTTCGCGAGGTGTCTGATTCGGCCCGGGTGAGCCTCGGCTATCTGTCCGAGGTGGAGCGGGGCCGCAAGGAGGCCTCCAGTGAGTTGCTCAGCGCGATCTGCAGCGCACTCGATGTCCCGTTGTCGCGGGTGCTGACCGATGCCGGAGAGAAGATGGCCGACCGTGAACGCGTCGCCCGGTTGAGCACGGTGCGCGACCAGGACGCGTCGATCGCCGTCGCCACCAAGGTTGTCATCCCGCATCCCGTCGCGATGGCGGTCGCCTGACCCACCTGAGTGCCGGACACGCCCGCAAGGGTGTGACCGCGCATCGAGAACCGATAAATTGGGTTCGACGACCGAACTGCGGCACTTGATACGAAGGCGGGGCAACTGATGGCCAATCCGTTCACCAAGGCGTGGAAGTACCTGATGGCGCTGTTCAGCTCCAAGGTCGACGAATATGCCGATCCCAAGGTGCAGATCCAGCAGGCGATCGAGGAGGCTCAGCGCCAGCATCAGGCGCTCACCCAGCAGGCCGCCCAGGTGATCGGCAACCAGCGTCAGCTCGAGATGCGGCTGAATCGTCAGCTTGCCGACATCGAGAAGCTGCAGGTCAATGTCCGCCAGGCGCTGACTCTCGCGGATCAGGCCACTGCGACCGGCGACGGGGCCAAAGCCACCGAATACAACAACGCCGCCGAGGCGTTCGCCGCGCAGCTGGTGACCGCCGAGCAGAGCGTGGAGGATCTCAAGGCCCTGCACGACCAGGCCCTGCAGGCCGCCGGTCAGGCCAAGAAGGCCGTCGAGCAGAACGCCATGGTGCTGCAGCAGAAGATCGCCGAGCGCACCAAGCTGCTCAGCCAGCTCGAGCAGGCCAAGATGCAGGAGCAGGTCAGCGCGTCGCTTCGGTCGATGAGCGATATCGCCGCTCCGGGCAACACCCCGAGCCTCGACGAGGTGCGCGACAAGATCGAGCGTCGCTACGCCAACGCGATGGGTGCCGCGGAGCTGGCCCAGAATTCGGTGCAGGGCCGGATGATGGAAGTTCAGCAGGCCAGTGTCCAGATGGCCGGTCATTCCCGGCTCGAGCAAATCCGCGCCTCGATGCGTGGGGAGGCGCTACCGGCCGGCGGCGCCGCCGCACCCGCTACGCCCGCCAGCACGCCCGAGCCCGAGCAGCCGCTCGGACAGTAGGAGGCGAACACTTCGATGGCGGTGACACCGGACAAGCCGGGATTCGTATCGCGCCAATGGCGTTCGGCCATGCAGCGCGGTATCGACACTGTCAGCGAGTACGCGGACGCAGCGGCCCAGAAACTCAGTGCCGCGGCCGACCCACGCGCCCGGCTGCTGCGTAAGCGGCGCTGGGCGCTGCGGCTGGGCCTGTTCTTCAGCTTCGCGACGGTGTTCTGGGTGCTGGTCACCGGGCTGCTCGCGACGTGGAGCACGCCGGTGTGGGCGCTGTTGATCACCGGTGTGATCGCCGCCGGTGCGGCGGTGCCCGCGACCCTGCTGCTGTTCCGTTATCGCTGGCTTCGGGCCGAGCCGCTGCCACCGCAACGTCAGGTCAGCGGCCGGCGGCTGCCCCCGCACGGGTCGGTGGCGCGGCCGTCGATGTCAGCACTGGGCGCCTCTGAGCGGGGCTTTCACTCGCTGCTGGGGGTGTTGACACGCGGGAACATGTTGCCGCCCGAGGAGATCCGCGAGTTGACCGAGGCCGCTAATCGCACCGCGGCGACCATGGCCGCGACCGCCGATGAGGTGGTTTCGATGGAGCGCGCGGCGACCGAGACGCCACAGTCGCGGTCCTATCTGGCGCCGACCATCAATGCGTTCACCGCTCAGCTGAACGCCGGTGTGCGGCAGTACAACGAGATGGTCACCGCCGCAGCGCAACTGGTGTCGGCGGCCAACACCGGTTCGATGTCGAGTTCGCCGATGGCGACGCAGCGCTACCGCAACGAGCTGGCCGGTGCGACGGACCGGCTGATGGGGTGGGCGCAGGCCTTCGACGAGCTCGGTCAGCTCCGCCAGGCCTGATTCTGGCGATTTCGGCGCGTTTTCGTTCGCTCAGCGACGGAAAGCGCGCCGAAGTCACAGCGTCGGGCGCAGCGCGGGAACCACGGCACCGATGAGGCCGCGCGCGGTCGCCTTGAGCATGTCGTACATGTCGAAGTAGTCCCGCCACAGGGTGATTCGCCCGTTGTGCACCTCGAAGACGCCGCACACCCAGAACTGCAGCCGTACCGGGCCGATCACCAGCACATCGGTGCGTTCGGTCAGCACCACCGGGCCGTTGACCGCGATGCGGTGGATCTTGGCTTCGAAGCCGAAGCTGGGCCGATCCATTCGCCGGAACAGCTTCATCGCCCGCGCGCGGCCGCGGATGGTGGGGAATCCCACGTTCTCGTAGACCAGGTTGTCGTCCAGCTGGGCGTCGGCGGTTGTCAGGTCCTGGGCCTGCAGTGCGGATAGGAAGACCTCGACGGTGTGGGCGTTGTCGATGTCGGAGCTCACATTGGTGGTCTGCTCGGTCATGCTCGCCAGCCTAGGCCGGTTGGTCTGTGGCAGGGTAGGCCCGTGCGTGTCGCGGTGGTGGCCGGCCCGGATCCGGGCCATGCATTCCCCGCGATTGCGCTGTGCTTGCGTCTCGCCGCTGCCGGGGACCACCCGATCTTGTTGACCGGCGCCGAATGGCTCGACACGGCGCGGGCGGCCGGAATCGATGCTGTCGAACTCGCCGGCCTCGATCCCATTGACGACGACGATGACACCGACGCCGGCGCCAAGATCCACCAGCGTGCGGCTCGGATGGCGGAGCTCAACGTGCCGGTGCTGCGCGAACTGGCCCCCGACCTGATCGTCTCCGACGTGATCACCGCGTGCGGCGGGATGGCGGCCGAACTGCTGGGCATCCCGTGGGTCGAACTGTGCCCGCACCCGCTGTACCAGCCGTCGCGGGGATTGCCCCCGATCGGCAGCGGGCTGGCGCCGGGTACCGGCGTCCGCGGCCGGGCACGCGACGCGATCATGCGGGCGCTGACCGCGCGGTCGGTGCGAGAAGGACAGCGTCAGCGCTCGGCGGTGCGGGTCCAGATCGGGCTGCCGGCCGGTGATCCGGGGCCAGCCCGCCGGCTGATCGCGACGCTGCCCGCACTGGAGGTGCCGCGCCCGGACTGGCCGGCCGAGGCGGTCGTGGTCGGGCCGCTGCATTTCGAGCCGACGGCCGCGGTGCTGCCGGTCCCGCCCGGAGAGGGCCCGGTGATCGTGGTGGCGCCGTCGACCGCCACGACCGGCACCCAGGGGGTCGCCGAGCTGGCGCTGGAACATCTGGTCCCGGGGCGCACGCTGCCCACGGGCTCGCGGGTGGTGATCTCCCGGCTGGGCGGGCAGGACTTGGACGTTCCGCCGTGGGCGTGCGTCGGCCTCGGCCGCCAGGACGAGCTGCTGGCGCACGCCGACCTGGTGATCTGCGGCGGCGGACACGGCATGCTGACCAAGACCCTGCTCGCCGGTGTGCCGCTGGTGGTGATACCCGGCGGGGGTGACCAGTGGGAACTGGCGAATCGTGTTGTGCGGCAAGGAAGTGCGCGGTTGATTCGGCCGCTGGGTGCCGAGGCGCTGGTAGCCGAGGTGGGGGAGGTGCTTTCTGGGTCGCGTTACCGGGACGCGGCTAGACGCGCGGGTGAAAGCCTTCGGCAGGTCGTCGATCCGGTACAGGTGTGCCATGAGGCGATGCGGGCGGCTGGGTAAGTTGGTGGCGTGCGGCTGACGGAATTCCGGGAACTGGTCGACGCGCAGTTCGGCCGGGTCCGTGGGGGCTCGCTGCTGGTGGATCACGTGCTCACGCGGTTGGGTGGACGCACCGCCGCGCAGGCCATCGAGGACGGTGTGGAGCCCCGCGAGGTCTGGCGGGCGCTGTGCGCGGACTTCGACGTACCGCGCGACCAGTGGTGACCAGGTGAGTACCTTCGCCCTGATTCACGGGGCCTGGCATGGGCCGTGGTGCTGGGAACGCTTGGCGCCCGAGCTGGAGCGGCGCGGACACCGGGCGGTCGCGGTGGACGTGCGGTTCGATGATCCGACGGCAACGTTCGAAGACCACGCCGCGACCTTCGCCGCCGCCCTGGACGAGAACGACCAGGACGTCGTGGCCGTCGGCCATTCGCTGGGCAGCTACGCGTTGCCCTGGATCGCCGACCGCTGCCCGCTTCGCCGCCAGGTGTACCTGTGCGGTGTGGTGGCCGAGCCCGGTCGGACCTTCGCCGAACTGAACCGCGAGCAGCACATCCTCAATCCGGCGTACCCGGCCGGGCTGGTCAAGGTGGACGGTGGCACCCGGTGGGTGGACCTTGACCTGGCGCGATCGTTGTTCTACTCGGATTGCGACGACGACGTCGTCGAGGCGGCGATACCCCGGCTGCGGATGCAGGCCGGCAAGCCGATGACACAGCGCTGTACGTTCGACCGGCTTCCGTCGGTGCCGGCGACCTACATCGCGTGCGCTGATGACCGCATGATCGATCCGGCCTGGTCGAGGCGGGTGGCGACGGAGCGACTCGGTGCGGAGCTGGTGGAGCTTCCCGGGGGTCATTCGCCGTTCTACTCCCGGCCGGCAGTTCTGGCCGACGCCTTGCATCGGCTTGTTTGACACGCGCGGCGCGCCTTGCTTGCTTTCGAACACCTGTTCGCTATGGTGGTCGACGTTGGACCGAGTTCTTGTCAGAGGCCTCCTTTAGCGTCACGGCCAATTGACCAACACGGTCAGCAGACGACTACCGGAAGAGGTATCACCATGGCTCCGCAGGCACCTGATCGCGAGAAGGCCCTCGAGCTGGCGCTCGCGCAAATCGACAAGAACTTCGGCAAAGGCTCGGTGATGCGCCTTGGCGATGAGGTGCGCCAGCCGATCTCGGTCATCCCGACCGGATCCATCGCTCTGGACGTGGCACTGGGCATCGGCGGCCTGCCGCGCGGCCGCGTCGTCGAGATCTACGGCCCGGAATCCTCGGGTAAGACCACCGTCGCGCTGCACGCGGTGGCCAACGCACAGGCTGCCGGCGGTATCGCGGCCTTTATCGACGCCGAGCACGCGCTGGACCCGGACTACGCCAAGAAGCTCGGCGTGGATACCGACGCACTGCTGGTCAGCCAGCCTGACACCGGTGAGCAGGCGCTCGAGATCGCCGACATGCTGGTGCGGTCGGGCGCCATCGACCTCATCGTCATCGACTCGGTGGCCGCCCTGGTGCCGCGCGCCGAGATCGAAGGCGAGATGGGCGACAGTCACGTCGGCCTGCAGGCCCGGTTGATGAGCCAGGCGCTGCGCAAGATGACCGGTGCGCTGAACAACTCGGGTACCACCGCGATCTTCATCAACCAGCTGCGCGAGAAAATCGGAGTGATGTTCGGCTCACCCGAAACGACCACGGGCGGTAAGGCTTTGAAGTTCTATGCTTCGGTTCGCCTGGACGTGCGTCGCATCGAGACGCTCAAGGACGGCACCGACGCGGTGGGCAACCGCACTCGCTGCAAGGTGGTCAAGAACAAGTGCCTCGCAGAGGGAACTCGGATCTTCGATCCCGTCACCGGCACTACGCACCGTATCGAGGATGTTGTCGATGAGCGGAAACAAATCCATGTTGTGGCCGCAGCCAAGGACGGGACGCTGCATGCGCGGCCCGTGGTGTCCTGGTTCGACCAAGGGACGCAGGATGTGATCGGGTTGCGGATCGCTGGTGGTGCAACCGTGTGGGCGACACCCGATCACAAGGTACTGACCGAATACGGCTGGCGTCGGGCCGGGGAACTCCGCAAGGGAGACCGGGTAGCGCAACCGCGGCGCTTCGAGGGATTCGGTGACAGTGCGCCGATTTCGGCGGATGAAGCACGGCTGCTCGGCTACCTGATTGGGGACGGCTATGTAGGTGGTAAAACTCCGATCAATTTCATCAACGTCCAGCAGGCACTTATGGATGACGTGACACGAATCGCGGCGACGCTTGGTTGTGCGGCCCATCCGCAGGGGCGTATGTCGCTTGCGATCGCCCATCGACCCGGTGAGCGCAACGGTGTTTTGGACCTTTGTCGGCGTGCCGGAATCCACGGCAAGCTCGCGTGGGAGAAGACGATTCCGAACTGGTTCTTCGAGCCAGATATCGCTGCCGATGTCGCCGGCAATCTGCTCTTCGGCCTGTTCGAGAGCGACGGCTGGGTGAGCCGGGAACAGACCGGGGCGCTTCGGGTCGGATACTCGACGACCTCTGAACAGCTAGCACACCAGATTCATTGGCTGCTACTGCGATTCGGGATTGTGAGCACAGTTCGAGATTACGATCCGACCCAGAAGCGGCCGAGTATCGTCAACGGTCGACGGGTTCAAAGCAAGCGCCAGATGTTCGAGGTCCGAGTCTCGGGCATGGAGAACGTCACGGCATTCGCGGAATCAGTTCCCATGTGGGGGCCGCGTGGAATCGCCCTCGCCGAGGCGATTCCAGAAGCCATGCGAGGGCGGCGGCGTGGATCGCAGGCGACGTATTTGTCTGCGGAGGTCGCCGACGCCGTGCTCAATTATCTTGGCGAGCGTGGCATCACGGCGCAGGAGGCTGCAGCTATGGTCGGTGTTGGGGCCGGCGACCCGCGTGGCGGAATGAAGCAGGTCCTGGGTGCCAGCCGTCTTCGTCGGGATCACGTGCAGGCGCTCGCGGACGCCTTAGATGACAAGTTCCTGCATGAGGTGCTGGCGGAAGAACTCCGGTACTCGGTGATTCGGGAAGTGCTGCCGACGCGGCGGGCACGGACATTCGATCTCGAGGTCGAGGAACTGCACAACCTCGTGGCGGAAGGGGTTGTCGTGCACAACTGCTCGCCCCCCTTCAAGCAGGCCGAGTTCGACATCCTCTACGGCAAGGGAATCTCCAAGGAGGGCTCGCTCATCGACATGGGCGTGGAGCAGGGCTTCATCCGCAAGTCCGGGTCGTGGTTCACCTACGAGGGCGAGCAGCTCGGGCAGGGCAAGGAGAACGCCCGCAACTTCCTGCTCGAGAACCCTGACGTGGCCAACGAGGTCGAGAAGAAGATCAAAGAGAAGCTCGGGATCGGTGCGGTGATGACCGATGAACTCGTCGATGACGTCCTGCCCGCCCCAGTCGATTTCTGAGAGCCGCGAAGAGCAGGCGCACGCGTTGTGCCTGCGCCTGCTCACCGCGCGGTCCCGGACCCGATCCGAGCTGGCCGGCCAGCTGGCCAAGCGGGGATACCCCGATGGGGTCACCGCCACGGTGCTGAATCGGCTGGTCGCCGTCGGCCTGATCGATGACGCCGATTTCGCCGAGCAGTGGGTTCGGTCTCGACGGGCGCGGGCCGGAAAAGGTAAGCGCGCCTTGGCTGCCGAGTTGCGGACCAAGGGTGTCGACGACGACGTGATCGCCGCGGCGCTGGACGGGATCGACGCCGGCGCCGAACGGCAACGCGCCGAGCAGCTGGTGGAGCAGAAGCTGCGCCGGGAGGCGCTGGCCGATGCCGACGACACCAAGGTGATGCGCAGGCTGGTTGGCATGCTGGCCCGGCGCGGCTACGGCCAGAGCATGGCCGTGGCGGTGGTCAGCGAGGGGCTGGCCGCGGAGCGAGAGCGCCGGCGGGTCTGATCACGGCGAACCCAGCAGACTCTTCATGGTCGTGATCTGCCGTTGCTGGGTGACCTGATTGGCACGTGCCACCGCAACCGTCACCCGGTACTCGCCCGCATCGATCTCGGCCTTGCTGAGTGCCAGTGCGCGCTCCCGGTTGGTGATCATCTGCCGGAGGAACAGCGTGGCGGCCCGACTGGGGTCGGCGCCTTCGATGTCGGCAGGGGATGGGTCTGACGCCATTTCGGCCACCCCACCGCCGTTGACCACCCCGTCGGGATTTCCCCAACCGGTAAGCCAGCCCTGCATCTGGGTGATCTCCGGGCCGTCGATGCTCTTGATGGAAGTGGCCAGGTCAGTGACGTACGGGTTGACGCCCGGCTTGGTCAGTAGGGCGTCACTCAACGCGATCGCTCGCTCCTGCAGAGGAATCATCTGCTGGACGAATGCGACGTCGGCGGTGTTGTGGGCCTCGTAACCGGGTGGGCGGGCCGGAGTCACCTGGTCGGTCGCCGCCTGATGAATGGAACATCCGGCGAGTAGGCCGAGCGCGACGATGACGCCCGCGCTGGTCTTGGCAAGCTGCCTGCGCATGTGGTTCTCCTTCCGCTACGACGGGTACCCCCGCTGACTGCGGATATCCCTCGCGTCCAGTATGTAATCCCGCATAACCCGTGTGATGAGCCACTCGGACTGGCCTGACCTGCGAATTCAGGATCGCAACAGATCGCCGAAACTGGTCCGGGCGACGGACTGACACTCGTCGGGTGCTGTGGGCGAGGCGTGCCACATACGATCTCGGCATGCGGATATCGGCCAAGCTCGCGCCCACCTTCGACTACCCCGCACTGGAGAACTTCTGGCGCACTGCCGACGATCTCGGCTTCGAGGCGATCTGGAACTACGACCACTTCTACGGTCTGGTCGAGGACACCAAACCGACGCACGAGGGCTGGACCACGCTGGCCGCGATGGCTGTGGTGATCCGCCGGGCCAGGGTCGGCTGCATGGTCACCGGTGTGACCTATCGCAATCCGGCGATCCTGGCCAAGATGGCGGTGACCGTGGACCACATCAGCGGTGGACGGCTCGATTTCGGCATCGGCGCGGGCTGGCACGAGGCCGAGCATCGCGGCTACGGCATCGAATTTCCCAGCGCCGGAGAACGAGTCGCGATGCTCGACGAAGCGCTTACCGTGATCCGCCGGCTGTGGACCGAGGAATCGGTCGACTTCGAGGGCCGGTTCTATACGCTGCGCGAGGCCATCTGCGAACCCAAGCCGCTGCAGCGGCCGCACCCGCCGATCGTCGTCGGCGGGTCCCAGCCCAAGATGCTGCGGGTCATCGCCCGGCACGCCGACGAGTGGAACATGCCCAGCCACGAAGGCCCGCAGCAGTGGGGAGAGGTGAACCTGCGGCTCACCGAGGTCTGCGCCGAGGTTGGCCGCGACCCGGGCGAGATCCGCCGATCGGTGCAGCTGTTCCTGCACCCGCGCGAACCCCAGCAGGTCGCCACTCAGCTCGATCTGCTGCCGCGGTTCGCCGACCTGGGCTGTGAGCACGCGGTATTGAGCTTCTATCAGCCGCCGTCCGCGGAATTGGTGCAGCGGTGTGCGGGGCTACGCGACGCCTAGTCGCCGGGCTCCAAAGTCGCTTCCGCCTGCATAGGACTACCCCCACGCTTGGACCGTCGCAACCGCCGTTCCAGTCGCGTCGCCGCCACCGACAGCGCGAAGTTGGCGCTGATCATCAACACGGCGATGACGATCAAGGCGGGAACGTAGTTGCCGTAGGACGACCCGACCACGGTGCCCTGGCGGACCATCTCGACGAAGGTGATCTGGTAACCGATCGCGGTGTCCTTGAGCACCACCACCAGTTGCGACACCAAGACCGGCAGCATCGAGGTGATCGCCTGCGGCAGCAGGATCGTGCGCATCGTCTGTCCCCAGCGCAGACCCAGCGCGGATGCCGCCTCCTGCTGACCACGGGGCAGCGCTCCGACACCGGCGCGGACGATCTCGGCGATCACCGCGCCGTTGTAGAGAGTCAGGCCGGTCACCACGCCGGCCAGTGCCAGATGTTTGGATGGGAAGGTGTCGTAGAGCGCGTAGAGGAAGTACGCGAAGATCATCATGATCAGCACCGGAACGGCGCGGAAGAACTCCACGATCACCGCCGACGGCCAGCGGATGAAGCCGACGTGCGACAGCCGTCCCACCCCGAGCAGGAAGCCCAGGATCAGGGCGAGCACGATCGACAGGGCCGCCGCGGTCAGCGTGCCCTCGATCCCGGGCAGCACGTAGGTCTTCCACAGGTTGGCCGTCAGGAACGGCTCCCACTTCGCCGATGTCAGCTGGCCCTTGCTGGCCAGCTTGGCGACGATCGCCCAGAGCACCAGCGCGGCAACGACAACGGTCACCACCGAGACGACCCGGTTGCGAACCCGCGCCCGTGGGCCGGGCGCGTCGAACAGGACTGAGGCCGTACTCACCTCGCCACCGCCATCCGCTTACCCAGCCACCCGAACACCAAGCCCAGCGGCAGCGTCAGGATCAGGAAGCCCAGCGCGAAAATGGACCCCACCGTCATCAGCGCCGCGGTGTTCTCGATCATCTCCTTCATCAACAACGCCGCCTCGGCCACTCCGATCGCCGAGGCGATCGTGGTGTTCTTGGTCAACGCGATCAACACCGAGCCGAGCGGGATGATCACCGACCGAAATGCCTGGGGCAGCAGAATTACTCGCAGGTTCTGACCGAACGTGAAGCCCAGCGAGCGGGCCGCCTCGGCCTGCCCCAACGGCACGGTGTTCACCCCGGACCGCACCGTCTCACACACGAACGACGCGGTGTAGACCGTCAATCCGAGAACCGCCAGCCGAAAGTTGCTGTCCGCGATAGACGTCGGCGAATTCGAATCCACCAGCGTTATGCCCAGCGTCTGCGCCAACCCGAACGAACAGAACAGGATGATCAGCGTCAGCGGGGTGTTGCGCACCACGTTGACGTAGCTGGTGCCCAACCAGTTGAGCATCGGCACCGGTGCCAGCCGCATCGCGGCCAGCACCGTGCCGAGGATCAGCGCTCCGATCGCGGAGAACACGGTGAGCTGAATCGTGGTCCAGAACGCCTCGAAGATCTGGTCGCGATACTCGGTGAAGATCTCCACGTCGGTGTGGTCTCAGCAGGCGTCGAGTGCCGGCGGCTCGGGAACGGGGATACCGGCCGGGCCGAGGTTCTTCTCGAACGCCGCCTTCCAGGCTCCGTCGGCTTCCATCTTCTTGAGCGCGTCGGTGACCTTGGTGCACAGCTCGGTGTCACCCTTCTTCAGCCCGATCCCGTACCGCTCCTCGGAGAACGGCTTGCCGACGATCTTGAA
This sequence comes from Mycobacterium pinniadriaticum, assembly GCF_026242045.1. Classification (GTDB taxonomy): domain Bacteria; phylum Actinomycetota; class Actinomycetes; order Mycobacteriales; family Mycobacteriaceae; genus Mycobacterium; species Mycobacterium pinniadriaticum. The sequence goes on from NZ_JAPJDO010000016.1 coordinate 91,620, forward strand.
CACGCCGGGCTGCTGAGCGGCATAGCCGGCGAGGATGGTTTCGTCGGTGGTCACCGCGTCGATCGCACCGTTCTTGAGCGCCTCGATGCACGCCGAGTAGGTGTCGTACTGCTGCAGCTGCACGCCCGGATACTTGTCCTTGATCCGCTGGGCCGGCGTCGAACCGCTGACCGAGCACAGTTTCTTGTTGTTCTGCAGCGACTCGGCACCGGTGATGTCGGTGTTGTCGGCACGGACCAGCAGGCTCTGACCGGTGATCAGGTACGGGCCGGCGAAGGTGACCTTCTCCTTGCGCGAGTCGGTGATCGAGTAGGTCGCGGCGATGAACTTCACCTGGTCGTTCTGGATCAGGGTCTCCCGCTGGGCCGACGGGGCTTCCTTCCACTCGATCTTGTCCGCGGGGTAGCCGAGCTCGTTGGCGACGTAGGTGGCGACGTCCACGTCGAAGCCGCTCATCGTGCCGTCGGGATTCTTCAGACCCAGACCGGGCTGGTCGAACTTCGTTCCGATGACGATCTTGTCGCCACTGCCGCCACCGCCGCAGGCGGCCGCGCTGAACGGCAGCGCGACGGCCAGCACCGCGGCGCCAACGAGCCGCCATGAGAGAGAACGCATAATCGGGTGTTCCTTTCGCCCTAGTGGTTGAGGATCTTGCCGAGGAAGTCTTTGGCCCGCTCGGAGCGGGGATTGTCGAAGAACTCGGCCGGTGTGGTGTCCTCGACGATCGCGCCGTCGGCCATGAACACCACCCGATGGGCGGCACGACGGGCGAAGCCCATCTCGTGGGTAACCACCACCATGGTCATGCCTTCTCCGGCCAGCGAGGTCATCACCTCGAGCACTTCGTTGATCATCTCCGGGTCCAGCGCGCTGGTCGGTTCGTCGAACAGCATCACTTTCGGGTTCATCGCCAGCGAACGCGCGATGGCGACCCGCTGTTGCTGCCCGCCGGACAGTTGCGCTGGGTATTTGTCCGCCTGGTTGGCCACCCCGACGCGTTCCAGCAACGCCATCGCGTTCCCACGGGCCTTGTCCTTGGCGACCTTGCGCACCTTCACCGGCGCCAGCGCGACGTTCTCCAGGATCGTCTTGTGCGCGAACAGGTTGAACGACTGGAACACCATGCCCACGTCGGCGCGAAGTTGCGCCAGTTTGCGTCCCTCCGAAGGCAATTGCTCACCGTCGATGGTGATCTCGCCCGAATCGACGGTTTCCAGCCGGTTGATGGTCCGGCACAACGTGGACTTGCCCGAACCTGACGGGCCGAGCACCACGACCACCTGACCGCGCTCGACCTCGAGGTTGATGTCCTTGAGTACGTGCAGATCGCCGAAATGTTTATTGACGCCTTTGATCGAGATCATCGGCTTCTCGCCGTTGCGCCCCATGCGTTCAGACCATACCCAGGTAATCTCCAGTTTGCCGAGCGTTGACCGATCCGCGATTTCTCCGGCACCGCATCGGCTCCGTACGATGGACGGGTGACATCGGTGCTGACCAACGACCACCCGGCGGGCGAGCTGCCCGGTTCCGGTGCAGGTCGCAGCTATCAGGTCCGCACCTACGGCTGCCAGATGAACGTGCACGATTCCGAGCGCCTGGCCGGTCTGCTCGAAGCTGCCGGGTATCACCGTGCTCCGGAGGGCACCGATGCCGACGTGGTGGTGTTCAACACCTGCGCCGTGCGCGAGAACGCCGACAACAAGCTCTACGGCAACCTCAGCCATCTGGTGCCGCGCAAGCAGGCCGACCCGGACATGCAGATTGCGGTGGGCGGCTGCCTGGCCCAGAAGGACCGCGACGGACTGTTGCAGAAGGCGCCGTGGGTCGATGTCGTGTTCGGCACCCACAACATCGGCTCCCTGCCGGCGCTGCTCGACCGGGCGCGGCACAACCGGCAGGCGCAGGTCGAGATCGCGGAATCGCTGCGGGAATTCCCCTCCGCCCTGCCTGCGGCTCGCGAATCCGCTTACGCGGCATGGGTTTCGATCTCGGTGGGTTGCAACAACACGTGCACGTTCTGCATCGTGCCCTCGCTGCGCGGCAAAGAGGTGGACCGCCGCCCCGACGAGATCCTCGCCGAGGTGCGCTCGCTGGTCGACCAGGGCGTGCTGGAGATCACCCTGCTGGGGCAGAACGTGAACGCCTACGGTGTCTCGTTCGCGACCGGCGAGCGCTTGCGCGAGTCGAAGACGACCCGGGCCGGTCGCGGCGCGTTCGCCGCGCTGCTGCGCGAGTGCGGGCGTATCGACGGGTTGGAACGGGTCCGGTTCACCTCGCCGCACCCAGCCGAGTTCACCGATGACGTCATCGAGGCGATGGCGCAGACCGCGAACGTCTGCCCGGCCCTGCACATGCCGCTGCAATCGGGATCCGACCGCATGTTGCGGGCGATGCGCCGGTCCTATCGCGCCGAGAAGTACCTCGGCATCATCGAACGGGTGCGTGCGGCGATGCCGCACGCCGCGATCACCACCGACATCATCGTCGGTTTCCCAGGCGAGACCGAGGAGGACTTCGCGGCCACCCTCGATGTGGTGCGGCAAGCTCGGTTCTCCGCCGCGTTCACCTTCCAATACTCCAAGCGGCCCGGCACCCCGGCCGCCGAGCTCGACGGTCAACTACCCAAAGCCGTTGTCCAGGAACGCTATCAACGTCTCATCGAGCTGCAGGAGCAGATCTCCCTGGAGGAGAACACCGCGCAGATCGGTACGGAGGTCGAACTGTTGGTGGCCACCGGTGAGGGGCGTAAGGACGCCAGCACCGCACGGATGAGCGGACGCGCGCGCGACGGGCGGCTGGTGCACTTCACACCCGGCGAGGCCGCGGTGCGGCCCGGCGACATCATTACCACCACGGTGACCGGCGCGGCCCCGCACCACTTGATCGCCGACGCGCCGCTGCTGGGCTACCGGCGCACTCGCGCCGGTGATGCCCACGCCGCTGGTGAGCGGCCGCGTACGGTCGGTTTGGGGCTCCCCCCGGTGGGCAGACCCCGCATCGAGGAGACGACGGGATGTGCGCGATGAGTCGCCGACACGACGACGGGGCCGAGGCCTACCGGTCCGAGATCGAGGCGGCCGAACGCAAGGTGGCCGGCGAAATCCAGCCCGGTGGCCGGGCCATGGTGGTGGCGATCCTGGTGTTCGTCCTGCTGGTGTCGCTGATCCTGCCGCACACCGGTGATGCCCGCGGCGTGGACGTGCTGATGGGCGACAGCAAGGCGCTCAACGTGGGGATCGCCCTGCCGTCGCGGCTGTTCACCTGGTTGGTCCTGGTGTTCGGTGTCGGTTTCTCGATGCTGGCGCTGTTGACCCGGCGCTGGGTATTGGCCTGGATCGCCTTGGCGGGCTCGGCGCTGGCCAGCGCGGTCGGACTGCTGGCCGTCTGGTCGCGCCAGACCGCTGCGCACGGCCACCCCGGTCCGGGCTTCGGGCTGCTGCTGGGCTGGCTCGCGGTCATCGTGCTGACCTTCCATTGGGCGCGGGTGGTGTGGACCCGCACCGCGGTGCAATTGGCCGCCGAGGAGCAGCGCCGGATCGCCGCCGCGGAAAGTCAGTCGCGAACCCTGCTGGAGGACATCGACCGCCGCGAGGGTGAGGACAACCAGTAACTCGCCCAAACCGACATTTGGCCGGAAAAGTGCGAGATCAGAGCGCCAAAACGTCGATCTCGGCGAGTGACGTCTAGCGCTTCTTGCCCAGCGCCTCGACCGCCGCGTCGGCCCATTGCCGCCACTGCTCGGCGTTGGCCCTGGCCTCGGCGGCGTCTTTGGTGCGACCCGCCGCTTCCGCCTTCTCGGCCTGACGTTCGTATTGTTCGACCCGAGCCAGGAACTGCTCGGCACGGGCCTGGGCCTGCGGGTCGGTCCGGCCGGAGTCGGCGGCGTCGCGCACCTTCTTCTCCACCGCTCGCAACCGGCGTTCCAGGTCCGCGGAGCGCTCCCGGGGCACCTTGCCGATCGCATCCCATTTGTCGGTGATCGTCCGCAACGCCGATCGGGCCGCATCGAGGTTGGATGTATCGATTCTCTCGGCGTCGGCGAGCAGGGCCTCCTTGGCCGTGGCGTTGGCCGCGAACTCGCTGTCGCGCTCGGCGTTCACCGCGTTGCGGGCGGCGAAGAACGTGTCCTGAGCGGACTTGAACCGATGCCACAGGGCGTCGTCGATGTCGCGCGCCGCCCGGCCCGCTGCCTTCCACTGCGCCAGGAGATCGCGAAATGCCGTTGCCGTCGCCGACCAGTCGGTGGATCCGGAGAGTTCCTCGGCCCGCACGCAGAGTTTTTCCTTGGCCTGTTTGGCGCCGGCGCGTTCCCGGTCCAGATCGGCGAAATGCGAGCCGCGACGGCGGTTGAAGGTTTCACGAGCCGCCGAATACCGCTTCCACAGCGCGTCATCGGTCTTGCGGTCCAAGCCGGTGATGGTGCGCCACTCCTCGAGGATCGTGCGCAGTCGGTCGCCGGCGGCCTTCCACTGTGTCGAGCCGTTGGCCAGTTCCTCGGCCTCGGCGGCCAGCGCCTCCTTGCGCGCCGTCTGCTCGGCGCGGTGTTCCTCGCGGCGGGCCCGGTCGGCCGCGGCGGTTTCTTCGGCGTGGTCGCGGATCGCTGCCAGCCGTTGGGCCAATGCGTCGAGATCGCCGAGAACGCTTGCTGTCGGCAAGGTTTCGGCCAATGTGGCCGCTGCCGCCTTGATCTTGCGGGCGTCTCCGGTTCCCGACGCCAGCCGGGTCTCCATCAACGTGACCTCGGTGGCCAGATCCTCGAAACGCCGGCCGAAGTGGGCGAACGCCGCTTCGGTGTCGCCCGCCTGCCACGAGCCGATGGAGCGTTCGCCGGCCGACGTGATCAGCCACACCGTGCCGTCGCGGTCGACGCGGCCGAACCGGTGCGGGTCGCTGGACGGCGGTACCGCAACCGGGGCGGCGGCCGGCGGGTGTGGCTTCGGAGTGGGCCGCGGCGGTCCCGGTCGCGGAGCCGGTTTCGGGGGTCCGCCGGCACTGGGTTCGTCGATGGTCATGGACTCGCCTCACCTACCCTCCGCGCGGGGAAAGCCCGCGCATCTGCCGCGCGACGCGGCGCCACTGCTGCATGGTCGACGACCCCGTCGGATTGCGGGCGGCCGTCCTCGTTGGTATTGAACCAGGTCGATGCCGCATCTGCCCCCGGGTTGAGTGGTCTGAGGTTGCGGACGGTGTTGATCGGCGGGCAGGCTGACGAGTTCGAGGGCGGAGGAGATCGGTTATGGCGAAGGCGGATATCGCCGTCCTGTTCGCGTTGTGTGCCGCATTCTTCATCGCGGTCGGGGACGTCATCCAGCAGCGCACGACCCACGAGGTCACCGACCAGCAGGTGAGTCCCATCGAACTGTTCGCCCGGTTGTTGCGCGACAAGACCTGGTGGGTGGGGAGCCTGGCCGGGGGCGCGGGCTTCGGGTTCCAGGCCGCCGCCCTCGCATTCGGTTCGGTGCTGTTGGTCCAGGCCCTACTGGTCACCTCACTGCTGTTCGCGTTGCCGATGAGCGCCTATTTCGCACACCGGCGGATCAGCCGCGCCCAATGGCTGTGGGCGGTGGTGTTGGCCGCCTCGGTGGCGGTGATCGTCACCGTCGGCAACCCCACCGAGGGGCATTCCCGCGCCGGCATCGAGTTGTGGATCTGGGTGATCGCGATCATGGGCCCGGCGCTCGCGCTGTGCATCATCGGCGCGAAGGTGTTGGGCGGAGGGCAGGAGCGAAGCGACTCGGGAAATAGCCGGGGCAGGCCCGCGGCCGCCGTGCTGCTGGCCCTGGTCTCGGGCTCCCTGTGGGGATTGTTCGCGGTGCTGACCAAGGGTGTCGTCGGCCGCATCGACCACGGCATCGCGGCCGTACTGATCAGCCCCGAGTTGTACGCCTGGGCGGTGGTGGCAGTGGCCGCCACCATGTGGCAGCAATCCTCGTTCCGGGCCGGGTCGATGGCCGCGTCGTTGCCGACGATGACGGTCGCCGAACCGGTCGTCGGCTCGATCCTGGGCATCTTCGTGCTCGGTGAGACGCTGCGGCCGGGCGACACCGGCTGGTTCCTACTGATCGTCGCGGTCGCGGCGATGGTGGTCGCCACGGCCGCGTTGGCCCGCGGTGAGGTCACCTCGAAGCCCGCACCCGCCACCGAGACTGTGCCTGGCTGACGGCCACTACCGTGTGTGGCGTGTTGTCCGCCATCGCCTTGACGCCCTCGGCCCCCGTCCTGGTGCCCGAGCTGGCGGGTGCGGCCGCAGCCGAGGTCGTCGAATTCCGTTCTGCGGCCGTGGCCGCCGCCGCGGAGTTGCCCGACCGTTGGATCGCCGTCGGCGTCGGGCCGAACGACCAGATCATTGACCCCGACACCCGGGGAACCTTCGCCGGGTACGGGGTGGACGTCCAGGTGGCTTTGTCTCCGGATGCACCCGCGCAGGTGAGTGCGCTGCCGCTGTGTGCGCTGTTCACCGGATGGCTGCGGGCGCAGGCCAACCCGTCCGCCCGGGCGCAGGTCCGGGTCTACCGCGACGACCACGACGCCGAAACGGCGGTGGCCATCGGCCGGGCCTTGCGCGCCGAGATCGACGCCGGCGACGGCGCGGTCGGCGTTGTGGTGGTGGCCGACGGCGCCAACACCCTGACACCGCCCGCCCCCGGCGGGTACGACCCGGACGCCGCGCCCGGCCAGGCTGCCCTTGACGACGCCCTGGCCTGCGGGGATGTCGCAGCGCTGACCCGGCTGCGCGGTGGTGTCGTCGGCAGGGTCGCCTACCAGGTGCTGGCCGGGCTCACCGAGCCCGGCCCACGAGCGGCCAAGGAGCTGGCGCGGGGCGCGCCCTACGGGGTCGGGTACTTCGTCGGTTCGTGGGTTCCGGCGGGCGCGAGCGCGGCGACCCGGGGATCGACCGAGTGATGCGGCCGATCGCGGTGATCGGGCCGACCGGCACCGGGAAATCGGAACTCGCGCTGGACGTCGCCGAACGTCTCGGCGGTGAGATCGTGAACGCCGACGCGATGCAGCAGTACCGTGGTATGGACATCGGCACCGCCAAGCTCACCGTCGCCGAGCGCCGCGACATCCCACACCACCAACTCGACGTGCTCGACGTCGCCGAGACCGCGACCGTCGCGCGCTATCAGGCCGCCGCCGGCGCCGATGTCGAGGCCATCGCCGCCCGCGGCGTGCCGCCGGTCATCGTGGGCGGGTCGATGCTCTACATCCAGTCGCTGCTAGACGAATGGGCCTTTCCGGCCACCGACCCGCAGGTCCGGGCCCGATGGGAACAGCAGCTCGCCGAGATCGGGGTGGCGGCGCTGCACCGCGAGCTGGCCCGCCGTGACCCGGCCGCCGCGGCGGCGATCCTGGCCACCGACGGCCGCCGGGTCGTGCGCGCCCTAGAGGTGGTCGAGCTCACCGGAGCGCCGTTCGCCGCTTCGGCGCCCCGGATCGGGGCCCCGCGCTGGGATACCGTGATCATCGGATTGGATTGGCCGACAGGCATTCTCGACGAGCGTCTGCAACGGCGCACCGACGTCATGTTCGAAGCGGGCCTGGTCGCCGAGGTGCGTGGACTGCTGGACTGCGGCCTGCGGCAGGGCGTGACCGCTTCCCGCGCGCTCGGCTACGCCCAGGTGATCGCAGCGCTGGACGCCGGTGGCGGCGGCGAGCAACTCGCGCAGGCCCGCGAGCTCACTTTCATCGGGACCCGGCGCTACGTGCGGCGCCAGCGGTCGTGGTTTCGCCGTGACCATCGCGTTCACTGGCTCGACGGTGCGGCCGCCGGGCTCGCCGACGAGGTGATCGCACGGTGGCGGGACGTATCCTGAACGGGTGATCCGTGCCGACGACGATGGGGCCGGTGCAGCCGGGGTCAAGGAGCGGCGCCGATGATGTTTGCCAAGGGGCACGGCACCGAGAACGACTTCGTGCTGCTGCCCGACCTGGATGCGCAGCTCGACCTGGCACCCGCCGCGGTCGCCGCGTTGTGCGATCGGCGCCAGGGGCTGGGTGCCGACGGCGTCCTGCGGGTCAGCACCGCCGGCGCTGTCGTCGCCGCCGGGGTGCTCGACCGCCTGCCCGAAGGAGTCGACGCCGGCGACTGGTACATGGACTACCGCAATGCCGACGGCTCGATGGCCCAGATGTGCGGCAACGGGGTCCGGGTGTTCGCGCACTATCTGCGGGCCAGTGGCCTCGAACAGCGCGACGAGTTCGTCGTCGGCTCGCTCGCCGGAGCGCGGCCGGTGGTCGTGCACCATGCCGACTCGTGTGATGCCGAAGTCACCGTCGAGATGGGCAAGGTGAGCCTGCTGGGCACCGGTACCGCCACCGTCGGTGGCCGGCACCTGACCGGCATCGGGGTAGATGTCGGCAATCCGCACCTGGCCTGCCTGGATCCCGGCCTCTCCGAGAAAGCCCTCGCCGAACTCGACGTCGCCGCGCCGGTGCGTTTTGACCACACCCAATTCCCCGACGGTGTCAATGTCGAGGTCGCGACGATCGCGAGCGATGGCGCCGTCAGCATGCGGGTTCACGAGCGTGGTGTCGGCGAGACGCGGTCGTGCGGCACCGGCACGGTGGCCGCCGCGGTGGCGGCGCTGGCTCACCTGGATACGTCCACGGGCACGCTGCGGGTGCGCATCCCCGGCGGGGAGGTCACCGTCGAGGTCACCCACTCCTCCAGCTTCCTGCGTGGGCCGTCGGTCCTGGTGGCGCATGGTGAGGTGGCCGACGCGTGGTGGGCGGCCCAGCACTGACCGGCACGTTATTGGGGTGCGCGACGTTGGATGGGCGTGACACCATCGATAACTACCCATGACGAAATCTGACTTCTCATCGGCCGACCCCAGCATCGGCGAACTCGCGCTCGAGGACCGCTCTGCCCTCAAGCGCGTCGCGGGGCTGTCCACCGAACTCGCCGACATCTCCGAGGTCGAATACCGCCAGCTCCGGCTGGAGCGGGTCGTCCTGGTGGGGGTGTGGACCGAAGGCAACGCCGCCGACGCCGAGGCCAGCCTCGCCGAATTGGCCGCATTGGCCGAAACCGCGGGCTCGGAGGTGCTCGAAGGACTGATCCAGCGTCGCGACAAGCCCGACCCGTCCACCTACATCGGTTCGGGCAAGGCCGCCGAGCTGCGCCAGATCGTGATCGCGACCGGTGCCGATACCGTGATCTGCGACGGCGAGCTCAGCCCGGCCCAGCTCAACGCTCTGGAGAAGGTGGTCAAGGTCAAGGTCATCGACCGGACCGCACTGATCCTGGACATCTTCGCCCAGCACGCCACCAGCCGGGAGGGCAAGGCGCAGGTGGCCTACGCGCAGATGGAGTACATGCTGCCGAGGCTGCGCGGCTGGGGTGAATCGATGTCGCGGCAGGCCGGTGGCCGCGCGGGCGGTGCCGGTGGCGGTGTGGGCACCCGAGGTCCCGGTGAAACGAAGATCGAGACCGACCGGCGCCGCATTCGCGAGCGGATGTCCAAGCTGCGCCGCGAGATCAAAGACATGAAACAGGTCCGCGACACCCAGCGCAGCCGCCGGCTGCACAGCGACGTGGCGTCTGTCGCGATCGTCGGCTACACCAACGCCGGCAAGTCCAGTCTGCTCAACGCTCTGACCGGCGCCGGGGTGCTGGTGCAGAACGCACTGTTCGCCACACTCGAACCCACCACTCGCCGTGGTGAATTCGACGACGGCAGGCCGTTCGTGCTCACCGATACGGTGGGATTCGTTCGGCACCTGCCGACCCAGCTGGTCGAAGCGTTCCGATCCACTCTCGAAGAGGTCGTCGACGCCGATCTGCTGGTGCACGTGGTCGACGGATCGGACAGCAACCCGCTGGCCCAGATCGAGGCGGTCCGTCAGGTCATCCGTGAGGTGCAGAACGACCACCATGCGCCGCCGGCGCCGGAATTGTTGGTGGTCAACAAGATTGACGCGGCCAGCGACCTGACGTTGGCCCAGCTGCGCCGTGCGCTGCCGGGTGCGGTCTTCGTCTCGGCGCATACCGGCGAGGGTCTGCCGCGGCTGCGGGCCCGGCTCGGCGAGCTCGTCGAACCGCGGGAGATCACCGTCGACGTGACGATTCCCTATGACCGGGGTGATCTGGTGGCGCGGCTGCACAGCGACGGGCACGTCGACGCTGTCGAGCACACCGAGGCGGGCACCCGGCTCAAGGCGCGGGTGCCCGCAGCGCTGGCGGCCGGTCTGCGCCAATACGCGACGTAACCGCGAATGATCAGCCCGACGACCAGGTGATCCGGGGCGGTTCGTCAGTGCCGTCACGCCGAAGCCGGCGAAAGTACCGCGCTCCGAGCACCGCGACCGCCACCGCCAGCACACCGTTGAGGCCGGCCAACGCCAGAGTGGCCCGACCGGTGCGCTCGGCTCCGGGTCCGAAGCTGGCCCGGAAGGCGGCGATGTCGCCGTAGGCGATCAGTGCGGTCTCGTTGATCGCCGGTTCCTGCTTGTCGCTTCCGGTGGCGTGGGTGGCGCCCGGATGGCCCCAGAACACCACCGGATCGCCCGCCCGCAACCCGCATTCCTCGAGTCGGTAGCCGCTTGCCGGCCAGTCCCAGGCCTGGCGCACCGAGTTGATGCCCTGTGCCCAGGCCTGCGAGTCGTCGGCGAGGTGCAGGGTGAATGACGACGGCAGCCAGGGCTGTATCCGTGCCGGCGCGGGTGGTCCGATGTTGTCGCACTGATAGGACGCCAGCAGGGTGGCGTCGTCACGGCTTTGGCCCGGCGCCCGCTCACCGAGGCGGCCTTCGACGAGCACCCCGTAGATCCGGTGGCGGGGGGCGCTGGCACGCCAGTCCAAGATGCCCTCGCCGGTGCGGATCTCGGGCAATGTCGCGAACTGCAGTCCGTCGTCGGCGACGCGCCACAACATCATTGCGACCGCGGCGAAGGCGACGGCCAACACCGCGCACAGGGTGGCAGCGGCCCATCGGTCCGCCCGGCTTCGCAGGCGGGGAAGCACCACCACCACCACCGCGACCGACAGGATCACGGCGATCACCGTGCCGCCGAAGGTTTTCGCCGCCCGTTCGAAGATCGCCGCGACGCTGGGTCCGGTGAGCAAGAAGGTGACGCCCAGCGCCACCGCTGATCCGACGGCCACCGCGCACACCCGCACGGCCTTGTCGCGCCAGCGATAAGTCAGCGCGGCGGTGGCGACGGCGATGGCCAGCCACGCGGCGACCAGGTTCATCGACGTCATTCCGCGAGCGCGGTACGGCAGGCCATACCGAGCTCGACGAAAGCCAGCAGTCGCTCCGGAGAGTGCATCGCGTCGCTGCGTACCCGCACCGTGACGCCATCGGTGTCCAGGGTCACCGCCGGCTGATCCCGTTCACCGCCGTACCGCGCGCACCAGGTCGAGACGGCGTCGGCCACACCGGCGAGTCCGGGCACCTCGCCGTCGACGGTCGCCAGCACCAACAGCCGGGGGTCGGCCGAGCTCAGCGGCCGCAGCCGGGCGCCACCGCCGACTCGGGTCAGCCCCAGCCAGCCACGCAGCGGACCATCGAGCGAGCCGATCAGCCCGATCGCCATGTCGCGCATCGGGCCCGGTGGCGAGGGTCCGGCGAGCACGGCACCGCCAGGGTGACCGGGCCATGCAGACGCCCAGGTGCTCACAACGATGTGGGTGGACGGCGGGGACTGCTGCGCCGCGAAGGAGCGAGTGGTGCGGACCTCCCAGTCGCCGTGCTCGGGTCGCACGGTCGTGCAGTCGCCCTCGCGCAGCCGTGTCCAGCCGCGCTCGCCGAGGAGTGCGTCGAATCGAGCCCGCCGTCGACGGGCCCGGGCGATCAAGGCGGCTGCTCCCAGGATGCCGACCATCACGGCGAGTACTAGTCCCGCGATTGCCATCCGATCCATTGCCCGCCCGTTCTTGAAGACACCTTGACTGACTCCGGTGCGAGCGTAGCCAACTGCGCCGCGGTACGGGCCGACCGATTGGGTACTGATGCCCTGCAGGTCGGGGCCGAAAGGCTCTGTCATCTCCCTCGGGCCCCGAGGAGCCTTGAGCCGGTACGACACATCCGGGGGAGGGTGTCCGATGGGGTTGTCACGAGCGCTGCGGGCGGCCGCGATAGCGGGAACCATTTCCGCGATGTTGGCCATCGGGTTTGCTGCGGCCCCGGACGTGCGGGCCCAGACGCGGATCACCGTGCCCGGCGCGGGTCCGCTCTACTATCCGAACATCGTCGCCCAACTCCCGGTGGGGCGGTTGTATTTCTTCGGGACGAGCGAAGCGGTCGGGCCGCCTCTGTCGATTCTGGCCGCGTACGACCTGTTGAATCATCAGATCGGCGAGAACTGGTTCCCGGGCAGTACGGCCCAGGTGGTGAACTACCCGGCGAGCATCGGTTTGCTGAGCTTCAGCCTGGCCGCACCGGGCGTCGACGACGCCGTCGCCATGGGACGGGTTTCGCTCGACGACCAGATAAGGAACGCGGTTGCCGGCGGTGACCCGGTCGTGGTTGCCGGGCTGTCGGAGGGAACCCTCGTCGTTAATCGTGAGTTGGCTCATCTGGCAACGACTCCCGGTGCTCCAGCGGCTGATCTGGTGTCATTCGCCATGTTCGGGGGTCCCGAGCTGGGCCTGGCCGATATCTACCTGCGGCCGGGCACCTGGGTGCCGCTGATGGACTACACCGCGCGGACCCTGGCCGACAGCCAATACGACGTCAGCGTCGTAGTCCATCAGTACGACTTCTGGGCCGATCCGCCCGACCGGCCGTGGAATCTGCTCGCCGTGGCGAACGCGCTGCTCGGAACGGTCTACTTCCACGACGGTACGGCCTTGGCCACGCCGTCGGACGCCGTCGTGGTATCTCAGGTGACCAGTCCCCTGGGCGGGACGACCACGACCTACCTGATCCCTGCGCCTACTCTGCCGCTTCTCAAGCCGCTACAGCAGCTCGGTGTTTCGCAGCGAGCCATTGACGTGCTCAAGCCCGTCGTCGACGCGGGTTACTCATCTCTGACCCCCGATGCCGGTCCGTACTTCTCGCACGGACGCCTCGTCGGGCTGCCGGCGCGGTTAAGCTCCCCACCGACTGCGGCCACGCGCGTCGCACCCCGTGCGCGAATCGGTGGCCCGCGCGAGCGTCCCAGGTCGGTTCGGGCCTCGACCATTCGCGCCGGCGCCGCCCGTTCGGCCCCTGCCAGCAGGCCCGCGCCGGCCAAGCCCGCACGTGTCCGGCCGAACTCCATCGCCAGGAGCGCCCCGAGGCCCACAGCCCTGAGATCTCATCCGGCCAGTGTGTCGTAGATCTGTTCGGCAGGCGTAGCCAGAAGCTGTTGCGCAAGCGTGCCTTTGAGATCGTCCAAACGGGCTTCTTGGGGCGCGGTGCGGTTCTGGGTTCGAGCCAGGTCGATGAACTCGTCGGTGACGAAGCCGTCCCGAAGCGCCAGCGTGACGGTGCTGCCCCCGATGCCGATGCAGAACACGAAATCCTCGCGCAGCCGGCCCAGGTCCGGGCGCACCAACGTGCGGTCGACGGTGAACCGGTCGTCGCTGACCGCACGGGTGACCGCCTCGAACCCGTCGCGGGCGCCGGGTCCGCGAAACGCGGTCCTGATGATCACCGAGCGCCGTGCGGGTGGAGCCTGCGGTGAGAGCAGCGCAAAAGCCCGCTGGAGCACGGTGAAGGCGGTCGCGACACCGGCCGGTGAACCGCCGCCGTGATAGCGGTTTATGTCCTCGAAGCTGAACGCGAGCTCACGTCCCCGTTCGGTGACGGTGACGAGCTCGGTCATCGGATCACCGGGGGCTCATACGCGCGCACCGGCGGCGGGGGGCCATTGAACGTCTCGACCTCAACAAGGACAGCGGCGCCTGTGCAGCCGCGTGCCAGGGATGAGGTGCCGACATCGTCGGTCAGGACGTTCGGATTACCGTGTACGCACGGCGAATCCGGGTCCGCGGGGTCGGCTGGGTCGTACCACGCGCCCGTCGAGAGCTGGACCACCCGGGGGCGCAGGGCCGCGTCGACGACCAGGCCGGCCAGGCAGGCTCCGCGATCGTTGAACACCCGCACCACCTGTCCGTCGACCAGCCCGCGAGCCGCGGCATCACTGGGATGCATCCGAATCGGTTCACGCCCTTGGATCTTCGCGCTCTGGCTGATCGGGCCACCATCGAGCTGACTGTGCAGCCGAGTCGCGGGTTGGTTGGCGATCAGGTGTAGCGGAAACTGTTCGGCACGTGGGCCGCCCAGCCACTCGACGGGCTCGTACCAGCGCGGGTGTCCCGCGCAGTCGGGGTAGCCGAAGCCGTGGATATCGTCGGAGAAGATCTCGATCTTCCCGCTCGGAGTGGCCAGCGGGTAGGTCTGTGGGTCGGCGCGGAAGTCAGCCAGCAGCGTCAGGCCCGGCTCGACCGGCAGGCGCAGGAAGCCGTCAGACCAAAACTGGTCGAAGTCGGGTACGGCGAAATCGATTTCCGCCGACCACTTTTCGTACATGTGAACCAACCACTGCCGAGCGGTGCGGCCTTCGGTGAACTGCTCGCCGAAGCCCAGTCGTTCGGCGAGAGCGGCAAAGGTCGTGTAGTCGTCGCGGGACTGGGCATAGCGGGGCGCCAACGCCGGCATCGCCACCAGGAGTGGATCATTGCGCGATCCGGAGTAGTCGTCCCGTTCGAACGCGGTAGTGGAGGGGACGACGATGTCGGCGTGGCGGGCCATCGGTGTCCAGTACGGGTCGTGCACCACGACGGTGTCGACACGGGCCAGCGCGTGCCGCAGCCGAGTCAGATTCTGGTGGTGGTGAAAGGGATTGCCGCCGGCCCAGTAGACGCACTTGATATCGGGGTAGGTCAGCGTGCGCCCGTTGTAGGTGAATGTGTCGCCGGGGTGGAGAAGCATGTCGCTGATCGCTGCGACGGGGATGAAGGTGCGGACCGGATTGATCCCCTGTGGCAGTGCGGGCAGGCGAACCCGAACCGGTGGTAGACCGGGTTCGTTCATTGAGCCGTATCCGTGGCCGAAACCCCCTCCGGGAAGGCCGACCTGGCCCAGCATGGCTGCCAGCGTCAAGCCCATCCACGGGGCCTGTTCGCCGTGGCGCAGACGCTGCAAAGACCAGCTGACGGTGACGATGGTGCGTTGAGTGGCCATCGCTCTCGCTAGCTCGACGAGGGTGACGGCGTCGAGGCCGCAGATCCGCGCGGCCCACTGCGGTGATTTGGGGACCCCGTCGTCCTGGCCGAGCAGGTAACGTTCGAATCGCTCATAGCCGGTGCAGTAGGTGTCGAGGAACCGGCGATCGGCGAGATCCTCGGTGGCCAGCACGTAGGCCAGTGCCAGCATGATCGCGACGTCGGTACCGGGCACGGCCGGCAGCCACCTGCAGTCACCGTCGACGTCGCTGCGCAGCGGGCTGATCGAGACGATGGCGCCGCCCTTGTCGCGGAATCGCTGTAGTGCGCTGCGTGCCGGGTGGGCGGTGGTGCCGCCGTGGTTGATCCCGGTGTTCTTGAGGTTCACCCCGCCGAAGCACACCAGCAGGTCGGTGTGCGCGACGATGACGTTCCAGTCGGTGGATCGCGTGAAGAGATCGTCATGGGTGCCGACCACTCGCGGCATGATCACCCCGGTGGCGCCCAAGCTGTAGGAGTGTCGCGAAAAAGTGTATCCGCCAAGCATTTTGAGGAAACGGTGCACTTGACTCTGGGCGTGGTGGAAGCGTCCGGCGCTGGCCCAGCCGTAAGAACCGCCGTAGATGGCTTCGTTGCCGTAGGTGTCGACGACTCGGCGCAGTTCGTCGGCGAGCAGGTCCGTGAGTTCCTCCCAACCCACCGCGACGAACTCGTCGGCGCCTCGTGCCGTGCTGGGCCCGGGCCCGTCGCGCAACCAACCGCGACGGATGACGGGCGACGCGATGCGAGACCGGTGCCGCAGTGATCCCGGAAGGTTGCCGAGCAGGGGAGAGGGGTCGCTGTCGCCGGGAATGGGGGCGACCGCGATGATCTCGCCGTCGGCCAGCGATGCGCTGAAGGCGCCCCAGTGCGCGAGGCTCCTGCGGGCACCGGGCATGGCAAGGATTCTATGGTCCGGCCGGCGGCACATCCCGCGAGGCGACCAACCATCCGGTTGGTCTATTCTCGTCGCAGAACTCCGCAGCCGCCGGGAAGGAAGTCATGGCCCCCGAGAAGCACTCCGTCGTCAAGTACGAGCGAACCCTCTTCGAGCCCGAGCACGACCTGTTCCGGGAGTCGTACCGGGCATTTCTCGATCGGCACGTGGCGCCGTTCCACGAGCAGTGGGAGAAGGACAAGATCGTCGACCGCGGCGTCTGGCTCGAGGCCGGTAAGCAGGGCTTTCTCGGGATGGCCGTGCCTGAGGAGTACGGCGGCGGGGGCAACCCGGACTTCCGCTACAACGTGATCCTGACCGAGGAGACCGCCGCGGGGCGGTACAGCGGGCTCGGGTTCGGCCTGCACAACGACATCATCGCGCCGTACCTGCTGCATCTGGCCACCGAGGAGCAGAAGCAGCGTTGGCTGCCCAAGTTCTGCAGCGGCGAGTACATCACCGCCATCGCGATGACCGAACCCGGTACCGGCAGCGACCTGCAGGGCATCAAGACCCGGGCGGTCAAACAGGACGACCACTACATCCTCAACGGTTCCAAGACGTTCATCACCAACGGCATCAACGCCGACCTGGTGATCGTGGTCGCCCAGACCGACCCGGACAAAGGCGCACAGGGCTTCTCCCTCCTGGTGGTGGAGCGCGGCATGGAGGGCTTCGAGCGCGGCCGGCACCTCGACAAGATCGGCCTGGATGCGCAGGACACCGCCGAGTTGTCCTTCACCGATGTCAAGGTTCCGTTCGAGAACCTGCTCGGCGAGGAGGGTATGGGCTTCATCTACCTGATGCAGAACCTGCCGCAGGAACGCCTCAACATCGCGGTGATGGCCGCCGCGGGCATGGAGAGCGTGCTCGAGCAGACGTTGCAGTACGCCAAGGAACGCAAGGCTTTCGGCAAACCGATCGGCAGCCAGCAGAACAGCCGCTTCCTGCTGGCGGAATTGTCCACCGAGGCGACGGCGGTCCGCATCATGGTCGATGAGTTCATCCGGCTGCACCTGGACGGACAGTTGTCGGCCGAGCAGGCGTCGATGGCGAAGTGGTACGCGACCGAGAAGCAGGTGCATCTCGTCGACCGCTGCCTGCAACTGCACGGCGGTTACGGATATATGCGGGAATATCCGGTGGCGCGGTCGTTCCTCGATGCCCGGGTTCAGACGATTTACGGCGGGACGACCGAAATCATGAAGGAGATTATCGGCCGCAGCCTGGGCGTCTAATTCGGATTGCCGTCTTGACCTGCGGTTTTAGTCCGTCTCGGGCGTCCTTCGGTGGGTGTGCGGGACGAATGCGGCGACTTATTGCTCCACTTTTCCGAAGTTTTACCCCCTCCAACGGGTGGGTTATCTAGGGAAATGCCGCGTGTCGCGAAGTGCTGACGCACAGTTGACGCGGAGGATAAGGGCAAGGCATCTTGACCGAAACCGCGGGGAGAGTGCATGACCTGGCTTGGAAGTCGCCTCAGTAGAGGTGTCGGCAGGATGGCGCTGGCCGTCGTCGCGACGGCGACGGCGGCTCTGCTGTTGGCGCCCGGGGCGATCGCGACGCCCGAAAGTGACGCAAGCGATGCCATCGACCAGGCCTGGCAGGCCGCCGGTGGCGACGGCTCTCCGGTAGGCGCCAAGGACGGCGACGTCTACGCGGTCGGCGACGGGTTCGCCCAGAACTTCAGCGACGGCAAGATCTTCTTCACCCCGGCCACCGGCGCGCACCTGCTGTTCGGGCCGATCCTGGACAAGTACGAGGCGCTGGGTGGCCCGGCCGATGGAGACCTCGGGTTCCCGACCATCGACGAAGTGCCGGGTCTGGTGGGTCCGGACAGCCGGGTCAGCACATTCAGCGCCAGCGACAAGCCGGCGATCTTCTGGACGCCCGACACCGGCGCTTGGGTTGTGCGTGGCGCCATCAACGCGGCCTGGGACAAGCTCGGCGGTTCTGCCGGCACGATGGGCGTGCCCAGTGGCGAGGAGACCTTCGACGGCAGCGTGGTCAGCCAGAAGTTCACCGGCGGCGAGATCGCCTACGACGACGCCACCAAGACGTTTACCACTGTGCCCCCCGAGCTGGCCGAGAATCTGGCCGGCGTCGAGGTGCCGACCGATGCCACGACAGCGATCAACCAGGCATGGCGCGCCGCGGGCGGGCTTTCGGGACCGCTCGGAGCCCGGCAGGGGGCGCAGCGCTCGATCGGGGCCGATGGCGCCGAGCAGGATTACGCCGGGGGCAAGATCTTCTACTCGCCGGCGACAGGCGCACATGCGGTCACGGGCGCCATCCTGGCGAAGTATGAGGAGCAGGGCGGCCCGACCGGGGACCTGGGTCTGCCGACCGGGACCGAGGCCGACGGGGGCGCGCCCAACAGTCGGGTGAGCACCTTCAGTGCCGCCGACCAGCCGGTGATCTTCTGGACGCCCGACAACGGTGCCATCGTGGTGCGCGGCGCGATCAACGCCGCGTGGGCGAAGCTGGGCGGGGCTACCGGCAAGCTCGGTGTCCCGACCGGCGAGCAGAGCACCGACGGCGACACGGTGACCCAGAAGTTCAGTGGTGGCGAGATCTCCTGGAACAAGGCCACCAACAAGTTCACCACCAAACCCGCGGAGCTGGCCGCAGAGTTGTCGGGCGTGGAGGTGCCGAATGCGACCGGACCGCAGGCCGGCCCGACGACACCGAAGTCGGGCAAGGGCTTCACCTGGCACTGGTGGTGGCTGCTGATCATCATTCCGGCGTTGCTGCTGGTGGCGGTGATCGCGCTCGGCCTGCTCTGGTTGCAGCGCCGCCGCGGCGCCGATATCGAGGTCGACGACGAGTTCCACGATTCGGACTACGACGACGATCACTGGCCCAGTGACGCCGATGCGTCGGCCGGTGGGTCCGGGTCCTCGCGGTTCTCGACATACCCTGACGGCGGCGGTGCGCAGGTCGCCCAGGCACCCGGCTTCGCCTGGGCGCACTCGGCGACCGACGACAAGTCGATGCCCGGTCCCGAGGACGTCTTCGACGGCGATCAGGATTCCATCGACACCACGCCGACCCGGATTCCCGAGGAGCCGGCACTGTCCGGCCAAACCGATGAGCCGGAAGCGGTCGATGCCCAAGTCGAACTCGAGTACGCCGAGGTCGAGGAGCTCGACGACACCGATCAGTCCAGCGATTCGGGGCGCCACGCGGCGGTGAACCTCGAAGAGTCGCAGTCGATGTGGCGACTCGACATGGGCGAACTCGGAACGCCGCGCCGCCGCCGCGCCGCCGAGCCTGAGCCGGTGGATCTGGTCGAGCCAGAAGTCGTCGAGCCGGAGGATTCGGCTCCGCCCGAGCAACCGGTCACCGAAACGGCGGAGGTGCTGCAGTCCGATGTGCACCCTGGCGCGGCCCCGGCGCGCCCGGCTATTCACCTCCCGCTCTCCGATCCGTATCAGGCACCGGAGGGTTACGTGATCAAGGCCAACACCCATTCGGGGCTCTACTACACCCCGGACTCGGCCCTCTACGACCACACTGTGCCCGAAGTGTGGTTCGCCAGCGAGGAACTCGCTCAGGCGAACGGATTCCTGAAGGCCGAGTGAGGTTCCGCTAGATCTTGCGGATCACTGTCACGACCTTGCCGAGGATGGCTGCGTCGTTGCCGGGAATCGGGTCGAACGCTGGATTGTGCGGCATCAGCCAGACCTGACCGCCGGCGCGTTTGAACGTCTTCACGGTGGCCTCGCCGTCGATCATCGCCGCGACGATGTCGCCGTTGTCGGCCACGTTCTGCTGACGAACGACGACCCAGTCCCCGTCGCAGATCGCCGCGTCGACCATGGATTCGCCGACGACCTTGAGTAGGAACAGCGAACCCTCACCGACCAACTCGCGCGGCAGCGGAAAGACATCTTCGACGGCTTCCTCGGCCAGGATCGGGCCGCCGGCGGCGATGCGGCCCAGCACCGGCACGAATGTCGGTTCTGGAAGTGCGTCCGATCCGGCGACCTCGGTGCGCACCGGGGCCACGTTGTCGTCGGCGCCGCGTACGTCCACAGCGCGCGGGCGATTGGCGTCACGGCGCAGGTAGCCCTTGCGTTCGAGGGTGCGTAGCTGGTGTGCCACCGAAGACGTCGAGGTGAGACCGACGGCGTCGCCGATCTCGCGGATGCTCGGGGGATAGCCACGGCTGGTGACCGAGGCGCGGATGACCTCGAGGATGGTCCGCTGCCGCTCGGTCAGTCCGGAATCGGTGCCGCCACGGCGGCTTGTGTCGGGGCCTGATGTCTCACTGCGGTCGCTCATGGGGCCGAATCTAGTCGCGGCGCGATCGATAATCAAACATTTGTTCGACCGTGGCGTGTCGGATCCGCGGTAATCGAGCAGGCCACCTCGCAGTTTAGTGCGATCCAGAACTTGTCGGTGGCCGGATCTATTCTTCAGACACGCTCGCTCAGATGTTCGGAATTCGAACGAATGATCGAGTACAGTTCGAACACAAGAGCGAACAGTGGGTGTCTCGGAGGAAGGAAGCAGACGTGACAGTCATCGATGATCGGCAGGTGTTCCCATCGGCGGAGCTGCGTCGGGGTGCGGTGGTAACGCAGGTCGCGCCCGTCCGGGGCCGTCCGACCGGTGCCCGCGGCTACCGGCCACATCCGGCACGGCCGGACATCGCTCCGATGCGCTACCGCGGTACCGGTGTCGGCTTCTCGCGGGCACCGCACGCCCGCCGCCCGGTCAGCACCGCGGTCACGATCGCGCTGGCCGGCGTTGCCGCACTGATCACCCTGTGGCTCGGGCTGATCGGCCACGTGAGCGGTGCTCCGGTGGCCACCGACACGGTGGTGCCGGATCAGCTAGCCGTGGTCCAGGTGCAGGCGGGGGAGTCGCTGCAACAGCTGGCCGGTCGGGTGGCACCGGACGCGCCCGCAGGGCAGGTCATGCAGCGCATCCGCGACCTCAATAAGCTCGATTCTTCCTCGTTGGACGCCGGGCAGACCCTCATCGCGCCGATCGGTTGATCACCCACCGCGCCATGGCCGGCCAAAATGCGTGCCGGACAAGCGGCCTCGACGGTGGCAGCTGCGCCAGGTCCAGTTTCCAGTGCGTGGCCGCCCGCCGGACGGCGCAGGTAGGCTCTGGGTGGCTCGAAGTATCGGGTCGCAGCGGAGGCGAAGGAGCGGTCATGCACTGTCCGTTCTGTCGCCATCCCGACTCCCGTGTCGTTGATTCCCGCGAAACCGACGAGGGGCAGGCCATCCGGCGGCGTCGTTCCTGCCCGGAATGCGGCCGGCGGTTCACCACCGTGGAGACCGCGGTGCTGGCGGTCGTGAAGCGGTCCGGGGTCACCGAGCCGTTCAGCCGGGAGAAGGTGATCAGCGGGGTGCGCCGGGCGTGCCAGGGCCGAGACGTCGACGACGATGCCCTCAATCTGCTGGCTCAGCAGGTCGAGGACTCCGTGCGGGCGGCCGGTTCGCCCGAGATCCCCAGCCATGAGGTCGGCCTGGCCATTTTGGGCCCGCTTCGCGAGCTCGACGAGGTCGCTTACCTGCGATTCGCGTCGGTGTACCGCTCGTTCAGTTCCGCCGAGGACTTCGAGCGCGAGATCGAGGCGCTGCGCGCCCATCGCGCGGTGGGTACTTCCGGCTGAGTTGCGCTCAGTTCAGGTGCCGGACACCGTCGCTGACCACGCGACCCGCGACGAGCACCCATCCTTCGGGGCTCCACGTCGTGTAAATCTGTGATCCCTTGCCCTGGGTGATCTCGAGGTCCCGGCTCAGATAGTCGGTGATCCGCGCCGCCGCGGATCCGGTCGCCTCGTCCTCGGCGACGCCGAGGTCGGTGGCGAACATCCGCGATCGGATGTGCCCGGCATCCCGATCCAGCCACGTCCACAGGTAATGCTCGACGTCGTCGGGGTAGTCGTCGGGGTCGGCGGCCAGCACGTCGTCGACCGAGTCCAACTCGTGCAGGGCGAACTCCGGTGACCATTCGGCCCGCGCCCGCACCACGGTGAGGACGCCGTCGTAGCTGACCTGCACGATGCCGGCCGGTACCTGCAGGGTGTGGATTGGCGTGCCGAGTTCGCGCAGCCACCAG
Organism: Mycobacterium pinniadriaticum; assembly: GCF_026242045.1. Taxonomy (GTDB): domain Bacteria; phylum Actinomycetota; class Actinomycetes; order Mycobacteriales; family Mycobacteriaceae; genus Mycobacterium; species Mycobacterium pinniadriaticum. The sequence goes on from NZ_JAPJDO010000016.1 coordinate 113,783, forward strand.
GCCGCTCCCACCGTGGGATGTCCGGCGAACGGCAATTCGGTGGCGGGGGTGAAGATGTGCGCGTGGGCGGTCGGTGACCCGTTGCCGGGCAAGTCGACGAATACGGTTTCGCTGTAGCCCAATTCCGTGGCAATGCGCTGGCGTTCACTGGCGGCGACAGTTGCCGCGTCGACCACGCCGAGCGGATTTCCGAAGTCGCCATCGGAATCGGTGAACACCCGCAGCACAGACACGTCGACGGTCATGACCCGACTCTACGACTCCGCGGCGATGACTGGTTCAGACCACGTCAGCCGGCCGGGTCGTGGTCAGGTGGCGCTGCGCTCGTCGGCGCCCATGGCGTCGAGCACCGCCACCCGGGTGTCGAGCGTGCCGGTCACCGAACGTTCGGACAGGCCGGTGCGCAGCAGTTCCCGCAGATTGCCCTGATCGTAGTCGGCGGGTGCGGTGGAGTCGATGAACCGTTCGACGACCTCCACGAACCGGTCCGGGTCGTCGTGGAAGGGGAAGTGTCCAGAGCGATTGAATATCTCCAGCCGGGAGCCGGGCATGGCGGCATGGGCCATCTTGGCATGGCTGACCGGGATGACCGCGTCCTGGTCGCCCCAAATCAGTTGTACAGGAACAGATTCAGTTAGATAGCAGCGGTCGAGCATGGTCACCACCTGCCCACGCCAATCCACCACGGAGCGCAGGGTGCGGGTGAACGCCGACGAGGCCGTCGGCTCCGGGAGATCGGTCAGGATGCGCAGGGCGTCGGGCAGGTCGCGGCCCAGTCCTGTCGATCCGAACACGGTGCCCAGTGCCCGGCCGGCGACCTGCAGGGCGGGCAACACCATCGGCAGCCGCAGCAGCGCCAGTGCCTCCCCACCCAGCGGCAGGGAGGCGGCCCGCAGCGCGATATTGACGTCCTTGGTGACGCCGCCGGCGCCGATCAGGATCAGCCGCTCCACCAGTTGCGGAAACTGGTAGGCGAATTGCATGGCCACACCGCCGCCCAGCGAGTGCCCGACCACGGTGGCCTTGTCGAGGTCGAGCACGCTGAGCAGATCCCGCATGCCGTTGGCGTAGGCCGCCACCGAGTAGTCGGCTCGCGGCTTGTCGGACTGGCCGTGGCCCAGCAGATCCGGTGCGATCACGGTGAACCGCTGGGCAAGCTTGCTGTGCACGGGATGCCACGTCGTGGAGTTGTCGCCGATACCGTGAATCAGCAGCAGCGTGGGACCCGACCCGGCAACCCGGAAGGCCCGCCGATAACCGTGAATGGTCCGGAAGTGCAGTGTGGGCGTCACTTCCCGCACGGGTTGCAGATTGGGCTTTCGCTGCGTCATGTGCAACCCCGTCGTTGGTGCGGTGGGCCTTCGCTAGTCATCCCCGTTGTCGGAGAAACCGTCTTTGAAGTCCTCGGCGTGCTGGGCTAGGAACCGCTCGAATTCCGCACCCAATTCCTCACCGCTGGGAAGATCCTCGTCGCGTGCCAGAAGCGAGCGGTTCTCTTGAGCGGCAACGAAAGCATCGTACTGGCGCTCCAACGCGGTCACCACTTGAGAGACCTCCGGTGAGGCCTCTACCTGCTCGTCGATCTTGGTCCGGATACCGGCGCCGGCGTCGGTCAGTGCGCGCAGCGGCACCTGCAGCGAAGTCAGCTTGGCCACCTGCTCCAGCAGTGCCTCAGCGGCCGGTGGGAAGTCGGTCTGGGCCAGATAGTGCGGCACATGGACGGTGAACCCGACCACCTCGTGGCCGTGCTGGGCCATCCGGTACTCCAGCAGGTTGGACACGCTGCCCGGGACCTGCACCTCCCCGACCCACGGGGTGAAGTCGCTGATCAGCTCGCGATTGTTGGAATGCGCGGTCAACGTCACCGGGCGGGTGTGCGGCACCGCCATCGGGATCGTGCCAAGACCGATGGTCTGGCGCACCCCCAGCCGTTCGGACAGCAGCCGGACGGCGGTGACGAAGCGTTCCCATTTCAGGTCCGGTTCCAGGCCGGCGAGCAGCAGAAACGGTGTACCGAGGCTGTCGCGCAGGGCATACAGGTTCAGCTGGGGATCGTCGTAGTCGGTGAAGTGGTCGGTCTTGAACGTCATCAGCGGTCGGCGGGACCGGTAATCCAGCAGGTCGTCGATCGCGAACGATGCCACCAGCTCGGTGTCGAGCTTGTTCTTCAGGTGCTCGGCGGCCAGGTGAATCGCATGGCCGGCATCCGAGAATCCCTCGAGTGCGTGGATCATCACCGGTCCGCGCCCATCCGGCGCGGACAGTTGGGGAGCCGGAAACTCCAGTTCGTACAGTCCGGTCTGCTCGGGTCGGTAGTGCTGTCCCTGCTCGTCAGTCATCGTCTTTGCCTCCTCGCGGTGCCCGGACGCGGCTTCCTGCCCTCAGTACCGTGACAACCAGTGTCTCGTAGATTCTGGCCCGCGCCATCAATAGCACCCGTGTTACATAACGCAGGCACGGTACCCGTCGTTCCCCGGTGTCGATCGTCGCGGCGGGTCGGCGGCGCCCAGATCAGGCATGATCGTGCAGATGAGGAGGGTCGCGGCGGCGCTGAACGTGGCGGTGGCCACGGTGCTGGTGGCCGGTTGCCACACGTCGGCCGAGCCGCCCGCCGAGGCCGCCGATCCGCCGTCCGCACCCGGGGATGCCCGGCCGGTGCTGCCCAGACCGGCGGTGGGGGCGCTTTTTCTCGGCGGCACCGACGCCCACACCTGCACTGCCTCGGTGGTTCGTTCCACGACCCAGAATCTGATCCTGACCGCAGCGCACTGCCTGGCGTCGGGCGTCCCCGTCACGTTTGTGCCCGGGTTCGAAGACGAAGCGGCACCCGGCGACGTGTGGACCGTCGATGCGATCTACCTCGATCCCCGTTGGCTGACCTCGCAAGACCCCAAGGCCGACTATGCCTTCGCGCGGGTCAGCCGCCCCGTGGGTGACCCCGTGGAGACGGTCGCCGGACAGTCGTTGGCTCTCGGTGCGGCGCCTGGCCGCGATCTCGGAGCGGTGACGGTAGTCGGCTACCCACTGGGCGTCGGAGGTTCACCGATCGGATGCGACGGCGTCGCCGGAATGGAGCCCGAGGGGTATCCCTCGTTGCATTGCGGTGGCTTGGTGGACGGCACCAGCGGCGCCCCGTGGATCCAGGACTCGACGGTGTTCGGCGTGATCGGCGGCCTCGACGGCGGCGGGTGCCGCGACGACATCTCCTACTCGCCGCCGTTCGACGCGGCGACCGCAGCCCTGCTGGCACGCGCAGAGGACGGCGGGCCGGGAGACACCGCGCCGAACTCGTTCGGCAGCCAGTGCTAGGTCTAGAGGCGGAACTGGTTGAGTGCCCGTAGCTTGTTCATCACGTCCAACGCAGCGATCTTGTAGGCCTCCGAGAAGGTCGGGTAGTTGAAGACCGCGTCGACCAGGTATTCGATCGTCCCTCCGCAGCCCATCACGGCCTGGCCGATGTGCACCAGCTCGGTGGCGGACGTGCCGAAGATGTGCACGCCGAGCACTTTCAGGTCTTCAGTGGAGACCAGCAGTTTCAGCATGCCGTAGGAGTCCCCGGCGATCTGGCCGCGGGCCAACTCGCGGTAGCGGGATACTCCGACCTCATAGGGGACGGCGTCCTTGGTCAACTCGACCTCGGTGGCGCCGACATAGGACACCTCGGGGATCGAGTAGATCCCGATTGGCTGCAGCTCGGTCATGCCGGCCGTCGGCTCGCCGAAGGCGTGGTAGGCAGCCAGCCGGCCCTGCTCCATCGAGGTGGCCGCCAGTGCGGGGAAGCCGATGACGTCGCCGACGGCATAGATGTGGTCGACCTTTGTCTGGAAAGTCTTGTCGTCGACGAAGATCCGGCCTCGGTTGTCGGCCTCCAGACCGGCGTTGGCCAGGTCGAGGTGATCGGTCTGGCCCTGCCGGCCGGCCGAATACATGACGGTCTCGGCGGGGATCTGCTTGCCGCTGGCCAGTGTGGTGACGGTGCCGGCCGAGCCGACGTCGACGGCGGTCACCTCTTCGCCGAACCGGAACGTCACCGCGAGATCGCGCAGGTGGAAGCGCAGTGCTTCGACGATCTCGGGGTCGCAGAAGTCCAGCATCGTGTCGCGCTTCTCCACGACGGTGACCTTGGTGCCCAGCGCGGCGAACATCGAGGCGTACTCGATGCCGATGACCCCGGCGCCGACCACCACCATCGACGTCGGGATGGACTTCAGGTCGAGGATACCGTCGGAGTCCAGCACCCGGTTCTCGTCGAACTCCACACCGGCGGGCCGTGCCGGCTTGGTGCCGGTGGCGATGATGACGTACCGGCCGCCGACGGTGATGTGTTCGGCGCGGGTGGGGTCCTCGATCTCGATGGTGTGCTCGTCGAGGAACCGGCCGTGCCCGACGTAGAGTTCGACCCCGTTGCGCATCAACTGGTTTCGCACCACATCGACTTCTTTGCCGATCACATGCTGGGTACGGGCGAGCAGATCGGCAGGAGTGATCTTCTCTTTGACCCGGTAGCTCGCGCCATAGAGTTCACGCTGGCTCATTCCGGTCAGGTAGAGGACGGCCTCGCGCAGCGTCTTGGACGGGATCGTGCCGGTCTGGACGCACACACCGCCGAGCATCTTGCCGCGTTCGATGACGGCCACCGATTTGCCCAGCTTGGCCGCGGCGATGGCAGCCTTCTGACCGCCAGGTCCCGAGCCGATGACGACGAGGTCGTATTCCACACCCATGAGGACAAGATGTACGCCGGTTTGCCGAATCTCGCATGCCGACGGCGTCAATACGACGTGAACAATATGTTCGCCGCACCGATCCCCAGCTACGACTTCGTCCACAACCCCCGCTCGTCCAGGGTCCCGGTCGTTCCAGCCTGACGGGCTCGATTGACAGCCTCGGGTCATGACCACACACGAACCTGACTACCGCTTCACCAGTCCCGGTGCGCTCATCGCCGCCCTGCCCGCCGTGCTCGGCTTCGTGCCGGAGAAGTCGCTGGTCCTGGTGTCCCTCGAGCACGGCGAGATGGGCGCCGTCATGCGTACCGATTTGCCCCAGGCGTGCGGTGGTGACCTCAGCCACCTGGCCGAGCTCGCGGCGGCATCCGGCGCCGACGCGGTGGTGGGGGTGATCGTGGATGCCGAGGGCGCCCAGTGCCCCATGTGCAACCAGGACTACCGCGATCTGTGCGCCGAGCTGACGTCGGCGCTGGCGGTACACGGCCTGGGGCTCTACGCCGGGCATGTCGTCGACCGGATCGAAGCGGGCGGGCGCTGGCATTGCGTCGACGGGTGCGGTGCGGCCGGCGTCGTGGATGATCCGATGTCCTCGCCCCTGGCGGTGGCCGCCGTGCTTGACGGGCGCCGGCTCTACCAGCGCCGGGCCGATCTGCAGGCGGTCGTCGCGATGGCCGACGCCACCCGAAGTGCGTCGCTGGTGCCGGCCATCGCCGACCGCGCCGAGGCGCGCGAAGTGGACCGGCGTACCGACGCTGACGGGTGTGCCCGGCGTGATGTGGAGGCGGCGATAGAGGTCAGCGCCCGGGTGTGTGACGGCGGTGAACCAGACGATGCCGAATTGGCGAGTTTGGCGTGCGCGTTGACCGACGTCGCGGTCCGCGACACGTTGTACGCGTTGTCCGTCGGGGCCGACGCCGGGCGGGCCGAGACCTTATGGGCGCTGCTGGCTCGTACGCTTCCCGAACCGTGGCGAGTCGAAGCGCTTGTGCTGGTGGCATTTTCGGCCTACGTCCGCGGCGATGGGCCGATGGCGGGGCTGTCTCTGGAGGCAGCCTTGCGCGCTGACCCCGAGCATCGGATGGCCGGCATGCTCGATACCGCTCTGCAATCGGGTATGCGGCCCGCGCAGATCCGCGAGTTGGCCGACACCGGATATCGGCTGGCCGAGCGGCTGGGGGTGCGGCTTCCGCCGCGGCGGGCGTTCGGCCGCCGGGCGGTGTAGCCGTACGGCGGTTAGACCTTCTCGACCTTGACCGCGTGGGCCATCTCGTGGGGGAGCTGGACGTTTTCGTGCCCGCCGATCACGATCGTCACGCTGCCGTTCGGGCTGGTTTCGACCTGCACACGGGCGTTGGGCACCACGCCGGCGTCCTTGAGCTGGCCGATCAACTCCACGTCACCCTGGACATGTTCGGTCAGCTGGCGAACCACGACCGCGACCGGGGTCCCCGCCGGCAGTTCGGTCAGCCGAACCAGATTGGCGTCCTCGTGTTGGCTCATGTCCAGCCCCAGCAGCGACAGGCCCGGGATCGGATTGCCGAATGGCGACACCGTGGGATCGTCGAGAACCTGCACCAGGCGGCGTTCGACGTCCTCGCTCATCACGTGTTCCCACTTGCATGCTTCGGCGTGGACTTCTTCCCACGGAAGGCCGATGACGTCGACCAGCAGGCGCTCGGCGAGCCGGTGTTTGCGCATTACCGAGACGGCCAGCCCGCGCCCCTTCTCGGTCAATTCGAGGTGCCGGTCACCGGCCACATGCAACAGACCGTCGCGTTCCATGCGCGCCACTGTCTGGCTGACGGTGGGGCCGCTCTGATCCAGACGTTCCGCAATGCGTGCGCGCAGGGGGATCACGCCCTCTTCTTCGAGGTCGTAAATCGTGCGGAGATACATCTCCGTGGTATCGACCAGATCGTTCATAAGGACACCCTTCGTCTGCCGTGAGTCTACTTGGCTAGCTGGGGAAATGGTCGTGCAACACCGCCTGCCCGCAGCACTGTGCCCGCCGGCGTCGCCGACGGGCACAGTAAGGGGGTTGCTTATAAGGGGGTTGCTTAGCTGGCGTAGGACCGCAGCCGGTCGGCCCGATCGCCGTTCCGTAGTTTGGCCATCACCTCACGCTCGATCTGCCGGACGCGCTCGCGGGACAGGCCGAACAGTTTGCCGATTTGGTCGAGGGTGCGGGGCTGACCGTCGTCGAGGCCGAACCGCAACCGGATCACCTGTTGTTCGCGCTCGTCGAGGGTGGCCAGCACGTGGCGGATGTCGGTGTGCAGCAACTCGGCGATCACGGCGTTTTCGGCCGACATGGCTTCGGAGTCCTCGATGAAGTCGCCCAGCGGGGCCTCCTCGTCACTGCCGACCGGCATGTCGAGGCTCACCGGGTCGCGACTGTGCTCGAGCAGGTCGTTGATCTTCTCGACGGGGATGCCCGACTCTTCGGCCAGCTCCTCGTCGCTGGCTTCGCGGCCCAGACTCTGGTGCATCTCACGCTTGATCCGTGCGAGCTTGTTGACCTGCTCCACGAGGTGGACGGGCAGCCGGATGGTGCGGCTCTGATCGGCCATGCCGCGGGTGATCGCCTGGCGGATCCACCAGGTGGCATAGGTGGAGAACTTGAAACCCTTGGTGTAGTCGAACTTCTCCATCGCCCGGATCAGACCCAGGTTGCCCTCCTGGATGAGGTCCAGCAGCGGCATCCCGCGCCCGGTGTACCGCTTGGCCAGCGACACCACCAGGCGGAGGTTGGCCTCGAGCAGGTGACTGCGAGCGGCCTGACCGTCCCGGACCACGATCGCGAGGTCTCGCTTGCGGTTATCACTGAGGCGTTTGCGGGTTTCCAGCAGGTGCTGGGCGAACAGCCCGGCCTCGATGCGCTTGGCCAGTTCCACCTCATCTTCTGCGGTGAGCAGGGCGGTCTTGCCGATGCCGTTCAGATACACGCGCACCAGGTCGGCGGCTGGACTCTGGGCGTCCAGATCGCTGTCAATCCGGGTGGTGGTGGCATTTGCCATGGTGGCCTCCTGATCGGCTGCAACTTTCAAACGGTCCAACGTCCGACTGGAGGAAAGAGTTCCCGCGTGGTCGCCTTCTCACACCCTCTGACGTGCGGGAATGCCGCGAAGCCCTGAGAATGTCCTGAGAAACGACCGCGGCGGCGGTCAGTGGGAACCAGGCTCGGCGCCGCCCGCCGAATGCCGTTGCGATGTGGAGATCCCGGTGTCCAAAGCGCGACGCTCAGGGCGGGGGAACAACTGGGTTCGCCGCGGGGCGTCGTTGAACCGACGCGGTTCTTCAGCGCGGCGGGGCGGGCGGTCGTTGGCGATCAGCACCGCCATCCACGGCAGCGGCAACGACACCGCGATGATCGCCAGCGAGATCAGTCCGTTGTGCCACACCCCGTAGGCGACGGCCGCCAGGATCAGCGCCGGAATCCGAAAAGACATGATCGTCAAGTACTTCCGCACTCGCTGACGGTGCTGCTCCTCGTAGGCCGGCGCGGCGGCGGTGATGAGCACGGGCCGACCTTCGTCGTCGAACCCCAGCTCACGCTTCATAGCTCCACTGTTCCACATTCGGCGGGCGATGGGCAGGCCGGTTTCCTAGCTCTGTTCAACCGGGCACAATGTCTGTCATGCAGACCCAGACGATCGAGCGGACCGACACCGACGAACGCGTCGACGACGGCACCGATGGCGACGCGCCCAAGTTCTTCCACTACGTCAAGAAGGACAGGATCGCCGAGAGCGCGGTGATGGGCACCCACGTCGTCGCGTTGTGCGGCGAGGTGTTCCCGGTCACTCGTGCGGCCAAACCGGGGTCACCGGTCTGCCCGGACTGCAAGCGGATCTACGAGAATCTCAAGAAGGGCTGACCGGGGTCGCCTCGGTTTTCTCGTCGGGCTGGGCGGCTCGTCCGCCGTTGTCGCCCAACGACTTTGCCTTGTGGCGTAACCATGTCCCGACCCGGTGGGCGTGCGGGGCCGGGGCAGGCCACTCCTCTTCGATGGCGGCGTTGAGTTCGGCCCCGATCATGATCGCGAAGCCGAGGAAGAACGCGAACAGCAGAAACGCGATCGGCGTCGCCAGTGCGCCGTAGGTATAACCGGTGCTGGTGATCCAGGTCAGGTAGAACCTCAGGCCCATGGTGGCCACGATGAACACCGTCGTGGCCAGGATCGCGCCCCACACCAGACGATGTGTGGGCAGTGGTTTGGGCAACGAAACCCGGTAAAGAATGGTCACCGCCAGCACCAGGGCGAGGATCAGCGCCGGGAAGTAGCCGTACCGCAGCACGTTGTCCCAGCTGTCGGGCAGGTACGAGGCGATCTTGCGGGGTCCGAGCGCCATGACCGGTGCCGCGGCGATGACGAACACCAACATCACCACGTACAGGCCGAGGGCGAAGAACCGTTGCCGAACGGGATGCCGTAGCGGGGTCTGGTCGTGGGCTTCCACGACCGAGTCGACGAATGCCGAGATGGCCGACGAGCCGGCCCACAAGCTGATCACGAACCCGAGTGAGACCACCTCCCCGCGCGCCCCCTGGATGATGTCGCGGACAGTCGGCTGGATGATCTCGTTGACCACGTTCTTGGAGAAGAAACTGTTGGCGAAGTTGATCAGCTGGTTCTCGATGGTCGGCAGCGTGTCCGGACCGAACAGCGGCGCGACGTAGGCCAGGCTGCCCAGCATGCCCAGTAGCAGGGGCGGCAGCGACAACACCGACCAGAACCCGGCTTGAGCCGACTCGGAGAAAATCGAGTCGTCCCAACTCTTGGATAATGTCCTGCGAGTAATCCGCCACACATGATGGCGAGACGGCTTGGCGGGTTGGTCAGTCATGACCAGACCAGCATTCCTGACGACGGCAGTCCTGCCCAGCGACGCGGCCGTGAGTTGCGGTTATGCCTCCGACGGAGAGACTTGGATCACCGCGGCCAACTCCACGAGCTTCGCCTGGTGCTCGTTGGCGTGGTGCTGGCAGAACAGGAGTTCGGCGCCGGACGGAAGCTTGGCGCGCACCCGGGCAGCGGCCCCGCAGCGGTCGCAGCGATCAGCCCTGGTCAATTCGGGACTGGTCAGGGTTGCGTTCATGGGCTCCTCCGTAAGGTGTCCAGCGCTTCGGTGACTCGGCGCCACCGTCACGTATCTCCACTGTCTCAGACGTTCGTTGTTTCGGCCTTGTTCCCCGGGGGTTTAACGCTGTGTCGTGTCTCACGCCCTGTCCTGTTGCAGGTGGTGCAGTGTGGTCGTATGTACCCGAATCCGGAATTCCTACTCCACCTGTGTGGACAGCGGGACTGGGAAGCCGCCAAGGCCGTCGGCGAACTTTGCCCCGAATCGCTGACCGAAGTCGGATTCGTGCACCTGTCGGCGCCCGAGCAGGTGCACCTGCCGGCCAACCGGCTCTTCGCCGGCCGGACCGATCTGGTTCTGCTCCACGTCGACCCACAACGGCTGGACTCGCCGGTGCGGTGGGAACATGGAATGCCAACGGATCCCGAGTCGATGAGGTTCCCGCATCTGTACGGCCGGCTGCCCACGGCCGACGTGATCACCGTCACCCCGTATCTGCCGGGGGACGACGGCCGGTTTCAGCCGTTCGCGCAGTCCAGGTAGGCGTCGGCCTCGATCTCCACCAGCAGTCCCGGCTCGATGAGCGCTCCGACTTCGACCATGGTTGCTGCCGGTCGAACGGTGCCGAAGAATTCCGTGTGTACGTCACCGACCTCCCGCCATCGCGAGATGTCGGTGACGTAGATCCGGGTCCGGACCACGTCAGATAGCCCAGCCCCGGCGTCGGCCAGCGCATTCTGGATGCGCTGCAACGCATTTCGCGTCTGTGCGGCGATGTCGTCGCCTGCGCCGGTGGTCCCTGATACAGCGACGTGCGGCCCGACGCGCACCGCGCGCGAGTAGCCGACCAGCGGCTCGAAGTCCGAATCGGAGGAAATGTTGACCCGGGTGGACATGACGTGAGAGTAGAGGGTGACGTGCGTCCGGTGCACCCGAGTATCCGCGCGGGGGTCCCTTCCGCCGCCTCGCACTAGACGGCGCCTCTCTGTGTCAAGAGTCCGGTATCGGGGTCGGTTGTAGGGTGGCTGCTGGTAGGCCCGGGAAGTGACTTGTCCGAAGCGTCAGTGTGCGGGGTTTGAG
>NZ_JAPJDO010000017.1 GCF_026242045.1 Mycobacterium pinniadriaticum
GGCCTGCACATCGGGCACATAGGTGACGAAATGACCCAGCCCCTGCTCACCGGTGACGAACCCCGAGATCGGCCGCCCCGGCCGGTAGGCCGGCGCATAGGTCAGCTGTGGACCGTAGGACACCTCCATGCGCACCCGCGAATGCGGATCGGTGAAGTGCACGAACCCCAGCACCCGGCGCACCGCGGCCTCCTCGGGCGTGCCCGCGATAACCGCGACCCCCGCGGCATCGAGCTGACCGGCAATCACATCCATCGCCGCGGCATCACGCACCTGCCACCCCACAAATGACACATCCTCGGGCTCACCGCCCGCCGGATGCACGATGAACCGATGATGCCGCTCATCCATCCGCAGATACAGATGGTGACCATCACTATCGGCAGCCACCTCAAGGCCCAACACCTGCTCGGCATACCCCGACCACGCATCGAGATCCTTCGCACCAACCCCGATATACGACAACTCATCAACCTTCTGCACAGGTGGCCCTTCCTATGGACGCGTGTGGGTGCTGGTGCTGGCAATTCGGAGTGCTGTAGCCGACCGCTTGTTTAGTATATAGAATATAGTAGGTGAAGCTAGCGGGTTGCCTGCGAAAGAATGCGGACGACCGATGGGGTCGAGAGGATGTTGACGTTGAGGTCTGGAGCCGTGGACGCGGGCGGGGCGTGGGCAGCGAAGATCGCCGGATCGTTCGAGCCGTACTCGTTTGTGGAATTTCACCGACAGCTGCTCCCTGCGCTCGTCGAGCAGCGTGGTCATCTGGTCGCCGGCGATCTTGTCGGCGCTCCGCCTCTTGGTTTTCGTTGCGGAGAAACGACATTCACGTGGATCGGCTCCGAGCAAGGCGTCGTGGTTCGTGAAGGTGATGTAGATGCGGTGACACTGATCGAACTGTCAGAGCAGGCGTTCTCGGACTTTCTCCACGAGCTGCTGACTGTCCGAGGGGCCGACAGCACTGGGCGGGCGCGCGTGGTCCGAGGTGACCTGGCTGGTTGGCAGCGTTGGGAACCGGCGATCCAGTCGTTGTGCTCGGGTCGCGAAATCTATGGCCCCGGGGTGCGGCAGACACTCGTGGACAGCACTGGCGCGCCGTTGGATCTGCACCGCGGGTTCTTGCTCGATGACGATCTCGACGAGATGCGCCACTTCTTCGACCGCGCCGGCTACCTGCACCTGAAGGGTGTATTCAGCCCGCAGGAGGTCGCGCAGTACGGGGCCGCGATCGAGTCTGCGCGGCAACGCACGACGCGGGACGACCCAACGACATGGTGGTCGGTCACTGCCGACGGCGAGGACGTCGTGACCAGAATGAACTACCTTGGTCGGCACTCGTCGTTGCTCGCCGCCCTTGCTCACGACCCGAGGCTGGAACGCTGCGCTCAGATAGCGGGACGGGAACTGCGGGTCTGTGACGATCGCCTTGACGGACCCATGGTCTTCATCAAGAACTCGAATGTGGTCAAAGGCAATGGAAACCTCGGCTGGCATATCGATCCTGCGCTGGGTGGGGGACCGGTCATCTGTCCGTTCATCCAGGTCGGGATCCAGCTCGATCACGCCAATCCGGTCAACGGTCAGCTACTGGTTCTCGCCGGGTCGCACCGGTACACCAAGCATGCTTTGGGTTGGGGTGACGAGAAGGATCTGCCGGCTGTGGCCCTGGTGACGGACCCGGGTGACATCACGATCCACGACGCCTACGCGTTGCACACCACTCCGCCGCCAACGGGTGACGCTGCCGGCCGGAGGGTCCTTTACTACAAATTCGCCGAACAGAAGACCTTCAACTGGATCCCCGCGGGCTATCACTACAACGACGGGCTCTTCCAGACCGGAGCTCAGTATCAGGCAGTCACCGATGCCTACACGCCCGAGGATGCGTCGACTTGACGGCGACTGTCTGCGCATGAATATATTATTTATTACATAGCCGATATGTTGTGGCCGCGCGGAACTCGAGGTTGGAACCTGACGGCTCGGTGAGGATTGGGATGCACGATCACGAATGCGATGTCGCTGTCATCGGCGGAGGCTTGGCCGGTGCCGCTGCAGCTGTCGCGTTCGTTCGTCAGGGGTGCTCGGTGCGGCTCTTCGAGCGGCGCGACCTCGCGCGCGATCCGAACCGTGGCGATATTTTGCACGCGCCGACTGTCGACGTGATAAGGCAGCAGTTGGGCCTTCTTCCGCTCCTCGAACAGCGGGGGGCGGGCAGATTCCGCGGTCTGGAATTCGAGGACTTCGCCGGAAAGCTATTGGCCGGCTCGCAGATCCGAGAGTCCTGGTTGCTCAACCATGCCGAGATGGAATTGGTGTTTCTCGAGGGGGCCGAGGACGCCGGTGTGGTCGTCGAACCGGATCGGATACGAGAGCTGGAGCGCGACGGAGGAGCAGGGGGCGGATGGCTACTCAACACCGGCAAGCAGGTGACGAGTGCTCGCTTGGTGGTAGGTGCCGACGGTGTTGAGTCGTTGACCCGGAAATCGCTCGACATCGCACTGGAAGATCTTCACGAGTACGAGAATTGGATTGTCGTGCTGCACAGTCCTACTCCGTCGTGGCTGAAACCGGACTGCGGCTGGACCCTTTTGCATCCCGAGGGCACGGTCTGGATGCTTCCCACCACGCCGGTCGGACACCACCGGGTGGTGCTCAGTGTGCGACGGGACGAAGCCAGAGACTGGATGGCGATGAGCGAGACTCAACTCGGTGAGCGGCTTGCACGACGCCATCCCGGCTTGCGTGAGTTGGAACTCAACAAGCGCGGGGGTTCACACGTGTACCGCATCAGACGAACGCATGCGGCCAGCTACTCGGGTCCCCGAGCCGCCCTGACCGGCGACGCTGTCCATACGACTCATCCGGCCGGTGGCCAGGGCCTGAACATCGCGATCCAAGATTCGGCCAAGCTCGCGGAACTGGTCGGGCCCGTCCTGCTCGACGACGCAGCGTCGGAGAAAGCCTTCGTGGACGCGCTCACCGAGTACGAAGCGATTCGGCGCCCGATCAACACCGCCACGCTCCAAGTGGCGCACATGTGCTCACTGATCGCTGGGCCAGGTCAAGGAGATTACGAGGAGGCGGTCGCGTTCTATGGCAAGGCGGCGACCGATCCGAGTTGGGTGTGGGATTACATGGCGAACTTCGGCGGCCGGGCCAGTTGATGTGAATCCCAACGCCATGCAGGTCGATGCAGCAGAACTGCCGCCGATCAACGAACCGAACGCCGCGCAGGCGTGAAGAAGACAACCACAGTGTTACCGAATGAGGAGAACTAATGCTGACCGCGCAGGACTTCAAGGGCGTTTACGGGATCGTGCCGACACCGGCCAAGGAGGGGGCGGACCGATGGGACGCCACCGACACGGTCGATCTCGACGAAACCGCGCGGCTGACCGAGAAGTTGATCGCCGATGGGTGCAGTGGGCTGCTCGCACTGGGGACTACGGGGGAGTGCGCCACCCTTACCCAGTCTGAGTTCGAGGCCTTCAGTGACTGCTTCCTGTCCACCGTCGGCAAGCGGGTGCCGGCCCTTGTGGGCGCCACCACGCTCGGCACCCATGAGACTGTGCAGCGAATGCAGTTTCTTCGTGACCGCGGAGCCGATGGCACGATGTTGGGCTTGCCGATGTGGCAACCGTGCAGCGAGGCCCAGGCGGTCAAGTTCTATGCGTCTATCTCCGAGGCGTTCCCGGGCATGGCGATCATGGTGTACGCCAACGAGCAAGCGTTTCGTTTCTCGTTTCCGCCGTCGTTCTGGAGCGCGGTGGTGGACGCAGCGCCAACGGTCACAAGCGCGAAGGTCGGCACTCCGTTGTCCTACCTCGAACGGTTGGCAGCATCGAAAAACCGGGTCAACTTCATGCCGATCGACATGATGGCCTTGGCGTTCGCCGAGCAGTCTCCGGAAAACATGACGGCGATGTGGGCCACTGCCGCGTCGATGGGGCCGCAACCGTGCGTGGCGTTGATGGACGCGATAACCGCCAAAGATCTCGACCGGGCCGGCGAGATCGCCAAGGATCTGTTGTGGGCCAACGAGACCTTCATCCCGGACAACTCGTTCGAAGAGTTCAACAAGTACAACTTGCAACTCGAGAAAATTCGCTTCAACGAGGCCGGCTACTGCAACGCCGGCCCCATCCGTCCGCCCTACGACGTCGTGCCTGAGCGGTATGTAGAGGACGCGCGTGAGTGCGGACGCCGCTGGGCCGAACTCGTGAAGAAATATTCGTCCGACGCCAGCTGACTCGAAAACCAGCCAACGAGAGGGAAACCCATGACTGCCATGCCGGAAATACCCAAGCTGCCCGACGACGAGAATTTCGTTCTCGATTTCATGGGCACTATCGACGCGAACAACCTTGACAGCTTGGTGTTCTCATTGTCGAAGCTTCAACACTTCGACGACAAGCTACCGACAGTGGTACCGGGGTATGTCGGCCAGATCAGCGTGGTCGTATGGAATCTCGAACCGGGTCAGGCGAACGACTACCACCAGCACCCGACCTCCGAACACCTACACATCATCATCGACGGTGAGTGCGAATACACACTGGGAGACCGGCCTCCCGTCATCACCCGGGCCGGGGACGCCGTGATGGTGCCGGCCGGGATAGCCCACGGCATCCGCAATGTCGGTGACAAACGTGCCTCCTATGTAGCAGTCACGAGTCCCGGTCCCTACGAGAAAGTGCGTGTCGAGCGGTCAACGCAAGGTTGATCTGGACACGGCGGCGAACCGTCGACGGCTCGCCGCCGGTTTCAGAACGACCCGCTCCGGCGGGAATGAGGTCGACGCGCGCCGACTGCGTGGCCGACAACGCTGTCCATCAATCCGAGAGAAATTCGCATGATGCCAACCCGGTTGGGCTTGATCGTCCCGAGCTCGAACACGACAATGGAGACCGAGGTCCCCGAGATGTTCGCGCGCCGTGCGACTCTCGTTCCAGACGAGCGGTTCACTTTCCATTCCAGTCGCATGCGGATGCAGCATGTCACCGCAGAAGCACTTTTGGAGATGGATCGCGACAGCAACCGCTGCGCCGTCGAGCTCGCTGACGCCGAATGCGACGCAATGGCTTACGCGTGCCTTGTGGCGATCATGTCGCAGGGCCCGGGTGCACATGGAGCCGCAGAGCGGCGGTTGGCAGGGGTTGCGCGCGAGCAAGGCTGTGCCGCTGCCGTGCTGTCGAGCGCCGGCGCGCTCATCCGAAGTCTGCACGCTATCGGTGCGCGACGAGTCTCGATGGTGACCCCCTACGTCCCGGCCCTGACTCAGAAGGTGGTCGAGTATGTCGAGGATGCCGGCGTGCAGGTCGTGGATGCAATCAGTCTCGGCGTTGCCGACAATTGCTCTGTCGGGCGGCTCGACCCAGGCAACCTTCCGGAGATCGCCGGCCGGCTGAACCGGGTCGGCTGCGATGCGATTGTCCTGTCGGCGTGCGTGCAGATGCCTTCGCTAGCCGCGATCCCGGAAGTCGAGGCCCGTCTCGGCCTGCCGGTGCTGTCCGCGGCGACCGCTACGACCTACGAGCTGTTGCGGACACTCGGTCGTTCGGCTGTGGTTCCCGATTCCGGCTACCTTCTCAGCGAAGAATTCGCCGCAGTCCGCTCTGTATCGCCTGACTGACGCAGACCATGTTCGCGCCGTAACTCGGTCTCGAGCATGTCGATGCACTCCCGCCAATCGCCGACGATGCCCACGTCGGCGTGGTCCCACACCGGTGCCGTCGGGTCGGAGTTGATCGCGAATACCGTTCCAGCCGATCGCACACCCACCATGTGATTGAATTTGCCGCTCGTTCCGACTGCCACATACACGCGCGGCGAGATCGACCGCCCGGTGATTCCGATTTGGCTCGAGTGCGGCATCCAGCCGCCATCGGTGACCTTCCGGGTGCAGCCGAGCTCAGCGCCCAGCACCTCACACAGCCCGCCGAAGCGGGACAGCTCCTCGGGCGCGACGCCGGCTCCGATACCGACAACGGCGTCGGCCTCGCCGAGACGCTCGAGCGAATCCTCTTGACGCCGCAGCCGAATCCGTATCCGATCGCGGCGAGATCCGGTGATCGATTCGACGTCCGCGGTGTGCACGCGGGGCCGTGGTCGGGTGAGGACGCCCGGGCGGACGCTGGCCATTTGCACCGGCGACCTGGCAGTAATCGCAGCGGCCAGCGAACCGCCGAAGGCGGGCTTCCAAGCCACCAGCCGTCCGTCGACGACTTCGAGGTCAACAGTGTCGCCGGTGAGTCCCGCGCCGATCGAGACGGCTACTCGGGCGGCGATCTCGCGTCCAAACGAGGTGGAACCGGCCAAGATTGCCCACGGCTGCCGCGCGCGGGCCCATTGCGCCACCGCGCCCGCAATCTCCTCTTCCACCGCCGATCCGGTGATGATCACCAGCCGGTCGGCCCCCCAGGAGCCCGCCGTGGCGGCGCTGAGTTCGTGGGCTGCGAGCAGAACGGTCGAGCCGTGTAGGGACTCGGCCAATCGGGCTGCGGCGCCACACAATTCCTGCGTAAGCAGGTCGCGATCGGGTTCGGCAAGGACTGCGACGAGGGGTCCGGGCCCGTTCGTAGCGCCCAGGGCGGGTCGTTCGGCGTTCGCATCGCCATCGAGAGCGCCGCTGTCTCGCAGTATCCGGACGGCGGTACTCACCTGGTCAGCAAGCGGCGCGTCGGCATCGATCTGTCGTGACCGCTGGACGAGCAGATTCCGGGTTTCGCCGACATCCGTCAGGCTGGCTGCCCCACCCCAGGGCCCGGGGCCCAGCTCCATGGTGGACAGGGTGGTGATCATCTGGGCGGGCACGGCTGCACGACCCTCGTGCGAAACCTTGGCCGGCTCGCATAGCCGTTCGGCGCACGACAGCACCGCGGGCAGCATCACCTCGGCGTCGAGCCATCCATCGTCGTGTTCGCAGCCGACCGAGGCGATCTGCTCGTGGAGCGCGAGTACCTTGACCCCAGCCGCGAACGGCAGATCGAGGAGTTCGGCCAGCTGTGGAGGAACTTGCCCGGTGTCGCCGTCGAGTGAGTTCTTACCGGCAAGAACGAGGTCGAACGGTCCTTCCCGATTGATCGCCGCCGCGAGCAGGCGCGCCGTGGCGATCGTGTCACTGCCCGCAAAGTCGGGATCGGTTATCAGGACGCCCCGGATGTCGACGCCGCGGTCGAGTCCCCATGCAATCGCTTCTCGGAGGGCGTCCTCGGCCGCGCTGGGACCGAGGGTGAAGACGACGATCGAGGAGTCGGGGTCATCGGCTGCGAACTCGACCGCCTTGCTCACGGCTCGCCGGCAGTAAGCACTCATCTCCAGGGCTGTGTGGTCGCGCACCAGTCGGCCCGCAGGACCGAGCATCATCTGCTCGAATGCAGGGATCTGTTTGACAAGCACCGCGAATCGAGTCACTCAAGACCTCGTTTTCTGAGTGGCACGGCACCGGCCGGAGGGGTCGGCGACGGGCCGACTGCCGGACCCGACACCGGAGTCATTGCAGATACTTTATATCATAGCGGTTCTCCGCCTGGGTCCGCTTCTCGTCGGCTCGGTCGAGGGCCTGCCAGTGACCTCACAGCAAACCTCGTTGGAGCGCCGGGCGTAGCGGGTCGGGGTCGGAAATCGCTCTAGACCGCACCGAAATCAGATATATAGTATCGATACGGTGTGGGCCGAGCGGCCAGCGCCAAGGCTCGGACACGCAGGAAGGGGTCGACGATGATCGCCACCGACGGCATCTCGAAACCCGTACGTGCGGTGGGCGGGTTCTTCGCGATGGCTCTCGACACCTTGTTCATGTTGCCTCGGCGTCCCTTCGCATGGCGGGAGTTCCTGCTTCAAACGTGGTTCGTCGCCCGGGTTTCGATCCTGCCGACACTCATGCTGTCCATCCCGTTCACCGTGCTCACCGTGTTCACGCTGAACATCCTGTTGGTCGAACTCGGCGCGGGCGACTTCTCGGGAACCGGCGCGGCACTCGGCGCAGTCACCCAGATCGGGCCCGTTGTGACGGTGCTGGTGGTCGCCGGCGCAGGTGCTACAGCGATGTGCGCTGATCTCGGTGCACGCACGATCCGAGAAGAACTCGACGCACTAAGAGTGATGGGCATCAACCCGATTCAGGCGTTGGTTGTTCCGCGGGTCTTGGCCGCCACCTTGGTGGCGTTGGCGCTGTCGTCCTCGGTGACGGTCGTCGGTTTGACCGGTAGCTTCTTCTTCGCGGTGTTCATCCAGCACGTCACCCCTGGTGCCTTCGCAGCGAGTCTGACGCTGCTCGTCGGACTGCCCGAAGTGGTCATCGCCTTGATCAAGGCAGCCTTGTTCGGCCTGGCCGCCAGCCTGATCGCCTGCTACAAAGGGATTTCGGTCGGCGGCGGCCCCGCCGGCGTCGGCAATGCCGTCAACGAGACAGTCGTCTATGCGTTCGTGGCGTTGTTCATGATCAACGTCGTCGCCACCGCCGTCGGAGTCAAGGCGACGATGTGAGTCAAGCCGCCACCCCCAGCTCGCTGTATCCCCGGCTCAGACGCCAGCTTCGGCGATTCGTCGTTGCTTGGAACCGCGTCGGACGGCAGACGCAGTTCTACAGCGACACTCTCACCTCGTCAGGTATCGCCATTCGGCACTACAGCGCTGAGCTGACCCGCCTGATCGCCCAGATGGGTTTGGGGACCGGAGCCTTGGCGGTCATCGGGGGAACCGTTGCGATCGTCGGGTTCCTGACGCTGTCATCCGGTGCCGTCATCGCGGTCCAGGGCTACAACTCGCTGGCGGGCATAGGTGTCGAAGCCCTCACCGGCTTCATCTCCGCCTACGTCAACGTTCGGCTCATCGCGCCGCTGGTCGCCGGAATCGGTCTGGCCGCCACCATCGGCGCAGGGTCGACAGCGCAGCTAGGCGCCATGCGCATCAACGAAGAGATCGATGCGCTTGAGGTGATGGGTATCCGATCGATTCCCTACCTGGTATCGACGCGGGTAGTCGCCGGGATCATCGTGGTGATTCCCTTGTACTGCGTAGCGGTGTTGATGTCTTTCACGGCAACGCGGTTCGGTACTACGGCCGTCTACGGCCAGTCGACAGGCGTCTACGACCACTACTTCAATACCTTCCTGAATCCGACCGACCTGATTTGGTCGTTCTTGCAGACGGTGGTGATCGCGACGGTGGTCATGCTGGTGCACACCTACTACGGTTACACCGCATCCGGGGGGCCGGCGGGTGTGGGGGAAGCCGTCGGCCGGGCGGTCCGCGCCTCGCTCATCTCCGCGGTCTTGGTGACCCTGTTCGTTTCGCTGGCCATCTACGGGCAGTCCGGCAACTTGAACTTCTCCGGGTAGCGACGATGGCGGCCAGGATAGGTGAGACCGGCTTCCGGCACCCGGCGTGGTGGACGCTGATGTTGATCGTGTCGGTGGTCGGTTTCGTGGCGCTCA
This sequence comes from Mycobacterium pinniadriaticum, assembly GCF_026242045.1. Classification (GTDB taxonomy): domain Bacteria; phylum Actinomycetota; class Actinomycetes; order Mycobacteriales; family Mycobacteriaceae; genus Mycobacterium; species Mycobacterium pinniadriaticum. The sequence goes on from NZ_JAPJDO010000017.1 coordinate 9,441, forward strand.
GTTCGGCGTTGTTCAGCGGGACCTTCACCAGCCACGTGCCGGTCACTCTGACGTCCGACCGCGCGGGTCTGGTGATGGAGTCCGGCGCGAAAGTCAGGCTGCGTGGAATTCCGGTAGGCCGGGTCTCGGGTGTGGCGGGCGGGGGGCGCCAGGTGAGCCTGCAACTGGAGATCGACCCTGACCAGATTCAATACATTCCGGCGAATGTAGAGGCAGAAATCAAGGCCACCACGGCTTTTGGCGCCAAATACGTCGATCTGATCTATCCGGACAACCCCAGCTCCAAGCGGCTGACCGCGGGCGAGGTGTTGCGGTCCCGCAATGTCAGCACCGAGGTCAACACTGTGTTCGAGAACCTGGTCGGGATGCTGCACCAGATCGACCCGGCCAAGCTCAACGCGGTGCTCGGGGCGATCGCCGAGGGCGTCGGCGGCCAGGGCGAACGCATGGGCCAGGCCACCACTGACGCCAACCAGGTGCTGTTGGCCATCAACCCTCGAATGGACGCGGTAAGGCGCGACATCGTCGCGTTCAAGGGATTCAGCGACACGTACGGAGCCGCGGCGCTGGACATCCTGACCGTGCTGAATGCCGCGAGCACCACCAGCGCGACGATCACCGACCATGCGTCGGATCTGGACGCTCTGCTGCTGAGCACTATCGGGTTCGCGAACAGCGGCGTCACGCTGGTTGCGCCCAACAAGGACAACCTGATTCGTTCGGTCAACCTCCTCGAGCCGACGACGAACCTCTTGATGACGTACAACCCGGCGTACACCTGCCTGCTCGTGGGCGGTAAGAAATTCCTCGACGACGGTGGTTACGCAGCAACCGGTGGCGCAAACGGCTATTCGACCATCCTCGATGCCGGCGTTCTGTGGGGTAACGACCAGTACCGCTATCCGGACAACCTTCCAGTCATCGCCGCAAAGGGCGGCCCGGGCGGCAAGCCTGGCTGCGGAGCCCTGCCGGACGTGAGCAAGAACTACCCGTTGCGGTACCTCGTGACCAATACCGGCTGGGGCACCGGGCTCGACGTGCGGCCCAACCCCGGAATCGGTCACCCGTGGTGGGTCGATTACTTCCCGGTCACGAGGGCGGTGCCCGAGCCGCCGAGCACCCGGGGTATGGGGCCGCCGGCGATCGGCCCGATTCCCTATCCCGGTGCACCGCCCTACGGTGCACCCCTGTACGGGCCGGGTGGGATTCCGCTCTATCCGGGCGTTCCACCGCCGAATCCAGCACCATCGCCAACTCCGTGATCGCTGACCATCGAGGACCAAGACAGTGAAAGACAACCTCAGAGGTGTCATCTGGCGCATCGCCTTGTTCATGGCTGCGTGTGCACTGGGCACCTTTGCGTTGCTGGCCGTCTTCGCCCAACTGCGGTTCCAGGAGGGCAAGACCTACCGGGCGGAATTCGCCAATGTTTCCGGATTGGCTGAGGGCAACTTCGTTCGCATTGCCGGCGTCGAGGTCGGCAAGGTCGAGCACATCTCGATCAAAGACAACAACGTCGCGATCGTCGAGTTCTCCGCCGACGACTCGGTCCTGCTCACGCAGGGCACCCGGGCGGCGATTCGCTACGAGAACCTGATCGGCGGTCGGTATCTTGCCTTGGAGGAAGGCACGGGCGGGGTCGGAAGAATTGACCCCGGGCAGACCATTCCGCTTTCGCAAACCGAACCGGCGTTAGACCTCGACGCATTGATCGGCGGGTTCCGTCCGTTGTTTCGCGCATTGGATCCCGACCAGGTCAATGCGTTGAGCGGTCAATTGATCCAGGCGTTTCAGGGCCAGGGCGCGACCATCGGCTCGTTTCTCTCTCAAGTGTCTTCGCTGACCAACACGCTGGCCGACCGCGATCAGTTGATCGGCGAGGTCATCACCAACCTGAATGTGGTGCTGGGGTCCCTCGGCGATCAGAGCGACCAGTTCGGCAAGGGCGTCACTGCCATATCCGAATTGGTCAAGGTACTTGCCGAACGCAAGACCGACATCAGTACCGGTGTGGCTTACGCCAATGAGGCGGCCGGTACATTCGCCGACCTCCTGTCGCAGGCCCGGCCACCGCTGCAGAAGGTGGTCCACGAGACCGACCGCGCCGCGGCAATCGCTGTCGCAGATGCGGATTATCTGAACCACTTGCTCGACGATCTGCCCGAGAAGTACCGAATCCTCAACCGGCAGGGCCTCTTCGGCGATTTCTTCAGCTTCTACATCTGCGATGTGGTGTTGAAGGTCAACGGCAAAGGAGGCCAGCCGGTGTATGTCAAAGTGGCGGGGCAGAGCACGGGGCGGTGTACCCCGAAATGAAGTCTTTCGCTGAACGCAGTCCTCTGGTGATCGGCTCCATCGGGATAGCCACGGTGTCATTAATCGTGCTCGCGGCGCTGCAGTACGACAAGTTGCCATTCTTCAGCGGGGGCAACGACTATCGGGCGTACTTTGCCGAGGCTGGAGGATTGCGGACCGGTGATCCGGTCCAGGTCTCCGGCTTCCGGGTGGGTCAAGTCTCCAGCATCGGGCTCGACGGCAACAAGGTGCTGATCATCTTCGATGTCAACAAAGACATCCGCCTAGGTGACCGCACCGAGGCGGCCATCAAGACCGGTACGGTGCTTGGTGCGAAGACTCTCGAGGTCACGCCGCGTGGGGACGGCCTACTGGATGGACCGATTCCTATCGATCGCACCACGCCGGCGTACCAATTGCCCGATGCGCTTGGGGACCTGACCGCCACAATCAGCGGTCTGGACACGTCCCAGTTGTCGGACGCGCTGACGACACTGGCCCATACCTTCCAGGACACGCCGCCCGCACTGCACACAGCGGTGCAGGGCGTGGCACGCTTCTCGGAGACACTCAACGAACGCGACGCCCAATTACGTTCTCTGCTGGCGAACGCGAACAAGGTGACCAAGGTGCTCTCGCAGCGGGCCGATCAGGTGGTGAGTCTGATCGCCGACACCAATGCACTGCTCGTGCAGTTGCAGACCGAAAGCAGTGCACTCGACCACCTTTCGCAGAACGTCTCGGCGTTGGCACGGCAATTGTCGGGATTCGTCGCCGACAACCGAGACCAATTAAGGCCGGCGCTGGACAAGCTGAACGGTGTGTTGACGATTCTGGACAACCACAAGGCGCAGATCCAGAAGGTGCTCAAAGGCGCTCACCAATACATGATGGCGCTCGGCGGAACGGTGGCGTCCGGACCCTTCTTCAAAGCGTACTTGGGCAATCTGCTGCCCGGACAATTCATCCAGCCGTTCGTGGACGCGGCATTCTCCGACCTGGGTCTGGACCCCAATGTCTTGTTGCCGTCCGAGCGGACCGAACCGCCGGTCGGTCAACCGGGCACTCCGGCGCTCCCCGTTCCCTACCCGCGAACCGGGCAAGGCGGCGATCCGAATCTGACGCTGCCCGATGCGATTACAGGAAACCCCGGTGATCCTCGGTATCCCTACCGGCCGCCGGCTCCGGCCCCGCCACCCGGCGGTCCGCCGCCCGGACCACCGGCCGGATACACATCGACTCCGGTTCCGAGCGCGCCGGTGACAGCCGGACCCGCAGCGCCCGGACCGGCCGGTGTGACCACGGTGCCGCTGCCGTCACCGGGAGGGCCGCCGACGCTTGATGGTTCCGCGCCTCCTGCCGGACCGGCTTCCGCGGAGGACCCCCAATGAATCGATTGCGCAACAACAGGAGTGCTCTCGCGGTCGTCTTGATTGTGACGCTGGGTGCAGGACTCGCCGTCACGTTGGGTCCAGTGCGGGAAAGCGCCCGGACGAGGGTCACGGTGTACTTCGCCAACACCAATGGGCTCTATCCCGGCGACGAGGTGCGCATCCTGGGTGTGCCTGTCGGCAAGGTCGATTCGATCCAACCGCAACCCGAACACGTCAAGGTCGAATTCTCCTTCGACGCCAAATACCGAGTGCCGGCCGACGCCGACGCCGTCATCCTGTCACCGTCGCTGGTTACCGCCCGCGCCATCCAGTTGACGCCCGCCTATACCAGCGGGCCGACGATGGACGACAACGCCGTCATCCCACAGAGCCGCACCGCCGTACCGGTCGAATGGGACGACTTTCGCGTCCAGCTCGAGAAGCTGGCCAAGGAGCTGCAGCCGACCGAACCGGGCGGCGTCAGCCCACTGGGTGCGTTCGTGGACACCACAGCCGACAATCTGCGTGGACAGGGCGCAAATATCCGCGACGCCATCATCAAACTGTCGCAGACCTTCTCGGCGCTCGGCGACCATCACGCGGACATTTTCGGCACCGTGAAGAACTTGTCGCTCCTGGTATCGGCGTTGCAGTCGAGCACCGACCTGATGGGGCAGCTGAATACGAACTTTGCCGGCATAACCGCGCTGCTGTCCAACAATCCGAATGAGGTCGCCACCGCGGTCCGGGATCTGAACACCACCGTCGACGACGTGCGAAGTTTTCTGGCCGAGAATCGCGACTCGATCGCAACGACTTCGGAGAAGGTAACCGCGGTAACGGGGGCTCTGGTCGAGAGCCTCGACGACATCAAGCAACTCCTGCACATCGGACCCAACGGATTTCAAGACTTCACCAACGTCTATCAACCGGCCCAGGGATCCGTCACCGGGATCCCAGTTATCAACAACTTCGCTGACCCGATCTCGTTCATCTGCGGCGCCATTCAGGCAGCCTCGCGCCTCGGCGCAGAGCAATCGGCGAAGCTGTGCGTGCAATACCTGGCACCCATCGTCAAGAACCGGCAATACAATTTCCCGCCACTGGGGGAGAACCTCATCGTGGGTCCCCAGGCACGTCCGAACGAGATCACCTACAGCGAGGATTCGCTGCGTCCTGACCACGTTCCGGTGTCACCATCACCGCCGTCCGGCCAGACCGTGCCGGGGGAGAACCCGCCGCCGCTGCCCGCTGAAGCGGTGGCAACCAATCCCGCAGAAGGTCTGCCCGGGATGATGGCCCCGCCCACTGGGGGATCGTGATGACGATGCTGCGAAGGCGCCGGTATCGGATGGTCGCCGCGATGCTGATCTGGGCGGCCGCCGTTTCCGGGTGCGGTTGGCGTGGTGTGAACTCGCTTCCGCTTCCCGGGACAGAGGGAAATGGCCCAGGCTCCTATGAGATTCAGGCACAACTGCCAGACGTGACGAACATCCAGGAGAATTCCCGCGTCCGGGTCGGTGACGTGACGGTAGGCCACGTCACCCGGATCCAGCGGCAGGGCTGGCATGCGTTGGTGTCTATGCGTCTGGACGGCACTGTCGACCTGCCCGCCAACGCCACGGCCAAAGTCGGTCAGACAAGCCTGCTCGGCTCCTTGCACATCGAACTGGCGCCGCCGGCCGATGGTGTTCCCGAGGGCAAGCTGCATGAGGGATCGCTCATCCCGCTGTTCTCGGGATCGGCCTATCCAACCACTGAGCAGACCCTCGCGGCGTTGTCAGCGCTGCTCAACGGCGGGGGACTGGGCCAGGTTCAGGAGATCACCAAGGCGTTCAGCACCGCCTTCGCCGGCCGAGAAGACGACCTGCGCAGCTTGATCACGCAGATCGACCAGTTCATCGACCGACTCAACGATCAAAAGGGCGACATCATCGAGGCCAACGAAAGCCTCAATCGGCTCGCCGGCCAGTTCGCCGATCAGAAACCGGTGATGGACAAGGCACTTCGGACGATCCCTGATGCGTTGAACGTGCTCAAGGACGAGCGTAACAACCTCGCCGAGGCCCTCGATCGGCTCGGGGAATTCTCGGCGGTAACCGCCGACTCGGCCAACCAGACCAAAGACGCACTCGTGCAAGAACTCCGGGACATCGGTCCGGTACTGGAGTCGTTGGCCAACGCCGGGCCCGCGCTGACCCGCTCGCTGAGCTTCTTCGGTACGTTCCCGTGGCCGAACGAGACGCTGGACAAGTGGTTTCGCGGGGACTATGCCAACGTCAGCGTAGTTCTCGATCTCACCTTGAGCCGTCTGGATTCAGGCCTGTTCACCGGCACCCGCTGGGAGGGCGACTTGACCGCACTGGAGCTGCAATGGGGTCGCACCATCGGACAGATGCCCAGTCCGTACACCGCCGGCAACCCACTCATCGTGCCGTATCACCTCGACCAGGGGCCGTAGCATGAGGACTCGGCAAATCAAGGTCCAGCTGGTGCTGTTCATTGTCATCTCGCTCGTGGCCGCCGGTTTCATGGTTTTCGGCTACATGAAGGTGCCGGCGATGCTCGGTGTCGGCCGCTATACCGTCGTCGTGGAGATGCCGAGATCGGGCGGCCTTTACGAGCGGGCCAACGTGACCTACCGGGGAAGCGAGGTCGGCAGAGTGCAGAGTGTCCGGCTCACCGCCACCGGCGTGCAGGCCGCCCTCTCGCTTCGTGCCGGCGTCGAGATCCCGTCCGACGTCGATGTCCAAGTGCACAGTGAGAATGCGCTCGGCGAGCAATTCGTGGAATTGGTGCCACGACAGGGGCCGTCTCGATCGCTGCGCAACGGTGATGTCATTGCGCGTGACCGGGTTTCGATACCGCCCGACATCAACTATCTGCTGGATTCGGTGAACCAGGGCATTCAGGCGATACCCCGCGAGAATCTGAAGACGGCGGTGGACGAGGCCTACACCGCGGTGGGCGGTCTCGGCCCCGAAATCCTGCGCCTGGTCAAGGGTTCCACCGCACTGGCTATCGACGCACGCCAGAACCTGGACCCGCTGACTACGCTCATCGATCAGTCCGAGCCCGTGCTGGACTCCCAGGTGCAGAGCTCAGACGCCGTTGCGGCCTGGGCAGCACACCTCGCGGACATCACCACGCAACTGCAGACCGAGAACAGCGCGGTGGTCGGCGTGCTGGATCACGGTGGAAAGGCCGCCGACGAAGCCCGTCGGCTGTTCGACCAACTGCAACCAACGGTGCCGATCCTGCTCGCCAATCTGGTCAGCCTTGGCGAGGTGGGAATCACCTATCGCAACGACATCGAACAGTTGCTGGTCCTGCTGCCACAAGCCACTGGGCTGATGCAGGCGGTGATGGTCCCCGACCAGAACACCAACCTGCCCTATAAGGGTCCCTTCCTGAGCTTCAACCTCAATGTCAACCTGCCCCCGGCGTGCACCACCGGGTATCTTCCTGCCCAGCAACGGCGACCCCCGAGCATGGTGGATTACCCGGAACGACCTGACGGTGCGCTGTACTGCCGGATCCCGCAGGACTCGATCAACAATGTGCGTGGCGCGCGCAACATCCCATGCGAAACGCGCCCCGGTAAGCGGGCAGCGACGGTGAAGGAGTGCGAGAGCGACCAGGAGTACGTTCCGCTCAACGACGGGCTGAACTGGAAGGGCGACCCGAACGCCACGATGTCCGGTCAAGACGTTCCTGAGCTGCCGCCCCCGGTCGCGGTCGCACCGTACGATCCCGCCACGGGCACCTATATCGGTCCCGACGGGAAGGTGTATCGGCAATCCGATTTGGCCCAGACCGCTCCCGGGGAAAAGACATGGCAGAACATGCTGGTCCCGCCGACGGGCAACTGAACGATTTGCCCGTCGCTCATGGAACAATGCTGCCGGTCGCGAAGGGCCCCGACGCCGCCTCGATGCCCGGGGTGCAGGAGCTAACGGCAGCGTGGCTGTCGTATCTGGCGGGACGCGCAGCACCACCCGCGCCGATCAGGAGAGGGCGATCTACCGCCTAGGCACGCCCGGAATGTCCACGACCACAGTATCGATGCGACACGAATTCCGTCCCGCCGCGATCGAGCAGGAGCAGTCGGGGGTCGAAAGCATGAACAGCGTGCGCCCGCTCGGGCCGCCCAATGTGCATCCGATCGCGCTGCGATCACCCATGTCGATGCGGTCGGTAACGGCGCCGCCGGCCACCACCCGCTGAAACTGGTGCGCCAGCGTCGTCGCAGTCCAAATTCCTCCGTGGGCGTCGATGGAGATGCCGCCTGGAGGACCGCTGAGCCCCTCGGCGAAGGGTCGGCGGCCCGACAGCGAACCGTCCGGTGCGATGCTGAAGGCGGTCAACCGTCGGCCAAGCGACTCGGCGACGATCAATGTCCTGCCGTCCAAAGTGACGACGATTCCTACGGGATCATCGAGACCGGCGGCGGAGATTGTCACATTGTTGCCGCGGTCTATCTGGACGAGGACGCCGTCTTCAGTTGCGGGACAGAGGATATAGGTGCGGCCAGCCCTGTCGACGACCATATCGCCAAGGGGTCCCGGCGCCGTGTCACTGAGATCGACGAAGGTGGTGACGACTTCGCCGTCGTAACGCAGGATCCGTCGTTTGTTACTCGATGCAATCAGCAGGGAACCATCCGGGCGAAAGGCGAGTCCAGTCGGGCGATGGCCGGGAAGGGGCAATGTGGTCATCGACCCACGTATGTCTACGGTGTGTACCGCTTCCTCGAGTGAGGAAGGGAACCACAACAGTCCCTCGAACCAGCGAAGGCTTTGAGCGGCGGATAAGCCGTCGGCCAGCGGCGTCAGAACCCAAGGATGTGCGATCGACCCACGCATAAATATAATATACATACTTGCGAGAGGGTTGTCTGGTTCATTCCACACGCGCGCGGACAGCCCACCTCCGGGCAAAACGTCAAGGTTGGCCAGATGATCGGCGCGACGGTGGTCGCACTATCGACCACAAGGGTCCCCAGGAGCGATCCGGCGCAATCGGGATATAGTATATAATGTCTGTGATGGGTGACTCCGCCCCCCGCGGGTCATTACCTGGAGCCGCCGGGGTGCGATGACGATTCGGAGTGGGCGTTGACTGAATTCGGCGAGCCAGATCTGCATACCGACATTCGGGAGGCCGTTCGGCGTATCTGCCGCGAGTTCCCGGACAGCTACTGGCGGGACATGGACGCCAGGCACGAGTTCCCCTGGGAACTCTACAAAGCTCTGGCAGAAGGCGGCTGGATCGGAATAGCCATCCCGGAGGTGTACGGCGGAGGCGGCCGCGGTATTGCCGAAGCATCGATCGTGCTCGAGGAGGTCGCGGCCTCCGGAGCCGCCATGAACGGGTGCAGCGCAATTCACACGTCAATCTTCGGCATGAACCCGGTCGTGCGGTTCGGGAGCGAACAGCTGCGCCGGCGGTACCTGCCTGCTGTCGCAGCCGGCGACCTGCACGTCGCGTTCGGTGTCACCGAACCCGACGCGGGGACCGACACCACGAACATCGCCACACGCGCAGTGCGCGATGGGGACAACTACATCGTGCGGGGTCGCAAGGTCTGGATGACCAAGGCCTCGTTGTGTCAGAAGACGCTCCTGCTGGTGCGTACAACACCATTGGAGCAGGTACAGAAGCGCACAGACGGCCTGACCTTGCTGCTCGCCGACCTGGACGCGCCGCACGTGCAGATCAACCCGATCCCGAAGGTCGGCCGTAACGCCGTGGTGTCGTGTGAGGTCACCTTCGATGACCACTTGGTGGCGGTGGACGACCGTGTCGGTGAAGAGGGAGACGGTTTCCACTACTTGCTGCACGGGCTGAATCCGGAGCGGATCCTGGTGGCCTCGGAAGCCATCGGTATCGGACGCGCCGCCGTTCGGCGGGCTGTCGAGTACGCGAATGCCCGCGTTGTGTATGGAGCACCAATCGGATCGAACCAGGGCGTCGCGTTCCCCCTCGCCGAGGCCTATACGCGGCTGCATGCCGCGGGATTAGTGGTGCGCGAAGCCGCGTGGCTCTACGACCGCGGGTTCGACTGCGGCGAACAGGCGAATATGGCGAAATGGCTGGCCGCCGACGCCGCGTTCGCCGCCGCCGACCAGGCCGTACAAACCCATGGCGGGTTCGGTTACGCCGACGAATACGACGTCGCCCGCTATTGGCGGGAGGCGAGGCTGATGAGGCTGGCGCCGATCCCACAGGAAATGATCCTCAACTACCTGGCCGAGCACGTACTCGGGTTGCCGCGGTCCTATGGCGTGCGCGAGTGATGCTGGGCTCATCGCCGTGGGGTCCGGGCGTCGGTCGGGCCTCACGGTCGCCGGAGCGGTCCCCGCGGTGAACGTCGCTGAGACGTTGCCCGCTCGGAAAGCCCCGTTCAGGCGCTTTGTTCGCCGTCGCTGCCGGTGACCTTGTCCAGGAAGTCCACCGCGATCACCCGAACGGGCACGTTCGTCTGCTGACTCTGCACGCGGAGCACGTCGAAGGCCTCGTCGGCATCGATGCCGCGCAGAGCCATCAGTACACCCTTGGCCTGTTCGATCGGGGCGCGGGTCTGCAACACCCGTTGGATTGACTCCGCGGTGTCGTGGGCGGACTTGAAGCGTGCGAAGTCGCCGATGGCCCGGGACACCGCGGTGGTCAACAGGTCGAGGATCTCGGCGTCGAGGCTGTCGAAGGCGTGACGATCCCGCCCGTACAGATTGAACGATCCGAGCGTCTGCTCCTTGGTGAACAGTGGTGCGGCCAGGAAGCTGTGGACGCCTTCCTCGCGGGCGGCGGCGGCGAAGCGCGGCCACCGAGCCATCGCCTCGTCGGAGTCCAGCAGCACGGTGGTGCGGTTGCGCGCGGCGTGCAGGCACGGGCCGTCACCGGCCTCGTACTGCTCGCTGTCGATGCGTAGGGTGCGCTCGTCGGTGTGCACCGCGGTGTAGGTGCGGCCGCTGAGATCGATGGTGATTCCCGTGTAGTCGGCTCCGTCGACGGCCTCGTGCGCGATCCCGGCGACCCGTTGCAGCAACGTCAGCAGGTCATCCTCGTCGGCGACGCTGCGCCCGGCGTCGACCAGCATCCGGCCCAGCTCCGCCGGCGAGATGGTGTTGCGCACGGCGGCGTCGACGACGATCTCGGCCGCCTGCTCGGTGTCGGTTCCGTCGAGCACCTCGGTCGGGATGGAGTCGTCGACACGCGGGTCGCTGTGGTCCATGTCGCTGAGTGTCCCACTCTTGGGACGTCAGGGGAGCACAGTGTGCATCAACATCACGTTGTAGGCCGACCACAACGACAGGTTGTAGTACAGCTCTCGGCCCGTCGACCACGGATGCAGGAACGGGGCGTAGATGCCGCCGGGGATCTGCATCGACGACACCAGCATCTGTTCCGGACCCCACGGGCCCTGCGGCGCCGGCGCGGTCCGCATCACCACGTCGTTGTTGCCGTTGCAGTACAGCACCAGGTACTGCTTGAGGTAGTTGTTGAACTGGGCCGACATCTCGCCGACCGGCCCCGGGATCACCGGTGTCGCCGCCACCGGGCTACCCGGCACCCACGAGTTGCTGTCGGAGCTCCAGTACTCGTATTTGGTCAGGTCCGGGACAAGCGCGGGGGACACCCGTGCTACGTACGCCGATCCACTTCGCCCGTTGGGGGTTCCGAACGAGTACAGATACGGATCACCCGGGCCGGGCTTGAGGAACGCGCCCATCTGGAACTTCTCGTTGCCGTTGGTGGGCTGACGGACGGTGCCGGGGTAGACACCCCAGGTCTCGCCGTTGTCGGTCGATGTCGCGATCGCCGAGTAGTTCGTGGTCCACGCGCCGTAGTTGTCCCAGCTCTTGATGGACATGAAGTTGAGGAACTGGTTCTGCCCGACGGCGACGCCGGAGGTGGGGATGATGCCCGTCTCTTGCGGCGCACCGTTGATGCTGTTGATGACCTGCTTGGCGATTCCCGGGCGCCACACCGGCGATCCGGAGTACTTGTTGCCGACGACACCGTCGGGCACCGCGACGGTGTTGGCCAGCGACCCGTCGGTGCTGCGCATCAGCACGTTGTAGCGCCACTGCTTGCCGGGGATCTGGCAGAAGCCGTTGGTGTCGCCGAAGGCCATCAGGACCTGGCGGTGGGTGGGATCGCCGTTGTCCCACATGATTCCGAGGTCGGTCCCGGTGACGGCGAACTTCTGGATGGTCTGGTTCGGACTCTCCGGTCCGGTCACCCAGCCGACGACCGAGGTGCCCGGTGGCGCGGTGGACGGTGCCGGCTGGGCCGCGGCCGGAGCGGGCTGCGGCTGCGCGGGCGCCGGTTTGGGCGACGGCGCGACCGCGGCCTGTTTCTGTACCTGTGCCGCGTTGGGCATGAACGCGTTGATGAGGAGCTTGCCCAATGACGGAAGGGGCGCTTGATCATTCGCGCCGGCGGGTTTGTGCCCGATGGGCCGGTCGAAGGGGGCGATCGCCGAGGGTTGCGGAATCTGGAAGGCCTGGTTCGCGGCGGGTTGCGCCGCGGCTGAGGCGCCTTCGCATGGTTCGGCGTTGGCCGGCGGTGCGACACCGGTCGACGCGCACAGTCCGACGACAAGTGCCGACGCCAGCGACAACGAGGGGATCCTGGGGCGCGGCGACACGACACACCTTTCGGGGCGGGACGTCGCTGTGACGTCTGTTGGCCATTGTGACGATAGGGATTTGTGTGACTCTTGTGACCGGCCCTGTGTCGATAGGTATCCATTCGTGACCGTGTCGCAACCTGGCATTCCGGCCGACCGGACCGCGCCCGCCGGCTGGGCTACTGTGCGCTAGACGAGAGGACCAACGATGAGACATGGTGTGTGTGTTGCGGCGGCGGTGGCGTTGGTCGTCGGCGTATCGGGGACGGCGTGCGGTGGCCCCGACTCGGGCACGGCCCCAGAAGCGACGAGCCCGTCGTCGGCGACGGTAGCGGTGCTCGACGACAGCCTGCTGCCGTCGCTGGTGCCCACTCCGGCGAACAGTCAGGGGACACAGGGGCCGGACGGCATCGCCGACAACGGGATTCACCTGCACTTCGTCGTGAACGGTTCCCCCGGCGACGTGATGGCCTCGTACAGGGCCGCGCTGCAGGACAAGGGCTGGGAGGTGACCACCATCGTCACCTCGGGCGGCGAAGGCGGCGGCGGCGCCACCTACACCGGAACCAACGGCGCCGCCTACGGGGTGTTCGACGGCGGCGGGTTCAACACCACGACCTACATCGACGTCTGCGCGTGGCCCACCAAGCCCGCGGAGCCGAACTGCACCCGTGGCGACCGGTAGCCGTCGACCAGAGCGCAAGCGAGGGCGCGGGGAAAAACGAAAAAGTGAAGGACCGAAAGCCACAGCCTCTGTGGTCCCTCGATAAAGCCGCACCAGGCGGGGTCCGCGCCCTCGGAAAGAATTGAACCGCACATCCGGCGATCACGGCAAGGCCGGGCAATGTCGGTCCGGGGCTACCGCTGGTTACGCAGATACACCAGCGACACCAATCCCATCTCCGCGCGGAGCATGGCCGGCGGGACAACCCGGAAGCCGCGCACTCCCGGGCGCCCGGTGGCGGCCTGCACGATCTTGCGGGCGATGCGATAGTCCAAGTCCTTCAACGTCCCCCGGTCCGTCGTGGTGTCGAGCAGCGAGGACAATCCGGCAACGGCAAACGGATTCGTCAGATCCAGCATCACGTTCGTGGCGACCACGAGTTGGCGTGCCCGCTCCTTGGCCGGCAGCCGACCGAGTCCGGCCGCCACTCCGTCGATACGCGCGGCAACCCGCGCGATGAACCGCCGCAGCCGATGTGGCGCGACCGACACGGTGCCCGCGTGACTGACCGACAGGCCGAGCGAAGTGACGCGCCCGCGCCCGCGGTAGGCGGGATCGCTCGGGCATGGCCGACCCGTCGGGCTCAAGGCGGTTCGAAGTTCCTTGCCGAGTTTGCGTTTGACACCCAACTCGTCCAGCAGCGCGTCGATCCGCGCGTCCGCCTCGTGCATGGCGCTCAGGTCGTGGTGCGCGAACAGAAAATCGTCGTTGTAGCGGGCGTAGAAGATGCCGTCGATATCCAGGATCGCCTTGTCCATCGGCACGACGGCCAGGTCGGCCAGGATCGGGACCAGCGGAGTTCCCATGGCCACCCCGTGAACGCGAGTGAAATGTGCACCCTCCTGATCGCGCACGATGGGACGGGCGAGTCGGGTGATGAGATCCCAAACATGCTGTGGAACAACACCATTGCGGCTTCCGAGTGCGACCACCTCGCGCAGGATGGGCCACAGCGCGGCATCGGGGCCGACCGGGAGATTGTCGCCGTAGTGCTCGAAGTCGGATTGCAGGACGTACAACGGCGGCCCTTTGTCCCCCGTCCGCGCACGGTGAGCGCGGACATAGTCGGCGAGGGCCCGCATCGCGGTCACATTGGTCTTGCCCGGCAGGTAGGAGTAGACGCCGGGAAGGCCGTAGCAACAGGCATTATGTGAGATGAGCTGAAAGAGAGCCGATCCCACGACGTGGTCGGTGAAGACCGGCATATGCGCGGCGCGCCGCTTCCCGTTGGTGTCGAGGATCCAGAGATCCACCGGCTGAGGCTGGAATCGGCCGTCGGCCACGCTGCGGGCGATCACCCGTGCCAGTGTTCGCCGGTTGGTGACCGTGTCGAAGTAGGTCACCCCGTCGTCGGCGACCTCGCTGAACGTCATGCCACGCTGTCGCTTCTTGGTGAAGATCCGAAGGATGGTGGCCTCATAGGTTTTCGGGTCGGCCAACTGCCGTTCGATATCGACGGGATCAGGCATCGCCGACCCACTTTGCGGCCCCGCTGATCTGCCAGGCTCGAACGGCCGTGGCGAGGTCTTTCGAACGAGCGGTATCGGGGTCGGGTGGGGAGATCAGAAGCAAGCGAAGCGCTCCGTGCTGATAGATCGGGGTGAGCCTGCGTTCGGACAGCACAACGGTGGTGACGCCGTCTTCCAGGCTCCGCGTCACCGCGGGTACCGCCCGCACCAGCAGGTCAGGGTCGAGATCGCGCATCTCCCGGGCGCCGGCGAGGTTTTCCAGATCGAAGACGATGCCGTCGGGAAACAGGGAACGGAACTCGGCTACCAGAGCCGGCAGATCGACAGGGGCGGTGACCACACCATCCTGGGGAACCCATTGCCGGAAGGCGTCCCGCCCATTGGTGATCGGGGTGGTCGAGGACGTGCCGCGGTTGACCGCTCCGCCGCTGAGGGTTTGCAGCAGCAGATGAGGCGGCGCCGCGGGCGAATCCTCGGTCGTGCGTTCGTAGTAGGTGAGCTTTCTGGGCGACTGGAACGCCACGTGCCCGTTACCGTCGAACGTGTGACGCATCAGCCGCACCGCGGCCGATCTCTGCTTGGTGGTGGCTGATTCGGGGATCGCGATGTCGCCGACCCGAACCGGTCCGGGCTCACGGGCCAGCCGGTGCAGCCAGTCGCCCAGGCTGAGCAGTGTGGGCGGTGGCGGGTATCGGCGGTCTTGCAGATGCTGCACGTTGATGAGAAGGATCAGCTGCAGGATCATCGCGGCGGTGATCTGGATGAGGTCGGAGGCCGGGTTGGGTTTGATCCAGATCAGCCACAGCAACACGACCAGGAACAGCATCGTGGCGAGGTGGGTGCCCGACCGTCCTTCGGCGAACAGCCGGATCTGGTAGATGCCGATCACGCTGCGCACCAGGAAGAGTGGGATCAGCGCAAGCAGGAACGTCAGCGGAATATCGTGCAGGAAGAACATTCCGAGCGCGGCCGCCAATGCCCAGAAGTATAGGGACGTCACCGGGGCAGCGCACAGAAGTCGGTGAAAGAACGTGCGGCGCAACTCGTATAGCGCCGAATCGCTGCGCAGCCGGACGAAGTCGAAGTAGAAAATCCCCGCAGATTCGTAGGAGCCTCGAAACAGTGGCAGTACCAGGTAAAAGAACCGGAAGGTGTCGACGTGCCGCCATTCTGCGACGGCGGCGGTCAGGTCGAAGGATCGGGTGTTGGTGCCGTAGATACCGACGATCGCGAGCACGAATACCCCGTCGAGTCGCAGCCCGAGTCCGGAAACGGTGTCCTTGAGGCCCTGCCACGGTGGGATTTTCGGAAACTGCCGCCAGAACCGGCGCCAATGCGCTCGCAGCCTCGGCGCCAGCCCGATCAAGCGATACGTCTCCAGTGAGTAGTGGATCGTGATGGCGATGGCGATGGCATTGGACACGATGATCGCGATGACGATGGCGACCGTCGGGTAGTAGTAGAACCCGATGCTCAGCACCGCGAGTTGAACGACCGGGGCCAGGAAGATCGACCAGCGCGGTCGATAGACGCGCCGGGTCGCGTAGACGCCGGAATGCACCACCCGAACCGGAAAGTTGATTGCGAACTCGACGATGATCAGGAATGCGTACAGATGCGCGACCGGGTCGTCGCCCGACGGGTGCAGCATCACCAGGGCAACGGCGCCGCCCACGGTGGTGGTCACCGTCAAGGTCACGGCCAGGACCAGCCAGCTGCCGATCTCGTAGCCGGCCGCGTCCCGCTCGCCGGACCGGGAGAAGCCGCGAAGCCGGTCGCGCATGATTTCGAGAAGTCCCCACCAGGCCCCGCCGATGACCAGACTGCCCACCCGCAGCATCATCACGGTGAACGCCGCCACGCCGCCCAGGCTGGACAGGATCACGAAGAACTCCGCGACGTGGACCCCGAACTGCACCGTGGCGAGCACCAGCGGGTAGCGCAGGCGATAGGCCAGGTAGGTGAAGACTCGACCGGTCAGCAGGCTGGCGAACAGCGACGGCACCCGGTTGCGTCCTCGGGCGGTGCGCTCGAACCAGCGATCGACGTCGTTCACCGGGGGGCCGAACTTCGGCAGCGGCACCTGCATGTGACCTTCCGCAATCCAACAACGCTGACGCGTGGTCGTGACAAGCTGTACCGCATGCGGCGAGGTGACGTGGCCGTATTGTCGATATCGGCGGCTTTGGGGGCGGTGGTTGTCGCAGCGGTCGCCTTCAGTGTTCTGGTGGTGGACCGTCCGCGCGAGTTGAGCCGGACCGAGGCCGCCGGCGACAGCAGTTCCAGCCTGCTCGTGGTGACCTGGGGACCGAGTCTGTGCAAGGTCGACCCGGCCAACCCCGGCTGCCGCAGTGGCCATGTCGGCTCGCTGGGGCCGGCGTTGATCATGCACGGACTGTGGCCGCAGCCGCCTACTGAGCAGTTCTGTGGAGTGTCCAAGGACGCTCAACCTCCCGGCCTGTCGACGCTGCAGCTGCCCGAAGCGGTGCAGACCAATCTCCAGTCGATGATGTCGGACGCCTCCGTGATGGCACCCCACGAGTGGTCCGCCCACGGCACCTGCTCGGGGCTGCCGCCGTCGGAATACTTCGGTATCGCCACGACCTTGACCGCCGAAGTAACCGCCGTCCTCGACCCGGTGTTCAAGAGTGCCGAGGGCGGTCACGTCTCCCTGAGCGCGGTGCGCGACAAGTTGGACACCAAATTCGGATCCGACGCCGGACAGCGGGCGGGCATGACGTGCAAAGAGGTCGACGGCGAAGGCATGGTCGCCTACGAGGTGCACATCTCGCTTCCGCCGGTCACCGAATTGAAGGCCGATTCCGACAACCTCTCGCTGGGCGGCCTGCTCACCAAGGCGCCGACGGTGTTCGCCGGCTGCCGGCGCGGGCTGGTACCGGGGTCATGACAGGTCGGTGACCGGCCGGCGTCGACGTGGGGATCGCCCTGCGCCCCACGGAGACCGCGGGGCACACTATCGGGGTGAGCTTGCGCGTGACGGTGCTTGTGGCCGCCCTTCTGGTCGTCTTCACGATCGCCCCTGCGCGCGCCCCTGCGACCGGGGATCTGCCCGCTGCGTTGACATTCGGTGGTCTGCAGCGCACCTATCTGCTGCATGTTCCGGCCGGCTCCGAGCGTCCGAAAGCGCTGGTGCTCAACCTGCACGGTGGTGGGCAGACCGGACGAAAGCAGGCCACGCAGACCCGCTACGACGCGGTCGCCGACCAATACGGTTTCCTGGTGGCCTATCCCGACGGTATCGACCTCAGTTGGGCCGACGGGCGGGGCGCGTCGACCCCGGACCGCCGGGGCGTCGACGACGTCGGTTTCCTGTCGTCGCTCATCGCACAGCTATCCCGCGAATACGGCATCGCACCCGGCCGGGTCTTTGTCACCGGGATGTCGGCCGGCGGGTTTATGGCGAACCGGCTGGCGTGCGAGCGGGCCGACCTCGTCGCGGCCATCGCGCCCGTCTCGAGCACGCTGGGTACCGGCGTGCCCTGCAATCCATCCCAACCCGTTTCGGTGCTGGCGATCCACGGCACCGGTGATCGGGTGGTGCCGTACACCGGCGGCCGGATGGTCGGCCGCGGCGGGGCCAGCGTCGTCGTGGCCGCACCCACGATGGCGGCGCGATGGCTCGCTTTCGACCACTGCCCGCCGGCGGTGCAGACCCCGATCGCCGGTGGAAAGCGCCTGGCCGCCAACGGTTGTGCCGACGGCACCGAAGTCGCATTCGTCACCATCGACGGGTGGGGTCACACCTGGCCGTCACAGGCCCGTGCCGGGTTCGACGCCTCCCAGGCCATCGGACAGTTCTTCGCCGCCCATCTCAGCTGAGCTACAGAAGGTCGGCGGCTTCGCGGATCTGCTCGGGGCTGCGGGCACCGATGACCATCATGGTGACCCCGGCGGCTTCCCAGGCCACGATCTGTTTGCGCACATAGTCGATGTCGCCGACGATCGCGGAGTCGTCGACGAGCTCGTCAGGAACCGCCTTCGCGGCTCGGTCTTTGCCATCCTTATGGTCGCTGCGGAACAGCCGGGTGACCTCGTCGACGACCTCGGAGTAGCCCATCCGCCGATAGACGTCGGCATGGAAATTGGTGTCCTCAGCACCCATTCCGCCCATGTAAAGCGCCAGGTGCGGCTTGATCAGGTCCATGATCGAGGCCCGGTCGTCGGTGATCACCACCTGCGCGGTCGCGCAGATCTCGAAGTCCTCCCGGGACCGACGCGCCCCCGGACGGGCGAAGCCTTCATCGAGCCATTCGTTGTACATCGGCGCCAGTCGTGGGGAGTAGAAGATCGGCAGCCAGCCGTCACAGATCTCGGCGGCCAGCGCGACGTTCTTGGGTCCTTCGGCGCCGAGCATGATCGGGATGTCGGCGCGCAGCGGATGCACGATCGGCTTGAGCGGCTTGCCCAGCCCGGTGGTGCCCTCACCGGCCAGCGGCAACGGGTAGTGCGGCCCGGCGCTGGTGACGGGGGCCTGTCGGGCCCAGACCTGGCGGATGATGTCGATGTACTCGCGGGTGCGGGCCAACGGCTTGGGGAATTTCTGCCCGTACCAACCCTCGACCACCTGAGGTCCGGACACCCCCAGACCCAGGATATGCCGGCCCCCGGAAAGGTGATCGAGGGTCAGTGAGGCCATCGCGCATGCCGTCGGGGTGCGAGCCGAGAGCTGGACCACCGAAGTGCCCAGCCGCATGCGGGTGGTTTCACGGCCCCACCAGGCCAGCGGGGTGAACGCATCCGAACCCCACGCCTCGGCGGTGAACACCGTGTCGAAACCGGCTTCCTCGGCCACAGCCACCAACTCCGCATGGTTGACCGGAGGCTTTTCGCTCCAATAGCCAAGTTGTAGACCAAGTCTCATGCCGTCCTCAATACGATCGGGGTAGCGCCAGGGTGTGTTGAGCCACGTAGTTCAGGATCATTTCGCGACTCACCGGTGCGATCCGCAGCAAGCGGGCCAGCCCCCACTGCGGCAGCAGGCCGTACTCCGTCGACAGGCCGTTGCCGCCGTGCACCTGGATTGCGTGGTCGGCCGCTGCCACCGCGGCCTCGGCAGCCGCGTACTTCGCCATGTTGGACGCTTCTCCGGCGGGCAGTCCCTGGTCGAACAGCCAGGCGGCTTTGGCAGTCATCATCGCGGCGAGATCCACGGCGATCCTGGCTTCGGCCAGCGGATGGGCAATGGCCTGATAGGAGCCGATCGGCGGCCCCCACACGGTTCGGCTGCGCGCATACTCCGCGCCCCGTTCCACCGCGTGTCGCCCGACGCCCACGCACACCGCGGCACCGGTGATCCGTTCCGGGTTCAAGCCGTCGAATACCTGACGGAACCCATTGTGTTCGGTGCCGATCAGGCTCGAGGCCGGCACCCGCACACTGTCGAAGTACAACGTGAATTGCTTTTCAGGAACGGTGATTCCAACCGGGAGAAGATGTTTGACCAAGCCGGGCGCGTCGGTGGGTACCAGGAACAACGACAATTGTTCTGCTGCCGATCGCGCGACGACGATCAACGCATCAGCCTCGTCCACCCCGGAGATGTAGTACTTGGTTCCGTTCAGCACGTAGTCGTCGCCGTCACGCACGGCGCTGGTGCTGATCTGGCGGGTGTTGGACCCGGCATCGGGTTCGGTGATCGCGAAGACGACCTTGGTCTCGCCGGATGCCATCCGCGGCAGCCACTCCCGGCGTTGCGTATCGCTGCCATAGCGGCTCAGCAGCTCGCCGGAGATGGCGCTGGAGACCAGCAACAGCAACAGTGGACAACCGTGTGCTGCGGTCTCCTCGCACACGATCGCGAGCTCGGCCATCCCGGCGCCACCGCCCCCGTGCTCCTCGGGGAAGTTGATCCCGATGAAACCGTGCCGGCCCAGATCTCGCCACAACTCGGTAGTCGGCTCTCCGGCGACGGCTCGTTCCGCGAAATAGTGCGAACCGTACCGGTCAGTGACTGATGCAACGGCTTTGCGTAGGTCGTGATGTTCGGGAGATTCAGTGAAGTCCATCAGTTCACCAGTTTGTCGGGGATGTCGGTGTGCAGGGCACGCAGATACTCGCCGAGCGCCTTGGCTTGCGCGTCCGGCCTCGTGCAGGAAGCCACTCCCTCGCCGAGAAACCCGACGATGACGAAGTTGAGTGCCTTCAGATTGGCGAACTCATACCGGAGTACTTGCAGACCTTGTGTTTCGGTGACAAGGTCCCGAAATCGGTCGACCGTCAAGTGGGCGTGTAACCACTCCCACCTATCGTCGGTGTCGGTCCATACCCCGACATTGGCGTTCCCGCCCTTGTCGCCGGATCTGGCTGCCGCGACGGTGCCGAGCGGGAGTCGGCTCGTCGGGCCGAAGTCGATCGGAGCGGTCGGAGCCACCGGAACGGCCGAACCGTCGCGACGGTCGGCGGTTTGACCGCTGTGCGGAATCGCCTGTCTCGACCCGTCCGCATGTACGACGACGTGCTCGACCAGGCTTGCCGGCACCAGGGTGGGCCAGTAGACGCCGAATTCGCTGGCTGAAGACGGCGGGGTGGTGGTGTGAAAGCCCGGATAGCCGGCGACGTAGAGCTCTACGACGGCATTGGAGAAGGCGCGATCGACCTTCGTCCGGTCACGGTCCTTGACGGTCACGCGCAGGTGCGCGGTCGCCTCACTCATCGCCCGCGGGTCAGGTTTGTCGTAGCGCAGGAGTTGAATGTCGACATCGTCGAATGAGCTTCTGCCGCCCAGGATGTCGAACAGCTCGTCGACGGCCCACGCGGCTTTGTCCTCGATGTCGAGACCGGTCAGCACCATCGTCATGGTGTTCCGGTAGCCGCCGACGTAGTTCATCGCCACCTTCAGGGTCGGGGGTGGCGGCGAGCCGGTGGCCCCGGCGACGCGTACCCGGTCCGGGCCGTCTTGGCGGACGGTCAAGGTGTCGAAGTGTGCCACCACATCCGGGTTCGTGTACCTGGGGGAGGCGACCTCGTAGAGCAGCTGGGCGATGACGGTCCCGGGCGAGACCAGACCGCCCGTGCCGACGGGTTTGGTGATGACAAAGCTTCCATCACAAGCTAATTCGGCGATCGGGGAGCCCGGATATCGACGATCGCTGATTTCGCGCAACTGCGAATAGTTGCCCCCGGTAGCCTGCGGACCGCATTCGATGATGTGTCCGGCTGCCACCGCGCCCGCCAGTGCGTCGTAGTCGGTGCGCTCCCAGCCGTGCCACCACGCCCCGACTCCGACGACCAGCGCGGCGTCGGTGACCCGACCGGTGATGACGACGTCGGCACCGGCGGACAGCGCTGCGGCGATGCCCCAGCCGCCCAGATATGCGTTCGCCGAAACCGGCTGTACCCCGGCATCGTTCAGAAGCCGCCCAGTATCGAGATGGGCGAAGGGCACGCCGTCCGCCCGGAACCGGTCAAGGCTGGGCATCAAGTCGTCGCCTTCGACATGTGCCACGCTGAGGGTGGCGCCGGACCGAGCCACCAGAGTTCGGACGGCGTCGGCCATACCCGCGGGATTGAGTCCGCCGGCGTTGACGACGATCTTGACGCCGCGTTGGGCGCACGCCACCACCACCTGCTCGAATTGGGTGAGAAACGTGCGCGCGTAGCCCGTCTGTGGGTCCTTCTGGCGGGCTTTCCACAGGATCAGCATGGTCAGCTCGGCGAGATAGTCGCCGGTGATCACATCGATATCGGCTTGTTCTACCAGGTCGCGCATGGCGCTGAGCCGGTCGCCATAGAAAGCCGACACGTTGCCGATCCGGACAGGTCGGGTCACTTCGTCACCGTTCGCCGGCTGGGGGCGCCTGCGAAGACCTGGGCGATGTCCAGCCAGCCCAAGGCTATCGGGCCTTCCGCGTTGAGCGCGGTCTCGGTCCAGTGTCTGCGCTGAGTCACCGTCAGCACGAAATCTTGGGCTGGACCCTGGATCCGGTTGACCGCGTTGGTCGGCCCCCACGCCCATGTTTGGCCGTCGGGCGAGCGAAGCTCGACCCGCACCGGTTCTTCGGGGACCTGCCTCCCGTTGAGGTGGTAGGCGAAAGCAAAGGTCGCCACCCCGAGATGGGCGATGCTGCGCAACCCGGTGCTCGGCGGATGGGCAACGCCGACAGTGTCGTAGATGTCCTGGCCGTGTGCCCATGTCTCCATCAGCCGCGCGGTCGCCGACGACGCCACACTCATGTCCGGACCGAACCAGGGCAGCCTGCGTTTGGGATCGTCGCCCTCGAAGGCGGCGAGCATGCTGGTGCGCGCGTTGACGAACCACTCCAAGATCCGCTCGGGGGCCAAGGCGCGGTACTCGGCGGCGATCCGGTCGGGGAAATCCATGCCACCGGCCATCAGTTCGTCGGCGTGGGTTCGGAACCGGATCGGATCCGTCAGGGCCTGCCAAGTGGCGTCGTCGAAATAGGCCAGGTGAGACATCTGATCCTGGATGCTCCACCCCGCCGCTGGGGTGGGGAGTTGCCAGTCGCCGACGTCGAGGTCCCTCAGCACGGTGACGAGATGATCGGTCTCCGCTCGCAGGTCGGCGAGCAGACCGGGGTAGTCGAGGCCCATCATCGTGTCCTTCGGATCATCATGCCGGCTCGTCCGCACTGACCACAGCCAGCACCTGGCCGGATTCGACCTGATCCCCGGCCGTCACCGAGATGGTTGCCACCACACCGTCCGCCGGGGCCCGGATGGTGTGTTCCATCTTCATCGCCTCCAGCACGACGATGGGCGTGCCGGCCTGAACGCGGCTGCCCTGGATGACTTCGATGCGCACCACTGCGCCCGGCATCGGGGCCACCAGAGATCCGGTCTCGTTGAGCGACGCCGGATCCGGGAATCGGTCGACCTCCCGCAGGCTGGTCGAGCCCAGTGCGCTGTCCACGTAGTGGTCCAGTCCGTCCCGCTTCACCCGGTATCGGCGACGAACTCCGTCGATTTCGGCATCCACCAGATCGGGTGAGGCTTCGATCAGGCGCACCGCAAGTTCTTGACCCGCCACGAACGCCGTGAGCGCGTTGCGGCCGAATCGGTAAGCGACGTCCAATGTCTCGCCGTTGACGGTGAAAGTCACCCGCTGATCAGCGCTGGGCAATGTGCGCCAGCCGGAGGGCAGCCCGGGCAACACCGCCGTGGTGGCGCGGCGTTGCGCCTGATCGGCCAGGGCGGCGATCAGAGCGTGGATCGTCGGACCGTTCACATCGGCCGTCGTCGTCATCAGTGCCGCTGGGTCGTGACGGTCCAGGTAGCCGGTATCGATGGCACCGGAGAGGAATTCAGGCTCCCGCAGGATTCCGATCAGCAGATCGCGATTGGTGGCCACCCCATGGACTCGAGTCTCGGTCAGCGCGCGCGCGACCCGTGCGCAGGCGTCGTCGCGAGTCGTGCCGTAGCCGATGACCTTGGCCAGCATCGGATCGTAGAACGTGCTGATCACCGATCCGGACTCGAATCCGGCGTCCACTCGGATGCCCGACAGGTCGGGGAATTCCAGCGCGGTGAGCGGTCCTGCGACCGGAATGAATCCGGCTGCAACGTCTTCGGCATACAGGCGAACCTCGACGGCGTGGCCGGTGGCGGAGGCGGTCCGCATTTCCGGCGGCAGTGGTTGGCCGGCGGCCACCTGAAGCTGGGCGCGTACCAGGTCGATACCGGTGACCATTTCGGTGACCGGATGCTCGACCTGCAGTCTGGTGTTGACCTCGAGGAAGTAAAACGACCCGTCGGGGGCCATCACGAACTCGACGGTGCCCGCGCCCTGGTAGGCCAGTGCTTCGCCAGCTGCGACGGCCGCCCGACCGAGTTCCTCCCGCAACACCGGATCGACGGCGGTCGAGGGCGCTTCTTCGATGATT
Source organism: Mycobacterium pinniadriaticum (assembly GCF_026242045.1). Classification (GTDB taxonomy): domain Bacteria; phylum Actinomycetota; class Actinomycetes; order Mycobacteriales; family Mycobacteriaceae; genus Mycobacterium; species Mycobacterium pinniadriaticum. Next base: position 33,797 of record NZ_JAPJDO010000017.1, read on the forward strand.
TTCTGGTAGCGCCGCTGGATTGAGCATTCCCGCTCGCCGAGGTGAACGACCGTGCGCTGGCTGTCGCCGAAGATCTGCACCTCGATGTGGCGGGGCGATTCCACGAATTTCTCCAGGAACACGGTGCCGTCGCCGAACGCCGATGCCGCCTCTCGGCGCGCACTCTGCACCGCTTCGATCAGGGACTCGGCGTCGGTGACGATGCGCATGCCCCTCCCGCCGCCACCGAACGCGGCTTTGACGAGGATGGGGTAACCGATTCCGTCGGCCGCCTTGTCGAGGGCATCGGCGTCGATGTCGACGCCGCTTTCCACGGTGGCCCCGGGCAGCACCGGCACGCCGGCCGCCGCCATCAGTTCCTTGGCCGCGATCTTCGATCCCATCGCGGTGATCGCGGCCGGGCTGGGCCCGACGAACACCACGCCGGCGTCCGCACAAGCGGCGGCGAAATCTGCATTCTCGGAGAGGAAGCCGTAGCCGGGATGTACGGCCTGGGCTCCGGTCCGCCTAGCCGCCGCGAGTATCAGATCGGCGCGCAGGTAGGTGTCGGCGGGTGCGGAGCCGGGCAGATGCACCGACTCGTCGGCAAGTCGGACATACGGGGCGTCCCGGTCGGCGTCGGAGAAGACAGCGACGGTGGCGATGTCCATCTCGCGGGCGGTACGGATGATCCGTGCGGCGATCTCGCCGCGGTTGGCGATGAGCAGCTTGCTGAACACGGTCCTCACATCCTGAAGACGCCGAAACCGCGGCGCCCCTCGACGACATTGGAATGAGCGGCCGACAACGCCATGCCGAGCACCGATCGGGTGTCACGGGGATCGATCACGCCGTCGTCGTAGATCCGGGCCGATACGTAGAAGGCGTGTGACTCCCGTTCGATCTGTGCCTCGATCTCGGTGGTGCGTTGGGCGTCGGCGTCCTCGTCGAAGTCGCGGCCGGCGGCCGCGGCGGCAGCCTTGCCCACGATGGACAGGACGCCCGCGAGCTGCTGGGCCCCCATGACCGCGAGCTTGGCGTTGGGCCAACTGAACATGAATCGCGGATCGTAGGCGCGCCCCGACATGCCGTAGTTGCCGGCGCCGAACGAACCGCCCATGTTGACGGTGATGTGTGGGACGGTGCTGTTGGTGACCGCGTTGATCATCTTGGCGCCATCCTTGATGATCCCGCCCTGCTCGTACTCGGTGCCGACCATGTAGCCGGTGACGTTCTGCAGAAAAATCAGCGGAGTGTCGGTCTGGTTGGCCAACAGGATGAATTCGGTTGCTTTCTTGGACTCTTCGGAGAACAACACACCGCGGGTGTTGGCCAGGATCCCTACTCCGAAGCCGTGGATGGAGGCCCAGCCGGTGGCGATGCTGGTGCCCCATCGCGGCTTGTATTCGGAGAAGCGCGACCCGTCGACGATGCGGGCGATCACCTCGCGCGGGTCAAACGGCATCTTGGGATCGCCGGATGCGATTCCCAGCAGCTCCTCGCAATCGAACAGCGGATCGTCGGCGGGAAGGGTCGGGCCGGGTCCGTGTTTGTGCCAATTCAGATGGGTCACAATGTCTCGGCCGATGCGGATGGCGTCGACTTCGTCTACGGCGAAGTAGTCGCCGAGCCCGGAGACTCTGGTGTGCATGTCGGCGCCGCCGAGTGCCTCGTCATCGGCGTCTTCGCCGGTCGCCATCTTCACCAGGGGAGGACCGCCGAGAAAGACTTTTGCCTGCTGGTCGACCAGCACCGCATAGTCACACATGCCCGGCACGTATGCGCCGCCGGCGGTGGAGTTGCCGAACACCAGGGCGATGCTGGGTATACCCATCGCCGACAATTCGGTCAGTTCGTGAAAGATCCGGCCCGCGGGGACGAACAACTCGGCCTGGGTCGGCAGGTCGGCACCGCCCGACTCGACGAGGTAGACCACCGGCAGCCGGTTGACCCGGGCAATCTCCAGCGCCCGCAGGTTCTTTCGAAGCGTGTACGGGTTCATCGTGCCGCCCCGGACCGTGGGGTCGTGGGCGATGATCATGCACTCGGTGCCCGACACCACGCCGATTCCGGTGACGATCGCGGCGCCGACGTTGAATTCGGTACCCCAGGCGGCGAGTGCGGACAGTTCCATGAACGGCGCGTCGCGGTCGACGAGGAGTTCGATGCGTTCCCGGACCAGCAGTCGGCCGCGATCGTGATGTCGCTGGACGTACCGCACGCCACCACCGGCGGCCACGAGTTCAAGCTGTTCGTTGAGCGCGGCGACGGCGGCCCGCTGGACGTCCAGATTGGCCAGATAGCTGGGTGAGGCGGTGTCGACCTCCGTGCGTAGAGCCGGCATCAGAATCCCTTGTCGCGGCGGCAGCGCACATGCGGCCGCACCCGGATAGTGAACGATGAAACACTAAATGAGAAGGCGGAGAATGGAAATGGAAAGCCGATAGTCACCTCTATCTGGTGATATAGACGATCCGCTAGGGGTAGGCCTATGTGTCGGCGGGCGGTCAAGCTAGTTGCCCATCACTAATTGCGCGAGGTCGCGGCGGGCGGCGCCGTACTGTTCGATCAGCGTCGCGATCAGGGTGGCGGCCGAGGTCACCGCCGAGACGCCCGAGACGCTGTGGCCGGCGCTCCAGGCGGTTCGATTGGACAGCAGTCGCTCCTGATCGAAGCCCCCGCCCTGCTCGGCCGACTGCTCGGCCGCGTCCAGCCAGCATGCGAGCAGGCTTGCGGGAATGCCGCCTACCCGGGCGGACAAGCGCACGTCATCAAGTGTCGATGTGACCAACGCCTGCCGATAGCCAGGCTCTGCCCGGCTCTCGCATGTCGCGATGAATCGGGTGCCCAGATAAACCAGATCCGCGCCGAGAACCTCGGCCGCCAGGACCGAACGGCCGTCGGTGATACCGCCGGCGAGCACCACGGGGCCCGAGTAGAACGCGCGAACGGCACGGACGAAGGCAAGCGGGTTTGCCCACCCGGTTTGGCCGCCCGCGCCGGCGGTCAACAAGACGAGCCCGTCGACGCCGGCGGTCAGCGAGCGGTGGGCGTGTTCCAGGGTCGCCACATCGGCATAGACCTGCGCTCCGGCTTCGTGCAGCGGGGCGACGACCGCCTTCGGTGATCCGACGCTGGTGATGACGAGTTCGACCCCGTGGCGCTGCAGACAGTCGAGGTCCGCGGCTAACCGGCGGTTGCTGCGGTGAACCACCAGGTTTGCGGCCATCGGCGCGGACGCCGGGGACAGATGGGCTGCGATATCGGTCAGCCAGTCGTCCAGTTCACCGGGACTGTGCGCGTTGTGCGTGGGGAATGCGCCGATCACGCCTGCGCGACACGCTGCGATGACCAGCTCGGGACCCGAGACGGCGGTCATCGGAGCGGCGATCGCGGGCAGTGCGAGTCGGTCCGGCCACAGTGGTGAGATGGGCAATGATCAACCTTGAATCAAGCGGCTCGGTTAGTGAATCAAGAATAACTAACTGTGGGTCGCATCTGTCAACCGGCATCGCTCCGCCGAAATGCTGAGCATGCAGTTCAGCAGCTTGTCAAAGCTATCCCAGGGCTGGTTGACAAAGTGATGCAGGTCACGAATGATGGGGCAACTAGTTAACCGCGGACCGCATCCGTGATGGCGGTGAAAGGAGCAGCAGCATCGGTACCGGCGTCCCACCCGACACGCTCGACCTGGCGCAGATCGCAGATGCGTTGACCCAGGCCAGCGCCGCGCACCTGCGGGATGTGCAGGGCGCCGACGACCGCTGCGCGCGCGCGCTGGGCGCCGTGCTGGACGCTCTCGCACACACGCGCACCGAAACCACCACGGACGGCGTGATCGCTGCAGCGCCTCGGCAGCTGTGCGCCAGTGGCGTTTTCGACCGGGTGATGCTTTCGAGCGTTCGTGGTTCACTGTGGTCACCCCAGGTCCTTTATTGCCGCGGACTCGATGGGCAGGTGAGCCTCGAAATCGATGCCTTCCTCGAGGGCGCCGACATACCCCTGTCGTCCCCGCTGGTTGAGGCCGAGGTGGTGCGCAGGCGGCTGCCGGCACTGGTGAACGATGCTCTGGGTGAACCGCGCGCATACGCACCCCTGGTCCGCCGGATGAACTGCCGTGACTACGTCGTGGCGCCGCTGGTGGCGATGTCGACGGTGGTGGGCCTGCTGCACGCGGATCGAATGGTCGGGGCGCCACCGGTGGCCGCGATGGACAGGGATCTGCTCCGGCTGTTCGCCGAAGGAGTCGGGGTGGCCTATGAGCGGGCGGTCCTGTCGCAACGATCTGAGCAACAGCGCCACGCTGTCGCCGAGGTCTGCGCCGATGCAATTCGCGCCCTGACCGATCCGGCGGAGACGCCGTCCTTGGCGGCCGACTTCCCGTTGGCTGTGGCGACGAAACGTGCTGCACCGCAACCGATGTGCGGTGGTGACGTACGCGAGTCGGGGCGCATGTCGCGGCTGACCGGCCGTGAGCGTGAGGTCCTGGCCCTATTGGCCAGCGGAGCAACCAATTCCCAACTCGCCGATCGGCTGACGGTGGCTGAGAGCACGGTGAAGTCGCACGTCAAACACATCCTGCACAAACTGGCTGTCGGTAACCGGGCCGCGGCCATCGCGTGCTACCTGCGCGAGACCCGATACGACGAACGGTGGTCGCGATGAGCGTTTCCCTGGCCGGTGACGGCACTCGGTCCAGCACCGCACGGTCCAGGACAGAGTGGTGGTCCCGGGAGATCGAGCTGGTCGATCGTCTGCAAGCTGCGAGTGATCGGACCCAAGCGGAACTCGGTGCGACGCTGAACCTTCCTGCCGTCGAGTGGGACGTGCCGTGGCGCGCTGCCGAAATGACCTCCGCACTGACGCACGCGTGCATCGATCGCTTGCGCCGCACTCCGGCCGGCGATGTCGCAGAAGCGCAGAAGTTGTGCGATCTGATCCTGGACCTCCAGCATCTCGCGATGGATTGGTACTTGCATGACACCGCGATGCGTAGTCAGCGGCTGGCGGACTGCGCGGCCGGATTGGCCCGCCTTCGTAGCCTGCCCACTTCGTCGGCCCTCGTGGACAGCGCGTGCGAAGAACTCGTCTTGCGCTGCGGATTCCACCGAGCCGTCCTGTCGAAGGTCGAGAGCCGCAGCTGGAAGCCGCTGATATTGCATGACCGTGGTGACAGCACAGCGACGTCATGGTTCAGTGCGTGGATCAATCAGCGGGTCCCGCTCACCGACACCGCCCCAGAGGCTGAGATGCTCTCCCGGCGACGCCCTTCGCTGGTCTACGACACCTCGGACGCCCCGGTCTATCGCCCGTTGATTGTCGCGGCCGGCCAGTCCCGCTCCTACGTCGTGGCGCCCTTGCTGCTCGGTGACGAGGTGATCGGATTCCTGCATACCGACCACCACCCGTTACCCCGCCGGGTCGACGAGTCCGACCGAGATGTGTTGTGGGCCTTCGCCGATGGCTTCAGCCACATCTACGAGCGAGCGATGCTGCTCGAACGGCTGCGTACGCAACGCGACAACGTGCGGGAATTGTTCTTCGGTGCGGTCGAGCGAATCGACGCGTTGTGCGAGGCGGGCATGGAATCTGCCAGGTCTGCCGCCGACCGGGAGACCGAACCCGGCGAAACTGGTTCCGATACGGTGCAACTCACCGAGCGCGAGGCCGAGGTTCTCGACCTCATGGTAACCGGTGCGACCAACCACGCCATCGCCGATCAGTTGGTGATCACCGAAGGTACGGTCAAGTCGCACGTCAAGCACATCCTGCGCAAGTACGGTGCGGTCAACCGCGCGCAGGCGATCGCCTGGGCACTCCGGGACCGCTGACCTCAGTTCTCCAGTGCCCCGGGCCGCGAGTACGAGCCGTTGTGGTAGAGCAGGGGCGCCGGTGTGCCATCTGCCGGTTCGCGGTGGATGCGGGTCACCGCGGCGATCACCAAGGTCGAGTCGCCGGCCGGGATCAGCTGGTGGATGTCGGCGCACATCCAGGTGGGCGTGCCGATCAGCAGCGGTTCACCGGTGTCCAGCGTGGTCCACAGCGCGGGATCGGCGAATCGCTGCTCGGCGCTCGCCGAGAACCGCCGGGCCAGTCCGATTTGGTTTTCGCTGAGCAGGTGCACCGCGATGGAGCGCGCCGCGCGTAACGCGGCGATGCTGGATGAGGTGTGGGTGATGTTGAAACACACCAAAGGTGGGTCCACGGACAGTGAGGCAAACGAGGTGGCGGTGAAGCCGACCGGTCCGGTGTGCGACATCAACGTGATGACGACGACGCCGGCGGGGTGGCAGCGCAGCGCTGCGCGGTAGCCGTCGGCGGTGACCATCATGCTGGACGTGCCTGCGGCCCGAAGTCCGGCAGTACCGTCATGGTCTGCAAAACCGGCAGCACCGCCTCACGGATGAGCTCGGCCACCCCGGCTCCCCGCGGAATCAACACCGCGCCGTCGGCGATGCCCAAGGCGTGGATGTCGGCGACCAGGCCGGCCAGCCCGGTCGGGGTGCCGACGTAAAGCATTGTCCGTTCCCGGGTCCCGGAGGAATCGGCGTCTGTCATCGCTCGTGCCGCCCACGCTTCCGCCGCGATGACGACGTCGATGTCGGCCACCACGTCGACATCGGGCTGGTCGCGACGTACGCGGGCGGACTTGCGCGCGAGGTCACCGAGGTCGACGCCGCGCACGCGCACCACCGGCACCCGGTCATCCCAGACGAGGTCGCCGTCGGCCACCGCGAGACGCAGCGGGCGGTTGTGCTCGATGACGATGTCGGCCTCAGACATGGTGCGGCAGTCAGTTCTGGGCGGGGTCGATGACGATCGCGAACGCCTTAGTCTCGATTCCGCCGGACCGGTCCAAGGCGATGAACTTTTCTTCGACGTACTCGTCGATCGAATGCGGACCGCCCTCGCGGCCAAGGCCGCTCTCCTTGTAGCCACCGAACGGGTAGGCCGGATGGATGATGTGCCAGTTGTTCACCCACACCGATCCGGCTGCCAGGCGGCGTGCGACGTCCAGAGCGCGCTCGTCGCTGCCCCACACACCGGCCGACAGGCCGTAGTTGGTGTCGTTGGCGATCTTGACGGCCTCGTCGTCCGAGTCGTAGGTCAATACCACCAGCACCGGCCCGAAGACCTCCTCCCGGGCCACCCGCATGTCATTGGTGACGTCGATGAAGATGGTCGGCTCGATCCAGTACCCCTTCTCGAATTCCGGGCCCGACGGTGCCTGTCCACCGAGAGCGACGGTGGCCCCTTCGTTTTCGGCGATCCGGAAGTAGTCGAGGATCCGGTCCCGCTGGCTGGCCGAGATGATCGGTCCGACATGGGTGGTCACCTCGAGGGGGTCGCCGAGTTTGAGCGTGGCCGCCCGCTCTACCAGCTTTCCGACGATCTCGTCGCGACGGGCCGACGGGATCAGCAGGCGGGTTCCCGCTTCGCAGGCCTCGCCGTTATTGGCCATACAGGCGAACAGCGAGCCGTCGACGGCCATGTCGATGTCGGCGTCGTCAAGGATGATGTTGGCGCCCTTACCGCCGAGTTCGAGTGTCACCCGCCGGACGGTGTCCGCGGACTGGCGCAGGATGCTCTTGCCGACCGCGGTTGACCCGGTGAAGGCGACCTTCCGGACGCCGGGATGTCCGGACAGATGGGCGCCGACGGGTTCGCCGTCACCGGTGACCACGTTCAGCACTCCGGGCGGCAGGCCGGCGGCCTCGAATTCGCGGGCCAGTTCCAGCGGCAGCAGAGGCGCGTGTTCATCGGGCTTGAGTACTACCGAGTTGCCGGCGGCGAGCGCGGGACCCACCTTCCAGACCGTGGTCAGCAGCGGGATGTTCCACGGGACGATGGCGGCGACGACACCCATCGGCTCACGCACGACGATGCCTGCGGCGGGTATCGGCTCGATCGCAGGACCGGTTGTTTCCCACTCGTACTGCTGGGCGATCGCCGCCAGATATTGCAGCTGACCGACCGACAGACCGACGTGCAGGGCGCCGGTGATGCGGACGGTGGCGCCGTTCTCGCGGGACTGCAGCGCGGCGAGTTCATCGGTGCGGGCGGCCAGCCGCTCGGCCACGGTGTTGATCAGCGCGGCCCGCTCGGCGGGCGGGGTCCGCCGCCAGGTGCCCTCATCGAACGCGCCCTGGGCCGCTGTCACCGCCGCATCGACGTGCTCGGTGGTGCCCTTCGAGACCGTCGCGACAAGCTCTTCGGTTGCGGGGCTGCGGATCTCGTAATTCTCCTCGGCGTCGATCCATTTGCCGTCGATGTACATGGAGTAGTGGTTGGTCATGACAGCTCCTTCGTGTCAACCGATTTGGCGGGTCCGGCCCTGCCAGTAGGGCTTGCGGATAGCTTTCTTGTCGACTTTTCCGGCCGGGTTGAGTGGCAGTTCGTCGGTGAACAGCACCGACTTCGGGGCCGGGACCGAACCGAGTGCGGCCTTGACGTGGTTGATCAGTTCGGTTTCCAACGCGGGGCCGGTGATCTCGCCTGTTCGTGCGACAACGACGGCCAGCACCGACTCGCCCCACTTGGGGTGTGGCACTCCGATCACCGCACTCTGGGCCACCGCGGGGTGGCCGGACAGCACGTCCTCGACCTGGCGGGGGAACACGTTGAAACCACCGCTGACGACCATGTCCTTCTTGCGGTCCACGATGTACAGGAACCCGCGCTCGTCGAGATGGCCGATGTCGCCGGTGTGCACCCAGCCGTCACGCACGGTCTCGGCGTTTCGGGCCGGGTCCAGGTAGCCCAGCATCTGTCCGAGCTGGCGCGAGCAGATTTCGCCGGTCTGTCCGGCTGGCAGCGGCCGGTCCTGGTCGTCCTGGATGCTGATCTGGACGGCAAACATCGGCCTGCCGGCGGAGGCCAGTCGGGCGGTCCACTTCTCGTCGTCGATCCGATGTTCGTTCTTGCGCAGGCAGGAGACGTAGCCCTGTTCGGTGCCGGCATAGGTCTGGATGAAGATCGGGCCGAAGGCTTCCAGCGCTTCACGCAGGCGCTCGGGCGCGATCGGAGCACCGGCGTAGATCACCGTCCGCAGTGAACTGAGGTCGAAATCGGCGCGGCGGGGATGGTCGAGCAGCAGATAGATGATGGTAGGCACCAGTGCGGTGGCGGTGATCCGGTGGCGCTCGATGCTCGGCAGCAGGCCCTCGACCTCCAGTCCGGGCAGCATCACGTTGGTTCCGCCGCGGATGAAGGTCGGCATCACGAAAATCTGCGAGAAATGAGTCAGCGGCGCGCCGTGGGCGAACACCTCGCCAAAGGCGATATCACCGATCTCCAGTCCGGCCGAGATACTGTAGTAACTCCAGGTGAAGTGCGAATTCACCACACCCTTGGGTTCGCCGGTACTGCCGGAGGTGAACAGGACGTAGGCTTCGTCATGCTCGTCGATCGCGACAGCAGGGCGAGTGTCGGGTTGGCGCTCGACCACGTCGGCGAAGTCGAGCGCATCGACCTCGACGTGCTCGGGGGTTCCCATCCTGATCACGGTTTGAAGCTTCGGCAGTTCGGCGCGGATCGCCGCGACCGCGCTTTCGAACTTGGCGTGATAGATCAGTGTGGTGGCGTCGGTCTGCGCCAGATTGGCGCGAAACCCGTCGGGGGCGGCGCGAGTGGGCATCTGGACCAACACCGCGCCGGCGGCCCAGATGCCGTGCTGACTCGGGATGAACTCCAGACAGTTGGGCATCAAGAGACCGACGCGCTCACCCTTCTGCACCCCCGAAGCGATGAGCGCGTGGGCGATCTTGTTGCGCCACTCGCGTAATTCGCGGTAGGTGAGGGTGCGCTCGCCATCGACGATGGCGGCCTGATCGGCGTAGTAGGTGCAGGCCCGATCCAGAACATCGGGCAGCACCCCCCACATGCCGCGTTGCTGCCGGCTCACTGTGACGCCAGCGCCGCCGGATCGAACCCCTCCACCCAGTACTCCGGAGTGATGATCGGCAGGCCCAGTTCCTGCAGTACCGGGGTGTCGTTCCAATAGGTCGTCTCACGCGCGATCTTGCCGTCGGCGTCGAGTTGGTGCCAGGTGATCCCACGGGTGTGCAGGGTCTTGCCTCCGGTCGGCACCCCGCGGTAGGTCGCGAGTCCCTCGCCGGTCCAATCCCACAGGATCACTACCGCCGGGTTGCCGTTGACCCCGGCCAGCTCGAACGCTTCGGTGGCGGTGAAGCGGTGAGTCCCAACGCCATTGCCGGCGTCGGTGTTGGCGAACGGGACCAGCCGCGGCTCGAGTTCGGCCTTGGTGATGGCGGTGTCGATCATATGGTCGGAATCGGCGTGGTCGTCATACACCATGTCATCGGCGTAGAGCGCAACCGCGGCCGCGGTATCGGACGTCAGGGCGGTCACCCACCGGTCGGCATGTTCAGTAGCCAGGCTCATATGAAGTTCCTCTCAGACCAGGGCCGGTGTCTTGGCGACGGCGGTGGGGTCGACGGGCAGTCCGAGGTCGCGCACGGCGGTGGCGCAGTCCCAGAAGCTCTCTTCGCGCTTGATCCGCCCGTCGGCGTCGTAGATGTGGAAGGTGATGCCGCGCGCGCCCGGGACCTTGCCGTTGGTAGGCACACCGACGAACGCGGTGGCGGTGGGGGCATGCCAGGTCCAGCGATAGATCGCAGCCCTCTCGTCACCGACCACCTCGTCGATGCGGAAGTTGTTGATGCCGATGCCGTTCTCGGTGTCTTTGTTCGCGTAGGGCGCGAAGACCCGCAGCAGTTCCTCCTTGGAGGTGATCGTTTGGCCGAGGATCGGGTCCTCGAAGAGGAAATCGTCGGCGTAGAGCGCGACGACTGCTTCGGCGCTTTCGCGGAACGCCTTCAGCCATTTGACGGCGAAAGTGTGGCTCATGAAGGTTCTCCTTGCTGGGGAAGGGACGATCCCGACGCTATTGCGCCGCACCGACCAGGGGCGACTTCCCCCGGGAGGAAACCGACTGCCCCAAGGGGGGAGGGGATCCCCCGAGGTTGGACCGAGTTCCCCCCTGTGAGAGGTGTGCTCATCCGCCGAGGAGAGCACCATCGGCCTCAGTCAGCGCAAACGTGAGATGGAGAGATCAATGCTGAACCAGGACATGACGGACGAAGAGTTCGCCCCCTACTTCGCCAAGGCGCAGGAAGTCTCGCAGGTCTTCCGCGAGATCGGCCCGAAGTACGACCAGGAGAACACCTTCGCCTATCCGTCGATCGACGTGTTCAAGAAATCTGGTCTGGGTGCGCTGCCGGTGCCCAAGGCGTTCGGCGGGCCGGGCGGCAACATCCTGCACGTGTCGAAGGTTGTCTCCGAGATGTCACGCGGTGACTCGGCGATCACGCTGGCCTACAACATGCACTACATCATGGTGGGGATCGCCGGAAACCTGATGACCGAGGAGCAGAACAAGTATTGGATGGGGCGGGTCGCCGATGGTGACCTGATGTTCGGCCCGTTCTCCGAGAAGCGGGCCGGGTTCTCCGGCCTGGCCGACATGCGTGCCGTGCCACAGCCCGATGGCGGGTGGAAGCTCTACGGCAAGAAGACCTGGGGGACCCTCAGCGAGGCTGCCGACATCATCACCACCAACGCCACCGAAACCGACGCCGACGGCAACCTGCCGGACACCTTCGAAGGCCGAGTCGCCGCCGAAAAGCTGTTCATCGGTGACTTCAAAGTCGACGAGAACGGCGTCGGTGACGGGGTGCGCATCGAGAAGACCTGGAATGCGCTCGGCATGCACGCCACCGGCACCCAGGTCATCCATTTCGACGGCTTCTTCATTCCGGAGGACGGCTTTGTATCACCCTGGCGCGCAGGGGCATTCGGTGTACTGGAATGGGCATCGCTGATGTTCGCCAGCATCTATCTCGGCATGCAATACCGCATTCTGGAGGAGTCGGTCGCCAAACTCTCCAAGAAGCACCTCGGTGCCACCTTCGGGGCGATCGTCGCGGCAGATACCGAGGTCAAGAACGTCGGTCACATCATCGACGGCATCGGTGACATGGCCAGCAGGGTCGAGCTGTCCAAACGGGTTGTCTACCAGACCTGCGAGGACCTGATCAACGGGCGCGACAAGGATTGGCAACCCGAACTGCGGTTCCCCTACCTTGGTATCGCCAAGACCTTCACCTCCGAGAACGTCATGCACATGTCCAGGCGGGCGATGAGCATGGTCGGCGGTGAGTCCTTCCGCAAGGGCACCATCTTCGAGCGGCTCTACCGCGACTCGGCGGCGTCGATGTTCCAGCCGCTCAACGCCGACCAGACTCAGACCTACATCGGCGAGTTCCTGCTGAACACGGCCGCGGCCGACGCGGCGGCGAAGGCCTAGCCGGCTGCCTTGACCCCCTCGACGACGGCTGCGCGGGCCGCCTCGTCGAGGGGGTACGGCGTATACAGGGTGAACCGGTCGACCATACCGCCGAAGCGCCGGACAATTTCGGCACCAACCTCTTTGGGCTCGCCAGTGACGGCGAAGGTGGACAACACCTCGTCGTCGACCAGGGTCGTCATGGTGGACCAGTCGCCGGCCTTGGACAGCCGGTGCAGTTCAGTGTGCAGATCGTCCCAGCCGTGCAGCTCCAGCACGCCTCGATATGCCGGAGTGGCGCCGTAGAAGGCGATCTGTCTGCGCACCTGGTGCGTCGCCTCCAGATACGTGTGCTCGTCGTCGGCTGTGACGACGAGTCCGGGGTAGCTGATGGTGAAGTCGCCTCGGCTGCGCCCGCTGATCCGCATGCCGTGCTCGACTATCGGCATCGTCACGTCCCGCAGGTACCGGGCCGTGGTGAACCCGTGTACCAGCAGTCCGTCGGCGGCTTCCGCGGCCACCGCGGTCATCTTGGGCCCGACCGCCGCAACCATGACTTTCGGGGAGCCGAACGGATTGGGCTGCGGGCTGAACATGGGCGTCATCAAGGTGTGCCGGTAGTGCTGACCGCGGAAGTCCAGCTTTGCGCCCGACTGCCAGCTTGCCCAGATCGCGTGCAGGGCATGAATGTATTCCCGCATCCGGTCGGCGGGGGCCGACCAGGGCATGCTGAACCGCCGCTCGATGTGCGCCTGGATCTGAGAGCCCAGCCCGAGTACGAATCGCCCGCGGCTGAGCGTGTTGAGGTCGTTGGCCACCATCGCTGTGGTCATCGGGTTACGGGCGAAGGCGACCGCGACTGCGGTGCCCAGCTGCATGGTGCGCGATCTGTCCGCGGCAAGCAGCAAGGGGAGGAACGGATCCCGGCTCACCTCAGTCGACCAGATGCCGTCGAACCCGACCCGTTCGGCGGCCGTGATCTGTTCGTCGAGAATTGCGAGATCGGCCCCGCCGGTTCCATCGATGCTGCCGCCGATGTTGCTGTCCACATACACGCCTGCAGCCTGGCACGACGGCCGCACAAGTGGCGCCCGGACTACCCCGTGGGGGGAGGTAAATCCCCCTGAGTGATGCAGTGAAGGTGTGGGCCCGGTCATAGATTCGTCATATGGGTCGCATGTCTGACGCGGTGATGCAGCATCCGCTGAATTTGCTCTGGCAGAACATCTTCATGTGGGCGAGCTGGTTGATCGTCCTGGTGATGCTCGTCATCGCCGTGTTGATGGGGCTGCGGCAACGAACGCCGTTCTATGTCATCGCCATTTCGGCAGCCGGCGTCGCGGCTTTCGCCGAGCCGCTGTACGATGTCGCGTTCGACCTGTGGTTCTACGACGCCCATGCTGACGGAACACCGGGTGCGGCGTTCAGCCACTTTTCCGCATTCGGTGTGGTGCAACCTATTTGGACGCACAGTGGCTACGTCATCCTGTACGCCGCCGCATCGCTGTACGCCGGCCGACTCATCTATGACGGACGGTTGAGTCGCGCAGGCCTGTTCCTCGTCTGGGGTGCGGAGATCGTGATGTCGACCGTGTTCGAAGTCATCGGGACCGGAACCGATGTCTACACCTACTACGGACCGTACGTCGGACGGATCTGGAACTACCCCGCCGTCATCGGTGTGTTGGAGGGGACGCAGACCCTGCTGTTCACAGTGGTGGCGGTGTTGGTGTGGCGGAAGGTCTCGACGAGTTGGGGCCTGTTGGGCGTCTTCGTGGTGTTCCCGATCACCTTCTTCGGCGCGAACTTTGGTATCGGCGCGCCGGTGATCATCGCGTTACACCTGGACGGCGAGCTGCCGACCGATGGGCTCGTGGCGGCCGCGACTACCCTGTCCATCGCACTGTGCGCCGTCGTGGTGTACGGGCTGAGCAGGTTCCTGCCGGCTGCCCCAGCGGATGAGGCACTGGGTTCTGGCCGCGGCGATGTCAGCGCGCGCGAGGTTTCGCCGGCTGTTCGCTGACTTCGAGGACTCAGCCGGCGACGCCCAGCACCGCGCGGGCCGCCTCGGTGAGCAGTAGTCGCAGGCGATCCTCGGCTAGCCCCACGCCGTGGAAGAGCGTCGACTGGATCGCCCCGATCGCGGCATGTACGACGGTGCGTGCCTCGGCATCGTTGAGGTCGTCGCGCAGCTCGTCAACCAGGTGCACCCACTCCTCGAGATAGAGGCGTTGCTTGCGGCGCAACCGGCGCTGGTCCTCTTCGGGAAGATTGTTGATCTCGTTGTGGTAGACCTGCGCCAATTCCCGATCTGCGACCACGAATTCGACCTGGCCGGCGATCAGTTCGCCGAGGGCTCGGCGCAGGTCGGTGGTCGCGTCGAGGATCTCCTGCTCTTCGCGTAGCAGGTCGTCGATGACGCGGTCGAACAACGCGACGAGGACCGCCGACTTGCTCTCGAAATGCCGATACACCCCGGAACCGGTGATGCCAGCGGCCGCACCGATCTCGGCGATCGACACCGCGTGGTACCCCTTGCGTGCAACGAGATCCGCGGCCGCCGCCATGATGCGGGCCTTGCGTTCGGGGTCTCGGGTACGCACCTGGGTTCGCACCCCACCGCTCGGGTCAGCGCCGATGATCCCCACCTCCGAAGTTTCTCGGGGTTTATTATGCATCGTCGGCGAACTGAAGATATCCGTTGGTACTAGTGAATCGCCGTGCGCGAGCGGCCACGCCACCGTCAGGGCGACGATTATTCCAGCGTGATGCGGATCGGGAGACGTTTGAGGCCCCCGACGAAGAGTGTCGAGATGAACTCCGGTTCACCGGACAACTCGACGGACTGGATCCGCGGGATCAGCTCGGTGAAGAAGCTGTTCATCTCCATACGGGCCAATGACGCACCCAGGCAGAAGTGCACGCCGTAACCGAACGACAAATGTTTGTTCGGGTCGCGCCCGACGTCGAAGCGATTCGGGTCGGCGAAGACGTCCTCGTCGCGGTTGGCCGAGACGTAGCTCAGCAACACCGACTCACCCTTGCTGATCGGCACCCCGCGAATCTCGGTGTCGGCCTGGGCAGTGCGCATGAACTCCTTGACCGGCACAACCCAGCGGATCATCTCCTCCACCGCGGTGCCCATCAATGACGGATTCTGCTGCAGCCGGGCCAGCTGGTCCGGGTTCTGAATCAACGCCAGCAGTCCGCCGGCAATGCCCGCGCTGGTGGTGTCATGACCGGCGCTGGCGACGATCGCGTAGTAGGAGAGGGTGTCCATATCCGACATCGGCATGCCGTTGATCGTCGCGTTGGCGATCGCCGAGGCCAGATCGTCGGTCGGGTGTTCGCGGCGCGCGACGGTCAACGCGGTGAAGTAGGCGAACATGTCCATGATCACGGCCATGAACGCGTCCGGGTTCTGGTCGCGCTGCATCTCCTCATCGTTCTGGCCGAACAATTCTTGAGTGAGTTTGAGCATGAAGCCGAAGTCGGACTCCGGCATGCCCAGCAGCGTCAGGATCAGGTAGAGCGGATAGTTGACCGCGATGTCGCGGGCGAAGTCGAGTTCGGGACCCGTCTCGGCCATCCTGTCGACCCAGATCTTGGCCAGTTCGTCGCAACGGATCTTCAACGCCTTCAGGGCCGAGGGTTTGAACCAGTCGGCGCCGATCTTGCGCAGGTCGCGGTGGTGCGGGTCATCGGTGTGGATCAGGGTCCGCAGACCGACCCCGGCCTCGCGCTCGGCGCGCTGCTTCTCGTCGAACTCGGCGACCTCGAGGAACGGGCGCGGGTCGTTGGTGAACAGATCGTTCTGCCGCTCGATGTCCATGATGTCGTCATGTTTGGTGATAGCCCAGAATGGTGCGTACGGCGGCACGTCCACCCAGGACACCGGGGCGTGCGCACGCAGATGGGCCAGCGCCTCCAACAGTCGCGATTCGTCGGAATAGGCCCTGGGCTCGGCCAGTACGCGTGCGGCCGGGTCCATGATCGGTACTGTCATGTGGCGCTCCTGTCGTCTGTGGCACCCAGCACTAATCCAACATGCGGGCAAATCGCGGGGTGAATACCGCCCACGGAATGTTTTCCTGACCCGATCGGGATATTCGGAGCCGCCGATCAGCCGGGCTGTGCCGACGTACCATGGCGCGATGCAGGGAAGGGACGCTCGCACCGGGAAGGCCGGGGACGAGGAGGGCCTGCGCGCGGTACTGGACGGATTGCGTTCGGTCGCCGACACGTCCGATCCGCGGTGGCGGCTGAATCCGGCCGATGCGCGGGCTATCGTCGACGGTGCCTGGGCTGCGCTGGCCGACCTTCTCGACGACAAGTCGCAAGCCGGAACGGTGCTGCAACTGCTGCGCCGACTGACCCTCGCCGATGACGCCCTGGTGCGCTCTGCCCGCGCACCCCGAATGCTGGGGGAGGCGCTGAAACGTCTGGAGTCCGCGCCTTCGACCGTTGCGGAACTGGTCAACCTCGGACCCCGGCTGATCGGTCACCTCGGATTCGATCGCGGAATCTTTTCCCGGATCGTCGACGGAGTGTGGACGTCGGAGGCCGCCTACGTCGTCGACGATGTGACCTGGGCTGAGGAGATCAACCGCGTCGGTCAGGAACGGCCGCAGCCGCTGGTGCCAGGCTTGCCGGAGACCGAGATGGTACGTCGCCGGGAGTCGATGATCGTGACGGACGTACAACGAGATCCACGAGTGCACCGGCCGATCGCCGAGGCCTCCCGATCGAATTCCTATGTTGCGGCGCCGATCATCTCGGGTAACCGGGTCGTCGGCCTGTTACATGGTGACTGCTACATCCAGGGTCGGGATCCGGACTCGGCGGATCGGGAAGCGTTGTCCACATACGCAACAGCTCTCCAGCTTGCGCTCGGCCGAGCACGTGTTGCTGAACAACTTCGCGCCGTAGGCGACGAGCTTCGCAACGTCGCCAATGGGTGCCTCGACGGTGGTGCCAGCGCGCGCGAATTCACCCTTGGGCAGCCGTCTTCTGAGCACCGCACCGACTTTCCCCGCGCCACACGGGTCACGATGCAGGCGACGTCTTCGGTTCGCGGCCTACTGACCGCCCGCGAAGGACAGATTCTCGAGCTCATGGCCGACGGTCTGACCAACTCCAAAATCGCTGAGCAACTCGTGATCTCGGAGGGCACCGTCAAGCAGCACGTGAAGCACGTGCTGCGTAAGCTGCGTGCCGGCAACCGGGTCGAAGCGGTTTCGATGTTGTATCAGTCCGACCGAGCGTGACGGCGATGTGGCGTAGCGCCTAGGGGCGTGTCTCTCGGAAGGGATAGCGATGCTGTCCCTTGGGGCGTTGTGACCTGTGCCCGGCCGGGCGACGATCCGAAGGTGACTCAGCTGGCCGCCCTGTCGGACCGCACGCGCAGGCTGACCGGCCTCGACGGCATCTGGGTTCTGATCGGGGCCGACTCGGTCGTCTTCGCGATCCTGTTCGCAAGCTTCATGGCCGAGCGCCGCCACGACCCCGGGATATTCGAAGCGTCCCGGCAGACCCTGAACGCGGACCTCGGTGGTGTCGACACCCTCATCCTGTTGACGAGTTCCTGGCTTGTCGCCATGGCGATCCAGGCCCTCAAACAGGATCAGACCGAACGCGTGTCGAGGTTCCTGCTCGCCGGTGCGTTGACCGGGGTGCTGTTTGTGGCCTCCAAGGCGGTCGAGTACGCCGGCACGATCGCTCACGGCATCACACCGGCCACCAACTCCTTCTACATGTGGTACTTCACCCTCACTGGAATCCACCTGCTGCATGTGGTTATGGGCATAGCGTTGCTGAGCTTCGTCTGGCTCCGCTCGCGCCGCGGACTGTACGGCCGCGACAACGCCGAGTTGCCCGAATCCGTGGCCGTCTTTTGGCATTTGGTGGACTACGTGTGGATCGTGTTGTTCCCGCTGCTGTACCTGATGAAGGCGGCCACGTGATGTGGATGCTGCGGGAGCGCGTCACCGCGGTGTGGCTTGGGCTGATGGCGCTTACTGTTCTGACGACATGGATCCTGTCCAAGGATGTCGTCGCCCCCGCCGCCGCAGTCACCGGCATCTTCCTGATGGCCGCGACGAAGGTCCGGTTCGTGATGCTGGACTTCATGGAGTTGCGAGACGCCCCGGTTCTCGTCCGGGCGGTCTTCGAAGCGTGGATTGTCGTCCTCACCGGGCTGATTCTCGGCTTCTGGTTTCTCACCACCTGAATCGGTCAGCACCTCTGAAAGAAAGGCATGTTCATGGCGACCATCGAAAGGCAGAGCTCACTCAAATTCGGGCTGTGGTGCAACTGGATATTCGTCGCATTGACGGCGATCGGCTGGCTCGGTATTGCTCACTTCATCATGCCCGCGCGCGCCGACCTCGGATTGGACGCCACCAAGGTGTGGTTCACCGAGAGTCACCGGTGGGGAGTGATCGTGGGCTGCACTCTGTTCTACATCGCGGCGGGGCTACTGACGCCCGGCTCGATCGCCTTCGGCATCCTGCTCTCCAGGATCGAGGGCCGTCATCCGCTGTGGTCCTACACCACCGCGGTCTGCGGTGTGTTCATCTCGTTGATCGTCTTCTTCAACTGCTGTGCGTGGATTGTCGCCGCCTACCGGCCCGAATTCGGCGCCGATGTCGTCCAATCCTGGTATGACTGGGCGTGGTTCGCGTTCCTGCTGGGCTGGATTTACCTGTCCATCGAGATGGCCGCCACCGGCATCGTCGAGTTGATCGATGACCGGCCGCAGCCGATGATCCCGCGCTGGTTCACCTGGCTGACCCTGGCCGGCGCGCTGTCGATCTTCACCGCCGCGGGGCCGGCCTTCTTCAAGAGCGGGCCGTTCGCCTACCACGGACTGCTGGCGTTCTACATGCCTGTGGCGGTCTGGGGTGCCTATCTCTGCGGCACGACCTGGTTCATGGTGCAAGAACTCAAGCGTTCGCCGAACCAGACGCAGCCCGTCGAATCGACGGCGTGATCGCGAGCCGAACGGTCAGGACGGTTTCTTCTTCTCCGGAGTCCAGGTTGCGGGCAGCCGCTTGGTGCCGTTCATGAAGTTCGACAGCAGCAGGTCGGGCTCGCCGACCTCCAGATTCGGCATCCGGTGATAGATCTCGCGCATCTGCGCTTTGAGCACTTCGCGGCCGAGGATGTGGCCCAGGCAGTAGTGCGGGCCGCCGGCGCCGAAGGACTGATGCGGGTTGTGCTTCTCGTCGCGGCTGATGTCCATCGTCATCGAATTCTCGAAGACGTCCTCGTCGCGGTTGCTCGCGATGTACCACATGACGACCTTGTCGCCCGCCTTGAAAGTGATATCGCCGAGTTGATAGTCGCGGGTGGCGGTGCGCCGGAAGTGCATCAGCGGCGGCTCCATGCGCAGCACCTCGTTAACTGCGTCGTCCACCCGGCCGTCGAAATCCGCCATCAGATATGCCAATTGGTCAGGGTGGCGCTGGAAGAGGTCCAGAGCGCTGGCCATGGCGTGGCGAGTGGTGTCATTGGCTCCGGCCGCCAGTAGAGCGAAGAAAACCCCGACCTCGTCTTGGGACAGCTTGTTTCCCTCATACTGTGCCTGGGCGACCCAGCTGAGAAGATCGTCGCCAGGATTCTTCATCCGCTCGGGAACGAGTTCGTTGGCCAGGGTCGCGAGCTTCATCGAGGCGTCGGCGAAGACCATCAGCGGCGATCCGATGTGAGCGTATTCCGGATCGTTCCAGCAGGCGAACTGCTCGGCGGCGTCCATCGTGTATTGGATCTGGTCCTTGTCGATGATACCCAGCATGGAGCAGAAGACCTGCCCGGGAACCTCTTTGGTGATCAGCTCGCACAGGTCGCCCTCGCCAAGCGGTGCGGCGTTGTCGACGATGCCCCGGACGATACCGGCGATCTTGTCCGTCATCTTGCGGATGTTGCGGGGGGTGAACGCGACGGTGACGATATTGCGCATCTCGGTATGCCGGGGCGGGTCGGTCACGATGAACGACAGCATGGTTTCGAGCTGGGGGAAATCGTCGATGAACACGCCCTCAGCGGAGCTGAACACCTCGACGTTGCGGGAGACTTCACGCAGGTGCGCATGCTTGACGATCGACCAGAACCCCTTGGCATTCTGGAGGTTGGGATCCAGGGAGTCGGGCGGTTCGCTCCAGCTGATCGGCTTGTTGTCGCGCAGCCACTTGAACGCCTCGTGACGGTAGGTCCGCGGCTTGGCCCAGAACTCCAGGGAGTTCAGACGGGTGTCCATTTCCTCAGTCGACGCGGTCATTTCGGTTCCTCAACTCTGTGGTGCCCCCCGGGGTCGGCCGGGCATTCGTCGAACCGAGGCTACGAACGATGTGACTGTCGCCACATCGGCTTATGGGGTCAAGTTTCTGTGCCAGAGGGGGGATGACCCTGGGTCCGTTCACGGTAAAGCGCGACGGCTTCGGTGCGGTTGGCCGCCCCCAACTTCTCCATGATGTGTCTCATGTGGGACTTGACCGTCCCCTCGGAGATGAACAGCCGCGCCCCGATCTCTGCGTTCGTCTTCCCGGCGGCCAGCAGGTTGAGTACCTGAACCTCTCGGCGCGTCAATAGCGCAGCGATGTCTTCGGCATCCGGGGACTCGAACGGCGAAGGATCGGGCACTCCGGCTGTCGCGGGCGCATCAGGAATCTCAGCGAGCAGGTTGGTGATCGAATCGAGAAGCCGGAGGTGCGTCTTGGCGCCGTTGTGGAATGCCTGTACCCGCTCGAGGGCGATGTTGCGTTCCATGATCGCTCCGAGGCCCTCGGCGAACACACCCAGAACGTCTCGATCCCCCGGCCCGACGTCACCGATGTCGGTAGTCACATCCGCGTGCAGCAGAGCCACCGGAGTCTCCCAGATATGCACTGCTGCAGCGACATACGCGTGGGACTGGACGACGTCGACCAGTCGGGTGTTCACCCGGGGATCGGAGAGGGGATGGTCGACCAGGATGGGCTCTTTGGTGAGCAGCATCGCACTCTCGGGCAGCGGGCGGCATAACCGGCGCGGGTGCGCTCGTCCGACTTCGAGCAGTCTCGCCGCCAATTGGGTGTCGTCGGTGGTGTGCGCAGACCGTACCAGCCAGGTGTTTCGCCGAATCAGGGAGAAGAGCACCCGGCCGAAACCGGCTTCGCACAGCTCCACGGGGATGCGGTCGGCCAGGTCGCTATTGCTGGTCACGGTTCGCAACCGCGCCAGCGCCTCTTTGGTGGCAGTGGCTCGAGATGCCCGGGGCACCCCGACCCTCGGGTCGGGGTGGGCCGGCTCCGCTCGGCGGGGGGCTACCACGGCATCAACGCTAGGCGCCTCCTGTGCTAGGCGCATCTCCCGACAGGGGTAACTCCTGTGCTACCCAGCCGAGGCGCGTGGGCCTTCAGAGATCGACGAGGGTTATCGACGCGGTGGGACAACTCGACGCGGCATGCTCCACCATCTCGCGGTGCTCGGCATCCACCGTCAGGGTCCGCGGGGTCATGAGTCCATCACCGTGGTCGGCGATCTCGAAGTAGTCCGGGGCATGCATCTCGCACAGACCGATGCCCGAGCAGGTGCTCCGGTTGAAGACGATTCGACATCCTTGGGCCACGTCCACTCCTTCGTCGGGCCAGTCCGCCACCCATAGCACAGCACTGGTGGAAACCGGACGCCAGACGTCGAAAGAGTGGTCTTTGCATACCGGAAGGGGCAGCTGCGGCGCATGGATTTACCATGACGCGCATGCCCGACAACCCATTTGACCCGTCCCTGTGGCAGCCCGTCGACGGCTTCGAGGACCTCACCGACATCACTTACCACCGTCACGTCCGCGACGGCGTACCTCAGCCGACGGTCCGGGTGGCCTTCGACCGGCCCGAGGTGCGCAATGCATTCCGGCCGCACAGTGTCGACGAGCTCTACCGCGCACTTGACCACGCGCGGATGTGGCCGGAGGTTGGAGTCGTGCTGCTCACCGGGAACGGCCCCTCACCGAAAGACGGCGGCTGGGCGTTCTGCTCCGGCGGTGATCAACGCATCCGCGGCCGCAGCGGATATCAGTACGCCGCGGGGGAGACCGCCGACACCGTCGACGTGGCTCGCGCGGGACGGCTGCACATCATGGAAGTCCAGCGACTCATTCGGTTCATGCCCAAGGTGGTGATCTGCTTGGTGAACGGCTGGGCCGCCGGCGGCGGTCACAGCCTGCACGTCACCTGCGATCTGACCCTGGCAAGCCGCGAGCACGCCCGGTTCAAGCAGACCGACGCCGACGTCGGCAGCTTCGACGGCGGCTACGGAAGTGCCTATCTCGCAAAACAGGTGGGCCAGAAGTTCGCCCGTGAGATTTTCTTCCTCGGCGATCCGTACACAGCCGAGGAGATGTACCGGATGGGTGCGGTCAACCGGGTCGTCGACCACACCGACCTGGAGAACGTCGGCCTGCACTGGGCCGAGAAGATCAACGGGAAGTCGCCGCAGGCGCAGCGAATGCTGAAGTTCGCCTTCAATCTGCTCGACGACGGCCTGGTCGGACAGCAGATCTTCGCCAGTGAGGCGACCCGGTTGGCCTATATGACCGACGAGGCCGTCGAGGGCCGCGATGCCTTCCTGGAGAAGCGCGACCCGGACTGGAGCCGATTCCCCCGCTACTTCTGAAGGGATACCTGCGACCCGCAGATTTGACCCCTTTGGAAGATGCGCTGGCGTGGCTTCGGACGTCACGATAAGGGCAGCGATCTAGGAAAGGTGCGCCATGCGGACGAAGGCTGCGGTCCTGTGGGAACTCGGCGGCAAGTGGGAGGTCGACGAGGTCGAACTCGACCCGCCGAACGCGGGCGAGGTGATGGTCAAGCTCACCGCCAGCGGGTTGTGTCATTCCGACTACCATCTGGTCACCGGCGACATCCCGGTCGGATTGCCGTACGTGGGTGGCCACGAGGGGGCCGGAGTGGTCGCCGAAGTCGGGCCCGGGGTCACCGATGTCGCCGTCGGCGATGCGGTGGTGCTCAGTTTCCTTCCCGCCTGCGGCAAGTGCTCGTACTGCGCTCGTGGCATGACGAACCTGTGTGATCTCGGCGCGCACATCATCCAGGGCCC
The DNA here is from genome assembly GCF_026242045.1 of Mycobacterium pinniadriaticum. Taxonomy (GTDB): domain Bacteria; phylum Actinomycetota; class Actinomycetes; order Mycobacteriales; family Mycobacteriaceae; genus Mycobacterium; species Mycobacterium pinniadriaticum. Next base: position 57,177 of record NZ_JAPJDO010000017.1, read on the forward strand.
ACAACTCGACGGCAGCTACCGCTTCCACGCAAAGGGAAGGGATCTCGGTCAGATGTGTCTGCTGGGCACGTTCTCCGAGTACACCGTGGTCCCGATGGCCTCCGTGGTCAAGGTCGATCCGAACACGAAGTTGGACCGCGCGGCGGTCATCGGCTGCTGTGTTCCCACCGGATTCGGGAGCGTGGTGAAAACCGCCGGTATCCGTCCGGGTGACGCGGTGGCCATCATGGGTATCGGCGGCATCGGCGCCAACGCGCTGCAGGGCGCCAAGAGCGCCGGCGCTCGCCACATCGTGGCGATCGATCCGGTCGAGTACAAACGCGAGCAGGCCAAGATCTTCGGCGCCACCCATGCGGTGTCCGATGTTCCCGAGGCGTTGGCGCTCATCACTGATCTGACCCGCGGAACAATGGCAGACGCCTGTATCATCACCACAGACGTTGCCGAAAGCGCCTATGTGGCTGAGGGTTTGAGCCTCGTCGGTAAACGCGGAAGGGTGGTCGTCACCGCTATCGGCCATCCCACCGACCTGACCATGGGCGGGTCGTTGTTCGAGCTGACCCTGTACGAGAAGTCCGTCCACGGTTCGCTGTTCGGCTCGTCGAACCCGCGCCACGACATCCCACGTTACCTCGAGATGTATAACCTCGGGGAGCTCAAGCTCGACGAACTGGTCACCCGGGAGTACACGCTGGAGGACATCAACAAGGGGTATACCGACATGCTCGAGGGCCGAAACATCCGCGGTCTCATCCGGTACTAACCTGGAATGCGGGAGTGTGGGCTCAGCCCGCGTTCGCTCCGGAAGTCGAGATCATCCGGTGGTAGCGGGCTACCGCCTCGGTGCGGTTGGTGGCGCCGAGTTTGCGAAGGATGTGCTTGACGTGTGACTTGACCGTGCCTTCGGTGACGAACAGCCCGGTCGCGATCTGGGCATTTGTCTTGCCGGATGCCAAGTTTCGTAACACGTCCCACTCGCGCGCCGTCAGATGCTCGCCACGCTCGTCGATCAATGCCGCCAACCGCACTGGCTCACCGGCGGGCTCGAGACCCAACGCGGCGGTGTCCACTACGTCAACTGTGAAGTCGTCGGCGATCGCCCGCACGCCGGCCATATAGTCTGACGTGACCCGTCGAACCGCCTGCAACCGCTCCATCAACTGCGCACGCTCGATGGCCAGACCCAGGCCTTCGGCATAGGTACCCAGAATGCAGCGGTCGAACTCGTCGACCTCGCTGTCGACGTCGCGGTCGGCGTGGATCATCGCGACCGGCTCGCCCCAGGCGAGGACCGGGGCCGCGACATAGCTTGTGGTACCGGTGAATCTGATGAACTCGGCGTGCACACGCGGGTTCGTCTGCGCATCGGAGATCACCATCGGCGAACCCCGGCGAACCATCTCGCTTTCCAGTAGCGGCCCGTTGAGCCGCCGGGGATGGGCCCGTCCGACTTCGACCAGCGCTCCGCCGAACTCCGGATCGTCGATCGCGAAACCGGAACGGGCCAGCCAGGTCCCCTGCTCGATGCGGGAGAACAACGCCCGGTGGAAGCCGATGCGTCGCACCTCGATGGGCGCGCGTTCGGCCAGCGCGCTGGCCGAGGGTGCGTTTCGCAGGGCGGAGACGGCCTCCCTGGCGCCTGTCGCGACATCGGCCCGCCGCTGGAGCAGGGCGTCTTTGACATTCGCCTGTGCTGCCACCGAGTCGAGCATCAATGCGGCCCCGCGGGTCTCGGCGGGCTGACCCGGATGGTCTGCCAGCCATCCGGCCAAAGCTGCGCGTGCGAATGCCAGCGCGCTGTCGCCGGCGTCCAGATCCGCGTCGGCCGGTACCGCCAGGTTGTCGTCACTGAGCAGGGCCGCTGCGGCGCTGACAACCTCGCGGGTTCGTTCGAGACATTCCCGGTCATCCGTCTGCCGTTGCTTGACAGCCATCATGAGCTTCCTTACTGGGCCGGCGGCAGGTAGATCGTCTTGTAGACCTGGAAGGCGTCCAGGCCTTCGGGACCCAGCTCGCGTCCCATGCCGCTGTCCTTGATGCCGCCGAACGGAGCCACCGGTTCGTTGACGTAGTGGTTCACCCCGACCGTTCCCGACCGGACTCTGCGCGCGACGTTCGCGGCGCGATCGGTGTCCGATGACCAGACCGTGCCACCCAGTCCGTAGGCGCTGTCGTTGGCGATCGTGATGGCCTCGTTCTCGTCGGTATAGGGGATGACCGACAGTACCGGCCCGAAAATCTCCTCGCGGGAAATTACGGCGTTGTTGTCGACGTCGGCGAAGACCGTCGGTTCGACGAACCAGCCACGGCTTTGGTTCGCCGGCCGTGAGCCTCCGGTGGTCAGCCTGCCCTCCTGCTTGCCCTTGGCGATGTAGCCTTCGACCCGGTCACGCTGGCGGCTGGAAACCAGCGGCCCGATCTTGGTCTCCGGGTCGAGCGGGTCGCCGATGGTCAGCGCCCCGGCCAAACCGGTGATGGTGTCGACGATCTCGGCGTAGCGGCTGCGCGGCGCCAGAACACGGGTGTTCAGCCAGCAGATCTGGCCGTTGTTGAGCAGCGTCGCGCCGAAGAACGACTCGATCGATCCGGCGATGTCAGCATCGTCGAGCACGATCGCGGCCGACTTGCCGCCCAACTCCAGGGTCACCGGGCGCAGCAGGCGTCCGCACGTCTCGGCGATGGCGCGGCCGGCGGCGGTGGATCCCGTGAAGGACACCTTGTCGACGCCGGGGTGCTCCACCAGGTATGCGCCGAGATCGCGGCCGCCGGGAACAACGTTGAGCACCCCGGGTGGCAGGCCTGCGGCGGCAGCGGCCTCGGCCATCAGAAACGCGTCTAGCACGGTCTCCTCCGCCGGCTTGAGCACTACGGAGCATCCGGCTGCCAACGCTGGGGCGAGCTTGAGAAATGAGATGCCCTGCGGGACGTTCCACGGCACGATCGCCGCGACGACGCCCACCGGCTGCCGCGAGACCAGCGAGACGCCACCGAGCATGCCCTGCCGCTCCTCCTCGACCTGGATACCGTTCATCACGTCGCTGTAGTAGCGAAGCAGCAAGGGGGGGAACCCCGCCTCGAACTGTTGGGCAAGCCAGATCGGCATGCCGTTCTGCATGGACACCCGAGCCGCGGTCTCGGCGCCGCGGGCCTCGAGTTCAGCGGCGAACTGTTCCAGCACGTCGCCGCGCTCTTTGGGGTGCCAGCTCGACCAACCCGCAGGATCGTCGAAGGCTTGACGGGCGGCCGCGACCGCGGCGTCGACGTCACCCTGACTGCCGCGCGGCACCGAACCGATGATCTCCTCGGTGGTCGGGGACTGCACGTCGATCGTTGCCGACTGGGCGGGATCCCGCCACTGGCCCCCGATGTAGAGCTGCCGGTAGTCGATTGTGGGCATCCATGCCTCCCGAATCGCGTTGTGATCGCTGTCACCCACAGCGTCGCAGAAATGGACCGAAATTTCAATTGTTATTATGGTCAGGCCAAAATGCTGCGTTACCGCGCGGAGGCTATATGGGGCGATCGGGCTTCCTGTCCGAGGAGGTCGTCGACGATCCGCCGCAGTCGCAAGCTGGCCAAATCGGCCTGGAACTCCACGCCGTCGCGCCACCGGTCGTAACCGGAGTGGCGGGCGGCCATCTCGAGCACGGCGGTGTCGCGCGTTGCGACGCCGGCTAGAAAGGCCTTGAGTCGTTCGGTTGACGCCGGCCTACCCAGGGCGTAGTTCCGGGAACTCACCATCACGACTCGCGTCGACGTGTCGTCGATCGGCGTGATGGCGTGCACGCGGGTGGTGGTCAATGTTTCACCGGCGGGGGTCTCGACGTCCCAGCGCTGCAGGTGCAGAGCCGGCGAGGCGAAAGTCCCCTCTTCCGTGCGTCGATAGTCGACGTCCCGTGGCAGCCCACCGGCCTCGGCCTCCCAGTCGGTCGGACGGGCAGGCGGTAGCACGCGGGTATAGGTCACGGTGGTTTCGGTGACTTCGACCTCACTGAAGGCGGGCATGCTGCGGATCGATGCGGGGATGTCGGCGGCATGCAGGATCGGTGCATAGCTGAAGTCCAGATAGTGCTCATGGACCATCAGGTAGTTCGCCGCCACGTCCCAGGCGGTCCGGAAACTCTCCCAACCGGCCTCGCGGACCCAAGGAACGGCCGGCGGCCGGCTGATCGCCGCGGCCCTGGGCGAGCCGGACCAGATCCAGACGAAGGGCGGGTCTTCGAGCACCGGAAAAACCCGAACCCGCATTCCCGTCGGCACCCGGTCCTGGGAGGGAATATGTGTGCAGAGGCCGTCTTGGTCGTAGGTGCAACCGTGATATCCGCAGACGAGCTGCTCGCCGTCGACGAGGCTAGGGGTCAACGGGAAGGCCCTATGCGCGCAACGATTCTCGAAGGCTGTCACCCGTCCACTCTGACTGCGCCACAACACAACGTCTTCTGCGACCAGGCGCCGTCCGAGCGGTGTGCTTGTCACCTCGTCGACGGTCGCGGCGACATACCAGCAGTTCCTCGGATAGTTGGCGGTCACAGGTCCAGCACCAATTTCGAGGTACAGCTTCGTGACACGCAGATCAGCATGACCTCTCCGGCCTCGCGCTGCTGCGCATCGAGAACCGAATCGCGGTGTTCGGGAACACCTTCCAGGACCCGGGCCTCACAGCTGCCGCACACGCCCTCGTAGCAACTGGTGGTGATCGGGATGCCGGCCGCCTCGACCAACTCGAGGATTGAATCCTCTGCTGTCACGTTCAACGTGACACCCGACCGTTGACATACCACCTCGAACTGAGTGAGTGTGTCCGCCTGCTGCGCGGCTGTGGGCACCTTGGCGGCGAATCGCTCTATGTGCAGCGCCCCCTCCGGCCAACGTGCGCAACGCTCCTCAACCGCGTTGAGCAATGCCTCGGGTCCGCAACAGTAGACGAGCGTTCCCTTCTCGGGCTCGCCCAGCAGTGCGTCGAGATCCAGCAGGCCCTGTTCGTCCTGTGGCCACACGGTGACGCGGCCCGGATACCGATCCGCCAGGTCTTCCGCGAAAGCCATTGAGGCCCTAGTGCGCCCGCCATACAGCAGTGTCCATTCGCCTCCGGCGCGTTCGACGGTGTCGGCCATCGCCATGATCGGGGTGATTCCGATGCCGCCAGCGACAAATCGGTACCGACCCGCGTCGACGAGGGGGAAATGGTTCCGCGGCCCGCGAACCTGCACGGCGTCGCCCTCGTGGAGTTTCTCGTGCACATGCTGTGACCCGCCCCGGGTGTTCGGATCCAGCAGCACCGCGATACGCCATGTGGTGCAGTCGCGCGGATCGCCGCACAGTGAGTACTGACGGGTCAGACCATCGGCGAGGATGAGGTCGATGTGGGCGCCGGGTTGCCACCGCGGCAGATCCTCGCCGTCGGGGTGAACGAGATCCAGCACCACGACGCCCTCGGCAGCGGCGCCGCGATGCCGGACGATCAGATCCGCGGTGTATTCGTGGACGCTGGCCGTTGACATCGTTCCCGGTCAGGACACCCGCACGGTCGCGGGCAAGTGCTTGAGGCCGCCCACGAAGTTGGTGTGTGTGACACTGCCCGGTCCCAATACCTCGATGGCGTCCAGCCGCGGCAGCAGCTGCTCGAACATCACTCGCAACTCCAGCTTGGCCAGGTGTTGGCCGACGCAGGTATGCGGACCGAACCCGAAGGCCATGTGGTTGTTCGGATTACGGTCGATGTCGAAGGTATTGGGATCGGTGAACAGATCCTCGTCGCGGCAGGCCGATTGGAAGAGCGGCATCACCCGATCGCCCTTCTTGATGAGTTGACCGTTCAGCTCGTGGTCCTGCTCGGCCCTGCGCATGAAGTGCTTGACCGGTGCGACGTAACGGAGTCCCTCCTGGATGAGCTTGCCGATCAGCGCCGGATCCGCCTTCACCCTGGCCAGCACGTCGGGATGCAACGCCAACTGCTGCAGGGTCCCCGCCAGTGTCGCCGAGGTGGTGTCGTGGCCGGCCGTGCAGATGGCCATGAACCAGCCGTAGGAATACGGAGCGGGCCAGTACTCGCCGTCAGGCGTCTTGGCCAGGGAGATCAAGGTGGCCAGATCGTCGCGCGGGTTGGCGCGCCGGTCTTCCACCAGGACATCGAAGTACTTGTAGAAGGTCTGCACGGTCGCTGCGAACTGCTGGGCCATTGCCTCGGGGGTCACCTCGACGTCGACGCCCTCGGTCTGGTGCTCGGGGTCGGCCGTGCCGAAGAACTCCTGCGTAAGCGCCATCATCTGCGGTTCGTCGGAGGCCGGCACCCCGAGCAGCGTCATGATGACGTGCAGTGGGTAGCCCAGCGCCCAGTCGTCGACGAGGTCGATCTGCTTCCCGCCCGTCGACAGCGCCTTGAGTTTCTCGATCGCCTCGTTGGCCAGTTCCCGAGTCTGGCCCTCCAGGGCTTTGAGGCGGCCCGGCTTGAAGTAGTCGAACACGATGTTCTTGACCGTGGTGTGCTCGGGCGGATCGAGGAACGGGAGCGCGTCCATCAATCGCAGGCTGCCGCCAAGGAGGCTCTTGGTGAACACGTCGCCGGCCTGGTTGGCGAGGATGGGGTTGTGCGTCCCGGGTTGGGCGCCGCCTCCGGCGGAGAACACCTCGGGCTGGAGACTCTCCACCTCTTGGATGTCGGCGTACTTACTGACCAGCCACAGGGCGTCGTATCCCTCGACCACCGCCTTGCCTACCGGCATGTTGTCGCGCATCCATTTATAGGCCTCGAAGAGCGAGGGAAGGTCGGCGTGGCCCTCCGGGAGCACGATCCGGCGCGCCACCTCGTCCGGGAGGATGGCTTCCTTGGTGTCTTGGGCGGTTGTCACTACGGACCTCTTTCCGACGTTGCCTTGAAGTGCCTGAGGGCGTGATGTAAGTCTCTGTGGACGGCGCCCGCCACGCGTCACCACTAGGTGGAGTGATTGCTACCGCTTTGGGGGTATCCGCCCCGCGTCAGCCGTCCGGGCAGCCCGCGTCAATCCACGCCGCGACGCGATCGATGTCCTGGTCCGAAATGGGATCGAGGTAGGCGGGCATCCGCATGATGCTGGCTCCGTCCGGCGCCGGCTCGAGGTCGGACCCGAAGGGAGCAACGCCGCGGAGGGACTTGACTAGATTGGAATTGACCCCGTCGCCGAGGGTCACCAGCTTCCGGCCGCCGACCCTCATCTCGACGAAGCGATCCCGCGTGACGCCTCGCCAGAACGGACCGTGGGAGGACACGTCGGCGTCGGGTCCCCCGACCGAGCGGTCCAGGATGTCGATGACATCGGTGAAGTTCATGGTTATCGAACCTTCCTTCGGTGCGGTCACGCTGCCGAAATCCCGCCATTGACGCTGATAGCCTGGCCGGTCAGTCGGGCGGCGCCCGGGCTGCAGACGAACACCGCCAGGGCGGCGATGTCGTCGGCATCGGGGACGCCGAGGGCGGCTTGCTTGGCGGCACTGGCGAACAGCTTGGCGCTGAATCCGTCGGAGGTGATCCGCTCGGTGGATGCGGTGCCGTGCACCAGCGACGGGGTCAGCGCATTGGCGCGGATGCCGTGGCGTTTCTCCTCGATCGCGATCGTCCGGGTGAACATGACGATGGCGGCCTTGGCAGCGCCGATCATCGCTTCCCCCGGTGTCGCCGTCTTGGCGGCGTCGGAGGCGACGTTGACGATGATCCCGCTCCTGCGGGCGCGCATCCCGGGCAGCACCGCACTGGCCATGTGCATTGAGGGCGTGGCCAATTCGGTGAGAATGCGGCGCAGATCGGTGATCGGGATGTCTTTGAACAGCTCGGGTCTGACATCGGCGGCGGTGGTGCACATGAGGATATCGATGCCGCCGAGGACGCGGTCGGCCTCGGCGGCGACGGTGAGCGCGGCCGACGGATCGGTGGCGTCGCCGGGCAGGAACTGGCCGTCGGTGCCCAACTCGCGTAGCTGCGCGGCGGCGGCCTCGCCGCGCTCGGCGTTGCGGCCCACGATCACGACCCTGGGCACTCCGGCGTTGGCCAGGGCCCGTGCGGTGGCTAGCCCGATGCCGGCGGTTCCGCCGACGATCAGCGCGCCGCACCCGGTGAGGTCCTTGGGCGCGGGCAGTTCGTTCTCGGTCGTCACGCTGTCTCCGTTCACAGGGTGGTCCGGCAGACCACTTGGCTGCGGTTCTCGAGTTCGAGGGCGGCGATGAACGAGTCGATCTCCGCGCTGCGGATCAATGAGTTCTTGGTGGCCCGAATGCCCTCGGCGCCGTGTGCGACGATCTGCTCGGCGAGTTCGACGGCTGCCGCCACGATCTGTTCGCCGTCGACGGGCGCGATCCGGTTGGCCAGCCCTATTCGCACCGCCTCGTCTGCCTTGACGGTTCGCCCGGTGAAGGAGATTTCGGCGGCCCGGGCCGGTCCGATCACGCGGGAGAGGTGCCAGGATGCGCCCAGTTCACCGATCGACAGCCCGACTCGCACGAAGCCCGCGCTGAAACTCGCCGTGGGCGTCGTCAGCCGGATGTCGGCCGACAGCGCCAGCGACAACCCCCCGCCTGCGACGGGTCCGCTGATCGCGGCGATCACGGGGTAGGGCAGCGACCGCAAGCCCGCCGTTCCCGCCGAGGCGGTGTCGACGAGCTCGTTGAACTCGGGGATGGTCATCCGGGCGATCACCTCAACCTCTTGGAGGTCGAATCCCGTGCAGAAGGTGGCGCCGCCCGCCCCGGTGATGATGAGCGCGCGCAGCGGCGCCTTCCTCAGCACGTGGGCGTACCAGGCGATTTCGCCGAACATCTCGACGGTCTGCGAGTTCCCGCGGTCGGGCCGGTTGACCGTCATCAGTCCGACGCCTGGACGCGGCTCGGTGAAGAGCAGTGTCTTCGCTTGCCCGAGTTCGGCGACGACGTCGGCCATCGGTCGGGTGGCCACCCTGTTCCAGTCCGGCATCGCTCAGCGTCCGGTGAAGTTCGGTGCGCGCTTCTCCCGGAACGCGGCCAGCGCCTCCGGCATGTCCGCACACCGGGTAAGTAGTGCCTGGCCGCGACTCTCCAATTCCAAGGCTGCGGTGAACGAGCCGATTTCGAGGTTGGACTGCAGCGCCCGCTTGGACAGCTTGATGCCGCCGGGGGAGTTGGCGCAGATCTGGGCGGCCATCGTCAGAGACCGCTCGACCAGGTTGTCGGTGCCGGTGAGGAAGTTGAGCAGTCCGAGCCGTTCGGCCTCCTCGGCTTCCACGATTCGGCCGCTAAAACATATCTCGGCGGCCTGGGCCGGCCCGATCAGCCGCGGTAACAACCATGATGTTCCAAGGTCTCCGGCGGAGAGGCCGATCTTGACGAAGGCGGCATTGAACTTGGCCTTGGGCGAACCCAACCGGATGTCGGCCATCAGGCTGAGCGCGAAGCCGCCACCGGCGGCCGCTCCGTTGACCGCCGCGATAACCGGAACAGGTATCGCTCGGACCGCCGCGAGTGCGCGAGCGGCGCGGTTCTGCTGGTCGAACATTCCCAGCGGCGACAGGTCCGGCAGTCGTTCCGCGTCGTCGAGGTCGTATCCGGCGCAGAACCCCGCTCCCGCTCCGGTGAGGATGACGACGCGAACGTCGTTGTCATCAGCAAAAGCACGCGCGACGCTCTCGAGCTCGTCGAACATGGTGACCGTCATGGCGTTGAGCCGGTCCGGCCGGTTCAACGTGATCATGCCGACTCCCGGGGCCGGCTCGGCCACGGTGAGTGTCTGGTACTCGCCGCAATCCATGGTTTCTCCTCGGGGCTCAGGCGAAGTTCGGCCGGCGCTTCTCGACGAAGGCGCGCAGCCCTTCGGCGGCCTCGCCGTGCTCGAAGAGAGCCTGAATCTGCTCCACCTCGTAGCGAAGGCCCTCGGCCAACGGTAGATCGCTTGCGGCGCCAACTGTCCGGACCACGGCCCGCTGGGCGGGGGTCGACGCCGCGCATAACTCGGTGGCGAGCTCGCGGGCGACACCGACGGCCGAGCCCGCCGGTGTCAACCGGTCGATCAGCCCGATCCGCAGTGCCTCGGCGGCGTCAAGCTGGCGTCCGGTGAGCATGATGTCCAGCGCGGGGCCGCGACCCACCAACCGGGGCAACCGCTGAGTACCACCCGCACCTGGGATGAGACCGAGCTTCACTTCCGGTAGGCCGAGCTTGGCGTCGGCAGCAGCGACCCGCAGGGTGCAGGCCATCGCCAGCTCCAGGCCGCCGCCCAGGGCGAGTCCCTCGATCGCGGCGATCGACAACGCGGGATGTGCGGCCAACCGGTCGAGTCCCGAGCGCAGTCCGTCACCGTAGGCCTTGAACGAGGCGGCGTCCACGTTGGTCATGTGTTTGATGTCCGCGCCTGCGGCGAAGAATCCTGTCAGTTCCGAGGACACGATAAGAACTTTGGGCGCCGAAGCGTCGGCCTCGTCCAGCGCGGCGTGCAAACCGTCGGTGATCGCCGGGCCCAGGGCATTGGCCGGCGGCCGATTCAGCACGATACTGAGCACCGGCCCGTCGTCCGACCAGCTGACGGCTTCGGTCATTCGCTCGCTCCTTCTCGTTCCTCGTTCCTCGGAACGCATCGGTCGACTCGCGGGGTCATTCGCTCGCTCCTTCTCGTTCCTCGTTCCTCGGAACGGATCGGTCGACTCGCGGGGTCATGCCATCGTCAATCCGCCGCTGACCGACAGGGTCTGGCCGGTGATGTACTCGGCAGCGTCGGAGGCGAAGAAGGCCACCGCCGCAGCGACATCGGCCGGGGTGGCCAGCCGTCGCATGGGCACCGACCGGGTCATCCCGGCGAGCACCTTGTCAGCATCCTCACCGGAGTTGTCGGCGAACTTTCGCAGTGCCGGGGTGTCGGTGGGGCCGGGACACACGGTGTTGACGGTGACGCCCTTGGTCGCGACTTCGCGGGCCAGAGTCTTGGTGAAGGCGATGATTCCGCCCTTGGCCCCGGAGTACACCGCCTCCAGCGACGAGCCCACCCGGCCGGCGTCGGAGCCGATGTTGACCACCCGGCCGAAGCCTCGCTCCATCATCCCGGGAACCACCGTGTGGCATACCCGCAGTGCACCTTTGAAATTGATGTCGAGTATCCGGTTCCAGAAGTCCTCAGTGGTTTTCACGAAGGGCATGAAGTCATCCCATCCGGCGTTGTTGACAGCGACCTCGATGTCACCGAGCTCGCCGGTGACGCCTGCGACCGCGTTGCGGACCGACTCGGTGTTGGTGACGTCGACCAGCACGGGGATCGCCTCGCCACCGGCCGCGACGACGCGCGCGGCGGTCTCCTTGGCGGCGTCGAGGTTCAGGTCGGCGACCGCGACCCGGAAGCCGTGTGCGCCGAGGGTTTCGGAGATGCCGCCGCCGATGCCCTGGGCGCCACCGGTGACGAATGCAACTCGAGAGGTCATGTCTTCACTTGCCTTTCACTATCTTCCGCTGTTGTCAGTGGCAGGAGGGGCCGTCGGGATCGGGGTGCCAGTTCACCGGACCGGCCACGATGCAGTGGCTGGTGAGCTTGCGGCCCAGAATCGTCTGCGCGGCGCGGGCGGCGTCGATCACGGCCGGAAGGCTGACTCCGGTGGCCACGCCCATCTCGTGGAACATGTTGATCAGGTCCTCGGTGGCGATGTTGCCGGTGGAGCCGGCCGGAACCGGGCAGCCGCCGAGTTCACCGAAGCTCGACTCGAAGCTGGTGCAGCCGGCCTGCAACGCGGCGTACGCGTTGGCCAGTCCCTGGCCGCGGGTGTTGTGGAAATGCGCGGTGATCTCGATACCGGGCAGCCGTTCGATCGCCGCGGAGAAGATGTCGAAAACGTAGGCCGGGTGCGCCATTCCGGTGGTGTCGCCGAATCCGATCTCCCGGCAGCCCGCCGCGGCGAACTGTTCGGCGATTTCGAGGGTGCGTTCCATCGGGACCTTGCCCTCGAACGGGCAGCCGAAGGCGGTCGCGATCACGGCGGTGGGCTTCAGGTCCTCGGCGTCGATACGTTTGACCAGAATTTCGTTGTCGGTCATCGACTCGTCGATGTACCGGTTGACGTTGCGCTTGTTGTGGGTCTCCGACGCGCTGACGAACAGCGCGACCTCGTGGAAGCGCTCCCGGACCTTCAACGCGTTGTCGAGTCCGCGGCTGTTGGGAACGAGCACGGTGAGCGAGACGTGCTCGGGGACGTCGATGCCGTTGAGTACCTCCACGGCGTCGGACAACTGGGGTATGACGTCGGGGCGCACGAAGCTGGCGACCTCGATGCGGTTGAGGCCGGTCTGGCCTAGTCGGTTGATGAGCCTGATCTTGTCGGCCGTGCTGATGATCTCGGGTTCATTCTGGAATCCGTCGCGCGGACCGACCTCGCGAATATGGGCCGTAGCGGGAAGTTTCGGGCTCATAGCTGACTGATCTCCTTCTCCAATTCGTCCCGGAATTCCGGTGCTGCGATGGTGACGAGGCGCCGAGCCCGCTCACCGATGCTGCAGCCGCGGAGATGCGCGGCGCCGTGTTCGGTGACGACGACGTCGACGTCGGCGCGTGCGGTGGTGACTACTCCGCCGTCGAGGCGGGGTTTGATTGTCGAACGTCCGCGGAATGTGGAGCGCACCGCGATGATCGAGCGCTTGCCGGTGAGGGCGGCGGCGCGGGTGAAGTCAACCTGGCCGCCGATTGCACCGACGTACACGCCGCCGCTGACTTCGGCGCCCACCTGTCCGGACAGGTCGACCTCGACGGCGAAGTTGATCGAAATCAGCGATGCGAGCTGTGAGAGCACCTGAGGGGAATGGGTGTAACTCGTCGGCAGGAACCGGATCGGCAGTTCAGGGATGCGTTTGTAGAGCTGCGACGAACCGAGCGCGGTGCCGACCACGATCAGCCCGGCGTCGAGTTCCTTGTGCCGTCCAGTGGCCACCCCCCGCTCGGCCAGCCGCATCAGGCCGTCGGTGATCATTCCGGTGTGGAAGCCCAGATCCTGATGGCCGGCAAGAGAATCCAGCACCGCCGCGCCCAGCGATCCGACGCCCAGCTGGACCGTGTCGCCGTCGTCGACAAGCTCGGCGATGCACGCGGCGATGCGGCGATCGACCGCATCGGGATCACGCGAGGGGTCTTCGTGCAGCGGGCGGTCGGAGGTGATGGTGGCGGCGAACCGGTCCAGCGGGATCGGCTCGGATCCGACGGTGGCTGGCATCTGGGCGTTGATCTCGGCTATCAGCACCGGTGTGTGCGGCACCGCGTCGGCGACATAGTCCACCCCGATACCCAGCGAGCATCGTCCGTCCAGGTCGGGAGGTGACACCTGGACCAAGCCGACGTCGCAGGGAAGGTGGTGCTCGGCGAACATCCGGGGCAGCGCCGAGTAGTGGCACGGCACCACCTCGAGGCGTCCGGTGCGGCTGAGTTCGCGCAGCTCGCCGAGGCCGCCGTAGGACACCATCGACACCCGGTCCGGAATGGTGACCGCGAGCTGGTCGTTCCAGGACAGGCCGGTGAAGGTGCGGATCGGCCCGACGCGGGCGTTCTGCGTGATGAGCGCGTCCACCAGGGGGCGGGGCTCGGCGGCTGCCTGTCCCCACCACACCCCGTCGCCCTGCGACAAGAACTTGGTGAAGTCGATCAAGAGGGAACTCTCTGCAGGATCGTTCCCGTTCCGAGGCCGCCGCCGCAGCACATGCTGACCAGACCCAGATCCGCTTGCCGCCGTTCGAGTTCGGCGACCATGGTGGCGATCAACCGGGCGCCGGTGGCGCCGACCGCGTGGCCGAGTGCGATTGCGCCGCCGTTGACGTTGACCCGGTCGGGGTCGGCCTTCAACTCCTGCGACCAGGCCAGCACCACCGAGGAAAACGCTTCATTGATCTCGAACAGGTCGATGTCGTCGACGGTCAGGTTGTTGCGTTTCAAGAGTTTTCGGGTGGCCGGGATCGGTCCGGTCAACATGATGATCGGGTCGACACCGACCGTGGTCTGATCGATGATGCGGGCGCGGATGGTCAGGCCGTGCCGGTCGGCGGCGTCGGCCGAGCACAGCAGCACCGCGGCCGCGCCGTCGCAGATGGGGGAGGAACTGCCGGCGGTGATCCGCCCGTCCTGCCTGCGGAACGCCGGCTTCAGCCCGGCGAGCGTCTCGACGGTGGTGTCGGGCCGCACGCACTGGTCGCTGGTGCGGGGTTGGCCGTCGAGGGTCATCGGCACCATCTCGGCGTCGAAGCGGCCTTCGGTGATTGCCGTGGCGGCCAACTCGTGTGACCGCGCGGCGAATTCGTCCATCTCCCGGCGCCCGATGTCCCAGCGGTCGGCGATCAACTCGGCGCTCTCGCCCTGGTGGACGAAGCTGTAGAGTTCGCGCAGCTCCGGTGGCCACGGGTCGCCGTAGAGTTCGCTGATCTTGGTGGGGGAGTCGATGGGTACGTGACCCATGTGCTCGACGCCGCCGGCGATCACGATGTCGTGGGTACCGGATGCGATGAGCGCGGCGGCCACCTCGACGGCAGTCTGCGCCGAACCGCAGCGTCGGTCCAGTACGGTGGCGGGGACCTCGGGCGGGTATCCGGCCTGCAGCCAGGCGTTGCGGCCGATGTTGCGGGACTGTTCGCCGAACGGTGCGGTGCAGCCGATGATGAGATCCTCCACCGCGGCGGGATCGATCCCCGCGCGGCAGATCAGATCGGTGTAGCAGGCGGCCAGTATCGCGTTGGGATGCACGTCGCGGAACCACCCCCGCTCCTGGTGGGACTTCCCGATCGGAGTGCGCACCGCCTCGGCGATGAACACCGGCCGGCCGGCGCGGGTGAAGGGACCGTTGACGGGGGTCGCCACGCTAGATCACCGTCCCGCCGTCGACCGGCAGCACCTGGCCGGTGATGTAGGACCCGGCGTCGGAAGCCAGGAAGAGGAAACTGGGTGCGATCTCCTCCGGGGTTGCCCACCGCCCCAGCGGAATACGCGCCAGCGTCTTGGCTGCCAGCTTCTCGTTGGACCGGATCTTCTCGGTCATCGCGGTGGCTGCCAGCGGGGCGATCGCGTTGACCGTGACCGATTTGCGGGCCAGCTCCTTGGCCAGCGACTTGGTGAGCCCGACGATCCCGGCCTTCGCCGCGCCGTAGTTGACCTGACCGATCGTTCCGGTCAGCCCCGCGGCGGAGGTGACATTGATGATGCGCCCGGTCCCGTCATCCGGCAGCAGACCCTGCGCGGCGTGACTGCACAGGAAGCTACCGACGAGATGGATGTCGATGATGCGCCGGAAGGTCTCCTCCGTCTGGTCGGCCAGCATGGCCGGGGCGATGGCCCCGGCGTTGTTGACGAGGATGTGCAGAGTTCCGCCGGCTAGTGCGGCGGCGCGGTCGGCAGCCTCGACCGTGGCCGCGGCATCGCGAACGTCGAAGGCGAACGGCTCGGCTCGGCCGCCGCCGCCGGTGATCAGGTCCGCCACCGCGGCGGCGGCGTCCTTGTCGATGTCAGTGACCAGCACCGCGGCACCCGCGGCGGCGAACGCGCGCGCGACCGCGGCGCCGACACCACCACCGGCGCCGGTCACGAGGGCCGAACGCCGGTCCAGGCGAAACGCGGCCGCCAGCTCAGCATTGGTCATCAGTAACTCCTCGGCATGCCGAGGACGTGTGATCCCAGGAAATTGAGGATCATCTCCTGGCTGATCGGTGCGATCCGGGTCAGTCGGGCCTCGCGGAAGTAGCGGGCCACGTGGTATTCCTCGGAGTAACCCATCCCGCCGTGGGTCTGCAACGCGCGGTCGGCGGCGTCGAAACCGGCCTCAGCGCACAGGTACTTGGCGGTGTTGGCCTCTCTCCCACAGGGTTTGCCAAGGTCGTAGAGCCAGGTCGCCTTGCGCAACATCAACTCCGCGGCGTCGAGTTTGGCCAGCGAGTCGGCCAGCGGGAACTGAATGCCCTGGTTCATTCCGATCGGCCTACCGAACACCTCGCGCTCGTTGCCGTAGCGAACGGCCGCGCGGAGGGCGGCGCGGCCGATGCCGAGCGCTTCGGCGGCGATGAGGCAGCGCTCCGGATTGAGGCCGTCGAGGATGTACTTGAAACCTTCGCCTTCCTCGCCGACGCGGTCCTCGACCGGAATCTCCAAGCCGTCGATGAACAGCTCGTTTGAGCTCACCGCATTGCGGCCCATCTTGGGGATCGGCCGGACGTCGACCTTGTCGCGATCCAGATCGGTGAGGAACAGCGTCAGGCCATCGGTCTTGCGGGGCGAGTCCTCGAACTTCGTGGTGCGGGTCAGCAACAGGATCTTCTCGGACTCCATCGCCTTGGAGATCCACACCTTGCGGCCATTGACGATGTAGCGGTCGCCGTCGCGCTTGGCGAAGGTGGTGATCCGGGTGGTGTCCAGCCCGGCGCCCGGCTCGGTCACGCCGAAGCAGACGTGCAGGTCGCCGTTGACGATGCGGGGCAGGGTTCGCCCCTTGAGTTCCTCGGACCCGTGCACGATCACCGGGTGCATGCCGAAGATCGACATGTGGATCGAACTGGCTCCGTTCATCCCGGCGCCGGACGCGGCGACCGCCTCCAACAGCAAGCACGCCTCGGTGATGCCGTACCCGTGGCCGCCGTATTCCTCCGGGGTCGTGATACCCAGCCAGCCGCCGTCGGCGAAGGCGTCGTAGAACTCCTGCGGGAACTCGTGGTTATGGTCCCTGGTCATCCAGTAGTGGTCGTCGAACTTGCCGGCCAGCTCCGCCACTGCGGAGCGGATGGTCTGCTGGTCGTCGGTGAGTTCGAAGTCCACGGTGGCTCTCCAGGTCGAGGCGTCTTTGTGCGAATGATACTAATGGACAGACCAAAATGGAAGGCCTGCGGTCTCAGGCGAACGCCGGCACCAGTGGCAGCAGGCAAGCGATGCGTTCGTTCCAGGCATCCGGGCTGCCGAACAGGATGCGGTCGAGTTTGGCCCGCTTGTAAAACAACTGGAGGTCGTACTCCCAGGTGTATCCGATCGCGCCATGAACCGTGAGTGCGGAGTCGGCGAGTTCGGCGCAGTGCTGGGTGACCTGGGCCTTCGCCGCCGCGGCATGCAGTCGCGCGTCGGCGGCACCCTCTTGAGTCGAGGCGCCCGCCAAAAGCGTTATCGAATAGGAGGATTCGACGGTCACCAGCATCTGCGCGGCGGCGTGCTTCACGGCCTGGAACGCGGCGATGGGCCTGCCGAACTGCTTGCGTTGCTTGGCGTACTCCACCGTCATGTTCAGCATGCGTTCGGCGGCGCCCAGCGCGTCGGCCGCCACCAGGACGGCCGCGCGGTCGGCCAGCCGAGCCCATGTTTTCTCGGCGCTCTCGGTCTCGAGGAGACGCGCCGGCGCTTCGTTGAACATCACATCCGCTGCACTTCGGGAGCGGTCCAGCACCTCACGGGGACTGACGTCCACTCCGGGCGCATCTCGGTCAACGACCAGCAGGCGGTGGCCATCGCCGTTTCGTGCCGGCAGAACGAACCGGACGGCGTCGTCTGCGGCGAGCACGCACGGAACCTCGCCGCTAACCGTGCCGCGATGCCACCGCAGCGGCGAGACGGCCGACGGAATCCGGTCGCAGCGCACGGCCGCGACGGTCAATTCACCGCTCTCGAGGGCCGCGCGGCTCAGGTCCGGCTCGACACCCAGCGCCACGTCCGCCACCGCTCGGGCCAGCCAGCGCCCGGAAGGTGCCGCAGCGCGGCCCAGTTCGCGGGCGGAGAGGATCAGCTCCAATAGGCCGCCGCCCTGACCTCCGCGGGATTCCTCGAATCCCACCCCGGCCCAACCCTCTTCGACCATCGCGTTATCGAAGCTGCGGTGATCTCCGGCGTCGAACCAGGAGCGAAGCTGCTCCGAAGCCGTCTGCCCGCGGAGCCAGTTGCGCAACGAATCCGCGTACAGCTGCTGTTCGTCGGACAGTTCCCAGTGCATTCACTTCTCCGAAGGTCGTCGGTGTGGTCAGGTGCTAAGGTCAGACCAATAGGTCAATCGAGGAGGCGTGATGGAGGGTGCCGACCCGACTCGGCCGGCGATCACGCTCGGACCCGTCGACGTTCCGAAGGCGCCCGACGTCCTGGCCAGGGAATTGCGCGAACGCATCCTCAGTGGAGAACTCCCGGAGGGCGCCGCTCTTCCGGCCGAGCGCGAACTGGTCAAGCAGACGCAGATGAGCCGGGCGACGGTGCGCGAGGCGCTGCGAATTCTGGAAGTGCAGAATCTGGTGCGGGTCAAGGCGGGTCGCGCCGGCGGTGCCTTCGTGCAACGCCCGAGCACGGCATCGATGGCGAACACCGTGAGCATGCTCATCCGCGGCCGGCAGATCAAGCTGGCGGATCTCATGGAGACCCGTGAGGCGCTCGAGCCGTTCTGCGCCGAACTTGCCGCCGCGAAGCGAACCAACGAGGATCTCGCGACGTTGGATCGCGCCAACGACGCGATCGCAGACCCTAGCGCCGACCTGGCGCGCTTTCTGCAGGCCAACCTCGACTGGCACGTCGGTGTCGCGATCGCCAGCCACAACGAGCTGTTGATCGGTCTCATGACCGGGCTGTCGCAGGCCATTTACGCAGGAACCGAAAATGCATCCTTTGTCGACCAGTCGGTGCGGGAAGTGACTGCGCGAGCGCACAAGTCGATCACCCGCGCGATCCGCGAGCGCGACGCGGAAGCTGCAGGCCGCCGGATGCGCCGACATGTCCACAGCTACGCGGCGGCTGCTCTGGAAGTCGATCAACGGGACTCCATCACCGTCGACGACTGACCGACCGCAGCCCGTATCTCGTCGATGGCCTCTGGGTTCTCCGCCCCCGACAGATCGCCGGGATCGGTACCCAGCGCCGCCGCGCGGATCGCGCGCCGCAGGATCTTGGCCGACCGCGTCTTGGGCAGGGCCTCGACACACCAGACCTTCGATGGCGCGAACGGCTTGCCGAGTTCGTTGCCGACGATGTCTTTCAGCGCGCGGGATACCTGCTCGGTGTCCACGGAGGTGCTGTCCCGGGCGACCCAGAACGCCCACACTGCTTCACCCTTGACCGGGTCGGGCACCCCGACCGCCGCAGCCTCGCTCACCGCGGGATGCGTCGACAGGGCGGCTTCGACTTCGGCGGGAGCCAGGCGCTTGCCCGCGACGTTCATGACGTCGTCGGATCGCCCGAGGATGAACCACTGCCCGTCGTCATCGACCATCGCGAAATCACCATGGGTCCACATGCCGGGGAAGCGCGACCAGTAGGCGTCGAGATAGCGCTGGTCGTCTTTCCAGACTCCCCGCGTCATCGACGGCCACGGCTGGCGGCATACCAGCTCGCCCACCTGCCCGCGTACCGAGTGGCCGTCGTCGTCAACGACGTCGACGTCCATGCCCAGTGAGGGGCCACCGAGCGAGCAGCTGCCGATGGGCTCGACCGGATAGGGCGCGAGGAAGGAGCCACCGACCTCGGTACCGCCGGAGAAGTTGATTACCGGGACGCGGCTGCCGAAAACGTCACGGGCCAGCCAGTCGTAGGAGTCAGGATCCCACGGCTCGCCGGTCGATCCCAGCACATGGACCGAAGTGAGGTCGCGGGCGTGGATCTGGGCCAAGTCCGACCCCTTGAGCGTCCGGATCAACGTGGGCGACACTCCGAGCATGGAAACCTTATGTCGCGCAACGAGGTCCCACAGCCGACCGTTGTCGGGAACGTCGGGAGAGCCTTCGTAGAGCAGTAGGGCAGCGCCATTGGCATGGGTTCCGATGATCGAGAGCGGCCCCATGATCCAGCCCATATCGGTGATCCAGCAGAAGACGCCGTCGCTGGTCATGTCGAAGGAATAGGCGACCTCGCTGGCGGTCTTGACGAGGAAGCCGGCATGGGTGTGCACCGCGCCCTTGGGTCGGCCGGTGGTGCCGGACGTGTACCCCAACATCAGCGGATGCATGGCCGGCACCCGCTCGGTGGCCAGATCGGCCGGTGCGGCGACGAGCTCCGACCAGCGCGTAACAGCAATATCAGAGTCGACTTCCGTTGTCTCCCTGACATTGTCGATAACCACAAGGTGTTCGACGGCCGGGCATTCCGACAGTGCGGCGGTCAGCTGCGGGAGCATCGCCACCGTCCGGCGGCGCCGGACAGTCCCGTCGGCGGCGACCACCGCCTTGACGTCCGCATCGGTCAGACGGGATGCGATCGCCGCGGACGCGAAGCCGGAGAACAGCGGGACCAGGACCGCGCCCAGGGCGGCGACGGCGTACACGGCGACGACGGCCTCCGGGATCATCGGCAGGTAGAGACCGACTGCGTCGCCGCGGCCGATGCCGATCCGTTTGAGGCCGGCGGCCGCGCGGGCGACCTGCTCGGCAAGCTCACCGAAGGTCAGTGTGCGGGTCGAGGAGTCTTCGGTCTCGTGCCTGACAGCGACGCGGTCCGGACCGGCGTCCCGCCAACGCCGCAGGCAGGTATCGACGACGTTGAGCTCCGCGCCGACGAACCAGTCCGGATGCTCGATGCCGCGGCGCAGGTCCAGTACCGCGGTGTGCGGTGTGGCGAACTCGATTCCGAGATCCTCGAGCACCGCGTTCCAGTACCACGAGGGGTCGGCCACCGAACGCCGCCGCAACTCGTCGATGTCACGCAGGGCGTGTTTGCGGGCCAGCCTGCTGACGTTGGCGTTGTCGATGTATTGCGGTGTGGGGATCCACGTGTAACTGCTCATGGTCGTCACTCCCTAGGCATGCCGAGGATGCGCTCAGCGACGATATTGCGCTGAATGAAGGTCGAGCCGCCGGCGATAGCCGTTCCACGGCCCTGGTTGGCAAGTCGCAGCCAGCGTTCGGCGGCGGCGTCCTCGGTGGGGGAATCCTTGTCCGCCAGT
This sequence comes from Mycobacterium pinniadriaticum, assembly GCF_026242045.1. Classification (GTDB taxonomy): domain Bacteria; phylum Actinomycetota; class Actinomycetes; order Mycobacteriales; family Mycobacteriaceae; genus Mycobacterium; species Mycobacterium pinniadriaticum. The sequence continues at coordinate 78,002 of NZ_JAPJDO010000017.1, forward strand.
GAAAATAGGCCGTCCAGCGGCGACAGGGACAGCCCGAAGTCGGCGATGTCCTCCACCAGCGGACAGAAGAAGAGCTTGCCGATCGAGGTCACCGGTCCTGGTGGTTCACCAGTGGCCGCACCGCTGATCACCCGCTGGCTGATCGAATAGTGCGTCAGCGCACGGCCGTACAGATCCGCAACACGTTGCCGAATCAACGGGTCGGCTCCCAGTGGGCGGCCGTCGTCGTCGGTCAGCGCGGCGATCTCAGTGATCAGGTCGTTGACCGCCCCAGTGGTGTTCACCCGGCCTGTCGCGATGGCAACCCGCTCGAAGGCGAGTGTCCCCATGGCGACCCGCCACCCGTCGTCGACGTCGCCAACGACGTCGGAGTCGGGGATGAAGACGTCGTCGAGGAATACCTCGTTGAACTCGGCCTCGCCGAGCATGTGCTCCAAGGGTCGGATGCGCACGCCAGGCGCCGACATGTCGAGCAGAAAATAGGTGATACCACGATGGCGCGGAGCGGCGCCGGTGCGGGCCAGCAGGATGGCGTGGGCGGCCAGTTGCGCGCGACTCGTCCAGATCTTCTGGCCGTTGATCTTCCAGCCACCGTCTACCTTGACCGCTGAGGTGCGCAGCGAGGCGAGGTCGGAGCCGGACTCCGGTTCGGAGAACAGCTGGCACCAGATGTGTTCGCCGGTCAGGATCGGCCGCAGATATCGCTGCTGTTGGTCGCTTGTGCCGAAGGCGACGATGGTCGGACCGCCGAAATCCTCCCCGATGATGTTCAGCCGCTCCGGCGCGCCGGCGCGGTCCATCTCCTCGGTGAAGACCGCCTTGAGCTTGGCGTCGGCCCCGCCGCCACCGAACTCGGCCGGCCATGACAGTCCGGCGTATCCGGCGTCGAACAGCATCCGCTGCCAGCGTTCCCAGTAGTCGCGCTTGTCCTCCAGTCGGTGCGGTTCGGGTCCGCCGAGCGTCGGCAGGGTGTCGGTCAGCCAGGCGCGGATTTTTTCGCGGAAGCCGGCTTCGGCTGGGCTGTCTTTGAGTTCCATTGCAGTAGTTCTACTTCCCAGCCTCGATGACCTTGGCTGCCTGTTCGCGCAGCAGATGCTTCTGCACCTTGCCGGTCGCCGTCATAGGAAGACTCTCCACACTGATGACCCGCTCAGGAGTCTTCTGGATTGCGACACCGTGTCCGGTGAGGAAGGTCCGCAACTCTTCCACGGACGGTTCGGGCTGGCCGTCCCGGGCGACGACGAAGACGGCGACCCGCTCTCCGAGTCGGTCGTCGGGATAACCCACCACGGCCGCATCACTGAGGGCAGGATGTACCACAAGGTGGTCCTCGAGTTCGCGGGCGCTGATGTTCATCCCGCCGCGAATGATGATGTCTTTGAGCCGCCCGGTGACTCTGACGAAGCCGTCGGCGTCCATCACGCCGAGGTCACCCGAACGGGAGAATCCCCCGGGGGTGAACAGGGCGTGGGTCTCCTCGAGATCGCCCAGATAGCCGATCATGTGCGACGGTCCGCGGTAGGCGATGTCCCCTTCGGAGCCCCGCGGGACCTCTCGGCCCTGACCGTCCACGATGGCGACCTGATGGCATTCCAATGCGGAGCCGTCGGAATTCAGGGCCCGGGCGGTGCCGTCGGCGACCGTGCAGGTCGTGCTCACCAGGTTCTCACTGCGCCCGTAGAGGCTCAGCACTCTCAGATTTGGAAGTGTGTCGTGGGCGCGCTGGACGACGGCCCGCGGAATCGGTGCACCCGCACACACCCACAGTCGAAGGCTGGACAGATCGTCGCGTTGTGGGTCGAAGGCCTCGAGCAACATCTGGAGGAAGGTGGTCGCGGTGACGGCTTGGGTGCAGCCGAACCTGGCGATCTCGACCGCACCCCGCACTGGCTCCCACTCGGCCATCAGGTGAGTGGCGGCGCCGTTGAGTAATGGCAACAGCACACTGGTCACCAAACCGGTGGTGTGAGTGATGGGCGAGGGGCCGAACTGCACGTCGGATTCGGTGTAGCCGAATGCCGTGGTGAGGCTACGCGCACCCGAGCAGTAGGTGTTGAAGGTGTGGACGCACCCTTTGGGTCGCGAGGTGGTGCCGGAGGTGTAAACGATGACGAAGGGGTCGTCGGCGCTCGGCTGGGGCGGCAGGTCGGCTCCGGCCGGCGCATCCTCGGCGCGCACTGCGTCCAATGTGCTGACACCGGAGGAATTTTCGCTGGCCGACTGGAGTGCGGTGGGGTCCGGCCGAACCACCAGGATTTCCAGTTCGGGGAAGTCGACACGCACATCGCGGTACATGCCGAGGTAGTCGAAGCCTTTGAACATCGACGGAGCGATCACCGCGCGAACCTCGGCATGCCCGACGACGTACGCCGCCTCGTCGCGGCGGTAGATCGGCATGATCGGCACGGTGATGATCCCGAGTCGGGACAGGGCGGCCACCACTTCGATGAACTCCACCCAGTTGGGCAGCTGCACGGCGATCGTGTCACCCGGTAGCCAGCCACGAGCATGGAATCCGGTCGCCAGTCGCAGTGCTGAGGCGTGCAGTTCCTGAAAGGTCAGCGAGCGCTGGCCGTCGGTGGCGAAGACTTTGTCCGGGTGGGCCTCGGCTTGTCGGGACAGCAAGTCGAACAGGGTCTGGTCGGTCCAAAGCCCTGCGTCACGGTAGGCGCGAATGTCCTCGGGGGTGTAGCGATCGGTGTGTTTACCGGGCTTCATCGCTGCTCATCCCTTCGCAAATTACTAAAACCTTATTATGGTCAGACCATAAAGACAACACCGTAACAGTCAGGCGTTGCGCCAGACCGGCGAGCGCTTCTCCTTGAAGGCGCGCACGCCCTCGGCCAGGTCTTCGGTGGTGAAGGCCAGGGCCAGCTGGGCCTGTAGATAGTCCAGCGCGGCGTCCAGTGGAAGGTCCCTGGTTGCTGCGAGTGCTTTCTTGCCCAACCCGAGCAGCAGCGGCGACTTGGATGCGATGGCGGCGACCCACTCCGACACCGCCTCGTCGAACTCCTCGTCGGGCACCACTCGGTTCAGCAGGCCGGCGTCGAGGGCCTCGGCCGCCGACAGCAGCCGCCCGGTCATCATCAATTCGTTCGCGGCCAGCCGTCCGGTGGCGCGAAAGATGAGGGCCGAGATCATGAACGGGAAAGCGCCGATGTTGATTTCGGGGCAGCCCAACCTAACTGACTGTTTGGCGATCACCAGGTCGCAGGCCAACGCGATGCCGAGCGCCCCGGCCAGGACGTCGCCATTGGCGGCGCACACCACGGGCTTGCCGATCGCGGTGAGGGTGCGGAACAGGTCCGGGAACTTGTTCAGCCCACCGTATTTGGTGATGGTCGGGCGGGTGTCGGCGAATGCGTCGAGGTTGCCGCCGGAGGAGAAGACCTTCTCATGCGACGACGTCAGCACGATCACCCGAACATTCGGGTCCGCGGCCGCGCGGTGGAGGCCGTCCATCAGCTGATCTAGCAGGGTGTCCGACAGCGCGTTGCGTCGCTGCGGGTCGTCGAGGATCAGGTAGGCAGCCAATGGCGCGTCCGGTTCGGTGCCGACGGGACGCGGGTCGTAGGCGACGAGGGTGTCAGTCATTCGTGCTCCAAAACGGTTTTCCCGAATCCTCGAGTGGTCTCGAGGTGTTCGTGTGCCTGTGCGGCCTGGTCAAGGGGGAAGGTCCGGTCGATGACCGGTGGTGGCACCCGGTGCTCGGTGAGCAGATCCACCAGTCCGGCGAAGTCGCGGACATTGCCCATCGTGGTGCCCAGTAGGTCGTACTGGCCGAAGTAGAAGCCGCGGACATCCATCGAGGCGGTCTCGGCGGCGTTGGCGCCCAGGACCACTAGCCGGCCGCCGGGCCGTAGCGCGCGGACCGATTCCGGCCAGCGACCGACCGGGTCGAGCACCAGGTCGAAGCCTCCACCGGACGGTGAGAGCCGGCGCGCCTGTTCCGGCCAGTCCGGGTCGGTGTGCAGCACGCCCCCGGTGGCACCGAGAGATGTCGCCTGCGTGATCTTGTCCGGCGACGAGGAGGTCACAAAGATCGACGCACCCGCACGCGGGGCCAATTGCGCTGCCATGGTGGCGATTCCGCCGCCCGCCCCCACCACCAGCATCGACTCCCCGGCCCGCAGCCGACCGCGGCTGAACAGGGCGCGGTAGGTGGTCAACCCGACCAGCGGCAGGGCGGCGGCCTGAACCCAGTTGAATGCGGCAGGTTTGGGGGCCAGGCATTCCGCCGGAACACTGACGAGTTCGGCGTAGGTGCCGGGGATGTGGTCGCCGAGGATCTCCCATCGTGGTCCCGGCGCCTTGTCGCGCGCACCCCAGTGCAGCGACGGGATGATCACCACCGGCTCGCCAGTGTCGCGACGCACCCCGGCGCCGTCGGCGCCGATGACATGGGGCAGGGGGGAGTGGTAGCGCCCCTCGCGGACGAGCACGTCATGCCAGTTGAGCGCCGAGGCCTTCAGTTCGATGGTCACCCATCCGTGTCTGTCCGACGGGTCGGGGAAGTCGCCGGGCCGTAGGACCGCAGGGCCACCGAATTCTTGAAGGATGACTGCGTGCACGTCGGGTGGTCAGACGAGGCCGAGCTGGGCCAACAGGGTCATGACATTCCAGTAGGCGTGCACCGACACCGCCCGGCCGGCGTCGTCGACCTGCCAGACGTCCATCCCGGTGACGTCGAACGCCCGGCCGGTGGGCGGCACGCCGGGCGGGAAACCCTCGCCGGTGTGGGTGCCCGTCATCCGCCACTCCTGGGTGACCCGGTTGTTGGCAGCGTCGACGAGTGGCTCGCCGATCGCGTGGAATGCCATGTCGGGGAAACCGCTCCAGGCGGAGGTGAAGAAGTCAGCTGCGCCGTCACGGTCGGTGAGGGGCGCCGGCAGCGACGGATCCCGCCAGTCGACACGCTCGGCGATCACGGCCAGTGCGGTGGACAGGTCGCGCTGACTCCAGGCGGCGAAATAACGGGCCGGGTACGCGGCGAGATCGGTCGAGGGGGCGGTCATCGCCGTGACGTTAGTGGCCGCTCAAGGTCGGCTGCGTCCCCCTTAGGAGGGTAATTCAGTCACCAGCGGGGGCGAACCGATCCCTCCCGCAGTCAGCTCAGCTCGGTTCGACCCGGGCGGCGAGGAGCCTCGCGATAGTCAGTGCCGTCGTGTGGACGGCCGGACCGACCCGCCGGATGTCGACCTTGCCGATCCATCCCGATGCCGAGACCGCCGCGACTGGTGGTCCGTTATCGACGCAAATGGCGCTGGCAACACACGCTACGCCCGGAGCGGACTCCTCGTGCTCGTAGGCGAGGCCGCTGGAGGCGATCCATTTCAACTGCCGCCGTAACTGACCGGGGGCCATGATGGTTCGGGGCCCGACGCGCGCGAGGCCCGCCGACATCACCACGTCAACCACATCGCTCGATGATCCGGCAAGCAGTGCCTTGCCGACGCCGGTCGCGTGCGCGGGCAGACGTCTGCCCACGGCTGAGGGAAACCGGGGGGCATCACGCCCCGGCAGTATCTCGACGTATACGACGTCGGTGCCATCGAGTACCGCCAGATGAATCGTCTGCCCCGTGGCTTCGCGCAGGTCTGCCATGAAGGGCAGCGCGACCTGCCGCACGGAACGCCGCCGGGATGCGCGCTCTCCCAGCTCGAACAGGCGTAGCCCGAGCGCTACCTTGCCGCCGTTACGTTCCAGCAGGCCAGCGCCTTCCAACTCGTTGACAAGCCGGGACACCGTCGCCTTGGGCAGGGCAGTACGGCGCGCCAACTCATTGATTCCGAGACGGTCCTCGTGCGGCTCGAAGGCATTCAGTAGCGCCGATATCCGGCGCACCACGGACGTCGAGGTCGCCTCGTCCGATGGCGGAGTGTTCCGTTCTTCGGAACGCATGCGTTGAGTATGCGCGCGTGGACAGCAACAGTCCAAGTGACCATTTTTACTGCGGGAGCGGCGTATGAGCACAAAGGTTGCCATCATCGGGTCGGGAAACATCGGCACCGATCTGTTGATCAAGATCAAGCGGCTTGCCGGCGACGAGCTCGAGACCGTCGCGCTGGTGGGTATCGACCCCGAATCCGACGGACTGGCCCGAGCCAACCGGTTGGGCATCGACGCCGTCGCCACCGGGGTGCGGGGCCTAGTCGAGCATCCGCGGTTCGACGAGATCGAGATCGTCTTCGACGCCACATCGGCGAGGGCCCACGAGTACAACGACTCCGTGCTCCGGCCGCTCGGCACGCGGCTGATCGACCTGACTCCGGCCGCAGTCGGGCCCTACGTGGTGCCGCCGGTGAATCTCGGCGAACACCTCGACGTCCCGAACGTGAACATGGTGACCTGCGGCGGCCAGGCGACCATTCCGATCGTTGCCGCGATTTCGCGAGTGACGCCGGTGTACTGGGCTGAGATCGTGGCCTCGATCGCGTCGAAGTCCGCGGGTCCGGGCACGCGGGCCAACATCGACGAGTTCACCGAGACGACGTCGCGCGCCATCGAGCAGGTCGGCGGGGCTGCGCGCGGCAAGGCGATCATCATCTTGAATCCGGCCGAACCACCGCTGATCATGCGTGACACAGTGCTCGCGCTGGTCGGCGAAGATCGGCAGGACCAGATCGTGGCCTCGATCGAGGCGATGGTGGCCGAGGTCGCGACCTACGTGCCGGGATATCGGCTCAAGCAGGCGGTGCAGTTCGCCAAGGTCGAGGAGTCGATGTCCACCCTGACCGATGCAGCGGGCCCGCTATGGAAGGTCTCGGTCTTCCTCGAGGTCGAGGGCGCAGCACACTACCTGCCCGCGTACGCCGGAAACCTGGACATCATGACGTCCGCGGCGCTGCGGGTGGCGCGCGCGATCGCGGCGCACAAAGTGAAGGCATGACCGATGAACACAATGACGACAACCGCCTCGGACGAGCGGCGCGCCACTGCCGACGACGGTGTGGCCCTGTACATCCAGGACGTCACCCTGCGCGACGGGATGCATGCCATCCGACACCGGATCACTCCGCCGGACGTGGCCGCCATCGCCGCGGCCGTGGATCGCGCCGGTGTCGATGCGATCGAGGTGTCCCACGGTGACGGGTTGGCGGGGCATTCACTGACCTACGGCGCGGGGAGCAACACTGATTGGGAATGGATTGAGGCCGCGGCGTCGAGCATCCACCGTGCGAAGTTGACAACCCTGCTGCTGCCGGGCATCGGCACCATCCACGAACTCGAGCGCGCCCGCGAACTCGGGGTGGCGTCGGTCCGGGTGGCCACGCACTGTACCGAGGCCGACGTGTCCGCCCAACACATCGCCAAGGCGAAGGAGCTTGGCATGGACGTCTCCGGCTTCCTGATGATGTCGCACCTGGCACCGGCCGAAGAGTTGGCCCGGCAGGCCAAGCTGATGGAGTCGTACGGGGCTGACTGTGTGTACGTGACGGATTCGGGCGGCCGTCTGACGATGGACGCGGTCCGCGACCGGGTGCGGGCGTACCGGAATGTCCTGGAGTCGGACACCCAGATCGGGATCCACGCCCACCAGAACCTGTCGTTGGCGGTGGCGAACTCGGTGGTCGCGGTCGAGGAGGGCGTCGTCCGCGTCGACGCCTCACTCGCCGGCCACGGGGCCGGCGCCGGGAACTGCCCGATCGAACCATTTGCCGCGGTAGCGGATCTGCTGGGCTGGAAGCATTCCTGCGACCTGTTCGGACTGCAGGATGCCGCCGACGACCTGGTTCGCCCGTTGCAGGACCGTCCGGTTCAGGTCGATCGCGAGACGCTGACCCTCGGGTATGCGGGGGTCTATTCGAGTTTCCTGCGGCACGCGGAAAATGCCGCCGCCACCTACGGTTTGGACACCCGAGACATCCTGATGGAGGTCGGTCGACGGGGCCTGGTCGGTGGACAGGAGGACATGATCACCGACGTGGCACTCGACCTGCGCAACCGCCGGGGGAATTAGTTCCGTTCGAGTCGTGGCTAAGCGAAGGAGACCCGCACCGACCCTATCCCGTCGATCGTCGCGACGTAGGTGCTACCCGAGCGCGCCGGCGCCATCGGTCCGAGAGCGCCAGAGAGCACGATGTGCCCGGCCCGCAAGGGTGATCCGTTGTCGCGCGCGGTGCGGGCGAGCCATTGTAGGGCGATGAGCGGACTGCCCAGGCAGTCCGCGCCGCAGCCCTGCGAGATGGTGGCGCCGTCCTCCGTCAACTGCATGGTGCGGGACACGAAATCGATGTCAGCGGCCGGGTTCTGCGGGTCGCCGAGGACGAACAGGGCCGACGAGCCATTGTCGGCGATGGTGTCGACGATGCTGATCTTCCAGTCCCGGATGCGGGAGTCGACGATCTCGATGGCCGGTACCGCGACTCCGGCGGCGGCGCGCACGGCGTCATCGCAGAGATCATCGATCAGGTCGTCGGAGAGGATGAACGCGATCTCGGCTTCGACCTTGGGTTGCAGCAACCGCCCGGCGGGGACGCAGGATCCGTTCTCGATCCGCATGTCGGCGAAGAGCACCCCGGAATCGGGTTGGTTGACGCCGAGTTGACGCTGCACGGCGGGGGACGTCAGCCCGATCTTGTGGCCCACGATGGTGCGCCCCCTCATCACCGCATCCTCGGTGATCAGGTTCTGCACGGCGTAGGCGGCCGCAATGTCGTTGTCGCCGAGAAGGTCTCGCACCGGCTCGCACTGGCGCGGCGCATCGGCGGCGGCGATCAGCCGGCTGGCGGCTTCCCGCAATCGCACATGGGTCAGGCTCATGATTCCTCTGGTGTCCATGGGTGTCAGCCCATGCTGGCGCCGCCGTTGACATAGATCGTCTGTCCGGTGATGAAGCGGCTGTCCTCGCCGGCGAGGAAGGCGACCGTGGCTGCCACCTCCGCCGGTTCCCCAGGTCGGCCGAGTGGGACGATCGCGGTGCCCTGCTCGACGACTTCCAGGAGTCGGGCGGGCGCGTCCCCGGAGGCGAACAAGGCGGACAGCTCCGGCGTCAGCACATAACAGGGCGCGACGGTGTTGGCGGTGACGCCGGCATCGGCGAACTCGCGTGCCAGTCCGGCCATCATCGCGTGCACGCCGCCCTTGGCCGCGTTGTACATCGCGTGGTCCATCAGACCGGTGCGCACCGAGTCGGCGCCGATGTTGATGATCCGGCCATGTAGCCGAGACACCATGTGGGGCAGCACCGCCCGGGTGCAGCGGATGGTGGTCCACAGGTTGTTGTCGATGGTCGCCCGCAGTGTTTCCTCGGTGTGCTCGAGGGTCGGCCGGATCACGCCACCGCCGGCATTGTTCACCAGAACGTCGACGTGGCCAAGGGTCTCCAGAGCCGCAGCGAACAGATCGTCGGCGACGCCCGGTCGCTGGAGCTCTCCGACGAAGCAGCCCGCCACCGCCGCATGGGCCGCCACCCGCTGAGTGTCCTCCGTCGAGCGGGTCGCGGCAAACACAGTGGCTCCGTCGGCGATCAGGCGCGCGACGATGCCGAGACCGATTCCCGAGGCGGCCCCGGTGACGATCGCCGTGCGTCCGGCGAGCGGGCTGCTCACAAGATGACGGCCACGTCGGCGACCTCGCGCAGGTCGGTCAAGTCGAGGTTGACCCGCTTGTAGGCGATCCGGAAGCCCGCACCAGTCAGCCGCAACCGGTAGTGGTACCGGCCGACATAGACGCTCGACTTGCCGGCGCGGAAACGCCACACGGTGAACAAGGCGGTCACCGCGATCTCTGTGCTGCCCTGGGCTGGTTCGAACTGAACGTTGAACACTTGATGATTGGTGCGAGAGTGCGGGTACTCCCGGTGCGCCCGACGGTTGTTGAGGCGCTCCACCCTGGCCTGCATCCGCCGGTGATCGTCGTCGATCAGCAAGAGGTCGCGGTCCGGATCGGCGTCGATCTTGTCGTTGCACGGTACCTCGTACTTGGCATCGGGCTCGTAGAGTTCCAGCCAGCCGTCGAGGTCCCACGAGTCCAGTAGCGCGGCTTCGTGATAGAGGAAATCCTCGATCTCCGAGCGCGTTACGGCGGCGAGTGTGGTGGTCATCGCGCACCACCGAGATCTGCCGCGTCGCCCATCTGCTGCTGCCAGCGTCTCCAGAACTCCCTCATTTGTTCCTCATCGTTGGCCATCGGTCCGCGGCCCATGCCACGGGAGATGTCGTTCCATTCGCAGCCGCCGCTGGTGAAGCCCTGCTGGCAGGATTCGAGTGCCTCGATGTCGTCAGGGGTGGCGAATCCGCCCGGCCCGAGGAAGGTCAGGAAGCTGTCGAGTCGACGATCGCGCAGACTGGGCACCTCGTCGGTGGGCGCCAACTCCCACGCCGTGACGTCCACGCGGTTGGGGGCAGGAGAGAACATCGTCCGCACCGTCACGGCCATGATGTCGTTGATGATCAAGTTGGGGTAGATGATCAGGTTGCGGTTCACCTCGCACATTTTGCGGGCCCGCTCCTCGCCGTATTTCTCAACGAGTTCGGTGCGGATGCGCTCGATCTCGACCTTCGCCTGCTCGCCGAACAACGGCTCCCACTTGGCCACGGGGCGGCCCCACGGTGAGGAGTACTCGATCACGGCGTGGCCGTTTCCGAGTGTGACGGCCTGGCCGCGGACGCCGCCCTGCAGGTCGGTCCCCAGCGATACCAGGTATTTGAAGTAGGTGTCGTGAGTGGAGTTCGCGTGGTATCCGTCGGCACTGTTCTCGACAAGAAGTTTGTAGTTCGCGTCGAAGCTGTACTCGTTGGTCCCCTTGATGATCTCGACGGATCCGCCGCATCCGTCGATCACCAGGTCGATGTACTCCTTCGCGCCGGCGAGCCAGGTCGCCAGGTCGACGATGTCAGGGTCGTAGCTGGCGAAGACGAATCCCCGATAGGACTCGACCCGCGCGACCCTGGCCAGCCCGAGCTCCTCGAACTTCAAACCGTTCGAGTAGCCCTCCCGGTCGGGCACACCCCTCAGAGTGCCCTCACTGTCGAACGACCAGGCGTGGTAGAAGCACTGGAAGACCTTCGAGTTTCCGGAGTCCTGCCGGCACACGAGTGCACCGCGATGTGTGCAGGAGTTGTGGAAGACGTTGACGTTTCCGCTCTTCGCGCCGCGGACCATGAAGATCGGCCGCCCGGCGACGTTGCGCCGGACGAAGTCGCCGGGCTCGGGAATTTCCGACTCGTGGCCCACGTAGAGCCACGAGTGGCCGAAGACCCGCTCCACCTCGGCGCGGTGAATCTTCTCCGACGTCATCGCAGTGCGGTGAACACGGAAGGTGTTGCGTTCCTGGTTGTCGACAACCAGCGGGTTGCGGGCCGTAGGGGTGGTGATCGCGGCTGTCCAACCCTCGACTGTGCTCATGAGCGCTCCAGATAATCGGCGACCAGCGCGGAGAACTCGTCCGCGCGTTCGATTTGGGTCCAGTGCCCGCATCGGCTGAATACGTGTAGGTCAGCATTCGGCAGCAGGTCGAGCATGGTCACCGACACCGTTAGCGGCACCACCTTGTCTTCTCGTCCGTGGATGAGCAGTGTCGGGGTGGTGATTTCGCGAACCTCCTCGCCGGTGATGGCCAACTCGGATCCTCTGTGCTTGGGATCGAAGAACATCGCGCGGTAGGCCTCGTAGGCGCCGTCGGCGACGCTGGCCTCATACCGGATCGTGACCAGTTCCTCGGTGATCAGGTCGGGGTTCACCGCGAAGAAGTTCTTGAGGAGACGACGCATGGCGTCATGCGAGGGTTCGTAACCGCGAAGCGCGGCCAGTCCCTCTGTCGGGGTCATGCCGACGCCGGGGGAGCCCATGAGCACCATTCGGCTGATCCGATCCGGATGATCGGTAGCCATCTGCAGCGCGATCCGCCCACCCAATGAGTTGCCGACGACCGCCGTGCGGCCGATGCCCATCGCGTCGAGGAACGACCAGACGTGATCGGTCCAGGTGCGCAGCGAGTAGATGATGTCCGCGGGCCGCTCGGTGGCGCCGAATCCGACGATATCGGGTGCGAATACGTGGAAGGTGCGGGAAAGCGGCCCGATGTTGAGCTGCCAGTTGGCGGTGCCCGAGACGCCGGGCCCGGATCCGTGCAGCATCAGCACCGGCTCACCGGAGCCGGCTTCCAGATAGCTCGTTCGGATACCCCGGGCGTCAATGCTTTTCGATTCGACGACGCTTACCGTCATCCCTGCCCTCCTTCTTCGAATATTGCGAAGCACTTGTTGGAGTTGAAGACGTCCGTCACGACCAGGTCGGACCACGTGAGTTGTAGGTTCAGTTCGGCCGCGGCTCCGGTCATGCAAAACCAGTTGAGTAGCTCCTGTTGACCGGACTCGAGGATCGCTGCCGACGTCGTGGCTTGCCAGGTCTGGTAATCACCTGCGGTCAGCACGTTGTAGAGCCGCAGATCGGCTTCGGTGTCCGGCGCCAGCCGCCACTTCTTGTCGACCAGAAACGCATGCGACCAACTCGATGAAGCAATAAGCGCCACCCGCAGGTCGGTTCCGGCGAAGGCTTGGGCGACAGCTCGTCCCAATGCGAAGCAGCGTGCCGGAGTCGGGCCGATCGGGTCGAGCTGCTCGGCGCGAGCCTGAGCGAAGGTCACCAGCCCGCCGCGGCGGGCTATTACATGGGGTCCGTAGCAGTTCACCGTGATCGGTAGCACCGGGTAGGGGAAGTTCGCTCCGGCGTCGGGATAGTCGAGGAACAGCTGCGTGTTGACGATGGCGTGCGGAAACGCGGATTCCTTGCGCTTCTGGTAGGAGTACGCCATGTCGAACCCTCGTTCGATGAGCTCGCCGGTGAGCCAGCGTGCCTTGTCGGCCGCGCCGTGCACGGTGATGGTGGTGTGCTCGGGCAGTCCCCAGGCGTTGGGGCTTCCGCGTTCGTTCATCAGCTCGAACGGTTCGACTTCGAGGTCGTCGTAGGCAAGTACGCAGAACGGCGGGACGATCTCTTCCCGGAAGTTTTCGTATTGGTCGTCGCCCCAGACCAGCACCACGTCCGGCTCGAACTCGTCCAGCATCCGGCGGCAGCGGGCAAGGTTGTCCACCAGTGTGTTCCGGTGCGCAGCGGCCGCACTGACTCCCTTGTCGGCACCCCATTCGCGCTGCATCAGCTCCGGCCAACTTCCGGGGTCCTTCGCGGATTCGGGAATGTCGGGATCGGTAAGCGTCCAGCGCAACAGGCTGGCCATGTGTTCATCCGTTCCGGCCAGCAGGGGATAGTGTGTCAGGCCGAGTCCGAGGAAGTGTGCCATAAGGCCTCTCCAGATTTCTTCTGCTGATTCGTTGGTTGAGCTCAAGGGGTAGATCGACCACGATGTCGCCGATGGGCTCGGGTGCCGCGGGGAAGGGATAGTCCGAACCGAAGACGACGCGGTCGGCGCCGAACACGTCCACTGCGGTCAACAGGGCGGCCCGGTTGTAGGTCAGCGAGTCGCACCACATCGTTTTCGCCAGCCGGCTGGGCAGTTCGGCGGAGTCAGCCGGCATCCCTGCTATCGTCGCGCCCTTGTCGAGCCGGCCGATGATGGCAGGCAGCGCGCCGCCGCCGTGCGCGAGGCAGAGTCGGACCGTCGGCCGTCGCACTAGCGCCCCCGTGCTGAGGAGTGAGGCTGCAGCCGTTGCGGTTTCGAGTGGCATGCCCGCGCCGAAACCCATCCGAAGTCCGGCCATCCGGGTAGGCAGGTCCTCGTCGCGAGGATGAATCAGGATGAACGCCTCGAGTTCGCTTGCAACAGCAAAGAACCGGTCGAATCGCTCGTCGGCGAGCTCGCAGCCGCGGACCTGCGTGGCGATCTCGACCCCGAGGAAGCCGCGGCGGCTCATACACCGGCGCAATTCGGCGACGGCCCGATCCGGGTCCTGCAGTGCCACGGCTCCCAGCGCGGCGAACCGATTGGGGTGGTCAGTGACAATACGGGCGAAGAACTCGTTCTGGGAGGCGGCCAGTTCCGCGGCGCCGGCCGGATCGCAGTCATAGCAGAACGTCACCGGAATGGGCGAAATCACCTGCATTGCAACGCCGTCGCGGTCCATATCCGCGATGCGGGCTTCTGCCGACCAGCAGCGGTAGTCGATCTTCCGGTAGTGCTGATCACCGTAATTGAGCCATGCGGTGGTGTCACCCGTGCGCTCCACGCTCGGCCATCGGTCCTCGCTGTGCCGCCGTCTCAGATCAGGCAGATCCGGATCGACAGCATGGGTATGTACGTCGATCAGGCCGGTGGGTGGGCGAGAAGCGATGGCAGTCTCCGGAGGCGCGGGCAGTGGACTGAGAGCGAGCGTAAACGATTATGCATGCATAATTCAAGATGTTGATGCAGAATGTTGTGGATCACATATTGTCGGTGGTAGGAGTGACTGCATGCAGGCAGCCTCACATCGCCCCCGGGCCGGGGGCGTTGGGCGGACTTCGCTGGTCTTACGGGTGTTGTGGCGTGTGCGGGGTGCGCTCCGGGTCGTCGGCCCGGATGAGGTCGAGGTCGTGGCGATTGATCGCGTCGACGAACGCCGCCTGATCATGAACCGCGATAGCGGCGACGATGTCGTCGTGAACGACCAGGCTGCCGGCTACCAGGGGCTCATGGTCCTTGACGAAGGTAACCCGGCTCAGCACAGCTTTGATGCTGGTGATGATGAGCTGGTGCATTCCCTCGAGGACGGGAATATGAGCTGCCGCCGCGACGACAGCGTGGAAGTTCAGCACAGCGTTGAAGAATTCCGGTGCTTCCTGGCTGGCCCGCATGCGCACCATCGCGGTGCGCATTGCGGCGATGTCTGCGCTGGTGGCGCGTTCGAAGGCGGCCTTGGTCAGTCCGAACTCCAGGTACAGGCGCGCTTCGAAGAGGTCGAGGGGATGGGGGTTCGACGGCTGGAACCACAGGTCCAACGCACCGGTTCGCACCTGCGGCGGCGTGTTGGCGACGGTGATCCCGCCGCCGGGACCCGGGCGCACCGACACGAGGTCGCGGTCCCGCAGAATCCGCAAGGTTTCGTTCATCACCGTAGGGCTGATGCCGAAGCGATCCATCAACTCCGCGCGCCGGCCGAGGTGGGCGCCGACCGGCAGGCGCTCAGACATGATCTCGTGCTCGAGGTCGGCGGCCACCACTTCGGCCCGCGACGAGCGCGCCGCCGGTTCACGGCGTGCCATCCATGGCCTCCTTTGGCAGGGGTTGCCGATTACCGAGATAGTAACTTCCAGGAGATGAAGAGTGACTGATGCCGCCGCGCCGACATTCGATGGCGCAACCGCCGCCTACCGCGTCGCCCGCAACTTTCTGATCGAACACCGCGAGGAGTACGACGCGGCATCTGGCTTCCAGTGGCCTGATGTCGGGAGCCGATTCAATTGGGCGATAGACTGGTTCGACTGCGTCGCGCACGACAACCGGCGAACCGCCTTGCGCATCGTCGGCGACGACGGCTCCGACGAATCCTATTCTTTTCAAGAAATGGCGCGCCGGTCCGACCGTGTCGGACGGTGGCTTGCCGAGGGTGGTGTCAAGGTCGGCGACCGGGTGATGCTGATGCTGGGCAACCAGGTCGAATTGTGGGAGTCGATGCTGGCGGTGATGAAGCTGGGCGCGGTCATCCTGCCGGCCACGACAGCGCTGGGCCCGAAGGATCTCGCCGACCGGCTGTCGCGCGGTGAGGTGGCCCACGTCATCACCAACGCCGAGGAGACGGAGAAGTTCGCCGCCATCACCGGTGATTACGGTCGGATCTCGGTCGGCGACGCGCCCACACCGTGGCGGCGTTACCGGGATTCCGACGAAGTCGAAGCGCCTGCGTCATTCCGTGCCACGACGTCGCCAGACGACCCGATGCTGGTCTATTTCACCTCGGGGACGACCAGTCACCCCAAGCTCGTCGAGCACACCCACCGTTCCTATCCCGTCGGGCATCTGTCGACCATGTACTTCATCGGCCTGCGCCCGGGCGATGTCCACCTCAACATCAGCTCCCCGGGCTGGGCCAAGCACGCCTGGAGCTCGTTCTTCGCACCGTGGATCGCCGAGTCCACCATCGTGGCCTACAACTACACTCGCTTCGACCCGACCAAGTTCCTGGAGATGATGCAGCATGTCGCGGTGACGTCGCTGTGTGCCCCTCCGACCGTGTGGCGCATGCTGATTCAGGCGCACCTGGGGGACAGGCCGCCGGCGCTGCGCGAGGTGATGGGCGCCGGCGAGCCGCTCAATCCGGAGGTGATCGCGCAGGTTCGCAACCGCTGGGGATTGACCATCAGGGACGGCTTCGGACAGACCGAGTGCACCGCGTTGGTCGGCAACACCCCGGGCGCGGTGGTCAAGCCGGGGTCGATGGGTCGACCGCTGCCCGGCATTCCCGTCGAGATCGTCGATCCGGTCACCGGCGAGGCGGCCGACGAGGGGGAGATCTGCCTGCGGCTGGCTGATCAGCCGGTGAATCTGATGACCGGCTATCTCGGTGATCCCGAGCGCAACGACGAGGTCATGGCGGGCGGCTACTACCACACCGGCGACGTCGCGAGTCGGGACACCGACGGCTACATCACCTACATCGGCCGCACCGACGACGTGTTCAAGGCCTCGGACTACAAGATCTCGCCTTTCGAGCTCGAGAGCGTCTTGATCGAGCATCCGGCGGTCGCCGAGGCGGCGGTGGTGCCCGCCCCCGACGAACTGCGCCTGGCGGTGCCCAAGGCGTATATCAGCCTGGCGTCGGGTTGGTCACCGGACCGCACCACCGCCGATGCCATCTTCGCCTACGCCCACGAGAACCTGGCGCCCTACCAACGGATCCGGCGCATCGAGTTCACCGAACTGCCCAAGACCATCTCCGGCAAGATCCGCAGGGTCGAACTGCGGAACCGGGAGAATGCCGCGGAGTCGCTGCCTGAAGAATTCCGGGAGCGCTGAGCGCCGTCGAAATCCGGCCCTTGATGGCCAGAGTTATTGGTATTATGGTATGACCAAAGTGTGGACTATCGGTCTTGGCGTCAGCTTGGGCCGCCACCGGCCGGCCGATCAAAGACGAAGGGCGACAGCATGACTGACTTCACCGATATCACCTACGAGGTCGACAACGGCCTGGCCTGGATCACGATAAACCGACCGGATCGTTACAACTCCTTCCGCGCCCGTACCATCGACGAACTCATCAAGGCCTTCAAGACGGCCTGGGGCAGTGCCGAGGTCGGCGTCATCTGTCTGACCGGCGCCGGCGAGAAGGCCTTCTGCACAGGGGGTGACCAGAAGCAGCGGGCCGAGACCGGCGACTACGGGCCTTCGGATAGTGGCCTGTTTGAAGTCGATTCGCTACATCGGGTGATCCGTGACGCACCCAAGCCGGTTATCGCGGCGGTGAACGGTTTCGCCATCGGTGGGGGGCATGTCCTGCATGTGCTGTGCGACCTGACCATCGCTTCGGAAACCGCGGTGTTCGGGCAGAACGGCCCGCGGGTCGGTTCGTTCGATGCTGGGTTCGGCACCGGCTACTTGGCCCGGGTGGTCGGTGAGAAACGCGCCCGCGAGATCTGGTTCCTGTGCCGACGGTATTCGGCCCAGCAAGCCTACGAGTGGGGACTGGTCAACAAGGTGGTGCCTGCCGATCAGCTCAAGACGGAGGTGCGGGCCTGGGCCGATGAGATCCTGCAGCTGTCTCCCACGTCACTGAAGGTTCTCAAACAATCCTTCAATACCGACACCGAACAGTTCGCCTCGATGGGGCAGATGGCGTACTCCAATCTGAAGCTGTTCGGCGAGACGGCTGAAGCGAAGGAAGGCGTTGCAGCGTTCAACGAGAAGCGCGCACCGGACTTCGCTCCGTACCGGGGTAATTGAGGCACGTGTTCACCGCCGAACAGCTCGATTTCGCGCACGCCATCGAACAGTTCTGTGCCGAGAACTGCGCGACCACCGAGCAGCGTGCGAACCTCACCGACGGTCACCGGTTGTCCAACAGCCCCGAATTGCTCTTGCGCCTCGCCAACCTCGGGTGGCTCGGGGTGTCGCTACCCGCCGAATACGGCGGTGGGGGAGCCGGGATGGTCGAAGAGTGCATCTTCCTTGAGGAGACGGCTCGCGGCCTGGCGCCCATCCACGCATACGGCACCGGGCTGACCGCCGCGCAGACCTACCTGAGGCACGGCACCGAGGCGCAGAAGAAAGAGGTGCTGGGCAACCTGTGCCTGGGGCGGTTCGAGGCGATCGCGCTCTCGGAGCCTGGTGCCGGGTCGGATCTGGGCTCGGTGCGCACCAAGGCGGTCCGCGACGGCGATCACTTCGTGGTCAACGGGCAGAAGACCTGGATCACCGCCGCCCACTTGGCCGACCATCTCCTGGTCCTCACCCGGACCTCCACCGAAGGCGGTAAGCACCAGGGACTCACCCTGCTCTATCTGACCACTGACACGCCGGGGCTGGAGATCAAGCCGATCATCACCATGGACGGCCATACCGTCAACGAGGTCTTCTTCACCGATGTCCTCATCCCCGCCGACAACGTCATCGGGGGGGTCGGGGACGCCTGGCACCGGTTGATGCGCGGCCTCAACGTGGAGCGATTGATCATCGCAGCGATGTCCATTGGAGCGGCACGACGCTCGCTCGAGGACACCATCAACTACGTGCGGCAACGTGAGCAGTTCGGTCGGTCGATCAGTAGTTTCCAGGCAGTTCGGCACCGTCTGGCCGATCTGGTGGCTGAAATCGATTGCTGCCGTGCCTACGTCTACCAGGTGGCGGCGCAGATCGACGCCGGTCTCGAGGATCAACTGGCCCGGGAGGGTTCGATCGCCAAGCTCAAGTGCACCGAGGTCGCCAAGCGGGCGGCGCTCGAGGGCGTCCAGCTGATGGGCGGCAACGGCTATACCGTCGAATACGGGATGGAACTCCAGGTGCGAAAGGCACTCGCACCGCCCATCTATGGCGGTGCCAACGAGGTTCAGCGCGACATCATCGGCAAGAGTCTCGGGTTATGAGCAGAAGTATATTCGCGCCGGACGCCCTGGCGGGCAAGCGGATCCTGATCACCGGTGGCGGCACCGGACTCGGGCGCGGGGTCGCCGCCCGACTGGTCGCCCATGGCGCCCACGTACACATCTGGGGACGACGAGAGAATGTCCTGGCCGACGCGGTTGCCGAAATCTCTGCTGACAAGCCGGACTGCGCGCACTACCAGGCGGTGAATGTTCGTGATTTCGATGCGGTTTCGGCCGCCGTTGACGAGATCTGGCACCAGCACGGCGCGTTGACCGGCGTGCTCAACAATGCGGCCGCGAACTTCATCGCGCCGACGGTGACGCTGAGCCCGCGGGCGTTTGATGCCGTCACCTCCACCGTCATGACGGGGTCGTTCAACACGACACTCGCCGCTGGGAAGCGCTGGATCGCTGAGGGACTGCCCGGCGTGGTGCTGTCGAATCTGACCACCTGGGTGTGGAGCGGCTCAGCGTTCGTGGTGCCCTCGGCCATGGCCAAAGCCGCGGTTCACGCAATGACCATGTCACTTGCCGTCGAATGGGGCCGTTACGGAATTCGGATCAATGCGCTTGCGCCCGGACCCATCCCGACGGAGTACGCCTGGGAAATGCTCAATCCCACCGACGAGAGTTCGGCCGGCGCCACCCAGGCAGACCAGATTCCGATGGGACGAACGGGAACCATCGACGAGCTGGCGAACCTGACCATCTTCGCCTTTTCGGACGCGTGTGAGTACTTGACGGGGGAGACCATCGCAATGGACGGCGGACAACGGCTGGCCGGCCCGAACACGTTCGCCGCGTTGACCGCGATGAACGATGAAGACTGGGCACGCGCCCGCGAGCGAAGCAAGGCAGCCTCGGACACAGCCAAGGCGGCTCGAACAGTCTGACGCCGACAAGAAAGGGTATGGGATGCGGGTGATCACATCCATTGATGACGCGGTTGCCGCTGTTGGCAGCCCGCTTGGGGTCAGCGATTGGCTACGGATAGATCAGTCGCGCATCGACGCCTTCGCCGCGGCGACCGGGGACCACCAGTGGATCCACGTCGATCCGCAGCGCGCCGCGGCCGAGAGCCCCTACGGCACGGCTATCGCGCACGGGTTACTGACGTTGTCGCTGATTCCCGACCTGAGCAAGCAATGCTTCGTCGTCGACAACGCCAAGATGGGCATCAACTACGGACTCAACAAGGTACGGTTCGTCGCTCCTGTGGCAGCGGGTGCACGCGTCCGGGTGCGCTCTGAACTGGCCCTCGTCGATCAGATCAGCTCCTCCACAGTGCATCTGACGGTTCAACACACCGTCGAGGTCGAGGGAAGTGAGAAGCCGGCCGCGGTTGCCCTGATGATCGGAAGGTATGTCTTCTGATGGACCGCAAGGCGGTCGCCACCGACCATCACAACACCCGCCCGCTGATCACCATGGTGCTATCCCTTCTGTGCGCACTTGCCGGACTAGCCCTGGCGGCCATCGCCGAAGCGCGGGACAACGCACTCTGGGTGCTGGCCGGGATGGCGCTGGGCGTGCTCGGTCCGGTATCGATCGCTCTGGTCGCCCGCGCCGATTGAACTAGGCCGGCTTGCCGTAGACCGCGACCACGACCGAGCGGTCCAGACTATTCTCCGACCACACCCCGATTGCGGTGTTGGCGCAGTCGGACATGATCGCGAAGTAGGCCGGGTTGTAATACCTCTGGTTGAGTATCTCGATGTTATTGATCGCCAGCGCGGGATTGATGGCGACGGTCTGTGCGACAGTACCTGTGAAACCCGCAGCGGCGGCGCGGGACTGCGGCGTGGAGCCGTCCGACCCGATATCGCCGTCGAGAGCGCGGTTGTTCATGACATCATCGGTGTGCCACTGCGCGGCGAGCGTGAGTGCGGGGTCTTTCTTGATACTGCTGGTACAGCCGGCTTGACGCTGGATGGTGTACACGTTGGCGACGACGCCATTGTTGAGCCGAGAGTTGTCGGCATGTGCGGCGGGCACGACGGCGGCAAGTATGCCCAGCACAGCGACGCATACCGCACCTGATCGTCCAATCCTTCTGCGTGACATCGGGTTGTCTCCTACTGGCCGGTGTAGCCCGCGGCGGATTGTCGCAACTGCCAGATCAGCGCCGGACACAATTCGTTGGCCGCCTGGTTGATCAGGTAGACGCCCTGGTAAGCGTCGCCGCTGTTGAAGTCATCCATCACCTCGGCGACCAGTTGCCGATACCCTTCGCCCCGGCCGATCTTGTCGCAGACACCGTACCCATAGGCCAGCGCAGTATCGGCGTTGGGGAAGTTATAGCCCGGGCGGACCGTGACGTTCACCAGATAAAGCCACGCTGTCCGCGCGAGCGGACTGGGCCGCGCTGACACTACCCAACATCGCCATGGCACCCAGGGTGCCGGCGATTACGACCCGGGCGGCAAGAGCATTGACTGCCATGAGTTGTCCTGCTTGGCGGGTTGGGCGAGTTGGGACTGGGTGTAGACGCGACCGTTCGGACCGACATAGGTACCGGTTGCTGGGTCGTACTCCGCGACCCCCACCATGGCCGGTGGTGGAGGCGCTGTTGGCATGTCCGGTTCCGCGGGCGGAGATCCCGGCGGAATATCGGGGATGCCTTGACCCGAAAGCGTCGCGTTGGGATCACCTTTCCAGTTCATGCCGTCGTTGAGCGGCACGTACTCCTCGTCGCTCTCACACAGCTTCACTGTCGGCGCCCGTTTCCACGGTTTGGTCTCGCACGGGATGTTACGTGCGCCACGGACATTGAACGGCGAGTCCTGCGGTGTGCGGCAGTACAGGTCGCCGGCCGCCCGATCCGGATAATCGACCAGGCTGGGGATGCGCGCTTGCTGAGCCGGCAGGAATCCAGTGGTGCACGCCGGCGGAAGGTTCAGGTTGAGGTTGAACGACAGATACTCGCCCTTATAGGCCTGTTTCGTATTGGCGTTGGCGACGAAGGTGCCCTGCCCGGCCGCCACAGCTTGCGGCAAGACGACCAGCAACTGCTCGATGTCGTTCTGGTAGGTGAGGGCAACCTGGCCGACGCTGGCCAGGTTGGCCGCCAGAACCGGCAGGGTCGGCTTGAGCCGCTCGGTCAGTTTGCGGGCTTCCTCGGAGGTCACGATGATGCCCTCCTGATCGATGAAACCAGCCACGGCGTCGTTCTTCTTCTCCAGGTCGCCGGTCACCGTGGCGAGGTGCGATGCCCAGGCCTGAATCGCTTGTGCGGAGTTGGTCTGGGAATCCAGAACCGGTTTGGCGTTGTCGATGAGATCGATCAGCGGGTCGAGATTCTTGCGCGCGTCGATCGCCAGCGTCGTCGAGCCCTTGACGATGTCGGACAGCTGCGGTCCGAGGCCGCCGACCGCCGTGTAAGCCTCGTCGATCGCGGTCTTGAGGTTCTCCCGTGGGATCGCCTTAAGGCCGGAATTGGCGGCGTCCAGAAGCGAATTGATGTCCGGCGGCACCGAGGTGTCGGACTCGGCGATGACGTCCCCGTCCCGCAGCGGCCTCGAGGTCCCGTTGCGGGGCACCAGATCGACGTACTGCTCGCCGATCGCGGACTGGCTGTGTACCTCGGCTTTCAGATCGGACGGAATGTCGATGCCCGACTTCAGCGACAGGACTGCCGCGACTCCCGAGTCGTTGAGTTTCACCGACTGCACGCGCCCGACCTCGACGCCGCGGTAGGTGACGTTGCCGGTGCCGTACAGGCCGCCGCTTTCCGGGAGTTGCATGGTGACGCTGTAGCGACCCACACCGAACAGTTTCGCCGGTAGTTTCAGGAACTGCAGACCCATCACCGTGATGGCAGTGAGCGCGATG
This sequence comes from Mycobacterium pinniadriaticum, assembly GCF_026242045.1. Lineage (GTDB taxonomy): Bacteria > Actinomycetota > Actinomycetes > Mycobacteriales > Mycobacteriaceae > Mycobacterium > Mycobacterium pinniadriaticum. The sequence continues at coordinate 100,787 of NZ_JAPJDO010000017.1, forward strand.
ACTGTGAAGATGGCCAACTGCAACAACATTCGTCGAGTGAGGTGCATGTTAGGGCCCCTGATCGAATCGGTAGGGGACCACCAGCGGGTTCTCCTTGGTATACGGACTGGGGAACTGGCCGATCGTGCGGCCCCACTGCATTTCGAGCTCGGTGAGGTTGCCTTCCCATCGGGTACCGGTGAAGATGCCTTGGTCGATGCGGCTCAACGTCAGGTCCACGATCGCCGTCATGTTGGCGTAGTCGCCGCGCTGCCACTTCTCGATCGTCTCGTTGGGAAACGGGAACGTCAGGATGAGGCTCAGCGCGCGGGTCATGGCGGGGCCGGCGTTGGCCAGCGATTCGAGCACCGGCCCAATGTCTTTCAGCTCTTTGACCAGATTAGCCTTGGTTTGCTCGACGGTACTGACAACTCGGTCGCCGAACCTGCCGAGCTGATCGGCGGCCTCGGCGAGATTGTCACGCTCGGCGTTGAGCACGGCCAAGGCCTCGGGGACGGTCTTGAGTGCCTTGTCCAGCACGGGCTGATTTGCGGCGAATGTGCCGGCGAGCTTGTTGAGACTGTCGGTAGCTGCGATGATGTCGTCGGTCTGGTCGTTGAAGTTCGCGGCGAACCTGTCCAGTTCGGCGATCATGCTCCGCAGGTCCTGCTCCCGGCCGCGAAATGCGGTGCTGAATGCCTCGGTGATGTCTTGGATTTGGGCCAGTCCGCCGCCGTTGAGCACGGTCGACACCGCGGCCAGCGTCTGTTCGACGGTGGGATAAGACGCCGAGTGGTCCAGCGGGATCAGCGAACCTTCGTGCAGGCGGCCTTGGGGTGGCTCACCCGCCGGTGGGCTCAGTTCGATGTGCTGCGAACCAAGGATGCTGGTCAACCCGATCTTGGCCGTCGAGTTGGCCGGCAGGTCGACAGTGCCGTCGACTCGCATGGTCACCAGCGCATGCCAGCCCTGCAATTCGATCCCGGTGATATGGCCGACCGTGGCGTCGCCGACGCGGACTCGCGAGTTGGGCTGAATGTTGTTGATATCGGGCATTTCGGCCTGGATGACGAACGATCCGGGCCCGTTGCCCGCGGTACCGGGCAGGGGCAGCGAATTGAGTCCCTGCCAGCCTTTGAGGTCGCAGCTCGATGACCCGGCGGCGACGGTCGCGATCAGCGCGATGCTGACCGCCCGGCCTCGCCAGCTTCGGCACGTCATGAGCCACCACCGGGGGGAGTCATCATTGCGGTCAAACCGCCTGTCGGGTCGGTAGTCCCAGTGGGTGCGGCGGCCTCGGCCGGCAGCGGCGCGTCGGGCGCCGATGCGGCAACGGGTGCGGAGACGGGCGCGACGGCCGGCGGAACAAAATCGGGGCGCAGCCGATCCTCGCTGTAAGTCACCTCGTTCGGTCGCGCCTGGGCCCCGACGAGCAGGTTCTCGCCGAGCGGCGGGAAGTTGTACTGGCGGTTCTTGATGATCGGCGCCAGGTATTGCACACACAGCTTCGAGGCCTGCTCGGCGCCGAGGCGCGAAGCCGCTTGGATCGCGCCGCACAAAAACGAGATCGGGTTGGCGAAGTTGTTGACCGCCAGCGCCCCGGTGAAGGCGCCGTTGCTCGCCTCGTAGATGTTGTTGAAGTTCTGCACCGTCGTCGGCGCGATGTGCAGCGTCTGCTTGATGTCCTCCCGGCTCTGGTCGAGCGCGGTGCTGATCGAGGCCAGCTTGTCGAAGGTGATACCGATGGTTTCACTGTTTTCGTCGGCGAACTGCTTGACGTCCCCGATGACCGAATTCATGTCCACGAAGGCGTCACCGACCTTGGTCGGATCATTGGCAAGCAGACCGGTCACGGTCGCCAGGTTCTCGTTGAGCTGACCGAGCAGATCGCTGCTGCCTTGAAGGGCGGTTACGAAGATGGAGAGATTCTTGAAGGTGGCGAAAATGTCTCCGCTGTGATCGCCCAACACCGACATGGCCTGGGACAGCTTGATGATCGTCTCGCGGATGTTGCCGCCCTGCCCGCGCAGATTATCCGCGGCCGTGTTGACGAACGCTCCCAACGTGCTCACTCCGCCCGGAGCGGTGGGCTTCAGCAATTCGGTGAGGCGTTTGAGCTGAATGCGCACCTCGTCCCACTCGACCGGTACTGCCGTCCGGTTTCGGGGAATGACCGCGCCGTCCTTCATCACCGGCCCACCGGTATAGGCCGGTGTCAACTGGATGGCCCGGCCGGTGACCAGCATCGGGGACAGTATCGCGGCTTTGGCATCAGCGGGGACTTTGTACTCGCGGTTGAACCAGAAGGTGATCTTGACTCCGTCCGGCTGCGGCTCGACCTTGGCGACCTGGCCCACCGGCACCCCGAGAATCCTGACGTCGTCACCCGGGAACAGCGCGTTGCTGTTGTCGAAGTACCCGATCACCTCCGTTCGGCCGATGTGGTCGACCGCTCGCACCGCCATTACCAGTCCGGCGAGCAGGGTCACCACCAACAGAGTGGCAAGTGCGGTGCGGGAGTTACGCAATCTGGTCATTGTTGGCCTCCGGGCTGGCCGTCCGCCGGTGGTTCACCGGGTGCGGGCACGAAGAAGGGGGCAGGTGTCGGCTCCGGCACCGATGCGATCTCCGGCGGCGATATTGCAGGCGGGCCTGGCGGCGGGCCACCCGGTGGCGGTGCAGGCAACGGCTCGCGATACGGGTAGCACCCGGTGGGTCCGGGCAACGGCAGGCCCGGCGGACCGCAGCCCTGATCGCCAGGGTTGCCGGTGATCGCATCGGGCAGGTTCAGGTTGGGTTCACCGCCCTGCCCGGTTCGGGGGTAGGGCACCGGCAGGGCCGGTGTCGCGGGCTGGCCGGTCTGCGGGTCGGTGCGCAGCGACGGCAGCAGCGTTGCGGGGTCCACTCCCAGATCGGAGAAGGCCGCGTCGATGAACGGCTGGACGAACTGACCAGGGAACAGGTTGACCACATAGGCCTTGAAGAACGGTCCGGACGAGACCGACTCGCCGAGTGACATCGCGTAGCTGTTGAGCCGTTTGATCGCGTCCTGAACGCGTTCCTTGCGGTCGTCCACGATCGTCAGCACCCCGTTGAGCTTCTCCAGCGCCGGCTTGAGTTGCTGCCGGTTCTCGGCGATGAACCCCTTCAGCTGCTGGGACACCGCCGAGATGTTGCGCCAGATGCGATCCAGCGATGAGCTCTGGGCCTCCAACGCGACCAACAGCGAGTTGGTCTCGCGCACCAGCTGGACGATCTGGTCGGTACGTTTGGCCAGCACGTCGGTGGTCTTGGCCGCATTCGCCAGAAGGTTGCGCAGTTGTGCGTCCTGTTTGTCGAGGGTGTCGGCGAACCTCGCCACACCGTTGACCGCGTTACGCAGATCCGGCGGGGTGTCGGCGAAAGTCTCGGCCATCGTGGCCAGCGACGCCGACAGCTGATCGGTGTTGAGGCCGCTGATGGTGGTGGTCAGGTCGCCCAGGGCATCGGGCAGTTGGTACGGCGAAGTAGTGCGGTCGATGGGGATCGGGCCGGACAGGCCACCGTCACCGCGCGGGATGACGTCGAGCATCTTGGTGCCGAGCAGACCCTTCGTCTTGATCGCCGCCGTCGTGCGCTCGCCGAGGTGAACGTCGCCGTTGATGCGGAACGTCACCAGCACCTGCGCGCCGTCCAGCGTGATACTGGACACCTTGCCGACCGGCAGGCCGGACACCTCGACCCCAGCGCCGGTGAACAGGCCGCCGGCGTCGGCGAAGTAGGCCGAGTAGTTGTGCCCGGGGTTGAGGAACGGCAGTTTCTGCCAATTCAGTGCGCCCATGACCACGCCGGCGACGACGACGGCGCCCACCAAGCCCAGGACGAACGGATTGCGTTCGGAGAAGGATTTCATTTCGGCGTGCACCGCCCGGTGTCCTGTCCGGCCACTTTGACGTAAACCGGTTGTCCGCCTTTGCCATTCATTTTCAGCACCAAATCGCACAGATAGAAACTGAAGAAGTCGCCGTACATGCCCTGCCGGCCCAATTGGCGGTACTTGTCCGGCAGGGTGTCGAGCAGCGTTTCCAGGTACTCGTGGTCGGCGACGGCGATGGAGGAGACCCGATCGGTTTCGTGGACCACCTTCTGAATCGGGCCCCGCGACTGGACCAGCAGGTCGGTCACCGAGGCGGCTGCGGCGCTGCTGCCGCTGAAGGCGTTGGCGACGCCGGCCTTCCGAGCGTTGAGAGCCTCCACCAGTCCGGACAGGTTCGTCACCGCCTTGTCCAGTTGGGCGCTCTGGGAGCCCAGGGTGCCCAGCACCGTGTTGAGGTTCGTGACGACCTCGCTGATCAACTGGTCCCGGTCGGCCAGGGTGTTGGTCAACACCGCGGCCTGGTCGAGGAAGGACTGGATGGTCGGGCCCTGGCCTTGGAGGGCCTGGTCGAGCTGCCCGCTCAACGCATTCACCTGTTCGGGGCTGAGCGCCCGGAACAGTGGTTTGAACCCGCCGATCACCGAGTCCAGATCCAGCGCGGGCGCCGTGCGGCTCACCGGGATCGTGTCGCCGGGATGCAGGCGTTTGACGCCACCGGCCCCCTCATCGAGGGCGAGAAAGCGGCCGCCGATGACGTTGTCGTAGCGGATCACCGCGCGGGTGCCTTCGGTGAGATTCACTTTGTCGCTGGCCGAGAATGCGACTCGGACGGTCGAGTTCCGGTTGATCGCGATGCTCTCCACCTTGCCGACCTCTACTCCGGCGACCCGCACGAAGTCGCCCTCCTTGAGGCCGGTGACGTTGGTGAACACCGCGTTGTACGTCTGCCCGTCAGCGAACCGGAACTGGGCGAAGACGGCGAGCAGGGCGAAGGCTCCGAGCAGGCAAACGGTGAGGAAGACGCCGAGGCGCCAGACGGTGCCTCTCAGGTTGTCCCTCACGACTGATTCTCCTGTCGGTTCTGAATGGTCACGGGTTCGGCGGCGGGCCCGGCTCGGGTGGCGCCGGGGGGACGCCGGGCCATAGCGGAACCCCGCCGGGCCCGTACCACGACGCCCCATAGGGCGGCATCCCCGGGCCCGGGTCCGGTCCGGGCGCCGGGCCGGGAATGCACTGGCGGATGCTTGGCGGTTGCGGCACCGCCCGGGTGACCGGGAAGTAGTTCGCCCAGCAGGGATGGCCGAGACCCGGGTTGGGCCGCAGATCCAGGCCGGTGCCCCAGCCGGTGTCGGTGACGAGCTGGCGGACGGGGAAGTTCTTGGTGGCGTCGGGAAGCGAGCCGCACCCGGGTTTGCCACCGGGGCCGCCTTTGGCGTTGACGACCGGCAGATTATCGGGGTACTGGTAGGGATCGTTGCCCAGCAGCAGAGCGACGTCGAAGTTGGCCGACTTGCCGTCCCGGCCGCCCCAGATGTTGTAGGCGTCCCCGGTGGTCAGTGTCCAGTACGCGCCCTGCAACCAGCAGGTGTAGACCGGGTTGTACTTCAGCAGCAGGTTGGTCGTCGGTTCCAGGACGTTGACCGCCCGCACGAGGGGTTCCTCGCTCTGTTCGAGCAGTTCGCGGGCGGACTGGGAAAACCCGACGGTGTTGAGCAGCAAGGCATCCAGCGACGATTGACGGGTGGCAATCGTGGTGCTCACGGTGCTGCCGGCGTTCAGGATGGCCACGATGTCGGGCGCGACCGCGGCATAGGTGTCGTTGAAATTCTTGAAGGAGCGCCAGTCGGCGCGGATGGTGTCGCTGCGCTCGTTGAGGGCCTTGAGCACCTGGTTGAGATCGGTGGTGGCCTCACCCATCCGGGGCCCCTGGCCGCGTACCCCGTCGGCCACCGCCGTCAGTACCGCGTTGAGTTTGGCCGGATCGACCATGTCCAGCAGGTTGACCACGTTCTCGAAGACCGTGTTCACCTCGGTGGTGACATTGCTCGACCGCAGGACTGCCCCCGCGGCCAGCCGTGTCGGGCTCGGATCGGACGGATAGACCAGATCGACGAATTTGGCGCCGAAGGCGGTGGTGGACTTGATCTGCGCGCCGACGTTCGCCGGGATGTACCTGACCTGGTCCGGCTCGATCTCCAGCCGAAGGCTGGTGGGACCTTGTCCGCCGGTGATGGCACCGACCCGCCCGACCTGAACCCCGCGCATCTTGACCTTGGCGCCGGTCTCCATCACCAGCCCGCTGCGATCCGAGGTCAGTGTCACCGGAACGTAGGAACGGAAGGTGCCCGCGAACAACGTCGAGGTCACGAAGAAGAACACCGCGATGATCGCCAGCAGGATGACCGTCCACCAGCCGTCCCGAAGACGGTCTTCACCAGGCCGCGCGTCCATGTCTACCCGGCCAGGTTGAAGTTGCCGGACTGACCGTAGACGGCCAGTGAGATCATCACGATTTCCACCGCCGCGACGACCATCGAGGTGCGTACGGCTCGGCCGACGGCCTCGCCCACCCCGGCGGGACCGCCCTTGGCGGTGAACCCGTAGTAGGTGTGCACCAGCATGATGACGATCGTCATCGCGACCGATTGCATGAACGACCAGATGACGTCGGTGGGATTGAGGAACGTGTTGAAGTAGTGGTCGTAGACGCCCGAGCCCTGGCCGTAGATGGCGACCGTACCGGTGCGGGCGGCGAGAAACGCCATCATCACCGCGATGCAGTACAGCGGGATGACCACGATGACGCCGGCCAGTACCCGGGTGGAGGCGAGGTAGGTCACGGAGCGGATTCCGATCACCTCGAGGGCGTCGATCTCCTCGTTGATGCGCATGGCACCGAGCTGGGCGGTGGCGCCCGCGCCGATGGTCGCCGACAGCGCCACCGAGACGGTTCCCGGAACGATAAGCCGAACGTTGAAAAATGCCGATGCGAAGCCGGTCAAGGCCTCGAAGCCGACCGATGCCAGCTGGTTGTACCCCTGCACGGCAACCAATGCACCGGTGGTCATCGTCAAGAAGCCCACGATCGCAACGGTCCCGCCGACGACCGCGAGCGCCCCGGCGCCCAGCCCCATCTGGGCAATCAGCCGCAACAGTTCCTTGTGGTATCGCGTCACCGCATCCGGGATGGCGGCCAGCGTCTTGACGTAGAACCGGGTCTGCGCGCCGATCCTGTTCCAGCCGGCGGTTGCATCCTGGAGGCTGCCGGTCAGCTTCGGACGCAATCGGCTTGGGAAACTGACTGTCACCGGCGCCTCATGACACCGTGAACTGGATGCCGACGGCGGTCACGATCACGTTGATCGCGAACAGGACCATGAAGGTGAACACGACGGTCTCGTTGACGGCGTTGCCGACGCCGGCCGGGCCGCCGCCGACCGAGATGCCTTTGTAACACGCGATCAGGCCCGCGGCCAATCCGAACAGCGTCGCTTTCGTCAGTGACACGATGACGTCACCCATGCCGGTCAGCAGCGTCATGCCGGCGGCAAATGCGCCGGGGGAGACGTGCTGGATGTAGACGCAGAAGATATAGGCGCCGGTGAGGCCGGCCAAGATCACTGTGGCAGATAGAGCCAATGCCACCGTGGTGGCGGCGAGTACCCGTGGCACCACCAGTGCCTGAATCGGATTGATACCCATCACCCGCAGCGCGTCGAGTTCCTCGCGGATCGTGCGGGCGCCCAAGTCCGCGCACATGGCGGTGGCCCCCGCACCGGAGACCACCAGCACGGTCACGATGGGGCCGATCTGGTTCACCGTCCCGATGGCGGCGCCGGTGCCGGAGAAGTCGGCCGCGCCGAACTCGCTGAGCAGGATGTTGAACGTGAAAACCAACAGCACCGAGTAGGGCAGCGTGAGCATCAGGGCCGGCAACACGGAAACCCGCGCGACGAACCAGGTTTGGAGCAGATATTCGCGCCACGCGAATGGCGGGCGGAACATCAGCACAAGGGTGTCCAGCGACATCCCGATGAAGCCACCAAAAGCGCGAACAGGCTTCGCTAACGTGACCGCCGCGGTCACCGTCTGCCCCTCGCATCCGCTTCGGCCACAGTCTGGTACCGATATCCGCCGGTTTTGCTGGATGCTCCTATTCGCGCGCCGAAATCTGGGCGTTGCGCCGCCGGAATAGACGGCAGCCCGTGTTCAGCGATGACAACCGGCGGCATGGCGGAACGGTATCGTGGCCGCGCTTGCGGTTGCTGCTCCTCAATGGGGGCTTTTTTCTACCCCGAAAGGGTAGGCCGAAAGATATTGCGATGAAGTCGGTCCCCGCCCCGCCGAATCGTGCCGTGTTTCTCCGATGAGCGTCGGCTCCGCAAAGCATCGCGGATGTGCGCCGTCCGCATCTGGCCCCGGGTGGCTCGATGCCGTCCGCTGGGACTGTGGGGCAATATCATCGAGTAACTGTGGGGCAATATCATCGAGTAAAGGCCACAGCCGGTCCGTGATCCCCTCTGCTTTCGGGGTACGCGACGGGCTAGTCGGTCAATTAGCCATTCTGGCTGCCGCCCGGCAGTCGCACCACCTGGACGAAGAACTCGTCGATCTGGCGGACGGCACACATGAACTGGTCGAGGTCGACCGGTTTGGTGACGTAGGCGTTGGCGTGCAGCTTGTAGCTGCGCAGGATGTCCTCCTCGGCCGAGGAGGTGGTCAGCACCACGACAGGAATGGTGCGCAGGTCATCGTCGGACTTGATCATCTCGAGGAGCTGGCGCCCGTCGTATTTGGGTAGGTTGAGGTCGAGCAGGATGAGATCGGGGCGGGGTGCGTCGGCGAACGGGCCGCGCCGGTAGAGATAGTCCAGACCCTCCTCGCCATCGTGCACGACGTGCAGATTGTTCTTGAGCTTGTTGTGCTCGAAGGCCTCCCGGGTGATCAGCTCGTCCCCGGGGTCGTCCTCGATGAGCAGGACGTCGATCGCGCGACCGTGGTCGGTCATGAAGCGGTTCCTTCCAGTTGCTGCTCGTGTTCGGATGCGGTCATGACGGGCAGCGTGAACTCGAAGCGGGTTCCGTCGTCATAGGTTGTATCGATCCGGATGGTGCCGCCGTGGTGCTCGATGATCTTCTTGACCAGCGCCAGTCCGATCCCGGTGCCGGCGTAGGCATCCCGGCCGTGTAGGCGCTGGAAGATGACGAACACCTTGTCGACGAACTCGTCAGCGATGCCGATTCCGTTGTCGGAGAAGGTGAAGATCCATTGCCCCTGCTCTTCTCCTGAACCGGGTTCGCAGGTGATGGCGATGCGCGGCGGCAGGTCGTCGCGGCGGAACTTGACGGCGTTGCTCACCAGGTTCTGCCACAACATGGTCAGCAGCGTCGGATCACCCATCACCGTTGGCAACTCTCCGGAACGGGTGATCTGGGCGCCGGCCTCCTCGATCGCGGTGGACACGTTCGCGACCGCGGCATCCAGCACGGTGTCCAGGTTCACCTCGACCTGCGTGGCACCCAACCGGCCGACTCGGGAGAACGTCAGCAGGTCGTTGATCAGGACCTGCATGCGCTTGGCGCCGTCGACGGCGAAATCGATGTACTGCTGGCCGCGTTCGTCGAGCTGATTTCCGTAACGCTTTTCCAGCAGCTGGCAGAACGAGGCCACCTTCCGTAACGGCTCCTGCAGGTCGTGGGAGGCGACGTAGGCGAACTGTTCGAGCTCGGCGTTGGACCGGCGCAATTCGGCGGCCTGTTCGTCGAGCAGGACGCGCGCCTCCCTCGTCGCATCGAGTTCGTCGACGATCCGTTGCCGCATGGCCTCCACATCAGCGGCGATGGACCGAATATCTTCGGGCCCCTGGGGGTCGATATGCTCGGCGAAGCTCCCGTTGGTGATCCGCCGGCAGGCCGCGGCGAGCGCCTCCAGCGGCCTGGTGACCGCGTTACGAACCAGGATCGCGATGGCCAACCCGGTGATGACGAAAGCGGCGATCACCACGCCCAAGGCCCGGTCGCGCCAGGCCTGCGCGGTCTGGAGCTGCTCGACCGCTTTCGACCTGGCCGTAGCAAGATCCTGATTCTGTTGGTCGAAAAGCACTCTGAGTGAGTCGAATTGCGCCTTTCCGGCTTCGGCGGACGCGCGCGTCACCACGCTGGGCACCCCTGGGATCACGGTGGCGATCAGGGGCCCGGCGTACTGGCTGCGCCACGCGGCCGATGCCTGTTCAATCGCGTCCAGATCGCCGATCAATTCGGGTCGTTTACCCAAAAGCTGGCGAATATCTTGTGCGGCAGCCTGTTCGGACCGTTGTCCGTCGTAGTACGGCGCCAGGAACTGCGAGTCGGCGGCCAGCACGTAGCCGCGCACCGCGGTCTCCTGATCGCGCAGCGCGGCCTGGAGCTGGTAGGCCGCGACCCGGGCGGGCTGGATGTGGTCGATCAGCTGCCGGCTCGTCTCGTCGGTTCGGTTGAGCAGCACCGCCGCGACCAGTGCGCCGCCGAGCACCACGACGCCGACCACCAGCAGGACGAGGTTGAGCCAGCCCCGCACCGTCATACCGGACAACCGGGTGCCCTCCACCTCCTTCATCGAGCAGTCCGCTCCACGCGCAGCACCGCGATGTCGTCACTGATTCCGCCGCGCGATTGGGCGCGGGACTCGGCCCCGTCGATCAAAGTTTTGACGAACTCGGGACCGGGCAGCGTCGCGATCGACCGGGCCAGCTCCAACAGGCCTTCTTCGCCCAACCGCTCATTGCCGATACCGGAATACCCCTCGAAGAGGCCATCGGTGAGCAGCACCAGGCCGTGGCCGTCGGGCAGCTCGAGTTCGTTCTGGGGCCATTTCTGCGCGCCCAGGCCCAGCGCCGGACCGGCGGGCGGCTCGAGCCATTCAACGGTGCCCGGCCCGTGCAGCAGCATCCCCGGGTGGCCGGCGCGGACGGCGGTGAAACCCCGCCCCCCGGGCCACAGCGCCACGCTCAGCACCGTGGCGAAGATACCGGTTCCGGCGCGCTCGGCCCGCAGGATCTGCTCGAGACGGCGCATCCGCTCGTTTCCGCGGAGCCCGGCGAAAGTCAAGGCGCGCCAGGCTATTCGCAATGCCGCGCCGAGTGCTGCCTCGTCGGGGCCGTGGCCGGCGACGTCGCCGACCATGACGTGCACGGTGCCGTCCGGCGTCTGCACCATGTCGTAGAAGTCGCCGCCCAGCAGGGCGTTCTCCCGGCTGGGCCGGTATTGGGTGACGATCTCGACCCCGGGGTTGTCGTCGAGCAACGGCAGGGGCAACAATGCGCGTTCAAGCCGGGCGTTCTCCTCGGCCCGCACCTGGCTGGTGTGCAGGTCGACGGCGGTCAGCTCGGCCCGTTTGCGTTCGATGGCGTACAGCAGCGAGCGGTGCAGCGTCTCGGGCTCGACATGACCCTTGACCAGGTAGTCCTGGGCGCCGGAGGCCATGGCCGACATGCCGAAGTGTTCGTCGTTGAGCCCGGTCAGGACGACGATCGGTAGCGTGGCATCGAGTTTGGCGACGCGGTGCACCGCCGAAATGCCATTGGCATCGGGCAGATTCAGATCCAGCAGCACGCAATCCGGCCGGCCGATCGACAGTTTCTCTTCCGCTACGGAGATCGACGGCGCCCACTCGACGGTGATGTCCGCGCCGGCATCGTCGATCAGTTCCTCGACCAGGATGGCGTCGCCCTGATCGTCTTCGATCAGCAGCAGTGAAATCGGTCGCTTGTTGGCACCGGCGAAGCCGGCAGGGTTGAGCACCTCTGGGTCATAGGGTGCGCGCATGGGCCATCAGATCCTCGTGTTGAGATCGGCCGCGCTTTGACCTGGGTGTTCGGTAGACAACGTTATGACTCTACCGGCTCGATCGGTGGCGCCCAACCCGGCAGGTCGGAGTCTCATCACCGGCGCGCCGAGCCGGTGAGTTGCTGGCCGTCGGCGCTCTGCAACAGGCAGATCACCGTGCTCGGGTAGGGGTTGTGGGAGGTCCGGTCCTGTTCGGAGTCGATGAGGTAGGTGCTGGTGAGCTTGCCGGTCCCGGGCGCGAACCCGGTGTACTGCTCGAAACCGGTCGCGCATTGGCTGGTGGCGACGTCGGCCAGGGCCGCGTTGACCGGGATCGGTGCGCGCAGGTAGGCCTCGGCCCCGTGCGGTTGGGCGCAGTCGACGACGGAGACCGTCACCATGGCCGGATCCGTGGGGGGCGGGTCGGCCAGGCAGTCGCCGGCCGTCAAGTCCACCCACTTGACCCCTCGAGCCGTTGCGGGTGCGGTCGCAGTGGTGGAGCTGGACGTGTTCGTAGTGGTCAGCGTGGGTGTGGTGAAGGGGCTGCCACCGCAGCCCGTCAGCGCTGCGGCGGCCACGCCGACCACCGCACCCCAAGCCGTCCTGCGCATCTCCATCTGTTTACCCGACAGCGTCGGGCGGGTACAGCGCTTCGCATCATGACACTCACGATGACTGCCAAGCTCGCGATGGGGGCAGTGGTTTCCGCTGCGATGCTGGGCGTCGGGGCGGGTATCGCCCAGGCCGACCCACACCCGCCGGCGTGGGGCGTCTGGTGGAACGGCGGCTTCGTCCAGCTCTGAGCCCCTTATGCGTCGAGCGTGCGGGCTGTCGTCGGCCGATTAGACGATTTTCACCGACAACCCCCACGTTCGACGGCCGGGTTAGCTGGGTACGAATCGCGACCGCCGCGGGCGGCGAGTCTGGCACAGTTGGGTGTCGACGAGCTCACGCGGGGTGGCTGAGCTCGCGGGTGAGGAGGCAGCGTGCAGCACTGGGCGGCCGTCGCGGCGGCCGCGGTGTTCATCTGGCTGGGGATGGTGCTGGCCATCTCCTTCCTGGAGGCGCCGCTGAAATTCCGTGCTCCGGGCATCACCATCCCGCTCGGGTTGGGGATCGGCCGGCTCGTGTTCCGTGCGCTCAACCTCTGCGAAGCGGTGTTGGCGGCTGTTGTCGTGATCGCGCTGGTGATCGGTGCGCCCAGCATCGGTGTCACGGCCGCCGTCTTGGTGGCCATCAGTGCGTTGCTGATCCAGGTGATCGGCGTGCGCCCGAGCCTGACGCGGCGCTCCGATGCGGTACTGGCCGACGCGAGCCAGGCGGAGTCCGGACGGTCGCGCGCGCACTACGTGTATGTCGTGTTCGAAGTCGTCAAGGTGGTGGCGCTGCTCGTGGGTGGCGTTCTGCTGCTGAGCATTTGATGTGGAGGATGTCATGGAATCGATCTCGCTGTCCCAGCTCGCCGACGAACAACTGGGCGTTGCCCGCTCGTCGAACAGCGGGCGTGCCGCGCACACCGTGCACGGTGGGCACGATCACCAATTGCGGCAGACGTTGATCGCCCTGGCCGGTGGCCGCGACCTCAGTGAGCACCACAGCCCTGGTGAGACCACGTTGCAGGTGCTGCGCGGCCGGGTGCGGCTGAGCACTGCCGACGACGCGTGGGAGGGCGGCGAAGGCGACCTGCTGGTCGTTCCGCGCGACCGGCACGGACTGCACGCGATCGACGATGCGGTGATCCTGCTGACCGTGCTGGCCGACAGCTGAGCACTCAGAACCGGTAGTCGGCCAGATCGGTTCCGCCACGGCGCATATCGCCGTCGAGCATGAGCAGTGCGGGCACCATCTCGGAGGTGACCAGCCCGTGGCGGCCGGTCACCTCGTCGATGATGTCGAAGCACGCGGCGATGATCTCGGGGGTGTCGACCACGATCGTGGTCACCGGCACCTGGCGACCGTACTGAATCGGCTTGTCGCCGTGCGGCTTGTGGTCGCCATGAAACCCCCAGATACCCCGCAGCACGGTGGCGCCGCTGACGGCCTGCGACTCCCACAGCCGCCGCACCAGGGCCCGATGGATGGGTGCGCCGTCATGGTGGGTGGCCTCGGAGGTGTAGATCATCAGTTTCTGGCGCAGCTCGCGGCCGTGGGCATCGACCGCCGGCAGTGCCGGCGGTCGGGCCAGTAGCTCACCGTCGCGCTTGCACACCTGAACACGTTCCACCGTCACCAGCGGTTGGTACATCAGCGCGTCCAGCTCGGGCAGGATCTGGCGGACCTGGGCGGCGGTGCCGACGGCGATGATCATGATCGGTACGTCGGTGTTGTTGCTGAAGAAGCGGGCGCGGCGGCGCCGACCGTGTGCGGTGCCATCGACGCCGAGGAACACCGACGCCCCGGCGAAGTGGTGTTGGTGCAGCAGGTCGCAGACGGCGTAGAAAGCCGCGGCGCCGTTGACCCGGCGCCGGCGCCCGACGTAGATGGTGAGTTTGACCGCGTCGGCGCCGTCGGGCAGTGGTGTGGCCGACAGGTCACCGGTCGCCAGCCGCGCCCGCTCCAGGGTGATCAGGCCGCGGGAGGTCAGGCCGGCGACATCGGTGACCAGGCCGCCGATCGTGGCAGCGGTATCGACGGCGGCGACCGCGACGGGCGGATCCTCGGACAGGGTGAGTGACTCGTCGCTGCGGATGACGTGCCGCGGACCGAAGCTGGCGATACCGCGCAGCATCACACTGGTGGCGACCTCGCGCTCGGCGTAGAGGTCGAGCATCGCCTCGGCGAGAAAGCGCGACCCGGCGCGTTCACGCTCGCCGAAGTAGGCGGTCAGCTTCAGATAGGTGTCGCTCACAGCAGGCTCGCAATCCACTGGCCGAGCATGGCGGCGGCGACGCCCAGGAGGATGCTGACGACGAGATTGACGACCGCGGGCCAGATCTGGCGCTCTTCGGTCAGCCGCTGGGTCTCCAGCATCCAGGTCGAGAACGTGGTGTAGGCGCCGACGAAGGCGGTGCCGGCCAGCAGCGCGACGTGGTGGCTCAACGTCAGGCCGGTGACGAAGCCGAGCAGCACCGCGCCGCTGACGTTGACCGCCAGGGTGCCGAACGGGAACGACCGGGCCGCCCGGCGGGCTACCGTGCGATCGACCATGAACCGCGCCACCGAGCCCAGCCCGCCGATGACCATCACCCCGGCCCATAGCACGATGGTCATGCGCGGATCCTGACCCGGCGCACCAGCGAGGTCGCGACGTAGACCGCGAGCAGGCCGGCGGCGATGCTGACCACGGTGTAGCCGGCCGCCAGCCCGTAGTGCTGATGCTCGATCATCTTCAGTGTCTCCACCTGCATGGTGGAGAACGTCGTCAGCCCGCCGCACAAGCCGGTGCCCAGCAGGGGGCGGCGGTAGCTCGACAGCGGCAGACGTTCGAGCAGGCGGGTGGTGAAGTAACCCAGCAGGAACGCGCCCACGATGTTGACGCCGAAGGTGGCCCACGGCCAGTGCGCCGGATCGTCGTCGAACAGCGACGATACGCCGGCGCGGGCGAGGGTGCCCAGCGCGCCGCCGACGAATACGGCCGCCAATTCCCGGTTGTCATGGCCGAACATGGGCTACCCCCTTAACCGTCGATGAATCCGCGAGCAAGTATCGCCCTTGGGAAGGCAGAATTGGCGCCATGGCGGCTAACCCCCGCGCCGGCAAGCCGGCGCTCCCCGAAGACCTCGTCGATCTGCCCCATCTGGTCACCGCGTACTACTCGGTGAAACCCGACCCCGACGACATCGACCAGCAGGTGGTGTTCGGAACGTCGGGTCATCGCGGCTCCAGTCTGGACGGGGCGTTCAACGAGGCGCACATCCTGGCCACCACACAGGCGATTGTGGAGTACCGAGCTGGGCAGGGCACCACCGGCCCGCTGTTCATCGGTCGCGACACCCACGGGCTGTCCGAACCCGCCTGGGTGTCGGCGCTGGAGGTGCTGGCCGCCAATGACGTTGTCGCCATGATCGATTCGGCCGATCGCTACACCCCGACCCCCGCGGTCAGCCACGCCATCCTGACCTACAACCGCGGGCTGACCGCCGGTCTCTCCGACGGCATCGTCGTCACCCCGTCGCACAACCCGCCGCGTGACGGCGGGTTCAAGTACAACCCGCCCAACGGTGGCCCGGCCGACACCGATGCCACCAGTGCGATTGCCAAGCGCGCCAACGAAATTCTGCGCGGCGGGCTCAAGGACGTGAAACGGGTGCCGCTGGCGCGTGCGCTGGGAAGCGCCCAGCGCCACGACTACCTCGACGCCTACGTTTCGGATCTGCCCAACGTCGTCGACATCCACGCGATCCGCGCCGAGAAGATCCGCATCGGCGCCGACCCGCTGGGCGGGGCCAGCGTGGACTACTGGGGGGCCATCGCCGAGCGGCACGGACTCGATCTCACCGTGGTCAACCCGCTGGTCGACGCGACGTGGCGGTTCATGACGCTGGATACCGATGGCAAGATCCGGATGGACTGCAGTTCACCCAACGCGATGGCGTCACTCATCGCCAACCGGGAGTCCTATCAGATCGCCACCGGCAACGACGCCGACTCGGACCGGCACGGGATCGTCACCCCCGATGCCGGGCTGATGAACCCCAACCATTATCTGGCGGTCGCGATCGACTACCTCTACTCGCATCGGCCGGACTGGCCGGCCAGTGTGGCCGTCGGCAAGACCGCGGTCAGCTCGTCAATCATCGACCGGGTGGTGGCCGGCCTGGGCCGCAAACTCATCGAGGTGCCGGTGGGCTTCAAGTGGTTCGTCGACGGATTGATCAGCGGCACCATCGGTTTCGGCGGCGAGGAGTCGGCGGGGGCGTCGTTCCTGCGCCGCGACGGCTCGGTGTGGACCACCGACAAGGACGGGATCATCCTGGCCCTGCTGGCCTCGGAGATCCTCGCGGTGACCGGGGCGTCGCCCTCGCAGCACTACGCCGAGCTCACCGCCAAGTACGGCGCGCCGCTCTACGCCCGTGTCGACGCGCCGGCCAACCGGGAGCAGAAGGCGCGGCTGGCCAAGCTGTCCCCGGAGCAGGTCAACGCCACCGAACTGGCCGGCGAACCGATCACCGCCAAGCTGACCACCGCGCCGGGCAACGGCGCGCCGCTGGGCGGGCTGAAGGTGACCACCGCCGACGGCTGGTTCGCCGCGCGGCCGTCGGGCACCGAGGATGTCTACAAGATCTACGCCGAGTCGTTCAAGGGCCCCGAGCACCTGGCGGAGGTGCAGGACGCGGCCAAGGACGTGGTGAACTCGGTCATATCGTGACCGGTCGGCCGGTTCAGAAGTTGTGGCAGTTGTTGACCGCCCGGCCGATCGGGCCGTTGGTCGAGTCCATGATGTCGTCGCTGACCCCGGCCCACCGCTGGTAGCCGAGGATCCCCTCCAACGCGTTCACCTGCTGCTGACGCTGCCCCGGAGGCGCGGCCAGGAGCACGGCGAGCCCGACCCGCAGCTGTTGATCGAGCTTAGGATCGTCGTTGATGCGCTCCCAAATGAGGGGGTCGTTCTTCTGCATCGACGACATGATCTGCTGCTCAGAGCATGTCGTGGCGTTCAGATCGTCGGCGTGGGCCGGTCCTGCCAGCGCGACGGCAAGACAGGCCAGACCGGCTGCCGTGCCCAGTTTCAACAGCGCGCGCACACCCGTGGTCACTCCGCTCATGGCGGGCAGCTTACGCCCGTGCGCATACAGTCATCTGGTGAGTTCGGTCGCGCAGGGCAAATCGTCCCAAGAGCAGGCCCGGCTGCCGCGCGAAGTGTGGCTGTTGGTCGGTGCCAACGTGGTGGTGGCGCTGGGCTATGGCGTGGTGGCTCCGGTGTTGCCGCAGTACGCCCGGCACTTCGGGGTCAGCATCAGCGCCGCGACGTTCGTCATCACCGCGTTCGCGTTCATGCGGCTGGTGTCCGCTCCGCCCGCCGGACTGCTGGTGCAGCGGCTGGGGGAGCGGCGCGTCTACATCAGTGGTCTGCTGATCGTGGCGCTGTCGACCGCCGCCTGCGCTCTGGCGCAAAGCTATTGGCAATTGCTGCTGTTCAGGTCGTTGGGCGGGTTCGGGTCGGCGATGTTCACGGTGTCCTCGTTGGGCCTGATGATCCGGATCTCGCCGCCCGACGCCCGCGGCCGGGTCGCCGGGCTGTTCTCCTCGGGCTTTCTGTTCGGCTCGGTTGCCGGGCCGGTGCTGGGCAGCCTCACCGCGGGGTTCGGGCTGGCGGCGCCGTTCGTCATCTACGGCGCGGCGCTGCTGGTCGCCGCGGCGGTGGTGTTCATCAGCCTGCGCCACTCCAAGCTGGTGGCCGCCGACGATGCGTCCGACGACGCGGTGCCGGTGCGCACGGTGCTGCGGCATCGCGCCTACCGGGCGGCCCTGTTCTCCAACTTCGCGACCGGCTGGGCCTCCTTCGGGCTGCGGATCGCGCTGGTGCCGCTGTTCGTCTCCGAGGTGCTGGGCAAGGGGGCTGGGTATGCCGGGCTGGCGCTGGCCGCGTTCGCGATCGGCAACATCTCGGTGGTCATCCCCAGTGGGTATCTCTCGGACCGGATCGGGCGACGACGGCTGCTGATCGTGGGGCTGACGGTGTCGGCCGCAACGACGGCGTTGGTGGGTATCACCACGTCGTTGCCGGTTTTCCTGGTCGGGGCATATGCGGCGGGGGCGGCGACCGGAATCTTCGTCGCCCCGCAGCAGGCCGCCGTCGCCGACGTGGTCGGTAACACGGCGCGGGGCGGAACCGCGGTGGCGGTGTTCCAGATGATGGCCGACCTCGGGTCGATCGCCGGATCGCTGGCTGTCGGCCAGATCGCGCAGCGGGTGTCGTTCAGTTGGGCGTTCCTGATCAGCGGGATCATCCTGGCGATGGCCGCCGTCTGGTGGGTCTTCGCTCCGGAAACCCGGCCGCGGCGCTCCGTCGAGCACACCCAGGCCCGTGCGCTGGGTCCCGAAGCCGGTGGTGAAGTCCCGTGACCAGCGATTTTGAAGCGCACCTGCCAGTGGTGTAACTTCGGTGGGCACACCTGGGGCTATGGCGCAGCTGGTAGCGCACCACACTGGCAGTGTGGGGGTCAGGGGTTCGAGTCCCCTTAGCTCCACCATGACAGCCTTACTCGAAACCTTGACCGGCAACAGATCGGACAAGGTGAGTAGGTCTGTCGAGGAAGATGAGAAAGCCTCCGCTTTGCGGGGGCTTTCTTGATCTTGAACCTGATGGACCTGGTCGCGGTGTTTGATCGCGGCTTCACGAAGTTCCGCGAACAGCGGCGTCGGCTTGTCACCGGTAACGACCACTTCGTCGAGGTAGAGGCGTTCAAAGAATGTCTCGTTCAGATGCCTCCGCACTTTGTCCTCAACCCGCTGGTAGAGCGATTGGGGGTCTTCGACAAGATGGAGGGCGTCACGCAGCACCGTTGCACCGACCGACAGTTGCTCGTTGGTGTTTGTCAGCCCGGCTTGAACGCGTCCGCGGTCTCGCTGGACCTCGTGTAGCTTTGCGCGGATTTTCGCCTGGGGGAGGGTGGCGTCAGCGGCAAGGTCGATCAGTCGCGCCTCTTTGTCGTCAAGTTCTCGAAGGCGCCGGTTTAGCGATGCGTGCATGTGACGGACGTTCGCCTGATCATCTGCGACGGTTTCTTCCAGCTGCTCGCGCACGGTCGTGGTGAAATCCTTGGCGAGACCCAGCGTCGCGTAGTGCTGGACAACCGCCTCCTCCACCCGCTCAACACGCAAATGGGGCAAGTCGCAGAGTCCGTCTTGACGGGCACGGCAGAGGAAATAGCCATACCGCTGTCCATTCTTGCCGGTTGCTTCGGTATAGATGAGCCGTGCCGTCCGTCCGGCGTCATCGCAACGCTGGCAAAAGAGCGCGCCCTTAAGGTAATGGGTGAGTATCCGGTCGCGTTGGCCGCGCTGGCTGCGGAAATTCAGGATGTCTTGAACGCGGTCGAAAAGATCGTGGGAGACGATCGGCTCGTGACGGCCAGGATAGATCGAACCTTTGTAGACGACGAATCCCGCGTAGTACGGGTCGCGGAGCATCTTGTGGATCTTTGTGTCTGAAACCGTACGTGCTTGGGGCCACCTCGGCGATGGGCGCGCGGTTAGGCCCAGATCGGCCATCGTTGTGGTGAGACGCTCAATTGAGTACTCGCCGCTTGCGTAAAGCTCCCAGGCTCTAAGAACCAGCGGGGCGCGTTCTGGGTCAAGGCTGACGGTGTTGACCATCCTGCCCTCGATCTCGACTCGCGTGTTCAGATAGCCGAGACGCGCCCGTCCAATCGTGCCACCGTTTTCTGCCTTGTGCCGCAGCTTGATTCGGATATCTTCGCCGCTGAGCTTGTTCTGGACATCATTGAAGATGTCGGTGACCGCTTCCATCATGTCGGCGTAGACGCCGTCACCGAAGTCTTCGCGCGCGGACACCAGTTTGACGTTCAATTTGTCCAGTAGCCGTTTGGTGATGGCGGCATCGATGTAGTTGCGGAAGGCGCGAGAGCGGGCGTAGACGATGACGTAGCGCACGTCAGTGTTCTCGCGGAGGAACGTGAGCATGTCTTGGAAGGCCTGGCGCTTTTCAATTGTCGATGCGGAGACCCCCGGTTCGACGAATTCATGGACGACAGTGGCGCCGAGGTTGTTCGCCTTTCTGGTGCTGACTTCTCGTTGTGTGGCGATGGAGTTGCCGTCTGGGTCGATATCGACGGCGGTGTCCATCTGCCTCTTACTAGAGACTCGGAGATAGAGCACCGCCTTCCCGCCATCGTCGGATGCGTGATCGGTTCCTGAGGCGGCAATCAACGGCATATCAGTGCTCCTTCGACGAGTGCGATCGATCTGCGAGATGGTCCTTGCACCACGGACAATTTTCGGGTTCGGTCGAGGTGTGGCGACCTCCGGTGCTGTGTTCGTAGGCGTGGAGGATTTTGGCCACATGGTGCTCGATGTGCCGAGTGACCGCATCAGGCAGGTCGGTGAACTTAGCGCTCAAATAGGTTCCGAGGCTTGGCAGATCGTCGGCGGTCAGCCATCCGACGGTCGTGAAGAGCTCCATAGCGTTGATACCGAGCACCCCGCCCATCGCGATCAGGCTCTCGACGCGCGGCTTGGCGATCATGCCCTGCTCGATCCTCCAGACCGTTCCAGGATCGACGTCGGCGCGCCTGGCGACTTCATTGACGCTGAGTCCGAGTTCGCCCCGCTTTTCCTTAAGCAGGTTGATGAGTTTTACGGTCTGTTCCGGTGTCATAAAAATTGCGCCCCTTTGTATCAATAATTGTACAATGGGATATTGAACAAAATCAATAGAAATTCGCAATTCCAGAACGGCAATGTCCGCCAATTCAATATCGTCTATTTCGATTTCGGAATAGCCGTTCGTGTGCCTGTGGGTGACACGACTACTACAGGTCGGTGCGGAAGATCCACACGCAGCCGTTCGGGTCGCTGATGGTCCCGATGTCGCCGGACAGTTCCATGTCGCGGGCGATGGCTGCGTAATCGATGTGCACGTAGGCCTGTAGGTGCTCGGGCAGTTTGTCGAGTTCTTGGGTGTAGCCGAGGTCGTCGGCCATCTGTTCGACGTAGTCCTGGACGGAGTGGTAGTGGCCGAGGTAGGCCTCGTGGAAGCTGTCGATATCGAAGCTTCCCGTTTCGCCGTCGAGCAGGTCGATCCAGGCGGAATAGGCGTACAATACCTTTGGCGATGCGAGAGACCTTGTCGATGGCGTCGTATTCGTCGATGCGCACGCGGCCGAATTGCTCGTAGTCGTGGATGGCCCATTCTTCGGCGTTCGGTTCGCGTGAGCTGTCCAGGAGTTCGTTGATGTCGGCCTGGATCTCCTCGGGTTCGCGTGCGGCGTCGATCCATTTGCCGTGCAGGATGCCGTTGTTGTAGTCGGCCAGGCTGGCGACGTAGATGGCTGGCGACGGCTTCGGCTCCATCTCAGGATGCGGTGCATCGTCGGGCTCTGGTGTGGGTTGGGTTGGTTCGTGGTGTGTTTCATTCATTCTCACCTCCTCTTAGTTTCTTGGTGGGGTTATGCGGAGCCGGTCGGGAAACAGAGAGCAAAGGCTCGATCTGCTTCCCGCCGGCCCCGGTGTGCGTCCGTGAGGTTCACTGACGCCCGTGTCCGACGCGGGGCACGGTTAGGTTTCCGATGGGTT
This sequence comes from Mycobacterium pinniadriaticum, assembly GCF_026242045.1. GTDB lineage: Bacteria > Actinomycetota > Actinomycetes > Mycobacteriales > Mycobacteriaceae > Mycobacterium > Mycobacterium pinniadriaticum. The sequence continues at coordinate 122,621 of NZ_JAPJDO010000017.1, forward strand.
CTCACCTCCCTTGGCGGTCCGGCGTTGCCGGGTGCTGCTGGGTTCGCCGCCGCCTTGGAACAGGGTGGCGATGGCCTGCTGGCGGGCTGCGGCTTCACGCTCGATTTCGGCGCGCGCCTCAGCTGCCTTGGGGCCTTGCCCCGGTGTAGTGGACACGGGATTTGTGGTTACGCCGCTTGTGGCAGCGTAGCGAATGTGTGGTTGTTTTCGTAGGTGGCGGGGCTGGAATAGGCGCAGCGGG
>NZ_JAPJDO010000018.1 GCF_026242045.1 Mycobacterium pinniadriaticum
CTTCATGGTTGACCCCGCCCGTCTGCGACGCAAGCACCTCACCAGGCCGAACACCACGGCCAAATTTTCATCCTCCACCACCGGGCGCAGCCCCCCAGACAGCTGCTCGCGCAGGGGAACGCCCGTCAGGCGAGTGCGGAGTTGAAGGTCTTGCTCGGGCGCATCACCGCGGCGGTCTTCTCGGCGTCCGGGTAGTAGTACCCGCCGATATCGGCCGGCTTGCCCTGAACTTCGTTGAGCTCGGCGACGATCGCGTCCTCGTTCTCGGCAAGTGTCTTGGCCAACGGCGCGAAATGCTCGGCCAGGTCCTTGTCCTCGGTCTGCTCGGCGAGCGCCTGCGCCCAGTACAGCGCGAGGTAGAACTGACTGCCCCGGTTGTCGAGCTCACCGGTCTTGCGCGACGGACCCTTGTTGGCGTCCAACAATTCTCCGACCGCGGTGTCCAAAGTCGTCGCCAACACCTTGGCCTTGGCATTGTCGGTCTTGTTGCCCAGGTCCTCGAGGCTGGCCCCGATCGCCAGGAACTCGCCGAGGGAATCCCAGCGCAGATGGTTTTCCTCCACCAACTGGCTGACGTGCTTGGGGGCTGAACCACCGGCACCCGTCTCGTACATGCCGCCGCCGGCCATCAGCGGCACGATCGACAGCATCTTGGCGCTGGTGCCCAACTCCAGGATCGGGAACAGGTCGGTGAGGTAGTCGCGCAGGATGTTGCCGGTCGCCGAGATGGTGTCCTGGCCGCGGATCAGCCGCTCGAGGGTGTACCGCATCGCCCACACCTGCGGCAGGATCGTGATCTCCAGGCCCTCGGTGTCGTGATCCTTGAGGTAGGTCTTCACCTTCTTGCGCAGCTCATTCTCGTGCGGCCGCTCGTCATCCAGCCAGAACACCACCGGCATCCCGGACAGCCGCGCGCGGGTGACGGCCAGCTTGACCCAGTCCCGGATCGGGGCGTCCTTGACGATCGGCATCCGCCAGATGTCGCCCTCTTCGACGTTCTGCGTCAGCAACACCTCGCCGGTGTCGTTGTCGACGATGTCGGCGACCCCGTCCTCGGGGATTTCGAAGGTCTTGTCGTGGCTGCCGTACTCCTCGGCCTTCTGCGCCATCAGACCGACGTTCGGGACGGTGCCCATGGTGGTCGGATCGAACTGGCCGTTGGTCTTACAGAAGTTGATGACTTCCTGGTACATCCGAGAGAAGGTCGACTCCGGGTTGACCGCCTTGGTGTCCTTGGTACGCCCGTCGGCGCCGTACATCTTGCCGCCGGCCCGGATCATCGCCGGCATCGAGGCGTCGACGATGACGTCGCTCGGGGAATGGAAGTTGGTGATCCCCTTGGCCGAGTCCACCATGGCCAACTCGGGCCGGTGCTCGTGGCAGGCGTGCAGGTCGCGAATGATCTCCTCGTGCTGCGAGGCGGGCAGCGAGTCGATCTTGTCGTAGAGATCGGACAGGCCGTTGTTGACGTTGACGCCCAACTCGTCGAACAGCTTCTGGTGCTTGGCGAAGGCGTCCTTGTAGAACACCTTGACCGCGTAGCCGAACACGATGGGATGGCTGACCTTCATCATGGTCGCCTTGACGTGCAGCGAGAACATCACACCGGTCTTGTAGGCGTCCTCGATCTGCTCTTCGAAGAAGTCGCACAGCGCCGTCTTGCTCATGAACATGCTGTCGATGACGTCGCCCTTGTCGAGCTTCACCTCGGGCTTGAGCACGATGGTTTGGCCACTCTTGGTCTTGAGTTCCATCCGGACCTTGCGGTCGGAGTCCAGCGTCAGCGACTTCTCGCCGTGATAGAAGTCGCCGTGCTTCATGGTCGCGACGTGAGTGCGCGACGCCTGCGACCACTCGCCCATGCTGTGCGGATTCTTCCGGGCGTATTCCTTGACCGCATTGGGCGCACGACGGTCCGAGTTGCCTTCGCGGAGAACCGGATTCACCGCGCTGCCCAGCACCTTGGCATAGCGGGCCTTGATCTCTTTTTCCTCGTCGGTCTTCGGGTCGTCCGGGTAGTCCGGCAGGTCGTAGCCCTTGCCTTTGAGCTCTTTGATGGCGGCGACCAGCTGCGGCACCGAGGCGCTGATATTGGGCAGCTTGATGATATTGGCCTCAGGGTGCTTGGTCAGCTCGCCCAGTTCGGCCAGGTTGTCGGGCACCTTCTGCTCGTCGGTCAGCCGGTCGCTGAACTCCGCGAGGATGCGGGCGGCCACCGAGATGTCACTGGTCTTGACGTCGATGCCGGCCGGCTCGACGAAGGCCCGCAGGACCGGCAGAAATCCGTACGTCGCCAGCAGCGGCGCCTCGTCGGTGAGCGTGTAGATGATGGTGGGGTGCTCGGCGCTCATGTGCTGTTGTCTCCCGGGCGTCAGTCAGTCAGGTGCGGTGGCGAATATCAGTATCGCGTCGCATCCGACGCTACGTGATCGCGGTCGCGGGATCCGTGCAGAGGTCTACGTCACAGTGCCTACCCGGGTCTCCCAGATATCCCGCTGGCCTCCCCTTACAAAGGTGCGCTACGCTTTGGGTCGGTCATGAGCGCCAGCGTCAAGCCCCGGCTCGCTGGCCGGCAACCCTCCAACCGCGGTGGGGTGCTCCGGGTGAAGACCAGGTTGAGCAGCCGCAACCGGCTGCACGGCAAGCGCGGGTCCGCTTGAACGGGCCCCCCGAGTAGACAGGGAAACCTGATGCGTACCCGTTTGGGGCCTTGTATGAGCCACTGTTACTGAACCCACCGCCACGGCGCGCGCGTCATCCTGTTGACCCAGCTGCACCGGGCAAACCCCAGCTGACCTGACCCTTTCCTCCTGAGGAGCACCTTTTCCATGAGCGCACCAGAGACCGATCCGAGCGCCACCTGGTCGTTCGAGACCAAACAGATCCACGCCGGCCAGACCCCCGACGTCGCAACGCACGCCCGGGCCCTGCCGATCTACGCGACCACCTCGTACACCTTCGACAACACCGACCACGCCGCCGCACTGTTCGGGCTGGCCGAGCCCGGCAACATCTACACCCGGATCATGAATCCGACCACCGATACCGTCGAGCAGCGCATTGCGGCGCTGGAGGGTGGCGTCGCGGCCCTGTTCCTGGCCTCCGGCCAGGCCGCGGAGACGTTCGCGATCCTCAACCTGGCCAGCGCCGGCGATCACATCGTGTCGAGCCCGCGGCTGTACGGCGGCACCTACAACCTGCTGCACTACACGCTGCCCAAGCTGGGTATCGAGACCACGTTCGTGACCGATCCCGACGACCCGGAGTCCTGGCAGGCTGCCGTCCAGCCGAACACCAAGGCGTTCTTCGGCGAGACGATCTCCAACCCACAAATAGATGTGCTGGATATCCCGGCTGTGGCCAAGGTGGCCCACGACAACGGGGTGCCGCTGATCGTCGACAACACCATCGCCACTCCCTACCTGATCCAGCCGATCGCCCACGGCGCCGACATCGTCGTGCACTCGGCGACCAAGTACCTCGGCGGTCACGGCTCGGCGATCGCCGGCGTGATCGTCGACAGCGGCAAGTTCGACTGGACCAGCGGAAAGTTCCCGGGCTTCACCACTCCCGATCCCAGCTATCACGGCGTGGTGTTCGCCGAACTCGGCCCGCCGGCGTACGCGCTGAAGGCCCGCGTTCAATTGCTCCGCGACCTGGGCTCGGCGGCGTCTCCCTTCAACGCGTTCCTGATCGCCCAGGGCCTGGAAACCCTGAGCCTGCGGATCGAACGGCACGTCGCCAACGCCCAGAAGGTGGCCGAATACCTCTCCGGCCACGACGACGTGGTGTCGGTCAACTACGCGGGTCTGCCGACCTCGCCGTGGTATGAGCGGGCAAAGAAGTTGGCGCCCAAGGGAACCGGAGCGGTTCTCGCCTTTGAACTGGCCGGCGGCGTCGCGGCGGGCAAGGCGTTCGTCGACGCTCTCACCCTGCACAGCCACGTCGCCAACATCGGTGACGTGCGATCACTGGTGATCCACCCGGCCTCGACCACTCACCAGCAGTTGTCCGCGGACGAGCAGCTGGCGACCGGTGTCACGCCGGGGCTGGTACGACTCGCCGTCGGGCTCGAGGGTATCGACGACATCCTGGCCGACCTGGAGCGCGGCTTCGCGGCCGCCAAGTCCGTGTCGGAGGCCGAGTCTTCGGACCCGCGGGCCGTGGCGGCCTTTTGAGTGAGCCTGACATGACTATCAGCGATGAACGCATAGTGACCCTGCCGGCCGAGGGTGAGATCGGCGTCGTCGACATCGGCCCGCTGACGCTGGAAAGCGGAGACGTGCTCGACCACGTCTCGATCGCCGTGCAGCGCTGGGGTGAGCTCTCCCCGGCTCGCGACAACGTCGTGGTGGCGCTGCATGCCCTCACCGGTGACTCTCATCTGACCGGACCGGCCGGTCCCGGCCACCCCACCCCGGGCTGGTGGGACGGCGTGGCAGGGCCGGGCGCACCGATCGACACCAATCGCTGGTGCGCGGTGGCCACCAACGTGCTGGGTGGTTGCCGCGGATCCACCGGGCCCAGTTCACTGGCCCGCGACGGTAAACCGTGGGGGTCCCGCTTCCCGATCATCACGGTGCGCGACCAGGTCAACGCCGATGTCGCCGCGCTGGCGGCGCTCGGCATCACCGAGGTCGCCGCACTGGTGGGCGGTTCGATGGGCGGCGCGCGCGCCCTGGAGTGGATGGTCGCTTACCCCGAGCGGGTGCGGGCCGCCCTGGTGCTGGCCGTCGGCGCCCGAGCCACGGCCGACCAGATCGGCACCCAGAGCACCCAGATCGCGGCGATCAAGGCCGACCCGAACTGGCAGGGCGGCGACTACCACGGCACCGGCCGCAATCCCGATGTCGGGCTGCAGCTGGCGCGCCGGTTCGCCCACCTGACCTACCGCGGCGAGCTCGAGCTGGACAACCGGTTCGGCAACGGAGCCCAGGATGATGAGGACACCCTGGCCGGCGGCCGCTACGCGGTGCAGAGCTACCTGGAATACCAGGGCACCAAGCTGGTCGAACGGTTCGACGCCGGCAGCTACGTGACACTGACCGAGACGCTGTCCAACCATGATGTCGGGCGCGGGCGCGGCGGGGTGGCCGCCGCCCTCGGGTCGTGCCCGGTTCCCACCGTCGTCGGGGGGATCACCTCCGACCGGCTCTACCCACTGCGGCTGCAGCAGGAGCTGGCCGGCTTGCTGCCGAACTGTTCGGGCGTCGACGTCGTCGAGTCGATCTACGGCCACGACGGCTTCCTCGTGGAAACCGAGGCCGTGGGCGGGTTGATCCGCCAAACCTTGGAACTGGCCGACGGCAAAGGTGCCCGCACCCTGTGACCGAGTCGCGGCGGATGCGTTCACTGTCCTTCGGGTCCGAGGCCGCCGCCTACGAGCGCGGGCGCCCGTCGTACCCGCCGGAAGCCATCGACTGGTTGCTGCCCCCCGGTGCGCGCGACGTGCTCGACCTCGGTGCCGGTACCGGCAAGCTGACCACCCGACTGGCCGAGCGTGGCCTCGACGTGGTGGCGGTCGACCCGTTGGCCGAGATGCTGGAGCTGCTCAGCTCGGCACTGCCCGACACCCCGGCGCTGCTGGGCACCGCAGAACAAATCCCCCTGCCCGACAACAGCGTCGACGCGGTTCTGGTGGCTCAGGCCTGGCACTGGTTCGATCCGCAGCAGGCGGTCACCGAGGTGGCCCGGGTGCTGCGGCCGGGTGGGCGGCTGGGGCTGGTGTGGAACACCCGTGATGAGCGCCTGGGCTGGGTCAAGGATCTCGGCAGCATCATCGGCCACGAGGTCGATCCGTTCAGCAACTCGGTCACCTTGCCCGAACCGTTCGCCGACCTGGCCCGCCACCACGTGGAGTGGACGAGTTACCTGACGCCGCAAGCGTTGATCGACCTGGTGGCATCGCGCAGTTACTGCATCACCCAACCGGCTGCGGTGCGCACCCAGACGCTGGAGGAAGTCCGCGAGTTGCTGGCCACCCATCCCGCGCTGGCCAATTCGACCGGACTGGCACTGCCCTACATCACGGTGTGCATCCGGGCGACACTGGCGAGCTGAGGGCGGTAGCAGACCGCGCGCCGAGACGGCACTTATTCGCGCCCCTACTCGCGAAACGTGTACATGTTCCGCAGTCTCGGCGAGGGCTACGACGTGCCCAGCGGGTCGATCGTCCACGCGATGTACACCATCGCCACGCACACCGTCGTCATGGTCGCGAAGTCCAAGCCACGGGAGCGCACCACCAACAGCCCCGCCCGCTCTTCGGTCAGCATGAGGCGCAATGCGGCGGCCACGCCGACCGCGATGCCGATCAGCAGCGAACCGCGGCGCCAGAATCCCGCCGCCACCAGGATGAAGGCGACTACGAAGATCACCCCGACGCCCAGGATCGGCCACTGCGAACGCACCACCCGCCCCGTGAAGGCCACCGCCTCCGCACGCGTCGGCAGCCGGCGCCTCGCCCGGGCGGTCACTGGGCCGCTTCGGCCAGTTCGACGACGTTGGTGAGCAAGAACGCCCGGGTCAGCGGACCCACCCCGCCGGGGTTGGGTGACACCTGCCCGGCGACCTCCCAGACATCAGGATGCACATCACCGGTGAGCTTGCCGTCCACCCGGCTCACCCCCACGTCGACGACGGCCGCACCGGGCCGCACCATGTCCGGCGTCAGCATGTGCGGCACACCGACGGCGGCCACGATGATGTCGGCCTGCCGGGTCAGCGCGGGAAGGTCACGAGTTCCGGTGTGGCACAACGTCACCGTGGCGTTTTCACTGCGGCGGGTGAGCAACAGCCCCAACGGGCGGCCCACGGTGACACCACGGCCGATCACCACCACGTGCGCCCCGGCGATCGGTACCTCGTAGCGGCGCAGTAGGTGCACGATGCCGCGGGGAGTACACGGTAAGGGCGCGGCTGGGCCATGTCCAGCGCCGAGGACCAGGCGGCCCAGGTTCGTCGGGTGCAGCCCGTCGGCGTCCTTGGCCGGGTCGACCCGTTCCAGCGCGGCGTTCTCGTCGAGGTGGCGCGGCAACGGCAGCTGCACGATGTAGCCGGTGCACTCCGGGTTGGCATTGAGCTCATCGAGCGTCTCGTCGAGTTGCGCCTGGCTGACGTCGGCGGGCAGGTCACGACGGATCGACGTGATACCGACCTTGGCGCAGTCGGAGTGCTTACCGCGTACATAGGCGTGCGAACCGGGGTCGTCGCCGACCAGCACGGTGCCCAATCCCGGCGTGCGTCCCGCGGCGGTCAGCGCCGCCACCCGCTCTTTGAGATCGACGAAAATCTCGTCACGGGTGAGCTTGCCGTCCAGGGTGATAGCGACCACGCGGCACATTCTTCCATCGCACCGGGAGCTGTCGTTGACAGCATGGAGTACCGCGTGGTCAGCTGCGGTAATGAACAGTGCGCCAGATGTGTTCAGCCCGGCCAAACTCGGCCCCATCACCTTGCGTAACCGCACCATCAAGTCGGCGACGTTCGAGGCCCGCACGCCCGATGACGTCGTCTCCGATGACCTGATCGCCTTCCACCGGGCCGTCGCCGCGGGTGGCGTCGGCATGACGACCGTCGCGTACACCGCGGTGAGCCAGGGCGGCCGCACCAACGGCGGACAGATCTGGATGCGCCCCGCGGCCGTCCCCGGCCTGCAACGCCTCGCCGATGCCGTGCACGCCGAGGGCGCGGCGATCAGCGCCCAGATCGGCCACGCCGGCCCGGTCGCGAACGCACGCTCGAACAAGGCACAGGCACTGGCCCCGGTCCGGTTCTTCAACCCGCTGTCGATGAAGTTCGCCAAGCACGCCAGCCGAGACGACATCAATGACGTCATCGCCGCCCATGCGTCGGCGGCCCGGTTCGCCATCGACTCCGGTTTCGACGCCGTCGAAATCCATCTCGGCCACAACTATCTGGCCAGCTCGTTTCTGTCGCCGCTGGTGAACCGGCGCAACGACGAGTTCGGCGGATCCCTGGAAAACCGGGCCAAGGTGGCCCGAGGCATCGTGGCGGCGGTGCGCCGTGAGGTCGAACGCCTCGGTCCCGCCCCGATCGCGGTGACCGCCAAGCTCAATATGGCCGACGGGGTGCGCGGCGGCATCAGCATCGAGGAGTCGCTGCAGACCGCCAAGTGGCTGCAGGACGACGGCGGGCTGGACGCCATCGAACTGACCGCGGGCAGTTCGCTGCTCAACCCGATGTACCTGTTCCGCGGCGACGCCCCGGTCAAGGAGTTCGCCGCGGCGCAGAAGTGGCCGCTGAATTGGGGCATGCGCATGACCGGCAAAAAATTCATGCGCGAATACCCCTACCGGGAGACCTATCTGCTGCGCGACGCCGAGCAGTTCCGCAAGGAGCTGACCATGCCGCTGATCCTGCTCGGCGGCATCACCAACCGCGAATCGATGGACCGGGCGATGGCTCAGGGCTTCGAATTCGTGGCGATGGGCCGGGCCCTGCTCGCCGAGCCCGATCTGCTCAACCGGATTAAGGCCGACGGCGACGCACATTCTGTGCAGTCGCGATGCACGCACTGCAACAAATGCATGCCGACGATCTACTCACGGACCCTCTGTGTGGTGACGGGCGGTCCGGCCTGACGAGCCGAGTGCGTCGCTACCGATAGAGTTGGCGTCGATGAGTCGACCAGCCGCGCCAGTGCTGACAGTTCGGTACGACGGGTCGGAGCGCACCTTCGCCGCAGGGCACGATGTCGTGGTCGGCCGCGACCTGCGCGCCGACGTGCGCATCGCCCACCCTTTGATCTCCCGCGCCCACCTGGTGCTGCGCTACGACCACGGCCGGTGGATGGCCGTCGACAACGGTTCGCTCAACGGCATGTTCGTCAACGGCCGCCGGGTGCCTTCGGTGGACATCACCGATGGTCTGTCGGTCAACGTCGGCAATCCGGACGGGCCCGCGATCGGCTTCGGGCTGGGCCGCGCCCAAGGTTCGGTGGGACGTCCGCCGCAGACCTCCTCGGTGCGCCTGGCCGCGCCACTGTCCTCGCCGTCGTGGCCCGCCGCCCCCACCCGGGGCCCGGCAACGGGCGGAGCATGGCCGCAGTCACCGTCACAACCGCAACCGACATACCAGCCGCCGGCGTATCCAACGGGTGGTTCGCACCCGCCACCGACGTACCCGACCCGGCCGCCGACTGCGTCGGGGCCGGTGGCACCCCCGCCCGCGTCGGCGCCGACCCAGCTGCGACCGGCGGTCGGCAAGCAGGCGGGCACGTCGAACATCGCGACGTCGATGCTCAAGATCCTGCGCCCGGGTGCGCCCAGCGAGGTGCCGCCCGGCGGGATCAAGATCGGTCGGGCAACCGACAACGACATCGTCATCCCCGACGTCCTGGCGTCGCGTCACCACGCCACGCTGATCCCGACCCCGGGTGGGACGGAGATCGTCGACAACCGCAGCATCAACGGCACGTTCGTCAACGGCAGCCGGGTCGACAGCGCGATGCTGGACGAGGGCGATGTCGTCACCATCGGCAACGTCGACCTGGTCTTTGCCGGCGGCACGTTGGTCCGGCGCACCGAGACCGAGGCCGCCACCGCCACCGGCGGCCTGGATGTGCGCGCGGTGACCTGGACGATCGAGCACAACAAGACGCTGCTGGACAACATCTCGCTGACGGCGCGGCCCGGCACCCTGACCGCGGTGATCGGCCCGTCCGGTGCGGGCAAGTCGACGCTGGCCCGGCTGATCGCCGGCTACACCCATCCGACAAGTGGCACAGTGACTTTCGAGGGTCACAACATCCACGCCGACTACGCTTCGCTGCGCTCCCGGATCGGTATGGTGCCGCAGGACGATGTGGTGCACGGTCAGCTGACGGTAAACCAGGCGCTGTTGTATGCCGCCGAACTGCGGCTGCCACCGGACACCAACAAGGAAGACCGCCAGCAGGTGGTGGCCCAGGTGCTCGCCGAGCTGGAGATGACCGAGCACGCGAACACCCGGGTGGACAAGCTGTCCGGCGGGCAGCGCAAGCGCGCGTCGGTGGCCCTGGAGCTGCTGACCGGACCGTCCCTGCTGATCCTCGACGAGCCGACGTCGGGCCTCGACCCGGCCCTGGACCGCCAGGTCATGACGATGCTGCGCCAGCTTGCCGACGCCGGCCGCGTGGTGCTGGTGGTCACGCACTCGTTGACCTACCTCGACGTGTGCGACCAGGTGCTGCTGCTGGCGCCCGGCGGCAAGACCGCGTTCTGCGGACCGCCCAGCCAGATCGGCCCGGCGATGGGCACCACAAACTGGGCCGACATCTTCAGCGCCGTCGCCGGTGATCCCGACGCCGCCTATCACCGCTACCTGGCGCATGCCGGCCCGACTCCCCCGCCGCCGCCGCTGGAGGCCCCGTCGGACATCGGCGCACCGACCCACACCAGTCTGTTCCGCCAGTTCTCCACGATCGCGCGCCGCCAGATGCGGCTGATCATCTCCGACCGCGGTTACTTCGCCTTCCTGGCTCTGCTGCCGTTCATCATGGGCGTGCTGTCGTTGTCGGTGCCCGGCACCGTCGGATTCGGGGTGCCGGATCCGATGGGTGACGCCCCCAACGAACCCGGCCAGATCCTGGTGCTGCTCAACGTCGGCGCCATCTTCATGGGTACCGCGCTGACGGTTCGCGACTTGATCGGCGAGCGGCCGATCTTCCGTCGCGAACAGGCCGTTGGTTTGTCGACGACGGCCTACCTGCTCGCGAAAGTCTGCATCTATGCGGTTTTCGCGATCGTGCAATCCTCGATCGTCACCGCGATCACCATCGCGGGCAAGGGCAGCCCGACGCAGGGATCTCTGACGTTCCTGAGCCCGACGGCGGAGCTGTTCGTGGTGATGGCCGCGACGACCGTCACGGCGGCCATGGTGGGCCTGGCACTGTCCGCACTGGCCAAGTCCAATGAGCAGATCATGCCGTTGCTGGTGGTCGCGGTCATGAGTCAGCTGGTGTTCTCCGGCGGCATGATTCCGGTGACGGGGCGTGTGGTGCTCGATCAGTTGTCCTGGTTCACCCCGGCCCGGTGGGGTTTCGCCGCATCGGCGTCGACGATCGATCTGATCAAGCTGGTGCCGGGACCGTTGACGCCCAAGGACCGGCACTGGGAACACACCGCGTCGGCCTGGTGGTTCGACATGGCGATGCTCGGAGTGTTGTGCGTCGGGTATCTGAGCCTGGTGCGGTGGAAGATTCGGCTGAAAGGCGCGTAACCGGCGAGAAGCCGGTGTTGAGCCCGGCGTGGACCACCACAGATCCGTCGGCCTCGCCGAACATCCTGGCCCAGGGTGACAGGGACACCATCAGGTGTCGGATCACCGTCGATGACGTACGGTCAGCGAATTCGCCGGCGACATCGACCCCGATCTGTGGCGCCGACACGTGGCACTACTGATCGAGGGTATGCGTCACCGTCCGGACCAGGCGCCGTTACCGGTCGAGGCGCTCAGTGAGGAGGGCCTCGACGGCGCGATGCACACGCGGGCGCCCGCGGGCAGCCCCGTGAAGCTCACTGACCGCTGACGTCCAGGCCGTGCGCGACGGCGAATGCCAGCCCTTGGGCCACGTCGATGAGTGCGCCCCGGCAGGCGGCCGTGGTCCACAGCGTGGCGTCGATGCGCGCGCCACGCAGATCGGCCTGTTCGAGGCGCAACCCGTTGGTGCGCGCCCCGGTCAGGTCGGCTCCGCGCAGGATGGCTTTGCGTAAATCGGTTTGAACCAAACTGGTTTCGCGCAGCCGGCACCCCGAGAGATCCACGCCGCGCAGGTCTGCACCGCCGAGGACGGCGAGCGTGAAGTCGACCTCGTCACAGACCATCGGCCGAAGCCGGCAGTCCTCGAAGGTCGATCCGAGCATACTGCAGTTTCGGAAGGTGCTGTGCCACAGCGTAGTCCGCTGAAACCGACAGTTGCGAAACGCTGATCCGAGGTGAACCGACTCGGATAGGTTGGCGCCGCCGAAGTCGCACTCGGTGAAAACCACCCGCTCGGTCTGCAGGCCGGAGAGATCTTCATCGCGAAAGTCGCGGTCGGTGAATTCAGAATCGGTCCAGTGCGGCACGTGCCCCTCTAGGGATGGTCGGGGGTCAGGCGCGCCAGCGCGTATTCGCTGATCGCGATCAACGCGTCGGTGGCCGATTTGCGGTCCCTGGCGTCGAGGCTCAGTACCGGGGTCGCGTCCGGCAGGGTCAGTGCGCGGCGCACCTCATCAGTGGGATATCTTGGCGCTCCGTCGAATTCGTTGACAGCGATCAGGAACGGCATCTTGCGGTGTTCGAAGAAGTCGACGGCGGCAAAGCTGTCCTGCAGGCGGCGTACGTCGACCAAAATTATCGCACCGATCGCACCGCGCACCAGGTCGTCCCACATGAACCAGAACCGGCGCTGCCCCGGGGTGCCGAACAGGTAGAGCACCAGGTCACGACCGAGGGTGATCCTGCCGAAATCCATCGCCACCGTCGTCGTCGACTTGCCCGGTGTGTCCGCCAACGCGTCGACCGCGACGGATGCGTCGGTAACCATCGCTTCGGTGCGCAGCGGCATGATCTCCGACACCGCCCCGACGAACGTCGTCTTGCCGGCGCCGAAACCACCCGCGACGACGATCTTCGTCGAGGCGGATGCCCGCCCCTCAGAGGGCTCGTAGGCCACGAAGCGTCCTTCCGATCAGATCGCGGCGCTCGTCGGGTGTCGAGCGCTCGGTCAACGTGGTGTGTACCCGAAGATAACCCGCTGCGACAAGGTCACCGACGAGGACGCGCGCGACACCGAGCGGGAGATCCAGCAGCGCCGAGATCTCAGCCACCGACGGGCTGTCGGCGCACAGCCGACAGATCCGTCCGCGCATGTCCGCCGACGGCCAATGGTGCGCCAGGGCGGACGGCAATGTCTGGATCGGGGCCTCGACCGGAAGCTCCACGGTGGTGTTGGTACGCCCCGCTGTGAGCGTATACGGACGGACGAGGTTCGCCGGTGCGGGCCGCGACGGCTCCGGAGTGTCCATGACCAGCTACGACGGTTGCCGGGTGGTACGCCGGGACGAGGAGACCACATTGCCCACTCGCTCGACCAAAACTGCCATTTCGTAACCGATTTGGCCAATATCGCAATTGGAAGCGGCCAAGGTGGCCAAGTGCGAGCCATCCCCAACCCGCATCACCAACAGGTAGCCGCCTGCCATCTCCACTACCGATTGCAGGACCTGCCCCGCTTCGAAGAGCTGGGCCGCGCCGGCGGCCAGGCTGGCCAGCCCCGAAGTCACCGCGGCCAGCTGCTCGGCACGCTCACGTGGCAGCTGCTCGCTGGCCGCGATCAACAGGCCGTCGACCGACACCAGCACCGCATGGGAGACGCCGGGAACATCGCGGGTGAAATTGGACACCAACCAGTCCAGCGAGTTGTTCGGCGGGCGAGGCGGATTGGTCGGCGGATTGGTCATTGTGGATCTCGTCCGTTCTCCGCGGATCCGTTCTGGATATCGGAACGCGCGGCCCGCACGCCGCCGAAATGGCTGCTGAAGGAGGCTCGAACCGCATCGGGGTCACGTTGGGGGAGCTCGGGGGCCGACGGCAGGTCCGCCGCCCCGGGCACCAGCCTTGCCCCGGGATCACGCACCGGTAAGCCGTGCTCCGTGTGGGTCTGTACCGGTACGTTGTCCACCTCGGCCGCTGTCTCCCAGCCGTTGTCCCACACCGACTTCCAGTCCTGGGGCACCACCAGCGTGTGTGGGTCGACCATGATCTCGTTGAGCATCTTTTGATAGATGTAGTCGGTGTCGGTGTCCTCGGCGCCGGGGGCCGAAAGGTCGGCGGCAAGCACATCCATGTCGCTGATGTCGATGTTCTCCTCACGCGACTCTTCGGCGCGGGTGCGGGAGGTGAAGAACGGCGCGGTGTCCGAGGGATGCTCGTTGGCCGTGGCGGGCACCTCGCCTCGGCCACCCCCGAACCACGGCGAGGGCACCGGTTCGGCCTCGGGTTCGGGCCGCGGCGCCCCGGTGATCCCGCTGGAACCCGGCGACCGCTGCGGCAACCCGGTCCCCGCACCCGGCCCGGGCTGCTCCGGGGCCACCGCCGCGAACGATCCTGCGGGTAGTTCTTCGGACCCGTGGGCCTCGGCTGGTGCGTCGTAGCGCCGTGCGTCGGCGCTGATCGGTGCGCCGTGTTCGAGCAGTTTCGGCGGGACATAGAGCTCCACGGTGGTCCCCGAGGACGGCTCGCCCTCCACGGCGTTGCGCAGCCGCACGGCCATCCCGTGCATGTGCGCGAGCCGGCCGACCACGAACAGCCCCATGTGCCGGGTGTTGTCCTGGCTGACCTCTCCGCCGGCGTGTAGCCGCATATTCGCGATACGCAGATCGCTTTCGGTCATGCCGATCCCGTCATCGTGCACCTCGATGATCACCCCGGCATTGCTGGTGTGCACCGCGCTGACCCGTACCGATGCGATGGGCGGTGAATAGCGCAACGCGTTGTCGATGAGCTCGGCCAGCATGTGCACCGCATCGGCGGAGACACGGCCGACCAGCGACGAGTCCGGCAGCTCACCGACTTCGACCCGCTTGTAGTCCTCGACCTCGGAGACCGCGGCGTTGACCGCGCTGGCCAGCGGCAGGGACTCACGGTGGTCGCGGGACACTTGGGCGCCGGCGAGTACCAGCAAGTTGGAGCCGATGCGGCGCATCCTGGTGGCCAGGTGGTCCAGCCGGAAGAGATTGTCGAGGCGCTCGGGATCGTCCTCGCTCTTCTCCAGCCGGTCGATGAGGGCGAGCTGCTGGTCGACCAGCGAGCGGTTGCGCCGCGACATCGTCTCGAACATCTCATTGATCACCAGCCGCAACCGCGCCTCGTCACCGGCCAGCAGCAACGCCTGAGCGTGCAGTTCGTCGATCGCGTGCGCCACCTGGCCGATCTCTTCGGTGGTGTAGACGGGCAACGGCTCGGGCTCGCGTTCGTCACCGGCCCGCACCCGAGCGATCCCCTGCTCGAGATCGGTATGCGCGACCCGCAGGGCGCCGTCACGCAAGACCCGTAGCGGCCTGATCAACGACCGCGCCACCACGAACACCACCACCAGCGCAACGATGAACGCCGCCGCTACCAGCAGGGAATCTCGGATGACCGCGGAGCGCCGGTCGGTGGCCTGCTGCTGGACGGCCGCGGTGACCTTCTCGGTGGTGTTCTTGATGACCTGAGCGGCGATGGTGTCGGTGGCCTGCAGCGATTGAGTCAGGTCGGGGTTGCCGACCAGCACGGCGTCGGGGTTGGACATGATGTCCATCCGCCGGACCATCTCGCTCTGCAACGCCGTCGCGTCCGGGGAGCCGACGCCGAGCACCTGGCTCATGCCGAACAACGTCGACGGCTCGGTGCCCGCCAGCGTGATCATCGACGTGCGCAGTTCCGGCTCGGCCAGGTCACCGCCCTGTTCGACGAGCAGTTGCTGCATCAGCATCTGTCCGCGGGCGCCCACGGCACGGCTCAGCCCCTGGGTCTGTGCGCGCAGTTTCTCGTCGTCGAGACGCACCGACCCGTTGATGGCGTCCTCGGCCGTCAGCAGGATCGGCGCGTAGGTGGTGATCCGCTCGCGCAGCCCGATCGCATCAGCCGAAACCGCACCGACGAGCTGCTGGCCACCGGTGAGCAGGTTGGTCACCCCGGTGCGGACGTCGGGAGCGACGTCGGTGGAGTTGAGCTTGTTCTGCAGCGTGGCTGTGGCTTTGTCGAATGTGTTTGCTTTCCCCTGGGTGTCCCCGCCTGAGGAGGAGGCCAGCAGGACACCTTCCACCGCACTGACATAGCTCTCGATCACCGGGATCATCTCGACGCGATCGGCTGCCACCTGCAGATCCCGTGCCGAGTTGACCTCGTCCCAGAGACGGGCGCCGGCGAAGGCGAGCGCCAGGGCCAGCGGAACGGCCACGATCGCAATGACTTTGCCGCGCACCGGCCAGTTGCGCGGTGACCACCGCGACGGCCGCTTCGGCTGCACGGCTGTTGGCTGGGGACTGCCGGAGGTCGGCTGGTCCACCCCCTGCGGGGCGGCGCTGAAATTCAGTGTTCTCGCCTACTTCATCCGGACTTCCTGGTCATCGCGGCCCGTGTCGACGACGAAGCGGCGAATAACCCCTGGCAATTCGTCGAGTATGACAGCCATCGCCCCCCATCTCCAGAGTCGTTACTGAACAGAGAGATACCGGCGCGACCTGGGCCGTTGTCCCAATCGGATGGCGAGCAAATTGCGCTGCCGCGCAACTGACATCATCAACCGATGTTTCGGGTGATGTTCTATTCGCCGCGTATCGCAACAAAGTCATTTTCACGTCAGGCGGAGCAGGGACCATCGGCCCTATAGAACGCCGAAAGCCGGGCGCATTCTTGACGCCGAGTCCATTCAGACTCGCATTCTGCATTCGATCCTGGAGGAGCGCGACCATGGCCGAGAACACCGAAAAGAAGACTGCGGCAGAACGAGCGTCGGACCTGACGGAACGGGCGGTAACCCTGTCCGACGACGTGCTCAAGTCGGTCGAATCCGGGCAACGGAGCGCGATCGACGCCGTGCGCAAGTTCGTTGGCACTGTCGATGAGTCGATGCCCGCACACGACGACGACCATCCCTCAAGACGCGACACCATCGTCAACGCCGCCCTCGATATGGCGGACAATCTGGTCAAGACGCAGTACGAGTTCATCCGAAGCGTCGTTGGCAGCGCCAGCGAAGCGCTCAAGAAGCAGGGCGACGCAAAGCCGGATGCTGATTAATCGCGCTGCCTGCTAGCCTGGCTGCCGGCGCACCGAGGACGGGGCGGCGTTGTGTTCAAAGTGATGTTCTATTCGCCGCGCATCGCACCCAACACCGGCAATGCGATCCGCATGGTGGCGGCCACCGGATGCGAACTGCATCTGGTCGAGCCGATGGGCTTCGACCTATCCGAGCCGAAGCTGCGCCGCGCCGGGCTCGACTATCACGACCTCGCGTCGGTGACGGTGCACGCCGGCCTCGAACGCGCATGGGCCGCGCTGGGCGATGCCCGGGTGTTCGCGTTCACCGCGCACGCCGGGCGATCGTTCGCCGATATCGCTTACCGGCCGGGCGATGTATTGCTGTTCGGTCCCGAGCCAACGGGCTTGGATGACGTGACGCTGGCCGACCCGCACATCACCGAACAGGTGCGGATCCCGATGCTGCCCGGCCGGCGGTCACTGAATCTGTCCAACGCCGCCGCGGTGGCGGCCTACGAGGCGTGGCGGCAGTACGGGTTCAGCGGGGGCGCGTAGCGACGGGCCGGAGCGACCCCCGGATGGGCACAGTCACCAGCTGTCCCAGTGGGTGAGGTCCTCGGCCGGCAGCCGCTTGGCGGGTTTGAAGTCGGTGCCCTTGGTGTAGGTGATCGGCCACAGCCCACCCTGGGCGTAATGCTCGAACGGAATGCCGAGCACCTCGGCCGCCTGCTTCTCCCCGTCCCCGATCAGGTGCAGCGTCGTGTACGCCGAACCCAGACCGCGCGACCGCAGGGCGAGCATGAAACTCCACACCGCTGGCAGCAGCGACCCCCAGTAGGACGCCTGCATGCCGGCGGGGGCGCCGTCGGGGCGTCCCTCCAGGCAGGGGATCAGAAACACCGGTGCCTTCTCGAGGTTCTCGTTGAGGTACTTGGCCGAGCTCAGCACCGAATCCATCTGCTGGTCACGCATGTCGCCGCGCACCGGTTTGGGCAGGCCGAGATAGGGCGTGGCATTAGCCCGGTAGATGTCGGCCAGCGCCTTCTTCTTGGCGGCGTCCTCCACGAACACCCACTGCCACCCCTGGGCATTGGATCCGGTGGGCGCCTGCAGTGCCAGGTTCAGACACTCCATCAACACCTCACGCGGCACCGGCCGGTCGAAGTCGAGCCGCTTGCGAACCGATCGAGTGGAGGTCAGGAGTTCATCAACGGTCAGATCGAGTGTCACGACCAGAGACTACATTCGGGCCTATGGGAACTGAACTGACCAAAGAAGTGGCCGATCGACTCACCGGCGACAGTTACGGCTGGCTGACCACAGTCGCCAAATCCGGCCAGCCGGTGCCCAAGTTGGTGTGGTTCTACTTCGACGGCACCGATATCGTCGTCTACACCGAGCCGAACACGGCCAAGGTTCGCCACATCCGAGCGCATCCTCGGGTCAGCCTGAACCTGGATTCCGACGGCAACGGCGGGGGCATCATCGTCATCGGCGGCCCAGCAATCGTGGACAACGAGGACGCGGATCCCCGCGACGATGCCGCATTCTGGGCGAAATATGCCAATGCTGCAGCGCAATTCGGCCTCACCGACGCGATGGGCGGGTACCACCTGCGGCTGCGAATCAGCATCGACAAAGTGTGGACCACCCCGACGGCGTAGCCGGCTAGGACACACTGGTCGCAGTGCTCAGCAGGAGCCGACCTGAACCCATCCGTCGGCAGTAACCCTGGTCGTATACACCGCCACGGCCAGTCGCGGGTCGTCCAGACACGTTCCATCGTCAAAGGCGAAGGCCTGCTTCTTGATCGGCGACTGGACGCATGACCTGCCGGCCCGGTCACCCACGACACCGCGGGACAGCACCGCCGCGCCGGAGAACGGATCGATGTTGCCCAATGCGTGCAAAGACCCGTCGTCGAGGAGGAACAACGCCGCCTGGGAGCCGTCCTCGAGGAGCACGCCGACACCTCGACCCGGTATCAACCGCTCGTAGGCGCAAGCCGTCGTCCAGACCCGGGTATCGTCGAGTAGCGTCACGATTGCTCCTTCAGTTGCGGCATGCCCAGAACCACAGGCACCTTGCGCCCGGACCGTTCGGTGAACTCGACGGTGGGGTCGGGAACGTCGGGTGCGTTGACGAATGACACGAACCGGGACAGTTTGTCCGGGTCTTCCAGCACACCCTTCCACTCACACGCGTAGCCCGCGACATGTGCGGCGATCGCCGCCTCGAATTCCCCGGCCAGGCCCAGTGAGTCGTGGCAAACCACGTCCCGGACATGATCGAGGCCTCCGTCGAGAGCCTCCATCCACGGCGCGGTTCGTTGTAACCGGTCTGCGGTGCGGATGTAGAACATCAGGAACCGGTCGATGTAGCTCACCAACGACTCGGTGTCCAGGTCCGAGGCCAGCAGTTGGGCGTGCCGCGGGCTCATCCCGCCATTGCCGCCGACGTAGAGGTTCCAGCCCTGCTCGGTAGCGATCACCCCGACGTCCTTGGACCGAGCCTCCGCACATTCGCGGGCACAGCCGGAGACGCCCATCTTGATCTTGTGTGGTGCGCGCAGGCCGCGGTAGCGGAGCTCGAGATCGATGGCCAGCTGCACCGAATCCTGTTGCCCATAACGGCACCAGTCGGTACCGACGCAACTCTTGACCGTGCGCAACGCCTTGCCGTAGGCGTGCCCGGACTCCATCCCGCCGTCGACCAGCCGGCGCCAGATCCCCGGCAGCTGATCGACCCGAGCACCGAACATGTCGATGCGCTGCCCCCCGGTGATCTTGGTGTAGAGACCGTAGTCGCGGGCGATCTCGCCGATCAGGATCAGATGTTCGGGGGTGATCTCGCCACCAGGAACCCGGGGCACCACCGAATAGCTGCCGTTGCGTTGGATGTTGGCCAGAAAATGGTCGTTGGTGTCCTGCAGCGAAGCCTGCTCGCCGTCGAGGATGTGGTCTGAGCCGGTGGAGGCCAGGATCGACGCGACCGCAGGCTTGCAGATGTCGCAGCCCTTTCCGGTCCCGAACTTGGCGATCAGCCCGGAAAACGTCCGGATTGATGTGGCGCTGATGATCTCGAACAGTTCGGCTCGCGACTGGCCGAAGTGCTCACACAGGGCAGTGGACTGCTCGACCCCCTCGGCATCGAGCAGTTGCTTGAGCAACGGCACGCACGACCCGCAGGAGGTTCCCGCCGCGGTGCAGTTCTTCAGCGCGGCAACGTCAGAACAACCGTCGGCGATAGCGGCGACCAAGTCGCCCTTGCTCACGTTGTTGCAGGAACATATCTGCGCCGCGTCCGGCAGCGAACCCACGCCGAGCGCCGCCCCGCCGGAGTCGGCCTGCGATCCGGCGATCAGCGCCAGCGGATCCCCCGGCAGGCTGCTACCGATCATGGGCCGCAACACCCCGTAAGCCGACGCATCGCCGACCAGGATGCCGCCCAACAGCGTGGTCGCGTCGTCGGAGAGGACCAGTTTCGCATACGTCTGGCGGACCGCGTCGTTGACGACGACCTCAAGGCAGTTATCCGAAACACCATGCGCATCACCGAAACTCGCCACATCGACGCCCAGCAGCTTGAGTTTCGTCGACGTGTCCGCTCCGGGGAACTCGGCAGATCCGCCGAGCAGCCGGTCGGCGACGACCTCGGCCGAGGTGTAGCCCGGCGCCACCAAGCCGTAGCACCGACCCTGGATCGCTGCCACCTCGCCGACAGCGAAGATGTCGGGATCGCTGGTCGCGCAGGTGAGGTCGGTCATGACACCGCCCCGCTCGGCAACGTGCAAACCGGCGGCACGGGCCAGTTCATCGCGCGGGCGCACGCCAGCGGCAAAGACCACGACGCCGGCCTCGATCACCGTCGAGTCGCTCAGCTCCACCCGCAGGCTGCCGGACTCGTCGGCGTCGATCGACTCCGTCCCCACCCCGACGTGCACCTGGATGCCCAGATCGGAGATCATCTTGACCAGCAGCGTTCCGCCACCTTCGTCGAGCTGCTGGGCCATCAGCCGGGGAGCCCGCTCCACCACGTGGGATGTCATGCCGAACCCACGCAGGGCGTTGGCCGCCTCCAAACCAAGCAGGCCGCCGCCGATCACCACACCGGACTTCGAACGTCCGGCCCGCATCGCGGCGACCGCACCGGCCCGGATGGCGTCGAGGTCGTCGAGGGTCCGGTAGACATGACAGCCGGGAAGGTCGTGACCGGGCACCGGCGGGACGAAGGCATACGAACCGGTAGCCAGCACCAGCGCGTCATAGCCGATGACGCCCCGGGGCGTCGTCACGGTCCTGGCTGACCGGTCGATAGCGGCGACCGCGCCGCCGAGCGACAGGGTGACTTGATCGTCGTCGACGTAGGTGTTGCCGGACAACGCCATGCGCGCACGGTCCCAATGTTCGGTGTATCCGGTCAGGCCCACCCGGTCGTATGCAGGATCGGCCTCTTCACCGAGAATTGTTACTCGCCAATAATTCTCGGCATCACGCGAGCGCAACGCCTCGACCAGGCGATGGCCCACCATGCCATGACCCACGACGACAAGGTGTTTCGAACCTGTGCGACCGTCTCGATGCGACACCATGCCGCCACCCTACGAATCCGATGTTGCGAACTTGATCGGAGCGTGTGAACGCACCATCACTGTGTGCTCACATGGCAGTCGGCCACCCGGTGAGATCTGTCTGCGAACCATCCAGGGGCGGGAATTTAGTGGTTGCAGGGCTTCGTATTCCACGGCGGCCTTCTGGATTCGCGGGTACCTAGCCATTGGCTCCCGCCCGCGGCATCGTCACCCGATCGACCGACCCGAAACTAGGAGCCGATTGTTTCGCCTGTATTTCCGACATGGGTCAACGATGAATACCGATGCTGGCAAAGCGATGTGGGGCGCGCTGAGAAGTTAGTTGCGGCAGATTAACCGTGACAGGTCGCTGGTGTAACACGAGATCCTTAGCGTTGTCGGCATCGCAACACCCGGATCAGAGGTTCTCACCCACTTTGCGGGGCCGTCCCACCGGGCCGGGGCCGTCGTCAGACAGGAAGTCCGAATGACCATCACCAGCACTGAGCCCACCCTCGACTCAGGCGCCACCTCGACCCGAAAGGGAAAGCACTGGATCGAGCACTGGACGCCCGAGGACCCGGAATTCTGGTCCAGCGTCGGCCGGCCGATCGCCCGCCGCAATCTGATCTTCTCCATCTTCGCCGAGCACATCGGATTCTCGGTGTGGCTGCTGTGGAGCATCGTCGTGGTTCAGATGACCGCCGGTGCGAACGGGGCCGCGACGGCGTCGGGCTGGGCACTGACCACCACCCAGGCGCTGTGGCTGGTGGCGGTGCCCAGCGGCGTGGGCGCGTTCCTCCGGATCCCCTACACCTTCGCGGTACCCGTGTTCGGCGGGCGCAACTGGACGGTGATCTCGGCCATGATGTTGCTGATTCCGTGTCTGTTGATGGCCTGGGTCGTCACCGATCCGAGCATCAACTTCGCCGTCCTGCTCCTGATCGCGGCCACCGCCGGCTTCGGTGGCGGCAACTTCGCTTCCTCGATGGCCAACATCTCGTTCTTCTACCCGGAGAAGGAGAAAGGTTGGGCGCTGGGCCTCAATGCTGCCGGCGGCAACATCGGCGTTGCCGTCGCGCAAAAACTCATCCCGATGGTTGTGGTGGCCGGCGGCGGACTCGCCCTGTCCCGCGCGGGCCTCTTCTACGTTCCCTTCGCCATCACCGCAGCGGTATGTGCGTTTCTGTTCATGAACAACCTTTCCGAGGCCAAGGCCGACGTGAAACCGGTCTGGCAGTCGCTGCGGCACGCCGACACCTGGGTGATGTCGCTGCTCTACATCGGCACGTTCGGATCGTTCATCGGCTACTCGGCGGCGTTCCCGACGCTGCTCAAGGCGGTCTTCGGTCGCGGTGACATCGCGTTGGCGTGGGCGTTCCTCGGTGCGGGCATCGGTTCGATCGCCCGCCCGCTGGGCGGCAAGCTGTCCGACCGGGTCGGTGGGGCACGGATCACCGCGATCAGCTTCGTGATGCTGGCCCTGGGCGCCGCGGCCGCGCTGTGGTCGGTGCAGGAAAAGAATCTGCCGGTCTTCTTCGCCGCGTTCATGTTCCTGTTCGTCGCAACCGGAATCGGCAACGGCTCGACCTACCGGATGATCTCGAAGATCTTCCAGGTCAAGGGCTTCGACGCCGGCGGTGATCCCGACACCATGGTGTCCATGCGGCGGCAGGCGGCGGGCGCGCTGGGTATCATCTCCTCGGTCGGCGCGTTCGGCGGGTTCATCGTCCCACTGGCGTACGCCTGGTCAAAGGCGACCTTCGGCAACATCGAGCCCGCACTGCAGTTTTACGTGGTGTTCTTCCTGCTGCTGCTGGGCGTGACCTGGTTCTGCTATCTGCGCAAGGGCACCCGGATGGCACAGGCCGGAGTCTGAGCGCCCAGCCGACGGGCGGCATGGCCCGATGACCTGAGAGGAGACCGCGGCGTTCGTGGCCGGTGAGAACGAGATGACATCCGCAGTACGGACCCTGTGTTCGTACTGCGGTGTCGGCTGCGGCATCGAGGTCCAGACCCGGCACGATGCCGAGTCCGGGATCGCAACCATCACCCGCGTCAGCGGAGACAAGTCGCACCCCACCAATTTCGGACGGCTGTGCACCAAAGGGGCCACCCACGCGGAGATGATGGCGGCTCGGGACACCAGACTCACCACCGCGCTCGTCCGGCCCGGACGCGACGAAGAACCCGTCGAAACCCCGGTGGACGATGCGGTGGCCGAAGTCGCGGATCGACTGCGCGCCATCATCTCCGAGCACGGCCCGGATGCTGTCGCGCTCTATGTCTCCGGCCAGATGTCGCTAGAAGCCCAATACCTGGCCAACAAACTGGCCAAGGGCTACCTGCGCACCGTCCACATCGAATCCAACTCCAGACTGTGCATGGCCAGCGCCGGGACAGGCTACAAGCAGTCGCTCGGCGCCGACGGGCCGCCCGGTTCGTACACTGACTTCGACTGTGCCGAACTGTTTTTCGTGATCGGGTCGAATATGGCCGACTGCCATCCCATCCTTTTTCTTCGGATGGCGGATCGGCTCAAAGCGGGCGCGAAGCTCATCGTGGTGGACCCGCGTCGCACTACGACCGCCGAAAAGGCCGACCTGCACCTGCCGATTCGGCCGGGGACCGATCTGGCGCTGCTCAACGGCCTGCTGCACCTACTCGTCGAGTCGCGCGACATCGACCACGAATTCATCGCCGAGCACACCGAGGGTTGGGAGGCGATGCCGGAGTTCCTGGCCGACTACCCACCGGCCCGAGTAGCCGAGATCACCGGGCTGGCCGAGGCCGACATCCGGCGCGCCGCCGCCATGATCGCCGATGCCGGCGAATGGATGTCGTGCTGGACGATGGGACTCAACCAGAGCACCCACGGCACCTGGAACACCAACGCCATCTGCAATCTTCACCTGGCGACCGGGGCCATCTGCCGGCCGGGCAGCGGCCCGATGTCACTGACGGGCCAGCCCAACGCCATGGGCGGGCGCGAGATGGGATACATGGGACCGGGTCTGCCCGGCCAGCGCTCGGTGCTGTCGCCCGGGGACCGTGAATTCGTCGAACAACAGTGGGACCTCGAGCCCGGCACCATCCGAAGTGATGTCGGCCCGGGCACGATCGCGATGTTCGAACAGATGGCGGCCGGCTATATCAAAGCGTGCTGGATCGTCTGCACCAACCCGGTTGTCAGCGTGGCCAACCGGGCAACGGTGGCCGCCGGCCTACAGGCCGCGGAACTGGTCGTCACTCAAGATGTTTACGCCGACACCGCGACCAATCGGTACGCCGACATCGTCTTGCCGGCCACACTGTGGGCGGAAGCCGACGCGGTGATGGTGAATTCCGATCGCACTCTGACACTGCTCGCCGAGTCGATTCCACCGCCAGGGTCGGCTCGACCCGACTGGGAGTTGATCTGTGACGTCGCCGAGCAGCTCGGATTCGGCGAGGCGTTCTCCTTCAAGAGCAGCGAGGAGATCTTCGACGAGATCCGCCGGTTCGCGAATCCGAAGACCGGCTACGATCTGCGCGGCGCCAGCTACGAGCGGCTGCGACAGGGTCCGTTGCAGTGGCCGGTCCCACCGGAACCAGCTGGCGGCGACACCGGCCGCAACCCGATCCGCTATCTCAACGACGGTGTCAGCCAGGAGCTTCACGTCGATTCCAACGGCTACCGTCCGCGCCTGGCGTTTCCGACCCCGTCACGGCGTGCGGTGTTCCACCCGCGCCCGCATCTTCCCGCCGCCGAGCTGCCCGACGACGACTACCCGACGATCCTCAACACCGGTCGGTTGCAACACCAGTGGCACACAATGACCAAAACCGGCCGGGTGGACAAGCTCAACAAGCTCAACGGCCAGCCGTTCATCGAGATCCACCCCGATGACGCGAAGGCCACGGGCATCGTCGATCGCCAGCCCACCGAAGTCGTCTCGCGGCGGGGACGCGCGGTGCTGCCGGCGGTGATCACCGACCGGGTGCGGCCCGGCAACTGCTTCGTCCCCTTTCATTGGAACGACCAGCAGGGCGAGAACCTCACGATCAACGCGGTGACCAGTGACGCCGTCGACCCCGACTCACTGCAGCCGGAGTTCAAAGTGTGCGCGGTCCGGCTGCGGCCGTTACCTATTGACAGCGCGCCACCCAGTACTCACCCGCTCGCCCTCGCCCTGGGGATCACCGAGGCAGCCCCGGTTCTCGATGACGATGAGATGACCTATCTCGCCGGATTCTTGGCCGGGGTACCGAACAGCCAGGCGGGGGTCCCGGTATTGCCCGCGTCGGCTCCGGTGAGCCGCAAGGCGCGGCTGTGGATCGACGGCATGCTCGCCGGAGCACACTCGCGCGCCGGGGTAGGCGGCTCGGTCGAGGACGACACCGACGGCTCACTGGTGATCTGGGGATCGCAGACCGGCAACGCCGAAGAAATCGCCGCACAGTTCGCCACCCGACTGGGCGGCAAGCCGCGCCTGGTCACGATGAACGATTGCACCCTCGACCAGCTGACGACGGCATCGCAGGCAATCGTGGTGACAAGCACATTCGGTGACGGCGGCCCACCGGACAACGCCTCAGACTTCTGGGATCGCATCACCGCGACCGACGCGCCGGAACTACCGAAGCTCCGGTACGCGGTGCTCGGGATCGGCGACCGCTCCTACGACAACTTCTGCGGCTATGCGAAATCGGTGGACGCCCGACTCGCCGAACTCGGCGCGACCAGGTTGACCGACTGCACGGTATGCGAAATCCACGACGAGGATCCGGTCGTCGACTGGACTGAGCGGGTGGCGGAACTCATGCGCGAAGCCGGCGGCGCCACCCTCGCGACCTCCGCACCGGTCGGCGTGACTGTCACCAAGGCGGCGGGGCCGTTCACCCGGTCCGATCCGATCTTCGCGCCGTTGAGTCGTAACGTCCGGCTCACGCCGGAGACAGCTGAAAAGGAAGTGCGCCAGTTCGGATTCGACATCTCCGCCTATGACGTCGGCTATTCGGTCGGCGATTCACTGGGTATCTGGGCCGCCAACAGTTCGCACTCCGTCCAAAGCTGGTTGTCGGCAACCGGCCTCGATCCAAACGCGGCGGTCACCGTCGACGGATCCGAACGGAGCCTGCGAGACGCATTGACCTGGGCCTACGATATCTGCCGGGTGACGCCCGATCTGCTCTCCTTCGTGTCCGAGCACTGTGGCGACCCCTCGGCCGCGCAGATTCTCGGCGCCCCACGCCCCAAGCTCGACGCGTGGCTGACCAACCGCAACGGGCTGGATCTGGTCCGGGAGTTCACCGTGCGGGCCGACCCGGCCGAATGGCAGACCGCGCTGGTGCGGCTGGCCCCGCGCCAGTACTCGATCTCGACCAGTCCCCTGGTTCATCCGCATGAGATCGGGCTGACCGTATCGGTGGTCCGCTATCGCGGCAGCGACGGAAGCCCGCGCGGCGGGGTCGCCTCGACTTTCCTTGCCGATCTTCCCGACGACACCCGGGTCCCGGTGTTCCTGCAACGCTCACCCAACTTCAGGCCGCCACAGGATTCGCAGACCCCGATGATCATGGTCGGTCCCGGTACCGGGATCGCACCGTTCCGGGGCTTTCTGCAGGAGCGCCGCGCACTGGGGCATACCGGACGCAACTGGCTGTTCTTCGGCGACCAGCATCGTGCCCAGAACTTCTACTACCGCGAAGAGCTCGAGCACATGGTGAGCGACGGCCTGCTCAGCTATCTCGATCTTGCGTTCTCCCGCGATCAGGATCAACGGATCTACGTGCAGCACAAGATGATCGATCAAGGTGCCGAAGTGTGGCGCTGGCTGGCCGAAGGTGCGCACTTCTATGTGTGCGGTGACGCGGCGAGGATGGCCAAGGACGTCGACGATGCCCTTGTCAAGATCCTCCGGACACACGGCGGGATGTCGAATCAAGTGGCCGCCGACTACAAGCGTGAAATGGTGGCAGAGAAGCGGTATGTCCGCGACGTGTACTGAGCGGGAACTCTTTTCGCGGTGGTAGCACACCGACCTCAGGCCAGGATTGCGGCCAACGTATGCCAGCGACGATGCCGGTGGGCAAAGATCACCTTGATGAACAACCTGGTGGCGAAGCCGATCACGCCGTCGTCGACCTCGATCTCGTCGGTGTAGCGACAGCGGTGTTCGTCGATGGGAACAAACGTGAGCCGGTGGTTCCAGGTTCTGATGGGTCCGCCGTGTTCGTTGGTATAGAGGACCAGATCGTCGAGCTGCTTGATTTCGATGTGGTGCGTCCAGGACGGGATGATGCCGAACCACCACAGCCGTGCCGAGGCGCTCGCTCCGACGTCAAAATGCTCGGGGGCGACCAGCCTGGGCAGTTGGACGATGGGGCTGAGCACGAACCGCATGAGTTCCGGTTTGCGCGCGAGCGCCGCCGCGGTCTGCGCCGGGAGCGGCAGCTCGGTGCTGACCGCGACGGTGCCCATCAGGGGTACCGGAAGGTCGTCACCCGAGTAAGGGTAGCCAGATAAGTCAGGGGTGTGTGGGCTACCTGAAATCCCTGGAGCGGGAACTCACCTTCATGGTGATACGACCCATCCGCTCGGCCACCACCGTCACCGCTCCGGTGGCGTTTTGCACCTGCCCGCGGATCAGCAGTGCGGATGCGGTCTGAGCCAGTTTGCGATGACGGGTCCACACCCCCGGAGTGCACAGCACGTTGACCATGCCGGTTTCGTCCTCGATGTTCATGAACGTCACGCCCTGTGCGGTGGCGGGCCGCTGCCGGTGCGTCACCGCCCCGGCGATCAACACCCGGCTGCCGTCGGGCACCTCCAGCAGCCGGTCGGCCCGGATCACCCCCATCGCGTCGAGGTCTTCGCGCAGGAACTGGGTCGGGTAGCTGTCCGGCGAAATGCCGGTGGCCCACACGTCGGCGGCGGCCAACTCCACCTTGGTCATGCCGGGCAGGGTAGGCACGTGTGACGACGAGCCGACACCGGGCAGTCGGTCGGGGCGCTGGGTGGCCGCCGCCCCGGCCGCCCACAGCCCCTCCCGGCGGGTGATCGAGAAGCAGGCCAACGCCCCCGCGGTGGCAAGTGCTTCGGTTTGTGGCACCGAAAGCTGCACTCGCCCAGTCAAGTCCAGCAATGAGACATACCGGCCGCCGGCCTCGCGTTCGTCGACGATGCACTGGGCCAGTTCGTCACCGATATGGCGCACAGCACCCAATCCCAGTCGCACATCCAAGCCGTTGTTCTCCAGCGTGGGGTACGCCAGGCTGGCGTTGACATCGGGTCCACGCACGGCGACGCCGTGCCTGCGGGCGTCGGCAACCAGCGACTGCGGCGAGTAGAAACCCATCGGTTGGGCGCGCAGCAGCGCGGCGCAGAACGCTGCCGGATGATGCAGCTTGAACCACGAGGAGTAGTACACCAGCGATGCGAAGCTCAGCGAATGACTCTCCGGGAAACCGAAGTTGGCGAAGGCTTCCAGTTTCTCGTAGATCCGTTCGGCCACCTCGCCGGTGATACCGTGCCGCTGTGCCATCCCGGCATAGAATCGGTCCCGCAGCCTGCGCATCTTTTCGGTGGAGCGCTTGGACCCCATCGCCCGGCGCAGCTGATCGGCTTCGGCAGCCGAGAACCCCGCGCAGTCCACCGCCAGCTGCATGAGCTGTTCCTGGAACAGTGGAACCCCCAAAGTCTTGCGCAGTGCAGGTTCCATCGACGGGTGGTCGTAGGTGACGGGCTCCAGGCCGTTGCGGCGCTTGATGTAAGGATGCACCGAACCACCCTGGATGGGCCCGGGCCGGATCAGCGCCACCTCCACCACCAGGTCGTAGAACACCCGCGGCTTCAGCCGCGGCAGAGTGGCCATCTGGGCCCGCGACTCCACCTGGAACACCCCGACGGAGTCGGCCTTCTGCAACATCTCGTAGACCGCCGGCTCGGCGAGATCCAGCCGAGCCAGGTCAACCTCGATGCCCTTGTGCTCGGCCACCAGGTCGATGCAGTAGTGCAGGGCTGAGAGCATACCGAGGCCGAGCATATCGAACTTCACCAAACCAATTGCCGCACAGTCGTCTTTATCCCACTGCAACACGCTGCGGTTCTCCATGCGGGCCCACTCCACCGGGCACACATCGGCGATCGGACGGTCACAGATCACCATTCCGCCGGAATGGATGCCCATGTGCCGCGGCAGGTTCTTGATCTGGGTTGCCAGCTCGACCACCGCCGCGGGGATGTCTTCGAGATCGGGTTGATCGGCCACTCCGTCCGATTGCTGCTCTCGCGGCGTGTGCCAGTGACTGATCTGCTTGCTCCAGGCATCCTGTTGCCCCTGGGAGAAACCGAGCGCACGTGCCATGTCGCGTACCGCACTGCGGCCCCGGTAGGTGATGACGTTGGCGACCTGTGCGGCGTAATCGCGGCCGTAGCGGTCATAGACGTACTGGATGGCGTTTTCCCGAAGATCCGATTCGATGTCGATGTCGATGTCGGGTGGCCCGTCGCGGGCCGGGGACAGGAACCGCTCGAAGAGCAACTCGTTGGCGATCGGGTCGACGGCGGTGACGCCGAGTGCATAGCAGACCGCGGAGTTGGCCGCCGATCCCCTACCCTGGCACAGGATGTCGTTCTCCCGGCAGAACCGGGTGATGTCGTGCACCACCAGGAAGTAGCCCGGGAACTTCAAAGCGGCGATGATGTCGAGTTCGCGTTCGATCTGGGCGTAGGCCTCCGGTGCGCTGGGACGCGGCCCGTAACGTCGGCCGGCACCCACCATCACCAGCTCGCGCAGCCAGCTGTCCTCGGTGTGTCCATCGGGTACGTCGAAGGGCGGCAGCTGCGGAGCGATCAGCGCCAGCCCGAAGGCGCACTGCTCGCCGAGATCGGCTGCAGCGCTGACGGCCTCGGGATGGCTGGCGAACAGCTCGGCCATCTCGTCACCGGAACGCAGATGCGACCCACCCAGCGGGGCCAGCCAGCCCGCCGCTTCGTCCAGCGACTGACGCGCCCGGATCGCCCCCATGGCCATGGCCAATCGGCCGCGACTCGGCTCGGCGAAGTGGGCTCCGGTGGTGGCGACGACACCGACGCCGAACCGCGGCGCCAGCGCGGCCAGTGCGGCGTTGCGTTCGTCATCGAGTGGATCGCCGTGGCAGGCGAGTTCGATACTGATCCGATCGTGGCCGAAGCGGTCCACCAGGTTGGCCAGCGCCACCGCCGCCGCCTGCGGTCCGCCTTCCGAAAGGGCCTGCCGGACATGACCTTTACGGCAGCCGGTAAGAATGTGCCAATGCCCGCCCGCGGCCTCGGTCAGCGAATCGTAGTCGTAGCGCGGCTTTCCTTTCTCGCCGCCGGCCAGATGCGCGGCGGACAGCTGGCGGGACAGCCGACGATAGCCCTCCGGGCCGCGGGCAAGCACCAGCAGGTGTGGACCGGGCGGGTCGGGCAGTTCGGTGCGGGCGGTATTGCCCAGCGATAGTTCGGCGCCGAAGACGGTGCGCATGTTGAGCTCCTTGGCAGCCTCGGCGAACCGCACCACCCCGTAGAGGCCGTCGTGATCGGTCAGTGCGATGGCCCGCAAGTCCAGCCTCGAGGCCTCCTCGACGAGCTCTTCCGGGGTGCTGGCCCCGTCGAGGAAGCTGTAGGCAGAATGCGTGTGCAGCTCGGCATAGGGCACAGCCGAGCGCACCGGGCGCTCCCCGGCCGATTCGTAGGGTTCCCGACGCCGAGACCAGGCCGGGCTGTCGCCGCCGTCGGCGTGCGGTTCCCCCAGCGACTGGCCGGGCCGGCGTGGCTTGCCGTTGAGGACCCGTTCCATTTCGCCCCAGCTGGGCGGACCGTTGAACCAACTCACCGGCCAAGTGTATCGAACATATGTTCTATATGCGGCCGGCGAGCCGGATGAGGACGAAGATGGGTGTGCCTGAAGAACCCGGCAAACTGTTGCCCCATCGACCCACCACCGGCACATCCGGCAAGTCCGGGATCCGTCGGAGCACACCCGCTGATCAGACTACGAAATTGAGGGAAACCGACGCCATGTCGACTCACGCCCACGAGCACGAACTGCAGTCCGAGCGAGACTATCTGGCCGGGCTCTACGAATGGCTCGACGGCAAACGCATGCGAGTCAAGGCGCAGTATCGCTCCGCGCTAGGCGGGCCGATCGATCTGCAGGACGGCGGCACCCTGGTGGCCCGGGACGCCGAGGTGCGGACTCTGGCCCAGGCAGTGGCCCGGTTGGACGTGGCCGACCACGGACTGTGCTTCGGGCGGCTGGACGCCATCTCGGGTGAACGCCTCTACGTCGGCCGCATCGGCATCTTCGACCAGCACAACGACCACGAACCGCTGCTGCTGGACTGGCGGGCACCGGCCGCCCGCGCGTTCTACGTCGCCACCGCTGCCAGCCCCGAGGGCATGCGCCGGCGTCGCCAGTTCCACTCCCACGGGCGACGACTGGTCGATTTCACCGACGAGGTTTTCGGCCGCCCCGACCCCGACGCCGGCGACGACAGCCCCTTCAGCAGCGACGCGGCCCTGCTCGCGGCGATCAACGCGCCGCGTGGTGAGGGCATGCGCGACATCGTGGCGACCATCCAGGCCGAACAGGACGACATCATCCGACTCGATCACCCGGGCGTGCTGGTGATCGAGGGCGGGCCCGGCACCGGCAAGACCGTGGTGGCACTGCACCGCGTCGCCTATCTGCTGTACACACAACGGCAGCGGATCGAACGCCACGGGGTGCTGGTCGTCGGACCCAACCACGCGTTCATCAACCACATCGGCCGCGTGCTGCCGTCCCTGGGCGAGTCGGAGGTGGTGTTCATGACCGTCGGTGACCTCGTCCCCGGCCTGCATGTCACCGCCGAGGATGCCCCGCACGTCGCCCGGATCAAGGGCTCTCGCGCGATGCTCGACGTGCTGGCGGCGGCGATCACAGACCGCCAACGCCTGCCCGAACATCCCCTAGAGATCCCGTTGGCCGACGTCACGATGCACCTCGCGGCCGACACCACCCAGTGGGCGATCGACGAAGCGCGCGCAAGTGGGCTGCCGCACAACGCAGCCCGTTCGGTGTTCCGGGACATCGTCACCTATGTGCTGACCGAGCGCGCGATCGCCCGGATCGGCCGTGGCTGGCTAACCCGCAACAATCGTGACGCGTGGGAGAAGGTGCGCGCCGATCTACTCGCCGATCTCGACGACAACGACCGGTTCGTCGCCGCACTCGACGAACTCTGGCCGGTCCTGACTCCGCAAGATCTGTTGTCCGACCTGTACACGTCGGCCGAACGGCTACGCGCGGCCGGTGCCGACCCGGCGCTATGGCGGGAAGTCGGTGACGCCTGGACAACCTCGGACGTGCCACTGCTCGACGAACTGATCGACATGCTTGGCCGCGACAAAGCGACCGACGATGCCGCCGAACAGGCACTCAAGGAAGAAACCCGATATGCCGCAGGTGTTTTAGAGAATATGGTCGCCCACGAGGATCTGATGGACGACGAAGACCGCCTGCTCGCGCAGGACTTGATCGACGCCGAGGGCCTCGCCGAGCGCTTCGTAGAGCGTGACACCCGTGATCTTGCCGAGCGGGCCGCCGCCGACCGGAACTGGACGTACCGCCACGTCGTGGTCGACGAAGCCCAGGAGCTCTCGGAAATGGACTGGCGCGTACTCATGCGCCGCTGCCCGAGCCGGTCCTTCACCGTGGTCGGCGACCTGGCGCAACGCCGCTCGATGGCCGGGGCGACGTCGTGGGCCGAGATGTTGGAGCCGTATGTGCCCGGCCGGTGGGTGTACCGGTCGCTGACGGTGAACTACCGCACCCCCGCCGAGATCATGGCCGTCGCGGCGGCGTTGCTCGCCGACTTCGCGCCCGATGTCCGGGCACCGGAGTCGGTACGCGCGTGCGGCATCCGCCCCTGGTCACGACGCGTCGCCGCGGACCGCCTATCGGACGCGATCGAGGAGTTCACAGCAAAGGAAGCCGGCCGGGACGGCACCAGCATCGTAATCGGGCCGCCATACGTGCCGGGCGCGGTCGCGCCGTCGGAGACCAAGGGCCTGGAATTCGATGCGGTGCTGGTGGTGGAGCCCGACCGTATCCTCGCCGATGGCCCGCGTGGAGCGGCTGAGCTGTATGTCGCCCTCACCCGCGCCACCCAGCG
This sequence comes from Mycobacterium pinniadriaticum, assembly GCF_026242045.1. Lineage (GTDB taxonomy): Bacteria > Actinomycetota > Actinomycetes > Mycobacteriales > Mycobacteriaceae > Mycobacterium > Mycobacterium pinniadriaticum. Next base: position 33,467 of record NZ_JAPJDO010000018.1, read on the forward strand.
GTTGGGCGTGTTACATCACCAACCACTGCCCGCTGCGCTGGCCGGACTCGCCGAATCCGGCCGGTAGTTACCACGTGCCACATGTCTTTGTCCGGAACACCGGAGTGGCAAGGCGGCACAGGGCCACAGCAAGCGCGGCTGGGTCCCGATGACTAACGGCGGCGGGGCGAGTCAATCCTTGTGACGGAACCCGACGACAAGGAGCCCCCCATGTCCGCCCTGCCCCCGGTAGTCGACCAGCAGACCTGGCGCACCGCACTCGACGAACTACGCACCCGGGAAAAGGCCGCCACCCGCGAACTCGATGCGATCGCCGCGCAGCGCAGGCGGCTGCCGATGGTGCGGATGCCCGAGTACACCCTGATCGGCGCCGACGGGCCCGTCTCGTTGGCGGAGGTGTTCGGCGGGCGTTCCCAGCTGATCGTCTACAACCACATGTGGACCGATGGTGAGGAATGGCAGTGCCCGGGCTGCACCGGGTTCACCTCACAGTTCACCCGGCTGGAGTTTCTGGACAACTACGACGCCCGCTTCGTCATCGTCACCAACGGACCGATTAAGGAAGCCTTGGCTTACAAGGTCAAGGTCGGCAACAAGATGGACTGGTACTCATCGTCGGACAGCGCCTTCGGCGCCGACGTGGATGCCGCGCCCGGAGCAGGATTCGGGGTCAATGTCTTTCTGCGCGAAGGCAATACCGTCTATCGCACCTGGCAAACCAACGGCCGCGGTACCGAACAGCTCAGCCATTCGTTCGCGCTCATCGACCTGCTGCCGTGGGGCCGACAGGAGGAGTGGCAGGACTCGCCGGAGGGCTGGCCGCAGCGCCCGACGTATTCCGGCTGGGCCGGCTCGCCGGACATCGCGCGGTACTACGGCGAAGGTTCTACGCTGCACACGTGACAACGCCGCCAGACCAGCCCACTCACCCCTATGAGCCACACCACGGAGCATTCGGAAGCCGACTGAACTGGCTGCGCGCCGGGGTGCTCGGAGCCAATGACGGGATCGTATCCACCGCGGGAATCGTCGTCGGCGTCGCCGCGGCCACCATCGACCGCGCGCCGATTCTCACCGCCGGAATCGCGGCGCTGGCCGCCGGAGCGCTGTCGATGGCCGTCGGTGAATACGTGTCCGTCAGCACCCAGCGCGATTCCGAGAAGGCGATGCTCAAAAAGGAGCGCCGCGAGCTGGAGACCCAACCCGCAGAGGAACTCGACGAACTCACCGCGCTCTACGAGGCCAAGGGTCTGTCCCCCGCCACCGCACGCACCGTCGCCGAGGAACTCACCGACCACGATGCGTTCGCCGCGCACGTCGACATGGAACTGCGTCTCGATCCCGACGAGTTGACCAACCCGTGGCACGCCGCGATTTCGTCAGCATTGGCTTTCACGGTCGGCGCTTTGCTCCCGCTGCTGGCGATCCTGTTGCCGCCGCCGTCGACGCGGGTACCCATCACTTTCGTCGCGGTGTTGATCGCGCTGACGGTCACCGGCTGGCTCAGCGCGCGCCTCGGCGGCGCGAACCCGCAACGGGCGATCTACCGGGTGGTGATCGGCGGTGCGCTGGCGATGGCGATCACGTTCGGCATCGGCCACCTCGTCGGCGGTGCGGTCGGTTAGCCCGTCGGCGCGACAGCGCCGCGAGTCAAACCGTGTGTTCGGCCGAACCGTCGTCGAGCACGATCCGGGCGTTGGCGCCGTCCGGGCCGCTGGCCTCGGTGCGGTAGACCGCTCGTCCCGGCTCGGTGCGCCAGATCGAGGTCGTCAGCGTCTCGCCGGGGAACACCGGCGCCGAGAACCGCGCACTGACCGCGGTGAGCTTCGCGGCATCGTCGCCGGCGAGCTCGGAAAGCAGTGCACGCCCGGCGAATCCGAAGGTGCACAGCCCGTGCAGGATCGGAGTTTCGAAACCGGCCATCTCCCGGGCGAACCAGGGATCGCTGTGCAGCGGGTTGCGGTCGCCGGAGAGCCGGTAGATCAATGCCTGATCGCCACGGGTGGGCATGGCCACGCGAGCGTCGGGTTCGCGATCGGGGAATTCCGGGGCGGGCGGACGCTGCCCCGGCTGTCCACCGAAACCGCCTTCGCCGCGGATGACCGCGGTGGACAGTGTCTCGGCGATCAGTTCGCCGGTGGCCGGATCGGTGCCCCGGCCGCGCATCACGATGATCGCGTTCTTGCCCTCACCCTTGTCCTGGATGTCGGCAACCTCGGAGACGACCGACAGCTCACCCGAGGCGGGCAATGGCGCGTGCAACCGGATCTCCTGTGATCCATGCAGCAACATGCCCCAGTTGAACGAGCCCACCTTCGTGGCGGCCCCGAATGCCGGGCAGCAGATCACGGCGAACGTCGGCAGAACCTGTTGGGCGATGTCGTGGCTGTTGTCGGTGGTGAAGGACAGATCGTCGGTGCCCGCGCCCACGCCGAGCGCGTAGAGCATGGTGTCACGGTCGGTCCACTGGTTCCGCTGAGCTTCGGTGACCGCTCCGATTGCCGTGGGGTCGATGGGCATGCCGCACTCCTGGGTCGTGGTTGGACAAACTTCATCGTCGCATTGCCGGAATCGCGTCCACCACGCTGGTGGACAGGGCACGCTGAGACCATGCACGGACCGCATGTCTCCCGCACCCGGACCCTCGTCGCGACCTTCGCCGCGCTGTTGGCAGCCGTTCTGCTCGGCGCCTGCAGTTCGTCCACGCCGACCGAGCGCACGATCACGTTGACGTTCATCCGCCACGCGGAATCGGAGGCCAACGCCGACGGCGTGATCGACACGTCGGTGCCCGGGCCGGCACTGACGTCGACTGGCCAGAAGCAAGCCGCCGCGCTGGCCGAGCGACTGAAGGGCAACGGCTATGACGGTGTCTACGCCTCGAAGATGGTCCGCACCCAGCAGACCGCCGCGCCGATGGCCAAGGAGCTCGGCAAACAGGTGACCGTTCTGCCGGGGCTGGACGAGATCTCGGCGGGTTGGTTCAACGGCGACTCGGTGGAGAGCGCCGCCCGGACCTTCATGGTGGCGCCGGCCGACTGGCTGCGCGGCGACACCAGCTTCAGCATCCCGGGATCGGTGAGCGGCAACGAGTTCAACTCCGAGTTCACCGCGGCCGTCCAGCGCATCTACGACAGCGGCAACAGCAAGCCGGTCGCCTTCTCCAGCGCCGCCTCGATCATGATGTGGACCTTGATGAATGCGCGCAACGGCAAGGACAGCCTGGCGACCGATCACCCGCTGCCCAACACCGGCCGGGTGGTGCTCACCGGCAGTCCGGTGACCGGGTGGACGCTGGTGGACTGGGACGGGATCACCCAGTTCTGAGATGGAGCCGGACAGGTTCGGCATGCCGCTGCGGGTGCGGTACGTCGAATGCGACATGCAGGGCCGGGTGTTCAACGGCCACTACCTGACGTGGGTCGACATGGCCCTCAATGAGGCCGTCCGGCACATCTTCGGCGATTATCAGACGCTGATCGACGGGGGTATCGATTTCGTCGTCGCCGCGGCCGAACTGCAGTTCCGCCGGCCCGCGCACTTCGACGACGACCTGATGGTGGGCGTGGGATTCGATCCCCTGGGCCGCACGTCGTTGCGCAGCACCTACCGGATCCGTCGCGGCGAGGAGCTGATCGCGGAGGCGGCGATGATTCACGTGTGTGTCGACGCGGCGACGTTGGTGAAGCAACCGTGGCCGGAATGGTTTCGGGAAAGGATCGGACAGGGTTGACCGCGACCCGATCGCCGATCAAAGATGAGCAATGCGCTATGTCGTTACCGGCGGTACCGGGTTCATCGGGCGCCGGATCGTGACTCATCTGCTCGACCGCGACGACGACGCCGAGGTGTGGGTCAACGTCGACGACCCGTCGGCGCAGGCCCGCTTCGCGTTGCTGGCGGCGGATAGGGGTCCCCGGGTACGTGCCCTGTCGGCCGGTTCCGCCCCGGCCGGCGCCGACCACGTCGTGAACTGCAGACTGGCCGACACCCGGGCGGCCCTGAGTCTCAGTCGCGAGTTCGACGCCACCTTGCACCAACTCTCCTCGATCGCGGTGGCCGGTGACTTCGCCGGGGAATACACCGAGGACGATTTCGACGTCGGCCAGCAGCTGTCCAGCCGTCAGCAGCGGGCCGCGTTCGAGGCCGAGCAGCTGGTGCGATCGGCATCCGAGGTGCGATTCCGCATCTTCCGGACCGGTGTGGTGGTCGGCGACTCGAGCACCGGCGAGACCGACCGGATCACCGGGCCCTACCACGTCTTCGGACTGCTGGCCCGCCTCGCCGGACTGCCCCCGATGACTCCGGTGCTGCTGCCCGACATCGGCCGGATCAATGTCGTCCCGGTCGACTACGTCGGCACCGCGTTGGTCGAACTGATGCACGCTGAGAACCGCGACGGCGATACCTTCCACCTGACGGCGCTCGAGCCGATCGGGCTGCGGCAGATCTACCGCGGGGTGGCCCGCAGCGCCGGATTGCCGTCGCTGCGGGGTGGGTTGCCCCGGCGGGTGGCCGAACCGCTTCTGGAGGTGCGCGGTCGCGCGAAGGTGTTGCGGGACATGGCGGTTACACAGCTGGGCGTGCCACCCGAAGCCATCGAGAGCCTCGAGACGGCCGCGGTATTCCGATCGGATCAAACCCGGGAAGCGCTGCGCAGCAGCGGGATCGAGCCGCCGCCATTCGCGACCTATGCCCCCGCCCTCTGGCGGTACTGGGCGGAGCAGCTGGATCCCGAACGCACCCGTTCCGGCGACTCGGACGGCCCGCTGGTGGGCAGGCACGTGATCATCACCGGGGCGTCCAGCGGCATCGGCCGGGCGTCGGCCGTCGCGGTGGCCGCGCGTGGTGCCACCGTGTTCGCCCTGGCGCGCAACAGCGCGGCACTGCGGGAGCTCGTCGAGGAGATCGAAGCCGACGGCGGCCGGGCGTTCGCCTTCAGTTGCGATGTCACCGACACTGAATCGGTCGAGACGACGGTCGCCGACATCCTCGGCCGGTTCGGCCATGTCGACTATCTGGTCAACAATGCCGGTCGCTCGATCCGGCGGTCGGTCAACGCCTCGACAGACCGGTTACACGACTACGAGCGCGTCATGGCGGTCAACTACTTCGGCGCGGTCCGGATGGTGCTGGCGCTGCTGCCGCACTGGCGGGCACGCCGATTCGGCCACGTGGTCAATGTGTCGAGTGCCGGTGTGCAGGCCCGCAATCCCAAATACAGCACTGGTGCGGACGCCGATGATCGCACCGTCGGGACGGCTGAACCCGGTGCCGCCGATCAGCGCCGAACACGCCGCGGCGATGGTGGTCCGCGCACTGGTGGACAAGCCGGTGCGGATCGATACACCGCTGGGGACCCTGGCCGACGCCGGACAGTACTTCACCCCGAAACTGGCCCGCCGGGTGCTCCATCAGCTCTATCTGGGCTATCCCGACTCACCGGCCGCGCGTGGCGAGGCTCGACGCCCCTCGGCGCCGTCCCCGCGCCGGCCGGTGGTACGGCTTCGCGCCCCTCGCCCGGTCAAGCGGGTCGTCCGACTGGTGCCCGGGGTGCACTGGTGAGCTCGACCGGATCCCGGCGAGAGTCTGCGGCGGGCGGACTCGCCACTTAGGCTGCTCGCATGGCGTCGGCTTGGCAGCTACTGGAGCGGCCCGCCAAGCGCGAGGTCATCAAGTCCGCGCTGTCCGACAGCGAAGTCTCCGGGGTGGTGATCACCGGCGCCGCCGGCGTCGGCAAGACGACTCTGGCGCGCTCGGTCACCGCATCGCTTCCGGGCCGCGTCCGGTGGGCGGCCTGCACCGCGTCCTCCGCCAGCATCCCACTCGGGGCTTTCGCCCAGTGGGTCAAACCCACCGACGCCCGCGATCCGATCGAACTCCTCGTCTCCGCGCGGCAGTCCTTGTTGGCGGACGGACCTGTGGTGATCGGCGTCGACGACGCCCATCTACTCGACCAACTGTCGGCCACGCTGCTGCACCAGATCGCGGTGGAACGCACCGGGTCAATCGTGGCGACCGTGCGCAGTGGCGAGCCGGTGCCCGATTCGGTGGTGACCCTCTGGAAGGACGGCTACCTGCGTCGCATCGACTTGGAGCCGTTCAGCCTTGAGGAATGCACCGCCCTGGTCGAGTCGGTCCTCGGCGGCACCCTGGAAGAGCTGAGCGCCAACGTGATCTGGTCACAGTCGGCGGGCAACCCGTTGTTCCTGCGCCACATGGTGGAGGCAGCGCTGGAGTCGGGAACCCTGAGCGAAGTCAACGGGGTCTGGCAGCTACGCGGGGCGACCACGGTGTCGTCCGGCCTGGCCTCGCTGCTGGAGACCCGCTTCGACACCGCCGACCCGGGAGCCGTCACGGTGCTGCGATTGCTGGCGCTGTGCGAACCGCTGGACATCGACGCGCTGGTGGAGCTCGCCGGCGAGCAGGCGGTCGATGCCGCCGAGAAGGCGCAGCTGATCCGGATCGACCGTGACGGGCCGGGTCTCAACGCACGGATCAGCCATCCGCTGTATGGCGATGTGGTGCGCCAGCAGATCGGCACTGCGTCGGCCCGGATGCTGCGCGGCAAGATCGTCACCGTACTCAACCGGCACAAGCCGACATCGGCGGCCGGCCGGATCCGGCTTGCGCAGCTGTATCTGGATAGCGACCAAAGCGCCGACACCCGCCTGCTGGTCGCAGCGGCCAAGGATGCGGTGTCGCTTGCCAACGCCCCACTGGGTGAACGGCTGGCGCGCACCGCATTCGAGCGCGGATACGGAATGCGAGCCGCCCATCTGCTATCCAGGGCGTTGCTGTGGCAGGGCCGGCCCCGCGAGGCTGACGAGATCTTGGCCCACTTCAACCCCGATGACCTCGACGAGGCCCAGCTGTTGTTGTGGGGCATCCCTCGGGCGTCGATCTTGTTCTGGTCGCTCGGAGAGGTGGCCCGCGCCGACGAGGTCATGGAGCTGCTTCGGACTCGGGTCAGCAACCCGATTCTTCGGCCGATGGTGGATGCGGCCGATGCTGCCTTCACGATATTCGAGAACAAGCTGCCCGAAGGTCTGGCGATGGCCGAGGCGGTGCTGGCCAATCCCGGTGCGCCCGAACAAGCGGTGGAGACGGCCGCATTCGCGGCCGGACTGGCCATGCCGTTGACCGGGCGTGGCTGCGACTTCACGGCGATCACCGAACGCTGCTTCGACACCCAGAAGTCCACCGACGGCCTGATCCGGATGATCGCCCGGTACGGCGAGGTGCTGGCACTGGTGTACACCGGCGAGCTGGACAAGGCTGAAAAGCGGGCGGTGGCCTATGGCGAGTTCTCGTCATCCGGAGAGTTCCTCGGGTGGGCGATCGCCAAGATGATGGCCGCCGTCGTGGCGACCGCTCGGGGCAGGTTCGCCGAGGCGATCCCGACGATCGAACAGGCGCTCGCCGCGCTCAACGCAGAGAACTCGCTGCCCTGGCGGTTGCCCGGCCGGCTTCTGCTGGCCCGCGCCTACGCCGGCTCGGGCCGCCCTGACGATGCCGACCGGGTACTGGCCGAGGCCGCCGAACATGCCGGTGTCACAGTGGCGTTGTTCGACCCTCAACTGCTGGCCGTCAAGGCGTGGATCGCCGCCGCGCGCGGCGGCGGACGCCGAGCCATCGAGCTGTCCCGGTCAGCCGCCGACGCCGCGCACCGCAGCGGCCAGTACGCGGTGGAAGCCGAGGCATTGCACGACGCGACGCGGTTCGGTGACCGCAAACTGTCCCTCCGGTTGAAGTCGCTGGCGGCGGTTGTCGACGGTCCCCTGGCGCAGCTTTATGCCCGCCACGCGGCCGCGGTGGCCTGCGCTGACGCCGATGCCCTGGACGCGGTCAGCATCGATTTCGAACAGGCCGGGCTGCTGCTGTCCGCCGCCGACGCCGCCGCACAGGCGGCCGGAGTCCACGGGCAGCGCGGTGCCCGCCACCGGGAGATCGAATCTGTCAGCCGCGCAATGCGTCTGGCGGCGGAGTGCGGCGGCACCTCCTCCCCCGCGATCCGGGGTGCCGCACGGCCGTTGCCGGTGACCTCGCGTGAACTCGAGGTCGCCGAGTTGGTCGCCGCCGGCGCGTCGAATCGGGAGATCGCCGACCAGCTGTCGGTGTCGGTCCGCACCGTCGAAGGCCACGTATACCGGGCCTGCCTGAAACTCGGTGTGTCCGATCGCGATGGGCTCGCTGCCATCATCCGGGATGGCGGGCAGCGCTCTTCCGGAAGTTGATGCCGGGGCGGGTATCCTTACCGCGATGACTGTCGGGGAAGACCAGGCCGTTGCGCTGCCCGTTTTTGCTGATGTGGACACCGGCGTCGATGACGCGATGGCGCTGGTGTACCTGCTGGCCAGCCCCGACGCCGATCTCGTGGGAATCGCGTCCACCGGTGGCAACGTCGCAGTGGATCAGGTGTGCCGCAACAACCTCGGGCTGCTGGAGCTGTGCCGAACCGGCTCGATTCCGGTGTCCCGAGGCGCCGATCAGCCGCTGAGCGCCGCGATGCGCACCGCCGAGGACACGCACGGCCCCGCTGGACTCGGCTACGCCGAACTGCCGGTACACACCCGCGAACTCACCGATTATGACTCCGCCGAGGCATGGGTGCGCGCCGCCCACGCCCTTCCCGGCGAGTTGGTCGGTCTGGTCACGGGGCCACTGACCAACCTCGCGCTCGCGGTGCGCGACGAACCCAACCTGCCGTCGCTGTTGCGGCGGCTGGTCATCATGGGTGGTTCGTTCGACTACCGCGGCAACACCACCCCGGTGGCCGAGTGGAACATCAGCGTCGACCCGGAGGCCGCGGCTGAGGTGTTCGACGCATGGGGGCGGGCCGCGGATGCCAAAACCATTCAGCCACATCAGCTTCCGATCGTATGCGGACTGAACCTGACGGAAAATGTCGCCTTGACGCCGGCGATCCTCAGCCGGTTGGCCGGGGCCTCGGAAACCGCCACGACAGCGATGAGCGTGCTCGATTCCCGGGGTACCCGGTCGACGGCCGACAACACGTTGATCCGTGCGCTCGAGGACGCGATGCGGTTCTACTTCGAGTTCCACTTCGATCAGGGTGAGGGCTTCCTGGCGCATCTGCACGATCCGCTCGCGGCGGCGGTGGCTCTTGATCCCGGTCTGGTCCAGACCAGGGCGACGACCGTCGATGTGGAGATCACCGGGACCCTGACTCGCGGCATGACCATCGCCGATTGGAGCCGGCGGTGGGATCGGGAGCCGAATGCGCACGTCGGCGTGGGGGTCGATCCGGCTGAGTTCTTTGATCGATTCATCGAGCGGGTGGCGCCGTTCGCACGTCGGCTGAAAGCCGACATATAAGCGGTGCGGCTGGCTCATTCGTAGACCCCCTCCAGATACCACCGGCGCTGTCGGTAGCACAGCAGCAACGCAACTCCCGCCTCACCGGACTGGTTGTCCACCAATACCTGGACACGCGCGGTCCGGCCGGTCCGCGACGACTGTTCGCCCTGATCCCACCACCGCTCATCCACCGACCACGGCCCGGCCCACCAACGCAACGCTCCGCGGTAGCGGTGACCCGCGCCGTCCAATCGGGCCGGTTCTGCGGTGAACATCCCGCGCCCGGTCACTCGAACCGGATTACCTTGGGCATCAATCAATTCCACCGGTTCATCGAGGATTACCGCCGGGGCGGGTTCGGGCAATTGGCCGGGCCAGGGCCGGTCCGGGTCGGCCTGAGGTGTCAGCTCGTCACCGAGCGGAGTCAAGGTGATGCGTTCGGCGGGGCCGCGGCCGCCGGACAACACCGGCAGCTGGACGGCCTCCTGCCCCAACAGGCCCTGCACCCGAACCAGTGCCCGGCGGGCGCGCAACCGGTCTTCCTCTCCAATACCGCCCCACAATGGAAGCTGAAGCGCTTCTGCGGAAACAACTTCCACCGGCTGCAACCGCAGCATCGTCACCGGAGAGTTCGGCCGGTCGTCCGGGTTGCGCCGATTGAGCCAGCCGTCGAGTTGCCAGCGCACCCGGTCGGCGGTGGCGTCTTCGGTCAACGGTTCGGCGCACCGCCACACTCGGGTCAGCTCCCCGCCCCCCGCGGTGAGGGCATGGATGGCAAGTCGGGTACATCCCACACCCGCCGCCTCCAGGCTTCGGTGTAGGGCACTGGCCAACGTCCGGCCGGCAAATGCGGCCGAGTCGACCCGGTCGACCGGCGGGTCGCAGTGCAGCACCGCATCGAGGTCGGCGGCCGGCTCGCGCCCTGACGGCCCACGTACCGGTTCGCCGCGGGCGAAGCGGTGCGCGACCACCGCGTCGGCTCCGAACCTGGAGGCAACATCACTGCGAGAGAGCGACGCGAACTGGCCAAGATTGCGGATACCCATGCGCCACAAAAGATCAGCCAATTCTTCTCGGCCAGGACCAGACAGGCTGGGCTCGCCGGACAGCTGGCGGATGGACAACGCCGACAGAAACGCGGCGTCCCCACCGGGCTCGATCATCCGACCGGCGCGGGCGGCAAAAACGGCCGTCGGCAGCTGATCGGCAATACCCACCTGACATTCGGCGCCCGCGGCGGCGACGGCATCAACCAGCCGCTCAGCCGCGGCCGGTTCGGAACCGAAAAAACGTGCGGCGCCGCGGACCGACAGCACCAGCAGCCCCGGGCGCAGCACCTCCGCGCGTGGCACCACCTCGTCGACCGCTGCCGTCACCCCCTCGAAGTAACGGGCATCGCGAGCCGGGTCGGCGGTGACCACATGCAGCCGCGGACAACGCGCCTGCGCCTCGCGCCGGCGCAGGGTGCGGCGTACCCCGACCGCGCGGGCGGCCGCCGAACAGGCGATCACCCGGTTGGCCAGGGTGACGGCAATCGGAGCGGTGGCAGGCAGACCGGCCGCCGCCGCCGCCGCCACGGCGGGCCAGTCCATGCACCAGATCGCCAGCGCCCGGCCGGTCACATCAGCTCACCCTGGACCGTGTCGCGCGGCCGTGCGCCCGGACCGACAACCGCACCCGGCCGATACGGCCGGAGCCCGACACCGGCGCGCTCCCGAGGCCCGCGGTGATCTCATAGCCACCCACCCGCGCATCCAGGCGCATCGTCGCACCCTGCCAGTCCCCCCGCGCAATCAGCAGGGTGCAGCCTTTCTGCCTGGCCCGGGCCACTACCGCCCGCGCCCGGGTGGCGGTCACCGTCCGGCCCGCCAGGCCGAGCACCACCAGATCCATCCCGTCCATCAGCACCGCGGCCACCTCCACCGGATCGGTACCCGGGTCCGGGATCACCGCCAACCGGCTCAGGTCCGCACCCATCTCCACGGCGGCCAGCAAGCCGAAGTCCGGCACCCCGACGATCGCCACGTGACCACCGCCCACCGTCACCGCCGCGGCCATGCTCACCGGCAGGGAACGGGCCCCCGACGCCACCACGATCGCACCCCTCGGCAACCCGGTGGGCAGCGCTCCCGCCAGCGATTCGGGGATTGGCAGCAAACTTTCCGAGGCCGGCAACACCCCATTCGCCACATCCGTAACAGCCGGGGTGGCGCCGACCCTCCCCGGCACCGCCGCCATCTGACGTCGAAGCTGTTCAAGCTGCTCAGCACGGTTTTGCTGACGCTTCCCCAGGGCAATCGCGGCCACCATCGCCCACCTCCAGCTGCGATCAATCTGCACCATGTTCGAATATATGTTCGATACAGGAGTAAACACCCACCCCCCGACAGCGTCAAGCGATCGAGGACTCGGGTGCAGACCTCCGAAAAGGATCGGTTTCAGCTCGCCCCACAGCGAATGGCGGTCCGATCAGGGAGGATCTGACCTGTTGAAAGCCGGCCAGGGAAGGTAGCCACGATGGGCACTCCGAAATTCATGATGTTCGATGCTGCCCCCGAAGCCTGCGCGCCATATAGCCACGCAGTCGAAATCGACGGCTGGCTCTGGATAACCGGCCAGATGCCCAACTATGCCGACGACACCAAACCGCTGCCAGAAGGTATCGAGGCCCAAACCCACAACGTGATGCACAACCTGCAGATCGTGCTCGGTGAGCTGGGGATCGGATTGGGCAACGTGGTCCAAGCCCGGGCCTTCCTCACCGAGTTCAAGCGTGACTACGAGACCTTCAACCAGGTCTATGCGTCCTACTTCGAGCCCGGCAAGTTGCCGGCTCGCACCTGCATCGGTGTCACCGCACTGGCGCTGGATGCGCTGGTCGAAGTCGATTTCGTTGCCCGTAGGCCCTAGGGCCCATCACGCTCTGAGCGTTCTACGACCTGCCCCCGGGGCCACCCGGCCGGACTTCGGCCTGGCAGCATGCATACAGGTGGCACATCCCAACGACGGGAACCACGGGGAAGGATGACAATGAACGCCGACCAGGCCAGCAAGGTCACAGCTGGAAACGGATTCGTTGCCGCTCTGGACCAGAGCGGCGGCAGCACACCCAAGGCGCTGAAGCTCTACGGCATCGCCGAGGACCAGTACTCCGGCGATGAGCAGATGTTCGATCTGGTGCACCAGATGCGCACCCGGATCATCACCAGCCCGAGTTTCGACGGTGACCGGATCATCGCCGCGATCCTGTTCGAGATGACCATGGACCGCGAGATCGAAGGTCGCCCGACCGCCGACTACCTCTGGAACGTCAAGAAGGTCGTGCCGATCCTCAAGGTGGACAAGGGCCTGGCCGCCGAACAGGACGGCGCTCAGGTGATGAAGCCCATCGACGGCCTCGACGATCTGCTCGCCCGCGCGGTCGACAAGGGCATCTTCGGTACCAAAATGCGCTCAGTCATCAAGCTGCCCGGCGGCGGGCTGGATGCGGTGGTCGACCAGCAGTTCGAGATCGCCCGCCAGATCCTGGCGGTCGGACTGGTACCGATCATCGAGCCGGAGGTCGATATTCACTCCCCCGAAAAGGGCGAGGCCGAAGATCAGCTCAGGGCCTCAATCCTTCGCCAGCTGGGTGCCCTCGATGCCGACCAGCAGGTGATGCTCAAGCTCACCCTGCCCGAGACCGACAACCTCTACCGCGACCTCGTCGAGCATCCCAACGTGATGCGGGTGCTCGCGCTGTCCGGCGGCTATTCTCGCGCCGAGGCCTGTGAACGGCTGGCCCGCAACCACGGCGTCATCGCCAGCTTCTCCCGGGCGCTGACCGAGGGCCTGACCGCTGCGCAGAGCGACGACGAGTTCGACAAGACCCTGGACGAGGCGATCTCCGAAATCGCGGCCGCTTCGAGGACTTAAGGTCTGCAACTACTCCCACTCGATGGTGCCGGGTGGCTTGCTCGTGACATCGAGCACCACCCGGTTCACCTCGGGCACTTCGTTGGTGATGCGGGTGGAGATGCGCTCCAGCACCTCATAGGGCACCCGCGTCCAGTCGGCGGTCATCGCATCCTCGCTGGACACCGGCCGCAGCACGATCGGGTGACCGTAGGTGCGTCCGTCACCCTGCACACCGACCGAACGGATGTCGGCGAGCAGCACCACCGGGCACTGCCAGATCTGGGCGTCCAGACCGGCTGACGACAACTCTTCGCGGGCGATCAGGTCGGCGCGACGCAACGTATCCAGCCGCGACGCCGTCACCTCGCCGACGATCCGAATACCCAGGCCGGGTCCCGGGAACGGTTGGCGGGCAACAATTTCCTCCGGCAGGCCCAGCTCACGCCCCACCGCACGCACCTCGTCCTTGAACAGCAAGCGTAACGGTTCGACGAGCTTGAATTTCAGATCCGCCGGCAGGCCACCAACATTGTGGTGGCTCTTGATGTTCGCCGTCCCTGTGCCGCCGCCGGACTCGACGACGTCGGGATACAACGTGCCCTGCACCAGGAATTCGATCGGGTGGTCATCGGAGTCACCTTCGGCCAGCAGATCTCGCACCGAGCCCTCGAACGCCCGGATGAATTCCCGGCCGATGATCTTGCGCTTGCCCTCCGGGTCGTGCACGCCGGACAGCGCCTGCAAGAACCGTCCTTCGGCGTCTACTGTCACCAGCCGGGCACCGGTTGCCGCCACGAAATCCCTTTGCACCTGCGCTCGTTCACCGGCTCGTAGCAAGCCGTGGTCGACGAAGACACACGTCAGGCGGTCCCCGATGGCCCGCTGGACCAGTGCGGCCGCCACCGCGGAGTCCACGCCGCCGGACAGCCCGCAGATGGCCTTACCATCGCCGATCTGCTCGCGCACCTGCTCGATCAGGCTCTCGGCAATGTTGGCCGGCGTCCAGCGGGCGCCGATTCCGGCGAAATCGTGCAGGAATCGGCTGAGGATCTGCTGGCCGTGCGGGGTGTGCATGACTTCGGGGTGATACTGCACGCCGGCCAGGCGACGGGCCCGGTCCTCGAACGCGGCAACCGGGGCGCCTGAGCTGACGGCCACCACCTCGAATCCCGCCGGCGCGGCGGTGACCGCGTCGCCGTGACTCATCCAGACCGGCTGTTTGCCAGGAAGTCCCGAATGCAGTTCGCCGCCAAGCACTTCCAATTCGGTGCGACCATATTCGCTGGTGCCCGTACGGGCGACGGTGCCGCCGAGCGCCTGGGCCATGGCCTGAAATCCGTAGCAGATGCCGAAGACCGGCACGTCGAGGTCGAACACCGCGGGATCCAACTGCGGTGCGCCGTCGGCATACACGCTGGCCGGTCCGCCGGAGAGCACGATGGCCTGCGGATCCTTGGCCTTGATCTCCTCGACGGTGGCAGTGTGTGGGATGACCTCGGAGAACACCCGGGCTTCCCGAACTCGTCTTGCGATCAGCTGGGCGTACTGGGCACCGAAGTCGACCACCAACACGGGACGGGGCGATGGGGATGTCACGGGTACTGAGTCTAGTGCGCCGGATCGGCCGACCGGCTCACCCTCCGCAGGTAGCCTCCCGCTGATGAGAGCCTTGCCACTAGCCGTGGCCGGGGCGGGCGCCGCACTGGCGTTGCGCCGCTATCTGTCCGTGCGTGATGACCTCGCCGCCGTGCCGGCGGAGTTACGCAGTCCGTTGCTGCCGATGATGGCCGTCGACACCACCGCCCGGTCGGTGACGCTCGCCAGGATTGTCGGCCGTATTCCCATCCCACCCGGCGCGGGGGTCACCCTGACCAAACGCCGCATCGCGGGGCGACTGGTGCTCGTGCTGACGCCGGCGACCCAGAATCGCGCGGCGGTGCTGTACATCCACGGCGGCGGGATGGTGGTGGGCTCCCCGCAGTCAGAGATCAGGGGCGCCGCCGCGCTCGCGCGCGAACTCGGCGCCGTCGTCGTCTCCCCCGACTACCGGCTGGCACCGGAACACCCGTTCCCCGCTGCCCTGGACGATTGCATGGCGGCCCTCTACTGGATCCGGGAAAGCGCTGACGAGCTGGGTATCGATCCGGACCGCATCGCTGTCACCGGGTCCAGCGCCGGTGGCGGACTCACCGCCGCCGTCGCGCAGCGCGCCCACGATGAGGGAATCGTCTTGCGGGCACAGGCAATGGCCTACCCGATGATCGACGACCGCACCGTACTGCGCGCCGACCACGACGGACGCGGCCGATTCCTGTGGACTCCGGCGTCCAATCGGCTCGGCTGGACCGCGTACCTCGGCCGCTCACCGCGCGAGGCGGACGCACCGGAGTACGCCGCCCCGGCCCGGCGAGAAGACTTGTCCGGCCTGGCGCCGGCATGGATCGGTATCGGCGACCTTGATCTGTTCTACGACGAATCGATCGACTACGCCGATCGGCTGCGGACCGCGGGCGTCGACTGCGAGCTGGTGACCGTACCGGGGATGTACCACGGCGCCGACGGCCTGGCTCGCAAGGCCCCGGCGATGCGCGCGTTCCGGCGCGGCGTCAGCGAGTTCTTACGCAACCACCTCTGAGGCCGGGGCGCACTAGCCGTCGGTGTTGATCGGCTCGATCGGCAGGTGCCGCAGACCGCCCGGCGCGTCGACCGGCACGACCGGATTCTTCGGCTCGATCGGTGCCAGCCGCCGGTAAGGCTGCCCCTGGGCCGGACGCTGATCGTCCTCATCCTTGTTGGGCCACAACGATGTTGCCCGCTCAGCCTGGGCGGTGATGGACAGCGCCGGATTGACGCCGAGATTGGCCGAGATCGCCGCACCGTCCATCACGTGCAGCGTCGGGTAGCCGTAGACCCGCTGGTAGGGGTCGATGACACCGTGCTCGGGTGTGTCGCCGATCGCGGCGCCGCCGAGGAAGTGCGCGGTCAGCGGAATGTTGAACAGCTCTCCCCAGGTTCCGCCGGCGACACCGTCGATCTTCTCGGCGACCCGGCGGGTGACCGTGTTGCCGGCCGGAATCCAGGTCGGGTTCGGTTGGCCGTGGCCCTGCTTGCTGGTCATCCGGCGAATACCGAGCACACCGCGTTTGGTGTAGGTGGTGATCGAGTTGTCCAGGTGCTGCATCACCAAGGAGATCATGGTGCGCTCGCTCCATCGGCGCGGGCTGAGCATCCTCAGCATTCCCCGCGGATCCTCGGAAGCGTTGATGAGCAACTGCCTCCAGCGCGGCACATCGGTGCCCTCTGGGCCAGGGCCGTCGGTCATCAGGGTCTGCAGCAGCCCCATCGCGTTGGAGCCCTTGCCGTAGCGCACGGGTTCGACATGGGTGTCGGGACTGGGATGAATCGACGACGTGATGGCCACCCCGTGGGTGAGGTCGAGGTCGGGGCGCGCCTGCAGGCGTCCGGCACCCACGATCGATTCCGAATTGGTGCGGGTCAGCACGCCGAGCTTGTCGGACAGCGTGGGCAGCGCACCGGTGTCGCGCATCTTGAACAGCAGTTGCTGGGTGCCCCAGGTACCCGCTGCCAGGACCAGTTGACGCGCGGTGAACATCCGGCGGTCCTTGCGGGCCCAGCGGCCGGTGTGCGCGGTGTGGATTTCCCAGACCCCGTCGGCACGGTGCGCGAACCCGGTCACCGTGGTCATCGGAAATACTTGTGCGCCAGCACGTTCCGCGAGGGCAAGGTAGTTCTTGACCAGAGTGTTCTTGGCGCCATGGCGGCAGCCGGTCATACATTCACCGCACTCGATGCAGCCGGTCCGCGCTGGGCCGACACCACCGAAGTAGGGATCGGGCACCGTCTTGCCGGGAGTCTTCTCGCCATTCACCCCGAAGAAAACCCCGACCGGGGTGGGGGTGTAGGTATCGCCGACTCCCATCTCGTCGGCCACTTCTTTCATGACGCGGTCGGCGTCGGTGAACGTCGGGTTCTTGACAACACCGAGCATCCGCTGCGCCTGGTCATAGTGCGGCATCAGTTCCGCACGCCAGTCGGTGATGGTCTTCCATTGCGGATCGTTGAAGAACGGGTCCGGTGGCACATAGAGGGTGTTCGCGTAGTTCAGTGAGCCGCCGCCGACACCGGCGCCGGCCAGGATCATCACGTTGCGAAGCAGGTGGATCCGCTGGATGCCATAGCAACCCAGCCGCGGCGCCCACAGGAATTCGCGCAGCCGCCACGACGTCTTGGCGAACTCGTGGTCAGCGTATCGGCGACCGGCCTCCAGTACCCCGACTCGGTAGCCCTTTTCGGTCAGCCGCAGCGCGCTGACGCTGCCGCCGAAACCCGAACCGATGATCAGAACGTCAAAATCCGGCTCCATCGAACCAGTATGAACTTACCGACGGGTAACAAGCTAGAGCCGATCATCTAAACCTCGCCCAATCCCTGGTCCATCCGCCGAAACGGATCCCTACGCCGCGACCGCGAAGGCGACGATGCTGTGCTCGCTGGCACGAAACGACCTATCAAAGTCCCCACCGCAGGTGATGAGAGCCAACTGCGAAGTCGGCGCGTTGTCCCACCGGAGTCACCCCACCACCAGCACATGCGCTGGGCAGGACTCCCCCAGGCGTGACCTGGACACACCGATCGAGCATCTGCATCACCAGCGACGTCGGCTGCAACGGCGGCGTCCCCAACCCCGGCGGCAACGGCGGCTGCAACGGCGGCGTGGCCAACCCCGGCGCCCGACCTTGGTCATCGAGCGAAGCCCGGCCCAGACCGGACGAAGCGAGCCGAACGCGTGACTGCTCGGCGGTTGAGCACGCGAGCCGGCTGATCCACCATCGGGGCTGGCGCGACGGTGATTTATTCACTAAATTAACGATTAATTATGTGAATAAATCGGCTGGCGCTCAGGACACTGGTGCGCCGGCCGTCTCTCGACGAAGGGTTGCGAAGCGGTGCAGCAAGTCCATCGCCAGCCACCGCCGAGCCGCGATCACAACGGAGTCGTGGTGGGAACTGGGTGTGAATCTCCACAGATCATGTTGTCCGAGAGCGCATCCCCGAGCAATGCTCACCTGCCGCTGGTGGACCACTTCGATTCCTGGCGCACCGATTTGCGAGAACGCATCCGCACGCGGGTCACCGAATTCATGGCTGACCGCTGTGCAGACACGCTGGAGGAATGCGGCGTTGATACGGCCGGCGAGATGCTCTTGGAGTTCGTGAGCGGTGGCAAGTGCCTGCGATCGACGTTCATGTACCTGGGCTGGCTGTGCGCCGCGCCACCCGACAACTCTGCGCTGTCAGCATCGGCAAGCTTGGAGTTAGTCCACGCATTCGCTTTGTTGCAAGACGACGTGATGGACGATTCGCCGTCGCGGCGCGGACGTCCTGCGGCACACGTTCAGCTGGCCGACTGGCATGCCGCGCGCGGCCTGGCCGGATCGTCGCGCCGGTTCGGTGAATCGGCGGCGGTGCTGTTGGGCGATCTGTGCCTGATCTGGGCCGAGCGCCTGCTGCGGGAAAGTGGTCTGGGCGCCGACCAACTCGACCGCGCATGGCCCCGTTACGACGCCATGCGCACCGAACTCGCTGCCGGCCAGTTCATGGATCTGGCACTGGACATCCGGAAATCGCCGACACTGGAATCGGTTCTGCGCATGGCACGCATGAAGTCGGGCAACTACACCGTGCGACGGCCGTTGGAGATCGGCGCCGCGATGGCCGGCTGCGACACGGCGATGCTCACCCGGATCGGGCAGTACGGTCTTGCAGTTGGCGAGGCATTCCAGCTGCGCGACGACATCCTGGGGACCTTCGGCTCGCCCGCAGAGACTGGCAAGCCCACGAGTGGAGATCTCCTGGAACGCAAGGCAACCTCAGTCATGGTGGCAGCGCAACAGATGGCCGGGCCGTCGATACGTGACCAGTTCGACGAGCTGATCAACAGCGAGCACCTCGATGACGCCGACCTGGAGCGCTGGCGGCGCCTCATCCTCGCGACCGGAGCCGTGCAGCGCATCGAAGGGCTCATCGCGCAACGCGTCCAGAGCGCACAAGAAGCGCTCGACGGCAGTGGGATCGCCGAAACGACCCGGGCCGCGCTATTGGAGATGGCCAGCATCTGCACGTGCCGTGTCGCATGAGCGGCGAGGTGGTGGACTGATGCGCACGGTTGGAGGGCCGACCGATCGGGTGGTCGTTGTCGGCGCGGGCTTCGCCGGGCTCTCCGCGGCACTTCACCTTGCCGGCCACGGTCGAGACGTCACGGTCGTCGAGCGTGAGCCCTGGCCCGGCGGACGTGCCGGTCGGCGCGATATCGGCGGATACCTCCTCGACACCGGGCCGACGGTGATCACGATGCCGGAGATCATCGACGAGACGTTCGCCGCAGTCGGCGAAAGCAGTTCTCAACGAGTGGAACTGATCCCCGTGGACCCGGCTTACCACGCCATGTTCGCCGACGGCTCCAGCATCGACGTCCACTGCGACGCCGACCGGATGACGACGGCGGTGCGCGAGTTCGCCGGCCCGCGGGAGGCCGCCGGGTACACCGCGTTGCGGAACTGGCTGGAAACGTTGTACCGGACCGAGTTCGCGGGGTTCATCGCCGCGAATTTCGACTCCCCGCTGTCGATGCTGACCCCCCAGCTGATGCGGCTGGCGAGCCTCGGCGGCTTCCGCAAATGGGAGACAATGGTCAAGCGGCACATCGCCGACCCCCGATTGCGACGAATCTTCACCTTCCAGTCCCTCTACGCCGGAGTCGCTCCGCGAGAGGCGCTCGCGGTATATGCGGTGATCGCGTATATGGACACCGTTTCCGGGGTCTTCTTCCCCCGGGGTGGTGTTCGAGCACTCCCCGACGCACTCGCCGCCGCGGCGCAGAATGCGGGGGTTACGTTCCGTTATGAGGTGACGGTCACCGACCTCGAACGCTCCGCGGACCGGGTCACCGCGGTGATCACCGGCGCCGGCGAACGCATCCCCTGTGACGCGGTGGTGTTGACCACCGAACTGCCGCACACCTACCGACTGCTGGGCCGCCAACCGACGCGGCCGATACCACTGCGTGCAGCGCCGTCAGCGGTGGTCTTGCACCTGGGAAGCCGGGCGACCACAACGCGTCCGCCGCACCACACCATTTTGTTCGGCGACGCGTGGGAACAGACCTTCGCCGACATCATCCGTGATGGCCGACTGATGCGGGACCCGTCACTACTGGTGAGCTGCCCGACAGCCAGCGACAACAGGCTAGCTCCCCGGGACCGTGAACTGCTCTACGTGCTCGCGCCCGCGCCGAATCTGGCCCGCGGCCGCATCGACTGGGCCAGTGCCGCCGAGCCTTACGCGCAATCCATCCTCGACGCCGTCGCGCAACGGCTGCTCCCGAATCTGCGCGACGACGTCGAACTGCTGCACCTCGACACTCCCGCCGACTGGGACCGCCAAGGCATGGTGTCCGGGACACCATTCGCGCTCGCGCACACCTTCGCTCAAACCGGACCGTTTCGGCCGGCCAACCTGGTGCGCGGCATCGACAACGCCGTGCTGGCCGGTTCGTCGACCACCCCAGGTGTGGGCGTACCGACCACTCTGATCTCCGGGCGACTTGCCGCGGACCGCATCACCGGCGCCCCCGCCCGGCCATCGACCACAATCGACCTGAAGGCCCGGCCCTGATGATCAACACCGAATTGGCGGCCGCCGGTATCGACGACCCTGCGCTGCGTGCGGCATACCGTCGCTGCCGACGCATCGCGGCCAAGAACGGGCGAACGTATTTTCTGGCCACCCGCCTGTTGGCTCCGGATCAACGCCCAGCCGTGCACGCGCTGTATGCCTTCGCTCGCTACGCGGACGACATCCTCGATGAGTTCAACCCTGCCCTTGACGCCGCGGAAAGAGGTGTGCGCCTACAACGCCTGTCCGATCAATTCTTCAGCCGCAGAGGCCGTCTCGACGAGCCGGTTCTGACGGCGGTGGACCACACCGTGGCGCGCTACCGGATCTCCCGTGAGCTCTTCGAGGATTTCCTGACCTCCATGCGGATGGACCTCACCATCACCGACTATCCCGACCGTGCCGCACTCGACCGCTACATGCATGGCTCGGCGGAAGTGATCGGGCTGCAGATGCTTCCGGTTCTGGGAACCGTTGGCGATCCGCGCGAGGCGGAGCCGTACGCGGCCGCACTCGGCCAAGCCTTCCAGCTGACCAACTTTCTGCGAGACATCGATGAAGATCTCGTGCGCAACCGCGTATACCTACCCGCCGACGAACTCGCGGCATACGGCGTGGACCGAGAGCTGTTGCAGTGGTGCCACAATCACCGCCGCACCGACCCCCGCGTGCGAGACGCCTTGGCCGTGCAGCACGAAATAACCAGGGCAATATATCGGTTTGCCGCTGCGGGGATCACGGCTCTGGCCCCGCGCTCCCGCCCGTGTGTGACGACCGCAATGACGCTCTACTCGGAGATTCTGGATCGCATCGAAGAATCCGACTTCGCGGTCTTCGGCCATCGGGCCACCGTCGGGATGACGCGACGATTGCAGGTCGCGGGGCCTGCAATGGTGCGATCATGGCGGGCACGCAGGACCGCCGGTGTGGGTCACGCTCGCTAACACTGCGGCGAGCCCCTGACACGAACGGCATTGTGACCACATGCCTCGACCCCACGGCATGGCAGCCGGATCGACTCGCCGATACCCGCTGCACGAGCGACGAGCGAGATAGCCTGGTGCTGTCATGAAGAAAGTCCATTTCGCCACGGTCATCGCCGCTGTCGTCGCACATTTCGGCTACCTGATCTACCTGCCCAGCGGTGGATTCATGGCGCTGCGCTGGCGCTGGACATTCTGGTTGCATCTACCGGCCGTGTGTTGGGGTATCGGCGTGGTGGCCACGGATCTCCCCTGCCCCTTGACGATGCTCGAACAGCGGGCACGGAAACTGGCCGGGATGGACCGCCTGCCAGAGACCGGATTCGTCGGTCACTACGTCGCCGGCGTTCTGGTCCCGGCCGACCGGACGAGGGTCGCCCAATCGCTGGCGTTCCTGGCAGCTGCCGTGTCATGGGTGATGCTGGCCGTTCAACGCAGTCGCTCAGGGCACGGCCCAGCTGCCGGCAGGCGAACGGATCGGTGACATTCGCGCCGCGTGCGCCTGTTGCGGACATTCTGTCCGCGACACCGTACCCTTGAAACCCTGATGAAGGATGCGGGTAGGTGAGCGGCAAGCGCCGCGCAGTTGAACCACAACCCGGCCGAGCAGAGTTGGAACGGCAGTTGTCCGCCGACGTCCGAGCAATGACCGCCCGGTCCGACCGCGTCGGCCGGTACTTCGCTCGTGCGAATGACGTCAGCAACAGCGACTTTCACGCGCTGCTGCACATCATGGTGGCCGAGACCGCGGGGACGCCCCTGACCCCGGCACAGCTTCGGCAGCGGATGAACCTCTCACCGCCGGCAATCACCTACCTCGTCGACCGGATGATCGAGTCGGGCCACATTCGACGTGAACCCGACCCCGCGGACCGGCGCAAGTGGCTACTGCGCTACGAGGAGCGCGGAATGGCCTTGGCCCATGACTTCTTCAGACCCCTCGGCTCCCGGTTCAGCGCGGCGCTCGCCGATCTCGACGACAGCGATCTGATGGCCGCTCACCGGGTTTTCACAGCAATGATCGCCGCGATGACGGTATTCGAGGACGAACTCCCTGAAGACGGCGCCCACGCATCACCCGGTGTCGGGCGAAGCACCGGGGCGGCGCGACGAGCGCGGGGAGCAACCCGAACCGCCGCTCGCACCGAGTGAGAGCACTCGCTGTTCGATCAGATCCGCGCCCCGCTGCACACCCCCGGTCGCCGCGAAGCCGTTGGCCACGCGTCGCGCACCATCGACCATCGTCGTCGCGCGCAGCACAGCGCCGCGCAGTCGGCTCGGGGTAAGCCTATTCGGAGGCAGACGCGTGCCGCAGCAGGCCACTTGCACCCTGCGCGCGACTTCGGCTTGATCGCGGGCGAACGGTACGACGCAGACCGGCACGCCTCGGTCGAGCGCCTTGACCGTCGTTCCCATCCCGCCGTGCGTGACCACACAGACCGCACGCTCCAGCACCACGTCATGTGGCACAAAACGGCATACCGTCGAATTTGGCGTGCGCGGCAGGCCTGCGGGTATCCCTGCCGGGAAGGAAGCGACCACGTGGACCGGCTGATCGGCCAGCGCCCGCAGCGCAACATGTCCAAGCTTTGCGTCGCCCTGGGCGATCGAGGAAGTGCCGACCAGAACGATCGGCCGGTCGACGGCGGCGAGCCACTGTGGGACGGGCTTGGGATCCTGCCGGAAGACGCAGGCGCCGATGAAGTGCACCTTCTCTCGCCAATCGGGGTGCGGATACTCGAAGGGCTCGCCGCCCACCGCCAACAGCAGTGGGGCTCTGCGCATCAGTGCGTCCACGGAGTCGACCGGGGGCGCAGCCAGGGCCGCTCTCAGCGCGTTGAGTCGCGGAAGTATCGGGCGATCGAAGAGATACCTGACGATCGGGCGCATTGCCGTGTCACGAATGCGGCCGACAATGCCGGGACGCGGTCGCAGGCCCGGCCCGAAAGGTGGCGCATACCGCGAGCTCAGGTAGGGCGTGAACGGTGAAAACACCGCCCAGGGAACACCTCCCACCTCAGCCGCTGAGATCGCACCCCAGCAGTTCGCATCAACGATGACCACGTCGGGGCGCACTTGCTCGACCGCGCCACGATAGTCCTCGACCTCGATGACCGCCCGGCGGCACAGAACATCCGTCGACCTTTTGAGTACTCCCACGGCGTTGCGCGCCAACCAATCTTGCCCGTCAATGGCCTCGATGCGGGTATCCACCGCCTCGGCGTGTAGACCCGCCGCGCGCATCGTGTCGATCTGATCGGCCATTGTGCGCAGATGAACCTGATGACCCCGCCGCGCCAGTTCGACCAAGAGTGCCGCCAGTGGGTAAACATGTCCCAGAGCCGGCGAGCCGTAGGCCAAGATCACACCCATCGCAGCGACTATTCGACGGGAACCAGGCCAAGGCCGCGCAACGCGGCCAGATTTGTTGCGCCACAACCATGCAGACAAATGCGAAGCTCATCGATGAAACGCTGCAGCCACTCCACCACAGCTGCAGCGGAATCGATTGCGGCAGGCAGGAGCGGACGGGCAACCGCCACCACGTCGGCACCCATCGCGAGGGCTTTGGCCGCATCGGAGCCGGTCCGAATTCCGCCGGAGGCCACCAGCGGAATTCGCGGCAGCGCCGCACGCACCTCCACGAGTGCTTGGGCGGTGGGAATCCCCCAGTCGGCCAGATCCGGATGGCGCAGTTCGCCGTAGCGGACCAATTGCTCGACCCGCGACCAGGACGTACCACCCGCCCCCGCCACGTCGATCGCCGCAACCGGCGGCTCGCCCGTCGGCCGCAGCAATTCGGACACCGCGCTCGCGCCGATCCCGTGACCCACTTCTTTGAGCAGGACCGGATAGCCGAGGAGCGGAACCACCTCATGCAGTCGCTCGAGCGAGCCGGCACAGTCGGTGTCGCCGTTTCTCTGCATCGCTTCCTGCAGTGGATTCGTGTGCACCGCAAGGACGTCCGCACCGACCCTGGCAAGCGCGGAAACGATCTCTGGCACCGCCTCTCTGGTCAGCTGCGCGAGCCCGATGTTGCCGACCAACAGCACGTCGGGCGCGACATCACGCACGGCGAAGCTCGCTGCAGCTCTCTCACCCAGTGCATTGCTGAACATCACTCGTTGTGAGCCGAGCATCATCCCGACGCCGAGTCGCTGCGCAGCGGTGGCCAGATTCCGATTGATGGCCGCCGAGAGTTCGGCTCCGCCTGTCATGGCGCCCACCAGCACCGGCGCACGCAATCGGGCGCCGAGAAACTCGGTAGTCAGATCGATATCGTCCAAGCGGGTCTGGGTGAGCGCGTTGTAGGGGAGCCGGTAACGTTCCAGACCCGTAGTCACGCCCTGGTGATCGACGTCGCCATTCAGGCACACCTCGATATGCCGCCGTTTGCGGTGTTCGAGCAACGCCATGTCACTGACCACCTTCTCATCGCGCGCAACAGCCCTTGCTGGGTGCCAGCGTACCCCTGCAACACCTTTTCATTCAGGCATTGAATAGTTAAGCAAGTGAATATACCTTGGGTAACAGATTGGCCGACAGGCGGATTGGCACTAGAAGGACCCGGGATTGTCGATGTTGTTGCGATGGGACTCAGTTGAGCACTCCCGGCCGCCGGCCCCAGGGCTGAATTCCGGGCCGCGAGGACGATAGATGCTGGCGGCCGTAGCCAGGCTCTCAGTCGCCGCTCCGCGGCGAATTGTCGCAGCGGCGCTACTCCTGCTGATCGGCACCGCAGTCTTCGCAATCCCGGCCGCCTCACGGCTGTCTGCCGGCGGTTTTCTCGATCCCGGTTCCGATTCGGCCCGGGCCTCGGCGATGCTCGCCGATACTTTCGACCAGGGCGACATGGAACTGGTCGTCATTGTGCATTCGCAGCGCGGAGCCGCGACAGGCGACGCGCGCGCGGTGGGTACCGCGATCACGGGTGAGCTCACGGCTTCGCCATTCGTGTCGCGCGTCATGTCCCCGTGGGACAGCCACCCCGTGCCGGGGACTCTGACCGGAGACGGTAAGTCGGCAATGATCGTCGCCGCGATCAAAGGGGACGAGAACACCGCTCCACAGCGAGCCCGAACCCTGGCCGATCGGCTGCCACGGAGCACCGGCGATGTCGAGGTACAGGCAGGTGGGTCTGCACTCGTCTACGCGGAAATAAGCCGTCAGACGAAATCAGACCTGATCCGCATGGAAGCCATTGCGATCCCGTTGAGCTTCGCCGCATTGGTGTGGGTCTTCGGCGGACTTCTGGCTGCCGCCCTGCCGGTGGCCGTCGGCGGATTCGCCATCCTGGGCTCGCTTGCGGCCCTGAGGGCGATATCGCTGGTCACCGACGTATCGATCTTCGCGCTCAACGTCGCGGTGGCATTGGGATTCGCATTGGCCGTCGACTACACCCTGCTGATCGTCAGCCGGTACCGCGATGAACTGGTCGACGGCGGCTCGCGCGGGCAAGCACTGGTACGCACGATGACCACCGCTGGCCGGACCGTTCTGTTCTCGGCGGTGACGGTGGCACTTGCGCTGGTCGGGATGGCACTGTTCCCGATGTATTTTCTCAAGTCCTTCGCGTACGCCGGGGTGGCGGTGGTGGGGTTCGCCGCGTTCGCCGCGGTAGCGGTGACCCCGGCCGCGATCGTGCTCGCCGGCGACCGACTCGACGCGCTGAACGTTCGGCGGCTATTGCGATCCCTCCTGGGCCGTGCCGAATCGCCCACGCCGGCAGCCGAGCGCACGGCATGGTATCGGATGGCGAAACTAGTTATGCGTCATGCAGTTCCAGTTGGCGTGCTACTGACCGTGGCATTACTGATGCTCGGCTGGCCCTTTCTTCGGGTCAACTGGGGGAACCCCGACGACAGGGTGTTACCCCCCTCCTCATCGGTGCGGGCCGTCAACGACCAAATCCGCACCGATTTCGCGATGAATTCCACTACCGCCGTCAAGATCGTGCTACCCGATACCGCGGGATTGACGGAGAGCGACCTCGAGACCTACGCGAACCAGCTGTCCCAGGTGCCCGACGTGACCGCCGTGTCGGCGCCGACGGGCACGTTCGTCGACGGTCAGCGCTCAGGGCCCCCGTCGGCCCCAGCCGGTATGTCCGCCGATAGCGCATTTCTCACCGTTGAAAGCGCCGCGCCGCTGTACACACCGGCGTCCGAAACCCAACTCGACCGTTTGCATGCGGTGACCCCCCCGGGAACGGAGCCCGCATTGTTGACCGGGGCGGCGCAGACGAACCGCGACAGCGTGCAGGGCATCACCTCGCGCCTGCCGCTGGTGCTCGGTTTCATCGCCGTCGTGACGCTGATATTGCTCTTCCTGCTCACCGGCAGCGTCGTGTTGCCGATCAAAGCGGTGTTGCTCAACATTCTGTCGCTCACGGCGGCGTTCGGCGCACTCGTGTGGATATTCCAGGAAGGGCATCTGTGGGCCGCCGGCACGACACCGACAGGCACCCTGGCAGTCAACATCCCCGTGCTCATGTTCTGCATCGCGTTCGGATTGTCGATGGACTACGAGGTGTTCCTGCTCTCCCGAATTCGGGAGTATTGGCTCGCTTCTCCCCGAACCAGCCGGGACAACGACGAGAGCATCGCGCTCGGTATCGAGCGCACCGGGCGGGTGGTCACCGCTGCCGCGCTGCTGATGACGATCTCTTTTGCCGCGCTGATATTTGCCGGCGTGTCATTCATGCGCATGTTCGCAGTCGGACTGACGATCGCTGTCCTTGCCGACGCGACCGTGGTCCGGATGCTGCTGGTGCCCGCATTCATGCATGTCCTCGGGAGGCTGAACTGGTGGGCGCCCGCGCCGTTGGCGCGATTCCACCGGTGGGCGTTCCCGTCCAACGTCGGGGCTCAGAGTCCCGTCACCGACCGACGGTCAGGCCAACCTTCTGGAACTCCTTGAGGTCGCAATAACCGGCTTTGGCCATCGAACGGCGAAGGCCGCCGACCAGATTCAGCGAGCCGAACGGGTCATCGGAAGGTCCGTTGAGCACGCGATCCAGCGACGGGCGCTCACCGGCCGCGATCTGGAGCAGCGCGCCCCGCGGCAGGGAGGGGTGTGCTGCGGCCACCGGCCAGAACCAGCCGTCGCCGAGGGCCTCGGCGGACTCGGCAAGCGGGGTGCCCAGCACTACCGCGTCGGCGCCGCAGGCGATGGCCTTGGCCAGGTCTCCGGAGGTGTGGATGTCGCCGTCGGCCAGCACATGCACGTAACGCCCACCGGTCTCGTCCAGGTATTCCCGGCGGGCGGCCGCGGCATCGGCGATCGCCGTCGCCATCGGCACGCTGATGCCGAGCACCTCGTCGCTGGTGGTCACCCCCAACGTGGAGCCGTAGCCGACGATGACCCCGGCCGCTCCGGTGCGCATCAGGTGCAACGCGGTCCGGTGATCCAACACCCCACCGGCCACCACCGGCACGTCCAACTCGGAGATGAACGTCTTCAGGTTCAGCGGTTCGCCGTCGGACGCCACCCGCTCGGCGGAGATGATCGTGCCCTGGATGACCAGCAGGTCGATCCCCGCCGAGATCAGTGCGGGGGTCAGCGCCTGCGCGTTCTGCGGGCTCACCCGAACCGCCGTGGTGACCCCGGCGTCGCGGATGCGGGCCACCGCCGCGGCCAGCAGTTCGGGGTCCAGGGGTGCGGCGTGCAGCTGTTGTAACAGCCGGATCGCCGCCGCGGGTTCGGGCTCCTTCTCGGCGGCCTCGATCACCTGCGCGATCTTGGCCTCGACATCGGCGTGCCGGCCGATCAGACCTTCGCCGTTGAGCACTCCGAGCCCGCCGAGGCGGCCCATTTCGATGGCGAACTCCGGTGACACCAGGGCGTCGGTCGGATGAGCGACGACCGGGATCTCGAACCGGTAGGCGTCCAGCTGCCAGGCGGTGGAGACGTCCTGGGACGACCGGGTCCGGCGGGACGGAACGATGTTGATCTCGTCGAGTTCGTAAGTGCGGCGGGCAGTTCTGCCCATGCCGATTTCAACCATGTCACGCACGACGGTGCTGTCTCCTCTTCGCGCAAGCGCTCATCGGCACCCCTAGCGGGCGTAGTAGTTGGGGGCTTCGACCGTCATGGCGATGTCGTGCGGGTGACTCTCCTTGAGCCCCGCCGCCGTGATCCGCACGAACTGGGCGTGCTGCAACGCCTCGACGGTGGAGGCGCCGGTGTAGCCCATGGCGGCGCGCAGACCGCCGGTCAGTTGGTGGATCACGGTGGCCAGCGGGCCGCGGAAGGGCACCCGCCCCTCGATGCCCTCGGGCACCAGCTTGTCCTCGGACAACACATCGTCCTGAAAGTAACGGTCCTTGGAGTAAGACTTGGCTGCGCCGCGGCCCTGCATGGCGCCCAGCGAACCCATCCCGCGGTAGCTCTTGAACTGCTTGCCATTGACGAAGATCAATTCACCGGGCGCCTCGGCGGTGCCGGCCAGCAGCGAGCCGAGCATCGCGGTCGACGCGCCGGCCGCCAGTGCCTTGGCGATGTCACCCGAATACTGCAGCCCACCGTCAGCGATCACCGGCACACCGGCCGGCGCGCACACCGCGGTGGCCTCCAGAATCGCGGTGATCTGCGGGGCGCCGACACCGGCCACCACCCGCGTCGTGCAGATCGAGCCAGGACCCACCCCCACCTTGACCGCGTCGGCCCCGGCGTCTACCAGTGCGGCGGCGGCACTGCGGGTTGCGACGTTGCCGCCGATGACCTCGACGCGGTCACCCACGTCGGCCTTGACCTTGCCGACCATCTCCAGCACCAGGCGGTTGTGGGCGTGAGCCGTGTCGACCACGAGTACATCGACACCGGCGTCGGCCAGCGCCATGGCGCGATCCCACGCGTCGTCGCCGACGCCCACCGCCGCCCCGACCAGGAGCCGTCCGTCGCTGTCCTTGGTAGCCAGCGGATGCTGCTCGGTCTTGACGAAGTCCTTGACGGTGATCAGACCGGTCAACCGGCCGCGCCCGTCGACGATCGGCAGCTTCTCGATCTTGTTGCGCCGCAACAGGCCCAGCGCGGCGTCGGCGGTGACACCCTCCTGCGCGGTGATCAGCGGAGACTTGGTCATCACCTCCGAGACCGGCTTGCTCATGTCGACCTCGAAGCGCATGTCCCGGTTGGTGATGATGCCAACGAGCGAGCCCAGTGCATCCACCACCGGCAGACCCGAGATGCGGAACCGGGCACACATCGCGTCGACCTCGGCCAGTGTGTTGTCCGGCGAGCAGGTGACCGGGTCGGTGACCATGCCGGCCTCGGACCGCTTGACCATTTCCACCTGTCCGGCCTGCTCGGCGATCGACAGGTTGCGGTGCAACACACCCATGCCGCCCTGGCGGGCCATCGCGATGGCCATCCGGGCTTCGGTCACGGTGTCCATCGCCGAGCTGACCAGCGGGACCTTGAGGCGGATCTTCTTGGTCAGTTGGCTGGAGGTGTCGGCCGCGGCGGGCACGACGTCGGAAGCTGCGGGCAGCAGCAGAACGTCGTCGAAGGTCAGGCCCAGCATCGCGATCTTGTTGGGATCGTCACCGCCGGTCGGAACCGAATCCCCCAGCAGGGCATTCAGATGCGCGGTCAGGCCGTCGATGCGGCCGGCGCTGCCTTCGGCAATGGTCATCGGTGGGGCCCCCATCAGCTGGCGGAACTGGCGGAATGTGAACCCCATCCTATCGGCTCGCGATCGCGTTCCCTGGCGCGATACCCGCTGCGCTGCGTAGTGTGGAGCCGTGCGCGACCACCTCCCACCAGGCCTGCCACCCGATCCGTTTGCCGACGACCCTTCCGACCCGTCGGCCGTGCTGGACGCGCTGGAGCCAGGTCAGCCGCTGGATCCCCAGGAGCGCGCCGCGGTCGAGGCTGATCTGGCCGACCTAGCGGTCTATGAGGCGTTGCTGGCACACCGGGGCGTCCGCGGCCTGGTGGTCTGCTGCGACGAATGCCAGCAGGACCACTATCACGACTGGGATATGTTGCGCGCCAACCTTCTTCAGCTGTTGGTCGACGGCACCGTCCGTCCCCATGAGCCCGCCTACGACCCAGAACCGGACGCCTACGTTACGTGGGACTACTGCCGCGGATACGCCGACGCCTCGCTGAACGAGGCGACCTCGGACTACGACGGCTTTCGCTGAGCGTGTAGTCGCTCAGCCCCCGCCGCCGCTTCCACTGCTGCCACTTCCGCCGCCGAAACTCGGCAGCTTCGGCAACTGCGGCATCGGCATGACCATGGTGGTGGTGATCACAGTCTTGGGTTGCGTCTTGGGCGCCTGAACTGCCGTCGACGGTACCGACGCGATCGTCTGGGGCTGGGTCGCGCTCGGTATCGAGGCGGCCGTGGGAGCCGAGGACTGTTGCACCGGCGCTGACTGCACCGGTGCCGACGTGGTCGCCGCCGCAGCCGGTGACTCGGCAGCCGACGGCCCCGACGTCGTCGCGACCGCGGGCGACTGCGCGGCCGCTGATGAACTCGCGGACGTGGGCCCGTCCCCGCTGGCCATGGTCGTGGTGGTGGTCGGAGCGACCGTCGTGGTCGTGGTGGTCGGAGCGACCGTCGTGGTCGTGGTGGTCGGAGCGACCGCGGACGTAGTGGTCGTCGGCGCGGCGGACGTGGTGGTCGTCGGCGCGGCGGACGTGGTGGTCGTCGGCTCCGCCGACTCGGTGGTCGTCGGCTCGGTCTGCTCCACCGGTGAGGTCGGGGTATCCGTCGGGGTATCCGAGGTGGTCGGGCCGAACGTGCCGGTGCCATCCGGTGTGGTGGAGATCGTGATCGGCGGCAGGCCCGGAATGCTGGTCGGCACCACCTCGGGCCCATCGGCCGGGGTGATCACGGCCGGGACGATCTCGGTGGCCGACGGCGGCACCGTGTAGGTGATACCGGGGGGCACGGTGGCCTCAGGATCCTTCTGGACGACCTTTGCCGACAGCTGGTTCCACTGGTCGAGCACCGCCTGCTTTTGCGGTGTGTCACCGACGCTGTTCACCTGCGAGCTGACCTCGACCAGCTTGTCCTGCGCCTGCTGCCAGTCGCCCTGAGCGACCAGCTGCTGAACCTGTTTGAGCTGCTCCTCTGCGGAGGCCAGGGTGACCCGGTCTTCACGGACCTGCTTGGGCTCGCCGAAGAGCATCGTGTGCAGCCCATAGAGAGCATCTCCGGGTCCGGCGCCGTATACGACCGCACCGAAGCCGCCGAACACCAGCACACCGGCCGCCGCGGCGCCGACGATGCTCAGACCGCGTCGGCTGCGCCCACTGCGCTGCTTCTCGGCCAGGCCTGCCCGCAATGCGTTGACGGCGTCACGCTCGGTGATCAGCCCGGTCGCCGGCGGCCAGCGCATCTCATCACGCCAGTCTCCGAGCATCGCGGCCAGCACGGCGTCGGCCTGGTCCTGCGGGGCCGCCCGATGGCCCGCAGCCAGGGCGTCGATGAAGCGGTCACTGTTGATGACGGCGTCCAGCGACGGATCGTCGCCGCCCGAGTTGCGCCGGAAGTCAGGCATAGCCGTGACCTCCTGCCGCGGTGATCTCGGACTTGAGCTTGGCCAACGCCCGGTGCTGCGCGACTCGCACCGCCCCGGGCGTGCTGCCGACCGCCTCTGCGGTCTCCTCGGCCGACAACCCGACGACGATCCGCAGCATCAGGATCTCGCGCTGCTTCTCGGGCAGAACCTCGAGCAACTTGCTCATCCGGGCAGCGGAATCGGATTGCAGCGCCATCTGCTCGGGACCCGCGTCCAGCGAGTACCGCTCCGGCACCACATCGGTGGGGTCGGAACGGTTGCGGCCGGCGGCGCGATGCGCGTCGGCGACCTTGTGAGCTGCGATGCCGTACACGAAGGCCAGGAAGGGGCGACCCTGATCCTGGTAGCGCGGCAGCGCCTGGATGGCGGCCAAGCAAACCTCCTGTGCGACGTCGTCGGCAGAGAGGCCAACCCGCTCCGTGGACCCCAGCCGAGCCCGCACGTAACGGACGACAATGGGGCGGATGGTCTCCACCACTTCCCGGAGGGCATCCCGGCTGCCTGCCACGGCTTCAGCAACGGCGGCGTCGAGACGATCTCCTGGAATTGTCATCGACGGCGATATCTCCAACGTTACGAACGGGGTGCTACCCGGCAGCCATTCAGCTAGACAATATCGGCCCAACATGCCGATCGGGCGCTAGCGGTGACTCCATCGCCCGCCGCGCCGTGTGATAACGCCAGCACATTCATCCCGGATCGCCGAGACATCCTGTGGCGTAAGCGTTGCGCTATTGATATCCGCCAGCAGACACGCCAGCGCCCAGCGCAGCGGAACCAGACCGTAGGTCTGCGTGTCGCCCAACGCGGCGTCGGCGATGTCGCGGGCGCTGTCCACCGATCCGGCGCAGCACAGCGCCGCGGCAAGCACCACATCGCTTTTGACCCGATGCCGCCGCAAAGCCGGCAACGCGGATTCGGCGACCTCGACCCCGTGCCGCGCGTGAGTCACCGCGTCCTCGCCGCGGCCCGCGGCCATCGCCAGCTCGGCACTGACCCACGCCATCCGGATGGTCAGTCGCGGTGGTGGCGCCTCGGCGCGGCACATCATTTCCCCGGCCCGCTCGAGCAGTCGGGCCGAGGCGGCAAGCCGCCCCACCCCGAGAGCGTCGGCGGCCAGCCCGACGGCGGCGTCGACACCGGCCTGCAGCCCCATCGGGTCGTCGACGGCGGCCTGCGCAAGCGCGAGTGCTCGTCCATCCCAGCCCGCGGCGACACGATGACCACCGAGCTGGCGCAACAGCGATGCCGCTGTGCTGTAGGACAGTGAGGTCAGCGAGTCGGCGGGTTGGTGACGGCGCAGTGCCGCGAGGTCGGCGCGGGCGCTACTGTAGTGGCCTTGGCCGGCGGCGGAGACGGCTCGCAGCCACAATTGCGTGGGCGTGTTCGCCGTGGGCAGTGGCCAGCAGCCCGGGTTGTCGCCGAAGGCGGCGGCGGCCAGTGTGGTGGAGTTCATCTGACCGGGACGCTATCAATCGATCTCGACACTCGCGTCAGTTAACAGTTCGTGGTCGCAGTGTTACAGCCATGTTTACTACCTATTGAGCGCTAGGAAATCGCGTGTTGACGGCGGTGATGCCGTCCTGCGCAAATCACGGAATCATCACGATCGAGACCGGCCGGATAGCACTTCAGCCGGCGACGATGGGTCGCAATGATGAACGTGATGTAAATTCTCGAGCTGCGATTATGTGATTGCGCACATGGCTCGGCTATTGACGAGGTTTGCAAGCCACCCTAATTTTGGGGGCACGAGTAGTCATAGGCGACAGTGCTCGGATCGGTTCCACAACTCACGCACGTGAAAGATGTGCGGAGATAGGGGTTTTCCAATGCCACAGCCGCAGCAGCTACCCGGCCCGAACGCCGACATCTGGGATTGGCAGATGCAAGGCCTTTGCCGAGGCGTCGATTCATCGATGTTCTTCCACCCCGACGGAGAGCGTGGCCGCGCCCGCGCCCAGCGCGAGATGCGCGCCAAGGAAATGTGCCGGAGTTGCCCGGTGATCGCTCAGTGCCGTTCGCATGCTTTGGCCGTCGGAGAGCCTTACGGCATCTGGGGTGGATTGAGCGAATCGGAGCGCGAATTGTTGCTCAAACGCGGTATTCGCCGCACCGCCTGACTTTCAGCAAACTTCAAAGGAGGCTCACCCCACTTCGGGATGAGCCTCTTTTGGTGGTCGGACGGTGCGCTGCACTTCACCGGGCACCGGCTGCCAGCCATTGTTCGAACGTCGTCGGGGCGAGACGGGCACCGTCGCCAGGCAGCAGGATATTGCCCGCCAACTCCACCCCCAGCGGACCTGCCCACGTCGGCACCAGCTTCACCGAGTGGCCGAGAACCTCATGGGTGCGTCGGGCCATGTCGACCAGGTCCTGGGTTTCGGGTCCAGCGACATCGACATAGCGACGCGCGGGCGCACCCGCCGCGACCTCAGCCAGCACGTGCGCGATGTCGTCCGGCGCGATCGGTTGCACCAGCAGCGGAGCGATGACCGCGACACCGTCGTGTTCGGTCCAGCTGGCCGCCATCGCCACGAAGTCGTGGAACTACGTAGCCGGGACGATCGTCCATGGCACCGGGCCAGCCTCGACCAGCCGCCCCTGTTCCCGTTTGCCCTCGTAGTGGGGGGTGCCGCCGTCGGTTCGGTGAATACCGACGATCGACAGCAGGACGTGATGACGCACGCCGGCGCGTTGCTCGGCCTGCAGAAGGTTTGTCGTCGTTGTTGCGAAATACTCACGCGTCTCGTCGGGGCCCACGGGTGGGGCGCTGATGGCGTCGACCACCGCGTCAACCCCGTCAAGGGCCGCTTCCAGACCGTCGCCGGTGATCAGGTCGACGCCCAGCGAACGGCTGATGCGCACGACGTCGTGCCCGTCGCATTCGAGCCCCGTGGCAGTGCGGGCACCGATGTTTCCGGTCGCACCGGCCACTGCGATTCGCATGGGAACCCTCCAGTGATCGTTGTGGTTGTCTGGTGCACCTAACGTCGGCATGGCGTTGTTCTCATCCGGGAATTACCGGGACGGTCAGCGTCGAGGAGTCCGGACCCCAGTGCACAAGGGCGCGGCCTCGGCTACTCGGCGGGTAGCGCGCGGGCAGATGGCCGAACAAGGGGTTGAACGGTTCGAGATAGCGGCCGGCGATGATCAGCCGGAGTTCGTCGCCCGTGCGAAACAGCGTCGACGAGGCACTGAGTGCGATGTCGGCGTCCACGATCTCACCGGGCCGCACCGGGTGC
This sequence comes from Mycobacterium pinniadriaticum, assembly GCF_026242045.1. Lineage (GTDB taxonomy): Bacteria > Actinomycetota > Actinomycetes > Mycobacteriales > Mycobacteriaceae > Mycobacterium > Mycobacterium pinniadriaticum. The sequence continues at coordinate 69,143 of NZ_JAPJDO010000018.1, forward strand.
AGCGCGTCCAGCGAGTGCCGAAGTGCCAGTCGCAGCCGACCGTCGGCGATCCGGTCGCGACCGTAGCCGTAGGAGCCCTCGAACGGCACGTACTGTCTGCCGCTCCATTTCTCCACGCCGACGAACAGATTTGCGTCGTCGGCGCCGCTCAGCGAGATGCGCAGCCGCAGCTCCATCGGGCCGGTCAGCTCGGTGTCGCGGTCGAAGCGGTGAGAGAACGCCACGGCCTGCCGGCGCAGCCGGAACGCCGCGGTGCCCGCGACCGGCGGCTGGGACGCACCGAGTGTGCCGTCGTCGCCCAGGTGCAGTGTCGTCCAGTGGGTGCGCGCCAGCGGCCATTCTCGTTCGTCGCGCACGGCGGCCACGGTATCGCGGCGTTCACGCACCTCCAGACGAATGCGCGGCGGCGCCGGTGCTGCGAGTTCACGCAAATGGCGGTCGAAGAACGCGGCCTGCGCACGCTGCGCCTCGTCGCTGTAGAAGACGGCCCATTTGCCGCCCCGGTGGGTGTAGGCACTGCGTTCGGCCGAACCCGCCCGCTCGACGAGTCGCCACGAGCCCTGACTGTGCAGATTGTGGTCGGAGAAGCTCGCGCAGGCCAGGATCGGCACCTCGATACCCGAGAGGTCGGGGGTGATGGATCGCCACCACGCGTCGCGCAGCGGGTGCAACCGCCGTTGCGCCCCCAGATCCACCGACAGGCGGGCAGCGCGGCGGGTCATGGCCTGCCAGACCACCGAGAAGCCGCGCTCGGGGATGCCACCCGGTGTCATGAAGTCGCGGTAGGCGTCGGTGAACCCTTCCCATGGGCAGATCGCCGCGAGGTGGGGCGGCCGTAGTGCCGCCGCCTTGTACTGCGAGATCGCCAGATAGGACACCCCGAGCATCCCCACCCGGCCATTCGACCAGGGCTGCGTTCCGGCCCACTCGATCATGTCGTAGACATCGCGGGCCTCGTCGCCGGACAGCAGCGACCCCACGCCGTCGGAGGTGCCGGCGCCGCGCGCATCGGCGTTGATCACGACGTAGCCGCGCGCGACCCACGCCACGGGATCCGGTGCCTCCCAGCCGGTCTCGCTCGAAATCTGGTACGGCTCTGACTGATTCATGATCCGGAATTGGAAGCTCAACCGCCATCCCCGGCGGGTGCGGCGGGGCAGCTTGTCCTTGCCGTAGGGATGGATGGACAGGATCACCGGAAAAGGACCGTCGCCCGGTGGGCGGTAGACGTTGGCCCGCAACGTGACGCCGTCGCGCATGGGCACCGCCACATCGTGGTCCTTGATCAGGCCGGCCGGCGCCGGGACGACCGTCACCGGCGGATTCAGGAATGCCCGAATCCGGCACCGGGCATAGGCCGCCGCGCCGGGCCGACGTCGGGGCCGGTCGTATCGCGTCGTCATCTCAGCTGGACGGGGTTTCGTCCTCGACCGCACGGTCCGGCGTCGGGTGCGAAGGCATCGGCTGCGGAGGCATCGGCTGCGGAGGCGTCGGCTTGGGCAGCCGCGCCGTCGTCAGCCGTACCACTCCATACACGATGCCACCGCCAATGGCGAGCACAGCCAACCAGGGAAGCAGCAAGCCGAACAACAGCACCAGATTGCCGACCACGGAAACCAGGGCGTCCCAACCGCGTTCAATCTGGCCGAAGAAACCCCGATACTCGCTGGACGTCGGACCGCCGATGGCCTCGGCGACGAAGGTGACGTTGACGGTGCTGTAGTCGATGCGGTCACCAAGGGCATCTCGTTGCGCCCGCAGGCTGTCCAATTCCGCCTGGCGTTCCGAGAGCGCGCCCTCGGCCTTGATCAGTGCGTCGGGATCCTTGGCGTCACGCATGATGCCCAGCAGCCGGTCCACCGAGGTCTGCAGCGCCTTGATCCGGGCGTCGAGGTCGACGCGCTGCGCGGTGACGTCGTCGGACGTGATCTCGACGTGCTCAACGGTGCCCAACGCCTTCAATTCGCCCAGCACATGATCGAGCTTCGCGGCAGGAACCCGCAGAACCACCGACGAGCGGGCCCGGCCCGTGCCTGATCCGGCGTCTTCCGATCGGCCGTCCACCCGGCCGTCGGCATTCGCGACCAGCACAGCCGCCTTGTCGGCGGCCTCGGTAGGGTTGGCCACCAAGATGGACATCGATGCCGTCTTGACCACATCGCGCTTGACCAGCGGCGGCGGGCCCGGCGCGTCCTGGGGCACCGGGGAGCCGGCGGCCTCACCCGCGGTGACCGGCGCGGCCGGTGGCCGCTCGGGGGATCCCCCGCAGCTCGTCAACATGGCGGCACCCAAGACAAGCAGCACTGCCAGACGAGCAGCCAAGGTCCGCGGCATGTGGCTCATCGGGATTACGCCGCCTCCGAACGCATCGACCCGAGGAAATAGGTTTCGCGCCCGATCGGGTATCCGCCGCCATCGGTGGCGATGTGCACATGGTCGAAGTGGTTGGCCGTTTCGTTGCCGTAGTCCGCGGTCCAGCTCGGCGCACCGATGCCCGGATAGAAACCCTGCCGCCAGATCACATGCAGCACACCCCACCGCTCGGCGTTCGCCAGGGCGAACCCGGCGATCTGGTTGCCCAGCTCGATCCCCTCCGGCGAGTGATAGTTCGGGATCATCACGTCGATCGCAAGTCCGTTCGGATGCCATGGCAACGGGTCTTGCCGGTATCCGCCGATCGTCTTGATCTCGAGAAACATCACGCTGATGGCACGGGCCACCCAGATGGTGTGAACCTGCAAGCCCGCTTCCGGCGCGATCCCGCGAGGCAGGGCGAGCTGGAAGTCCGCTGCCGAGACCGGTCCGCTGGCGGCCAGCAATTCGGCTTCCGTGGGTTGACCGACGCGAGCGGCCGCGGGTACCGACGACGTCCGCGCTGCCTGCGAAACAGTGGGCGCCGCAGCACAACACCGAGTTTCGGTGCTCTGGGCGTAGAACATGGCCGAAGCGACGGCCACCGAAGCCGCCACCGCCAGCCAGCGACCGCGTGCGCCGGCAAACACTTTGACCACGTGCAGCACTCTACTGCGGTCACCGGCCCCGCCGGTGGCTATTGACGCATGTGGGATGCCCCGCCGATATACCAGGTCTGTCCGTTGATCCACTCCGCCTCATCGGACAGCAGGAAAGCTGCCACCGCGGCCAAGTCGGCGGGCCTCCCCAGCCGGGTCACCTTCGCCGCCATCAGGAACATCTGTTGCATCTGCTGGTCGTTCTGCCGTTCCTGGGTCTCCCCCATGACCAGCCCGGGCATGAGCGCATTGCACCGAATTCCCTTCGCCCCGTAATTGTTGGCGACGTGGCGGGTGATCTGATTGACCCCCGCCTTGGCGGCGTTGTACGCGACGTGCATGGGATCGGTGCCCAGCGAACCGCCCGATGAAGTGTTCACTATCGCTCCGCAGCCCTCCTCGAGCAGGTGGGGCAGCACCGCGCGGATGGTTCGGACGTAGCCCAGCAGATTGACGTCGAGGGTGCGCCCCCACACGTCGAACGGGGTGTCCAGGATCGTGGTGTCCCGGCCCAGATTGTCCTCGGACAGGTCGGCGCCGACATTGTCCAGGCCGTGGACCGCGCCGAACTCGGCGATGGCGGTGTTGACGAGGTGGCGGACCGAGTCGTCGTCGGCGAGGTCGAATTCCACCGCAACGGCGGCACCACCGGATTCGGTGATCTGCTCGACGGTGACTCTGGCCCCGGCGACGTTGATGTCGCCGACGGCCACCGAGGCGCCCTCGTCGGCAAGGCGTTTGGCGGTTCCAGCGCCGATTCCGGTGGCTCCCCCGGCGACGATGAAAGTCTTGCCCCGCAGGCCTTGCATTAGATTTCGATCTTCTCGATCGGGTTCGAGCGCTCGAGCATGCCGTACGTTTCCTCGCCGTCCCAGCGGTAGCGCACCCCCGCCTGTTGCAGCGCAGGAAAGTTCGGGTTCTCCTTCTTCATCTCCCGCACCGAGAAGGTGTTGTCGTTGTGGTGGATGTCGTGCGTGGAGAACACGGTCTCTCCCTCGATGCGCACAGTGCCGTCGGCGGTCTCGAGCACCACTGACACGTCTTCGCCGAGATCCTGCAGTTTGGTCAGCCACGGCGCCTGCACGGCGCGGGCCGGGATCAGGTGCCCATCGCCGGTGAACAGATAGCCTTCGTTGAAGGTCGGCTGCCCGTCGGGCCGCGGCGGGTAGGCGATGTAGCCGAACGCCTTGCCGCTGGGAAACAGCGCCGATTGCCAAGAGTGACCCCAGAATTCGGCGAGCTTACGAACTCCCTGCCGCCGGATTCGCAGCCCGCTGCCGGTGAAGTCGTGTGTCTGCCCGGCGACGGTCACCGCCCCGCGGGCCCGGAAGAGCTGCTCGTAGCGGGGGCCACCCATCAGGCCGCCTTCCACGGATCTCTTGATCTGCTCGGCAGCGTCGCGCTGCAATGCGCCCTGAATCCACGGCGGCACCGCCATTGTCGCCTCGACATTGAAGCTCACCTCGACCAGCGGTCCGCCGGTTCGACCGGCGGCCAGATCGGCCGACGAGGTTTGCACCGCCTTGCCGTCGTAGGTCATCGTCCAGGTGGCGAACGGTTCCACGCAGCGGAACGCCAACCCGCCCGCACCTAGCACGGCGGGCTTGCCATCGGGGCCCGTCGGGGACAGCGAAGGTCCGGTGTCACGCAGCCGGTACACCCGCCCGTCGGGGAAGGCGATGTTGATCTGCAGTTCGTGGTTGTCCCAGTTCGCGGCTACCGCCTCGATTCCGATGCGGGGCAGCCCGATTCGCCCCTGGTCGTCGACGGTCCAGAAACTGACCGAGTCGCGCATCTCGGGGTTGTCCGGGCGCTCGGCGAAGACGTACTCCCGTGACGGGTCGATCCCACCGGTCAGGTCGATCGGCATGACAACTCCTAGTGGTTCGTCCAGCGGTCGGCGTGTTCGACATAGCGCGCGAAGCGGGGCCGGACTTGCTCGAAATCGATGCCGAACGCTATCGGGTCGGCGTGTGAGCTGGGTTCGCGCTCGGCGGCCGCATGCTCCCACCAGCTGTTCATGCGCTGGGTGAATTCGTCGGTCACCGGGGCACCGAGCCAGTTGTACAAGCCGGTGACCTCGCCGATAGGGTCCTCTTGCATGGCCCGAAAGTCGATGTCGTAAAACCGGTCTTCGGCGCCGCCCGCCCGGAATTCCAGAGCACGATCCATGCCCAGCGACCAATGCTCGACGTTGAGCCGGCCGATGTAGGGCCGGTCGATGTCGTCGGTGAATGTCCCGATGATGTCGGCGTACAGGTCGGCCACCGACAGGATGACATCGGTCGGGTCACGATGCGTCATCACGTATTTGGCGTCGGGAAAAGCCGCGTCGACGGCGTCGAGCCACAGCACATGCGACGGGCATTTGAGACGCCACGCCCGGGTGGGTTCACCCCATTGAAGCAGCTTCATGACCCGCCGCTGATAGGCCATCGTCGTGGTCAGGTCAGCCTTGTCGACCAGCCACGACGCATAAGTCGGGACCTGGGCGAAGGATTGGAACAGGTGCGACTTGAAATCCAGTGCCATCAGTTCATGGCATTCCATCGGTCCGTGGGTGTCGGCGGGCACGTGGTAGCGGGTGCCGATCATTTCGCCCTTGTCCGGCGGGACGCGAGGATCAGCACCGACCACGGTCGACGGTGGCGGGCACGGTTGCGATGACTCCCAGCGCCGCAGATAGCGGACGTCCGGGTCTTGGGCCAGCAGCATGGACAAGGCGGTAGATCCGGTGCGGGGCAAGCCCAACCCGATCAGCGGGGCGGCGATGGACTCGTCGTCGATCTCCGGATGGCGGCGGTACCAGTCCTCCACCTGCAGGCGCTGCGCCAGATAGCCGGTGATACGACCGTAGATGAAAGCCTCGCCCTTGGCGTTCAGCCTCGCTTCGTCGCCGAACGAGGCCAGCAGGATGGCCAAGCCTTCTTCGAATGAGTCGGCACCGAAGTCGGTCAATCCCGTCTGTTGGACGGCTTTGTCCTTGAGCTCAGCGGCGTTGACCATCGCTCAGCCCATCCACTGCCCGCCGGCGACATCGATGGTCTGCCCGCATAGGTAGTCGGCCGCCTCAGAGGCCAGAAACGCCACCATGTTGGCCGCTTCTTCGGGGAGCGAGGCCCGGCCGAGTTGGACCTGGGTGGTGATCGCTTCCAGAATTGCTCCGCGGCCGGCGAAGTGCGCCGGGGTCTGCGGGTTGGTCAGGTACTCGACCATCTCCGGTTTGATCATGATGCCCGGGGCCACGCCGAGGACGTTGACCCCTCGCAGCGCGACCTCGTGGGCCAGGTTGCGGGTGAATCCGATGACGCCGGCCTTGCAGGCGTTGTAGACGACCAGCCCGCGCTGCTGGATGCGCCCGCCCACCGAACCGATATTGATGATCTTGCCGGAGCCCTGCGGCAGCAAGAATTCCAAGGCGGCGTGGGCGCCGTACATCATCATCGTCAGGCTGCCGAGCACGGTGTGGTCGATGTCCTGTTTCGTCATGTTCTCGAACGGGCCGCCGACCACCATGACGGGGTTGTTGACCATGATGTCCAGGCCACCCAGTTCGCCGTGTGCGATGCGGACCGCGTCATGGACCTGATCCCAATCGGACATGTCGGCCTTGACCGGGAAGGCGTTCACACCCCAGCGCTGCTCGATCTCCCCGGCTCGGCGTTCGACCTTCTCGAAGGTGCGCCCGATCAGGGCCACGTCGGCACCGAGTCCGGCCAGCCGGTTGGCGATGGCCTGTCCAAGCCCGTCCCCGCCCGCGCCGGTCACAAAGGCCTTCTTGCCCGACAGGTCCATCAGCTCGGTGACGCGTTTGTCGATGATGTGGCGCGGCAGACTGTCGAGATTCAATGCGGCGATGGCCGCAGCGTCATCCTGAACCGTCATTGACTGTCCTCTCGCCGTCCTCCGCCTGCCGACGATATGAGCCGTAGCGGTCGCGCGGGTAATACCGATTACGGGGTTCAGTCATGCCGATTCTCGATGGCTGGTATACCTCTGAGCACGATGGACACGCATCGACTGAAGTACTTCCTGCGGATCGCAGAAGAGGGATCGATCACCCGCGCAGCGGGTGTGCTGGGGATTGCCCAACCCGCGTTGAGCCGGCAACTCCAGTTGCTGGAAGACGATCTCGGCATTGCACTATTTCGGCGGACGCGTCGCGGCGTGGAGCTGACCGAGGCAGGCGAGCGACTCCGGGCGTCGACGGCCGGCCCGTTGCGCCAACTGGAACTCGCCGTGCAGTATGCCGGGTCTCCGGTCGCGCGGCTCAACCGCAACATGCTGCTCGGCCTGCTGGAGACATCGGTCGATGTTCTGGCCGCACCGCTGCTCGCCAGCCTGACCGCCGTGTTCCCGAACGCCACGTTCTCGGTGGCCACCGGCAGCACCGAGCAGCTGGTCGAGGCGATGCTCAAGGGTGTGGTGGACGCGGCGTTGATCAACCCGGTGCCCGACGAACGGGTGTTCTACCGCGAGCTGCTGGCCGAGGATCTGGTTCTGGTGGGCGGTCCCGAGTCGAACCTCGACCCCGACCGGCCGGTCAGGTTCGTCGACGCCATCGCGACGCCGCTGGTGATTCCGCGTTCGTCGGCAGGGATCGGCACGCTGCTGCAGAATGCGGCGCTACGGGCCAAAGTCACGGTCAGTCACCGCATTACGACGGATTCGGTGGCGGCGATGAAGAGCCTCATCGAAGCGGGGGTGGTGTTCGGGATCCTTCCGCTGTCGGCGTGCCGGCGGGATGTCGACAGCGGCCGAATGCGGTTCGCACCGCTGCGCGAACCCGTGTTGACTCAGCGCATCGGGGTGGCCGCAACGTCTCAGCTTGAGCTGCCGCGCGAGGTCATGGTGAAAGTGGGGACCACCATCCGCGACGAGGTGGCGACACTGGTCAAGTCCGGACGCTGGCCGGCCGAGTTGACACCTGCAGGCGCCTGGAATCCGGCACTGAGCGACTAACGCTCTGCCCTACAACCGATCGAGAACACCCGGCCGCGCACCCCGGCGACGTAACATTTTCCGGGTGAGTTTTGTCGTCCCACCCGAAGACTATGCCCGTTTCATGGGCCGCTACGCCGAACCCCTCGCCACGGTTTTCGCGCGATTCGCGGGAGTCGGCGCCGGCGACAAGGTGCTCGACGTCGGCTGTGGAACAGGTGCGCTGACGGCCCACCTGCTGTCGATCGGAGCCGACGTCACGGCGATCGACCCGTCACCGCCCTTTATCGAGGCACTTGCAAAGCGTTTACCCGATGTCGAGGCCCGCCTCGGCACTGCAGAGGAATTACCCTACAGCGCAGCAACATTCGACGCCGCAGTTGCGCAGTTGGTCGTGCACTTCATGCCGGACCCCGTGGCGGGCCTGCGGCAGATGGCGCGCGTGACCCGCCCCGGCGGGGTCGTAGCGGCATGCGTGTGGGACGGCGCGACCGGCGCCCTGGCACCGTTCTGGGATGCGGTACGAGTGATCGACCCAGATGCCCAGGGCGAAGCATTCTTGTCCGGAGCGTCCGAGGGCCACCTCACCGAAATCTTCGAAGGTGCCGGTCTGCGGGACTCGAACACATCACCGACGCCATCGTGGGCTGGCTGCCAACGCCATAACGGCTCAGATGGGCATGCTCACCCGCCTACCGTCGGCAGCTTGTACGCGAACGACTCAAGTTCGCCTCGGCCGGACTGCTGGCCGGCAGCCCCGACTAGCGCTGATCACCCCGCGACGACCCGGGCCCGCCGCAGCTCGTCTTCCTGATCCGAACGACCCAGCTGACCCAGCACATGGGTGGTGTGCTGACCCAAAGCTGGTGCAGGCCCGGCTAATCGAGCCGTCGTGACATCGAACAGAGCAGGATGCCGGGGGATCCGGGTGCGCCCGACGACCGGATCGTCGGCCTCCTCGAACAGCTCCATCTCGATGGCGTGCGGATCGTTGGGCAGTTCGTGCGGCGGGACGATCATCGCGTAGGGCACATCCTCGGCCTCGAACCGTGCGGTGGCCTGGTCGACGGTGAGCGTCGCCGCACCGGCGTAACACGACTCCATCACCTCCGCCATCAACGGTCGGTTCTGGTTGCGAAGGTCCGCGGTCGCAAGCCGCGGATCATCGGCACCCGCCGCGTCCAGTGCGCGGCACATTCCGGTGAAATCGGAGTCCGAGATCGGTGTCACCACGCCCCAGCCGTCGAGGAATCGGAAGGGCTTGAAACCAGAGGTGAAGCTCGACGGCTGTGAGCCATCGGCATCGAGCAGAACCTCATTGCCCGCGGCATCGGTCCACAGAAACGAGACGACCGCGTCGACCATCGAGACGTGCACATGTTGTCCGCCGCGTCCCCGAGCACGCGCGAACAGTGCGGCGGTAACCGCTTGGCTGGCATACAGGGCGGTGACCTTGTCGGCGAGCACCTGCTGCAGGAAGATCGGCTCCCCGACGCCCGGTGAGGCCTGGCTCGACGCGACACCACCGTAGGCCTGAATCACCGTGTCGTAGGCGCTTCGATCGCGGTAGGGCCCTACCTCGCCAAAACCGGTCAGCGACAAATAGACAACGTCGGGGTTGACCTGGACCACGTCGTCGTACCCGACGCCGAGGCGTTCTGCCACGCCAGGTCGGAAGTTTTGAATCACGACGTCGGCGCGGGCGGCCAATTCGAGCGCGATCTCCCGGCCGACGTCGGTCCGGATGTCCACCGCGATCGACTGTTTGCCGCGATTGCAGACCCGGAAGACCGCACTCAACCCGTTCACGCTGGGGCCGATCCATCGCATGATGTCGCCGATGTCGGGACGCTCCACCTTGACGACGTCAGCGCCCTGATCGGCGAAGAGCGCACCGATGTACGGGCCGGTGAGCGCAATCGACAACTCCAGTACCCGAATACCGCTCAGCGGCCCGCTATGTTCCATATCAGCCTTCCGATCATCGTCCGGTGAATCGCGGAGGGCGCTTGGCGCTGAACGCCGCAAGGCCCTCCTTGGCATCACCGGAGCGCATCACCTCGACAACAAACCGCTGCTCGATCTGCCGGGCGTCCGCCTCGTCGAGCCATCCGCTCGCAATGATCGATGCCTTCGCATTGCGCACCGCGAGCGGGCCGTTGGCGCATACTTTGGCCGCGATCTCTCGGGCCTTCTCCAGCGACTGGCCGGTAGGAACGACGTGCCCGACCAAACCGAAGTGGTACGCCTCCGCGGCGCTCAACGGTTCACCAGTCAAGATCATCTCCATGGCCTTGGTGTAGGGAATCTGGCGCTTCAGGCGAACCGTCGAACCGGCGCCGGCGATCAGCCCCCACTTCGCTTCGGGCAGGCCGAATACCGCGTGTTCCTCGGCGATACGAATGTCGGTCTGTTGCAGCATTTCACAGCCGCCACCCAAGCAAGCTCCGTTGACGGCGGCGATCAGCGGCTTGGCCAGCGTACGGGTCAGCAACAGTCCGTCGGTGATGATGCTGCCCGCGGATTTACGTTCCGGTGCGGGCGCCTTGCCGGAGGATCCCCGCACCATCCAGCCGTCGGCGAGGTCCCCGCCGACACAGTACGACGAGCCCTCCCCGGTAAGAATTGCGGCGCGGATGCCATCGTCGCCGTCGATCTCGTCCCACGCTTCGGCCATCAACGTGATCATCGAGGGAGTCAGCGCATTTCGCCGCTGCGGATTGTTCATAGTCAGCACGACCACGCCGTCGTCACGCTCGACTTTCAGGTGTGGCTCATCGGCCGAATTCGTCACGATCGTGCTATATCAGTTCTCGACCAGCTCGGGAATGGGCTCCGCTTCCGTCAACCAATGCCGCCCGGCCTCGCGGGCTGCGGCCCACTTGGGGATGCTCACCGCATCGTCCTGGCCCAGGTCTTCAGGCGTCGGACCGATCCGTTCGACGAGCGGCGCCAGCGCCTTCTGGTCGAAGTTGTAGATCTCGGCCGCAGCCAGGCCCAGTATCTGCCGGGTCTCGTCGATGGGGATGTCCCAGAAGGTGTGGCGCAGCCATTTGCGGGTGTTCGGCCAGGTTCCTTCCGGATGTGGGTAGTCGTTGCCCCACAGCATGTTCGGGACACCGATCTCGTAACGGCGGGCCAGTTCGCGGCGCTCGGTGGTGGTGGCTCCGATGAAGCAGTTGCGGTCGAAGTACGCCGAGGGCGGCATCGTGAGATCGCCTTCGAGCAATTTGCTCATCTTCTTCGCGGAGTGCTCACGCAGGAAGCGGGTGTCCATCAGCCACAGCAGGTCGTTGGCCCAGTACGCGCCGCACTCAGTGGCACCCCAGCGCAGCTTGGGAAAGCGCTCGAACACGCCGGCCCACAAGGCGAACCACAGCGGTCTGGCTCCCCACCACCGCACCTCGGTGGTGTAGATGCCCAGGTGCGGTCCATACTCTTCACTCGGGGCGGGCCCGACGTGGGTGTGCACCGGCATGTTCAGGTCCTGGCAGGCGGCCCAGACCTTGTCGTAGCGACGATCGTGGTAGGGCGGATAGTCACCCCACAGCACCGGAATCATGATCCCACCTCGCAGCCCGGACTCGGCCGCGCGCTTGATCTCGGCGACCGCCGCGTCGACATCGGCCAGGATCGGGATGACGGCGACCCCGGCCCGGCGCTCCGGGCTGTGGCCGCACAGCTCGGCCAGCCACCGGTTGTGCGCCCGCGCCCCGGCCATGGCGCGGCCAGGGTCAAGGCTGGCCGACTGTCCGAGGCCCGCGCCGAACGGGGCGCCCGCGACCCCGGTCACCGCGTCGGCGTCGGGGAAGATGACCTCGCCGGCCACACCGTCGCCGTCGAGCTCCTTATCTCGTTGTGCGACATCCCATCCACCGGCGATGCCTTCGCCGTTCTCCGAGAACCACTCTTGTGCGAATTCCTCGTCGATGAATCCGCCGGCTTGTGCTGCGGCGATCTTCTCGGCGAGGTAGACCTCGAAGTCCTCGCGGTATTCGGGGTCGACGTACTCGCGGTACTGCTCGGTCGGGAGCTCGGCGTGGGTGTCTGCGGAGATGATCAGGTACGGATCCATTGCGGGCCTTTCGCTACCAGGTACGGATCGGGTCGGGTTCGAATACGGTGCTGCTGGCGCCCGCGGGCACGGCGGCCAGCGGCTCGGCGACCTCAGCCACCGTCGGGCCGATGCGGTCGACCAACGGTTTGAGAGCCGCCAGATCGAAGTCGTAGACGGTGGCCGCGTTTCCGCCCAGCATGGCCGCGACTTCCACAGGTGGCACACCGGAGAACGTGTAGCGCAACGCTTCTCGGGTGAAGGTTCCGGTTCCCTCGAGGTGGGGGTAGTCACTTCCCCACATGATGCGGTCGACGCCGATGTCGTGGCGCTCGGCGCACTCGACGGGTCGCATGAAACTGGCGCCGACGTAGCACTGGCGCGCCCAGTACTCGCTGGGTTTGAGGTGCAAGGAGCCGGCGGTTGGACCGGCGAAGCGGGCGATCGCCGAGCCGGCCCGCGCGTAGCGGGCCGCGGCGACGTCGAGTGAATCGAGGGTCGCCGGGATCCACCCGGCACCCTGCTCGGTGAGGACCACGGTGAGGTCGGGGTGGCGATCCATCGCGCCGCTGAAGATCAGGTGCCACAACGCCCGGTGCGCGAACCAGTGCGTCTCGTACACCCATATCGCGAACGAGCTACCCCACCCGTCGAGCGGGCTCGGTCCGGCGTTGCCGCCGTGGTGGTTGACCACAATGCCGGCCTCGGCGCAGGCCGCCCACAGCGGCTCCCAGTGTTCAGCGTAGAGTTGCGGGATGGCCGCCCCGGGCGGGATCCCGGGCAGCAGAACACCGCCGCGCAGACCAAGTTTGGCGATCCGCGCCACCTCGGTGACAGCTTCGTCCAGGTCTTGGAGCATGACCTGTCCCACCCCGGCGCGGCGCTGCGGTGACAGCGAGCAGAAGTCGGCCAGCCAGCGATTGTGCGCACGCAGACCAGCCCAGCGCAGCTCGAGCTCCCGGGCGGTCTCCGGGGGCGTCGCCGCCAGGCTCGACGACGGGAAGAACGGCGGAATGGTGTTGGGGTAGATGACCTCTCCGGCGATACCCTCTTGATCCAGATCCGCGTTGCGCCGGTCGCTGTCCCAGTTGCGTTCGGCATCGGCATCGGCGAGGTCGGCGAACGGGTTGACGTAAGTGGCTGCCCAGCTGTCGAATTCGTCCCTGAACTCAGGATCGAGGTAGTCGCGGTAGTCGAGCAGGTCGGCACCGGCGTGACAATCCGCCGAGATGACGGTGTAGCGGTCCATGCGCTAGACCCGGGTTGGTTCCGGCCTGGGCGCGGCGAGCAATGCGACGTCGTCGTAGCGCTGGTGCACGTAGGGCAGCAGCCACTCCTGCGGCACCTGCCGCGCGATGCGTCCCACCTGGACGGTGCGTCGACGACACCAGGTGACCGACCGGACCTCACGGACGACGATGTCGGCCACCGGATCCAGCGGTGACTCCCCCAATTCGAGGGTGCCCTCGATGTTCTCCAGCAGCTCGTAGTGCCGGTGGTATTCGCCGTACACGAGGTGGGGGTCGGTGATGCCGTCGCCGTCGGGGGCGCGCAGGAACTTGAAGTAGAACTCGGTGTTGACCTGGTCGGGCGGCAGCTCCAATTCCCCCGTGACACGACCGGCCACGCTGATGAGCGGATACCCCAGTCGGGCAACCGTGGCGGTGACTCTGTCTGCGTCACGCTCGACGGCGATCTCGGCCAGTTTCTTGGGCTCGCCGAAGGTTTCGCGCCCGCCGGTGACGGACTGCTCGGTGGACTGCGGCATGAACAGGGGATAGTCCCCCTCACGGTCGCCGTCCCGGGCGGTCACCGAGAACACCGCTGAACCGAATGGCGGCCTGCCTTCGATCTGGACCCGCTGCAACTGGATCCGGACCAGGGGTTCGGCCGCGGGCTGCAGCGGCTTGGGCAGCACGACGGCAACGATCTCCGGGTCGGTGAGGTAGGTGACGGTGACGGCCTCGGTGGCGATCGGCGCCTTGGTGGCGTCGATCTCATGGTCGACGCGCGCCTCGGGCGGGCGAGGTCCGTAGCGAATGACGTTGGTGCTCAAGACTTTCCTCCTCCGGTTTCCGACGTGTTCTCGGCGTGTTTGCCGAGGACGTCGACCAAATAGTCGGGCTCGCCCCGGGACAGGATCGACGCCGCCTTGCTGCTCACCACCTGATCCGACGGCGCGGGCGGGCCCATCATCCAGAAACTGTTCGCCCGGATTCCCTCAATGACCTGTTCGGCAACGGTTTCGAGCGGCGTGAATTCGACATGGACGCCTGCGGATTCGAAGCGGCCCAGGACCCGTTCGAGGGTCTGGTCGGGTGTGCGACGGTCCTGGGTCGCGGCGTACCGGGTCGGTCGATGGCGCCACGATTCCCAGATGCCGGTGTTCAAGAAGCCGCTGGGAAACAGGACGTGGGCGCGCACCCCGGATCCCGTCATCTCCAGGTGCGTGTAGAGGCTCTCGGTCAGACACAGCACCGCGGCCTTGGTCATCGGGTAGACGGCCGTAGCCGGCCCGCCCATCGCGCCCCGGGCGATCGGCGCGAACCCGCCGTTGCCCGAGCAGGTGTTGACCACGTGTCCCTCACCCTGCTCCAGCAGGATCGGCACGAAGGCCTTGATCCCGTGGATGACGCCGAGCACGTTGACGTCGATCCCCCAGCGCCAGTCGGCGAGGTCGTGTTCCCACATGTAGCCCTCGGAGACCCCGCCGGTGCCGGCGTTGTTGCACACGACATGCACGGCGCCGAAGCGATCGAGCGCCTCCTTCGCCAGCGATTCGACCGAGGAGTAGTCGGTGACATCGGTGACCACCCCGAGCGCCTCGATGCCGTCGTCGGCGAGTGCCCTGGTGGCCTGGTCCAGGGATTCGGCCAGGACGTCGGCGAGCACCACCTTCATCCCGGCCTGACCGAAACGCCTGCCCATTGCGCGGCCGATCCCCCCGGCTCCCCCGGTGACGACGGCCACTTTGCCTTCAAGGTCGTTCATTGTGGCCATCGTCACATGGTCGCTTATCACACCGCAAGCAGTCGCAATATGCGACCATCAGTCGATGGCTGCTCGACCGTCGCCACAGACCGAACGGGTGGTGAACCTGTTCGAGCATCTAGCGGGTGACGGGAGCCGCGGCGTGACGTTGGCCGAGGTGTCTCGGTATTTGGGCGTCCACAAAGCCAGTTGCCACTCGATGCTCTCGGAACTGCTCCGGGCCGGGTGGCTGCTGCGCGATCCGGTTCGCAAGACCTATCACCTCGGCCCCGCGCTGGTTCGTCTCGGACGCGAAGCGGCCGACCGCTACCCGGCGCTGGTGCTGGCACGCTCGGCGATGGCCGAGCTGTCGGCAGCGACCGGCGCCCACTGCGTCGCGTTCTCGGTGGACGACGATCATTCGACCGTCGTCGACCAGGTTCGAAGCAGCCACGGCGGCGGTCACCCGATGCCGATCGGGACCCAGTTCCCGCACCGCCCGCCTTACGGAGCCTCGACCGTCGCGTGGAGTCACCCGGAGGTTCGGGAGCGCTGGCTGAGCACGCTGCCCGAGGACGTCCGCGATCGGTACCGACACGCGATCGCCAATGCCACGCAGCGTGGTTACGCGGTAGGGCTTCATCTGCTGCCGGATCTGCGCCTACAGGAACTGGCGTTGATCGTGCGCAGCGCGGAGGTCCGCTCTACCCGGCTGAGTCAACTGGCCCAGGAGTTGACCGACGAACTGATCCACCAGGAGGAGTGGTTCCCGGCCAGCCTCGAGCCCAAGGGAACCTACACGGTGAGCCACATCGACTCCCCGATCCTCGGGCCGGATTCTCGAATGTCACTGATGCTCAGCCTCGTTCCCAGTGCAGAGCCGATGAGCGGCGCAGACATCACCCGGATGGGTGAACAGCTCGCCGCGGTCACCCGCCGACTCAGCGGCGCTTTGGCGGTATAACTCCTGTGCGTCAGCGGCGGCGCCGTGAATACGGAAGTAGTAGTCGGCGTGGCCAGCGGGTCGCTCGTAGCGAAACCACCCCAGCACGAGGCGCTGTTCGCGGTACGGCCGATCACCCATTCTGCAGCGACTCCACCGAAACCGCACCCGCCGCCTCGGACGTAGACCCCGATCTCGGGGCCGACGGCGGCGGTGCTCGATCCAGCAAAGGTGTTGTGCTGCAAATGCGTTTGACGACAACGTTCGGCCGGGTTGTTCGAGCGCCGTTCGCGCCTGATCGATCTACACGTATGTGTAGTTTGTGTGGAGGGTGAACTGTTGAGGAGGTCGTTGTGATCGAGAAAATGTCCCGCAGTCATGACAACGTTGTTGGATTCCGGGTCAGCGGGGATGTCACCCGTGCGGACTATGACATCCTCGGACCTGACGTTCAGACCATCGTCGATGCATCGGGATCAGTGCGGGTCCTGCTGGACATGAGCGAATTCCACTGGGAGAAGGTCGAGGCCTGGGGCGCGGACCTTCGGTTCGGCAAGAAATACCACCGCTCGATCGAGCGAATGGCCCTAGTCGGTCACCACCAGTGGGAGAAGTGGCTAACCCGGCTCGCTGAGCCGTTCTATGCCCAAGAGGCCCGGTATTTCGACGACGTCGACCAGGCCTGGGACTGGCTGGATTCCTAGGTAGCTGTCAGGCTCCCGGCACCAGCGGCCTGGTCGCGCCGTCTCCTGCCCGGTGGCTGTCACTTGCGTCATGCTCAGCTCAGGTGACCCGAGTCCAAGGCTGACAGTTGTGCGACTCGAAGGCCTTCACCGTCGAATTGATGTTGGCGTTCATCGGACCGATGGACATGTTCGTGGCGACCACATGGTCCTTGTTCGAGTCAGGTGTGCTGTAGGTGAACCAGACGCACATCGAGTCCTGGGTCGGCACGTCGTTGATCCAGATCCCGAAGGGCGATGCCGACCCGCCGGTGTTGTAGAGGCCCGGCGCGATATCGGGTCCGACGAGAAAGAATCCCTCCCCGGGGATCGGGTCCAGCGGGTCGGCGTTGGCCGGCACCCCGCACACGATCGCGGCCGCACAGGCCATGAGCCCGGCCGCCGGGTAACGCAGATCCGTGAGGGGCATACGTCCCGCTCCCTGTCCCCGATTCCCTTCGAGCGTATTCCTTCGGCCCGGCTCGCACGCACGGTATTCGGGTCTCGAATGCAGTCACCTGCGCGTGGTGCTCGTTGTCGAGCTGCCGGGCCTTCAGTGACTAACCAGGCTGGGCACCGACCCCGTCACAACCAACGGGAATGAGTGGTCGGTTTCCATGCAGTCCGGTTCCTCGTAGAGGCCCACCCGATACGTGCCCGGCTTCGTGGCGACGAAGGCCAATTGCAGCACCCTCGCGCCCACCTTGCACGGCTGGCCATCGACGTCTGGCCAATGCCAGAACACCTCGACCGTACCGCGCCGCTCCCCGTCCGGATCGCGGGCGACCGTGTACAAGTGCGGGTCGTGATCGGAGCCGTTGTCGGTCCACACCGACAAGACGATCGGAATCTGAACCCCGATCGGAAACTCACCGACAGAGAATGTGGTCATCGGAAAACCAGTGGCTGTGATGCCCGAGCCGCTGTCATCCGCACTCACTACTGGAACAAACGCCGAGACGTGCATAGCGGCCCCCCGGTCCCTATTGCTTCCTGATCCGAGGCTACCCGAGCTCACACATCGGAGCAGGCCACCACAGGTAATCCCGAAGCAGCCGTCACCGACCACCCGCCACCGTGTTGGACTCGATTGATGGTCGCTCAGGCCCGGGTGAGGCGCACCGGCACGCGCGTCGGTCCCCGCAACAAGCTATTGGTCGACCAGATCACTTCACCCACCGTCGATATCCCACTAGCCTGCGTCGCGAGTTCAAGCAGCACCGCTTGGGCTTCCATGCGGGTCAGCTGAGCACCCAAACAAAGATGGACTCCGAACCCAAAAGCGATGTGCTGGGTCGAGTTTCGGTCCACCCGGAACTCGTCAGGCTTGTCGAAGACCCGCGGGTCGCGGTTAGCGGCACCGAGGCATAGCAAGATCCGCGCGCCCGCCGGAATGGTCACCTCGCCCACCCGGTAGTCACTGAGCGCTGTGCGATACAGGTTCTGGGCCGGCGACAGGTAGCGCAGACATTCCTCGATCGCCATCGGGATCAACCCGTGATCGGCGCGCACCGCGTCGAACTGTTCGGGGTTGGCGGCCAAAGTGGCGAACATGCCGCCGAGCAGATTGGTGGTGGTCTCATTGCCGGCCAACAGCAGCAGCATCGCGAACCGGAACAATTCGGCATCGCTGAGCGAACCTGCCTCGTTCTCGGCCAGGAGTCGTCCGAGGATGGCGTCCGTGCCCTTCAGTCCACCTGCGGCGAACTGTCGTCGGAAGTAGCGCTCCATCGCCCAGGAACCGCTCAGCGCGCCTGCCAGCTTCCGCACGCCTGCCGCCGTCGGCGCCAGATCGGTGACCTGTACGGCCGCTTCCGACCACCGCCGGAAATCCGCCACGTCCGTGTCGGGGACACCGAGTAGTCGGGCGATGAGCCGTACCGGCATGGGTACCGCCAACCGTTGGACGACGTCACAACCGGGATGGTCCATCACGTCGCGAACCGTCTCCGCCGCCAGCTCATCGATGGCCTGACGCCAACCGTCCAATGCCGCTTTGGTGAAGGCGGGCAACACCTGGCGGCGCAGCTGGGCATGCTTGTCACCGTCGGTCGAAACCAGGGTCGGCGCCCGGACTTTGATCAGGGAGGGCCCGTCGGCGCTGGACAATGCCGTGTCGTCGCGAAGGGCGGTCCGGACGTCGTCCAGACGGCTCAGGATCCACACCTTACGTTTCGGGTTGTACTGCACCCGGTCGCCGGCATGCAGCCGGCGATAGGCCTCATGGGGCTGCGCGGCCGTCACCGGGTCGAGCGGGTCGTAATCGCTGATCGCCGCATCGATCTGCCAGTGCCGGCGGGCGCGAAACGCCTTGCTGTTCACCCACACGGAGTCGCCGACAGTCTTTGCCGCAAAGCCGGTGAATCGAATCGCGTCCGTCACTGTCATCTGGTTGGCCTCCCCGCACTGGTCCCGCTCGGACCGTAATGGCTGGGACATTAATTGACAAGGACGTCAAACCACGGGTATGAGCAGACGGAAAAGCCCCCGAACACTCGGCGTGTCGGGGGCGGTTCCGTCTGCTCGGCAGAGAACTACTTAGTGCGCGTGCCCGTGGTGATGGCCGTGGCCATGACCGTCGTCCTCGACCTCGACCGGCTTCTCCACGATCGCGGTCTCGGTGGTGAGCACCATGCGTGCCACCGACGCGGCGTTGAGCACCGCGGAGCGGGTCACCTTGACCGGATCGATCACACCGTCGGCGATCAGGTCGCCATAGGTCAGTGTTGCGGCGTTGAAACCGTGCCCGGTGGGCAGCTCACCGACCTTGTTGACCACGACGGCTCCATCGAGACCGGCGTTGGTGGCGATCCAGAACAGCGGGGCCGTCAGTGCCGAGGCGAACACCTCGACGCCGAGCGCCTCGTCGCCGGATACCGATGCCCGCAGCGCGTCGAGGGCCTTGTTGGCCTGCACCAGGGCGCTGCCGCCACCGGCGACGATGCCCTCCTCGACTGCGGCCTTGGCCGCGTGCACGGCATCCTCAACCGAGGCTTTACGCGTCTTGAGCGCGGTCTCGGTGGCCGCACCAACCTTGATCACCGCGACGCCGCCGGCCAGCTTGGCCAACCGTTCCTGCAGCTTCTCGCGGTCCCAGTCGGATTCGCTCGCCTCGATCTCGCCCTTGAGCTGCTTGACCCGGTCGGCGATGTCCTCCTTGGTGCCGCCGCCGTCGACGATGACGGTGTCGTCCTTGCTGACCACCACGCGGCGCGCGGTGCCCAGCACCTCGAGGCCGACGTCACGCAGCAGCAGGCCGACATCGGGGTTGACCACCTGAGCACCGGTCACGACAGCCAGGTCATCGAGGAACGCCTTGCGGCGGTCGCCGAAGAACGGCGCCTTGACCGCGACCGCCTTGAGCGTCTTGCGGATGGCGTTGACGACCAGCGTCGACAGCGCCTCACCCTCGACGTCCTCGGCGACTATCAGCAGCGGCTTCCCGTCCTGGGCCACCTTCTCCAGCAACGGCAGCAGGTCGGGCAGGGAGCTGATCTTGTCGCGGTGCAGCAGCACCAAGGCGTCCTCGAGGACAGCCTCCTGCGAGTCGAAATCGGTGACGAAGTAGGCCGAGATGAAGCCCTTGTCGAAACCGACACCGTCGGTGATCTCTAGCTCGTTGTTCATCGTCGAGGACTCCTCGACGCTGACCACACCGTCGCCGCCGACCTTGGTCATCGCCTCGCCGACCATCTCGCCGATCTCCTCGTCACGTGAGGAGACGGTCGCGATCTGGGCGATGCCGGTCTTGCCGGCGACCGGGGTAGCCGCGGCCAGCAGCGCCTCCGACACGGCGTCAGCCGCCCGGCCGATCCCCGATCCGAGTGCGATCGGGTTGGCGCCCGCAGCGACGTTGCGCAGGCCGTTCTTGATGATGGCTTGCGCCAGTACGGTGGCCGTGGTGGTGCCGTCACCGGCGACGTCGTTGGTCTTGGTGGCCACCGACTTCACCAACTGCGCGCCGAGGTTCTCGAACGGATCCTCCAGCTCGATCTCACGGGCGATGGTCACGCCGTCGTTGGTGACGGTCGGGCCGCCGAACGCCTTGGCGAGCACCACATAGCGGCCACGCGGGCCCAGCGTCACCCGCACGGCGTCGGCGAGCTTGTCGACGCCGACCTCCATGGCCCGGCGCGCAGTCTCGTTGAACTCAATCTGCTTGCTCATATATCAGTCCTGACTTCGCTCCAGCGCGTTCCGCCCCGGACACCACCCGTACCGCTACGGGGATCTCCGGGGCGGTTCACGACTGCTACTTGTTGACGACCGCCAGCACGTCGCGGGCCGACAGGATCAAGTACTCCTCGCCGTTGTACTTGATCTCGGTGCCGCCGTACTTGCTGTAGATGACGGTGTCACCCTCGGCAACGTCCAGGGGAATCCGCTTCTCGCCATCCTCATCCCAGCGGCCGGGGCCAACTGCGACGACGGTGCCTTCCTGCGGCTTCTCCTTGGCGGTGTCCGGGATGACCAGACCCGACGCGGTGGTCGTCTCGGCCTCATTGGCCTGTACGAGGATCTTGTCCTCGAGTGGCTTGATGTTCACGGCCACGATGGAGTCCTCCACTTAGTTAACTTGCGGGCCGGGGCTAATGCGCCCGGACCAGTCGGAATTACCAGGTGTTCGGCATACGTCCATGCCCTCGCGCCGTCGTCGCGGGTGCCGACACAGGGTTTGTCCGCAAGCCACCTAGCACTCTATACATGCGAGTGCTAGCACTCAAGGGTGGCCCGCTGCGTATTCGCCGAGAGCAGACCTGGCCGCTCAGGCCGGCAACTCGTGTAGCACGCGCATATCGCCGAAAAACGCGATGACCAGGGCATTGACCAGGTCGGCGCGTTCCCACTGCAGGAAGTGCCCGGCGCCGGGCAGCACGACGGGTCCGGTTCGGTCGGTGAAGGCCACCTCGCACAGATGCACGAACTCCGGGCCGACGACGTGGTCGTCCATGCCGTAGAGGATCAGGGTCGGCACGTCGACCTTGCGGTCCATGATCGGCGGTTCGCTGGACGGCCTGCCGTGTGCGAGCTGGTAGACGGCCCAGCCGGCCCGCAGCCGCTCCTCGGCGCCGAAGGGTTCGGTCATGAAATCGACATCATCGGCGCTGAACGTCCCGGGCGAAGCCCACAGCCGGTGGCCGTACATCTCGCCGATGTAGCGGCGCCGTTTGTCGACGGTGTCCAGCTCGGCGGCCAGTTCGTCGGGGGTGGCGCCCTGGCGGTGGCGGTAGTCGCCGGTGGGTCCGTCGCTCAGGATGACGGCCGGGTCGATGCCCGCGGCGACGTAGTCGTCGAACACCAGCGGCGGCACGGTGTCGAAGAACACCAGCTTGTCGACGAAGCCGGGATACCGGTGCAGCAGGTCCACGGCGACCACCCCGCCGACGTCGCCGCCGACGACGCCGCAGTGCTCATGGCCGAGGACATCGTGGACCAGCAGGTAGACGTCGCGGCTGTAGGCCGCGATGTCGTAAACGTCATCCTGGGACAGGTCAGAGTCGCCGTGCCCGCGCAGGTCCGGGGCGATCACCTCGTAGCCGGCCTCGGCGAGTGCGGCGATGTTGCGCCACCAGATCCGCTTGGTTTCGGGATAGCCGTGCAGCAGGAGTAGCGGATAGCCGCCGACTCCTTCGTCCACGAAGGCCAGCGCGAGCCCATCCCGGCCAGTGGTTGCCGGCACCTCACGGCGGTGGACGGTGAAGGCATCCGGTGCCGGGGTGGTCGGCTGCGCCGGACGCAGCCGGTTGTCGTAGTGCATCACCGGCCGGACCGGCTCGTCATGACCTGGCCGGCGATGACCGGCAGGCCGGGGTCGCTGGGCACGTCCAGCGGCGACGGCGCCGCGCCGGCCGCGATCAGATGCGCGGCGAACGAGGCGATCATCGCCCCATTGTCGGTGCACAACCGTGGTCGGGGAATCCGAAGTGTCAAACCCGCTGCTGCACACCGCTCTTCGGCCAATTCACGCAGTCGCGAATTGGCTGCCACCCCGCCGGCAATCAGCAAAGTAGATACTCCGAGCTCGCCGGCCGCCCGCACCGCCTTGGCGGTGAGCACGTCGGAGACGGCCTCCTGGAATCCGGCGGCGATGTCGGCGGTCGACGCCTCGGGATGGCTTTCGACGTAGCGGGCGACGGCGGTTTTGAGGCCGGAGAACGAGAACGCGAACGGCTCATCGCGCGGACCGGTCATACCCCGTGGGAAGACGATCGCCTCACGGTCGCCGGTGCGGGCCAGCTCGTCCAGCGGCCGCCCGCCCGGATAACCCAGCCCCAGCAAGCGGGCCACCTTGTCGTAGGCCTCCCCCGCCGCGTCGTCGACAGTGCTGCCGAGTTCGACGATCGGCTCGCCCAGTGACCGCACGTGCAGCAGGTGGGTGTGCCCGCCCGAGACCAGCAGGCCCACACATTCGGGCAGCGGACCGTGATCGTAGACATCGGCGGCCAGGTGCCCGCCGAGGTGGTTGACGGCGTAGAACGGAACGCCCCACGCGGCGGCATAGGCCTTGGCGGCGGCCACACCGACCAGCAGGGCACCGGCCAGGCCCGGCCCGATGGTGGCCGCGACGATGTCGGGTCTGTCGATGCCGGCGACCCGCAGCGCCCTGCGCATCGTCGGCCCGAGTGCTTCGAGGTGGGCGCGCGAGGCGATCTCGGGAACCACGCCGCCGAACCGGGCGTGCTCGTCGACGCTGGAGGCCACCTCGTCGGCGAGCAGCGACACTGTGCCGTCGGCATCCAGCCGAGCGATGCCGACTCCCGTTTCATCACAGGAACTTTCGATGGCCAAGACAATCTGGGACGGCGGGCAGGGGCGAAGCGACTCGGGGTCAGGCATGAGCGTCCCGTCGCATAGTGTAGGCGTCGGCGCCACTGACCCGATAATAGCGCTTGCGTACGCCGACTTTGGCGAAGCCGAGGCTGGTGTAGAGCGCGATCGCCGGCTCGTTGTCGGTGCGGACCTCCAGGTACACCACCGAGTCCGGGCCGATCGCGCTCAGCAGCTCGACCATCATCTGCCGACCGATCCCCTGCCCCTGATAGGCGGGATCGACTCCGACGGTGTGGATCTCGTACTCGAACGGCGGGATGCGCCCCAACCGCGAGATCCCGGCGTAGCCGACCAGTTTGTCGTCGACCCGGGCGGCGACGTAGCGGTTGTGCGGAGCGGCCAACTCACGGACGAACGCGAAATCCGGCCACGGGTCATCACCCTCGAACAGCATGTTCTCCAGCTCCGCACAGCGGGCGGCGTCGGCCTTGGTCAGCGGGCCGTACCGGACGTTCATTGCAGGACTCCGCGTTCAGCCAACGTCTTGGCATCCGGGCGGCGCAGATACAGCGGCACCAGCGGATCGGGATCTGTAGTCCAATCACTAACGGCGGCAACCAGACCCGTCGCGGTCGGGTAGGCGGGGCCGATGACGGGCAGCCCGAACAGTGCGGCGTGTTCCGGCGATCCGGCGATCGCAACGGCTGCACCGACCGATACATCGGCGGGCGCGGCGACATCCGGCCCCTCGATGCGCGCGCCGTCGCGATAGCGCGCCCAATACACCTCGCGGCGGCGGGCGTCGGTGACCACCAGCACCTCACCGGTCGTCAGCGCCCCGATCGCGTCCAGGCTGCATACGCCGTGGACCGGGCGGCCCAGGGCATGCCCGTAGGCCGCGGCCGTCGCCATTCCGACCCGTAGGCCGGTGAACGGTCCTGGGCCGCAACCGACGACGACGGCGTCCAGATCGGCCATCGTCAGGCCGGCATCGGAGACCGCCACCACCACGTTGGGGGTCAACGTCTCGGCATGAGCGCGTGCGTCCAGCGTGATCCGCTCTCCGGCGACGCCGATCCCGTCGCCGCGAACCACAACCGCGGCCGTCACGGCCGGCGTGGCGGTATCGATGACCAAGACGTTGTGGATCATCGGTGATTCCACTGCCATGTCGCGGTGCGCATCTCGCTGTCGGCGCTGCGCACGAGGGTGATGTCCAGGTGATTCTCCGAGAGCCGTTCGGCCAGACCTTCACCCCATTCGACCACCACGACGGCGTCGTCGAGATCGGCGTCGAGGTCCAGCGAATCAAGTTCGGCCAGCAGGTCCGCGCCGGTGTGTTCGAGCAGACGGTAGACGTCGACATGCACCAGTTCCGGCCGTCCAGCGCGCCGCGGCCGGTGCACCCGGGCCAGTACGAAGGTCGGCGAGGTCACCGGCCCCTCGACATCCATGCCGAGTGCGATTCCCTTGGTGAGGGCGGTCTTTCCAGCTCCCAGTGGCCCGGACAGGACGACAACGTCGCCGGCCCGCAGCTGCCGGCCCAGCTGCTCCCCGAGGGCGATGGTGTCCTCCACGGTGGGCAGTTCGAGTGTGCCGCTGCGCACCTGCGTCCTATCCACGGGCGCGGTCCTTGAGCGCGCGGGCGAAGGCCACCAGTTTCGACGGGGTCGCGCGTTCGACGAGCCTTACCAGCGCGTCGTTGATCACCTCAGGCTGTTCGAGCTGTACCAGGTGGCCGGCGCCGGCGACGATGAGCAGTTCACTGTTCGGCAGCACCGCGGCCATCTCCTCGGAGTGCACGACCGGGGTCAGCACATCGTGGTCGCCGCAGGCGATCAGGGTGGGGATCCGGGCCAGTACCGGCAGCGCCGCACTCTCGTCGTGAACCTCCAGGGCGTGCAGGAACTCGACCAGGGTGGCGATCGGGGTGTCGTGAATCATCTCTTCGGAGAAAGCCGCAACGCTCGGACTCGTCTTGTCGTCGCCGTAGGAGGCGGTACGCAGGATCGGGCGCAGCACCGAACGGGCTGCGCCACGGGTACGGTGAATCATCTTGGGTACGTACCGCGCCGCGAAACGAACAGCCTCCAGCGCGGGGTTCTGCAGGATCTCGCCCACCGGCGAACGAGGCAGACCTTCGGCGGCCGAGGAGATCAGCGCCGCACCGACGACGCGGCTGCCGTAGTGCTCGGGGAACTGACGGGCGTGCGACAGCACCGTCATCCCGCCCATCGAATGCCCGACGAGCACGATCGGGCCACGCGGAACCATCACCTGCAGAATGGTTTCCAGGTCCTGACCCAGCTGGGTCACCGTGTAGGTATCGACCGGTGCCGCGCTGGACTGTCCGTGGCCACGCTGGTCGTAGAACACCATCCGGACCTGACCTCCCCAGCGGTCCGCCAGGGCGGCCCGCTGAAAGTGAAAAGACCCCATCCGCAGGCAGAATCCGTGGGCGAACACAACGGTGAGCGGAGCGGTGATCGGCCCGACCTCGCGCACCACCAGCGGGGTGCCGTCCGGGGTGGTGACGACACAGCCGCGATCGGCGTCGAGAAGCGCGAAATCCTCACCCCGGTAGGCATCTTCGATGAAGGACCGGTACCGCAGCGAACGCGCGGCCGACAGCCCGGCAACGGTGCTGACAGCGCCCAGTCCGGCCACACCGGCCATCAACCCGGCCTTCTTGCCGACCCCGAGACCGGGGCGGTCGGACTTGCGGGCCAGCCGTTCGGCGGTCTTCTCGGCACGACGCGCCAAGCGTTCGTCGATGCCGCGGGAACGCTTGAGGTTCTTCTCGTGATCACTGCCCACCGGCATCAGCCTCCCGATAGGTACGTACCACCCGCCCGCGCGGGCTGGTGACCACCTCATAGTGGATGGTGCCGAGTAGGTCGGCCCAGTGCTGGGCCGTCGGCTCACCGGAAGTGCCGGGGCCGAACAGAATCGCCTCGTCGCCCTCGGCGATGTCGGGTTCACCAGGACCGATATCGACGACGAACTGATCCATGCAGACCCGTCCGACGCTGGGGCGCAGCCTGCCGTTGATCAGCACGTCGATCCGGCCACCGAGCGGCCGGTACAGCCCGTCGGCGTAGCCGATGGGCAGCAACGCCACGTTGGTGTCGCGGCCGGCGATCCAAGTGTGCCCGTAGGACACGCCATCGCCGGCTTTGACCGGTTTGACCATCGCTACCGCGCATTTCAGCGTCATCGCCGGACGCAACCCCATATCGCCACGCTCGGGGATGGGGCTCAGTCCATACACTGCGATACCGGGCCGGACCATGTCGAAGGCCAGGTCTGGCCGCGCCATCGCCGACGGCGAGTTGGACAGGTGGGCCACCTCGAATTCGACGCCGCGCCTGCGTGCTTCGGCGATCATGTCGGTAAACCGCTGCGCCTGAAGGTCATTGAGTGGATCATCGGGAAGGTCACCGTTGGCCAGGTGCGACATGATGCCGCGCAACCGGACCGCATCGGCGGCAACGGCACGCTGCAGTTCGGCCAGGACCGTCGGGTAATCGGCCAGAAGGACCCCGTTGCGGTTGAGCCCGGTATCGACCTTGATCGTGACCTCGGCCGTGCGTCCGGTGCGCCGGACCGCGTCGAGCAGTTCGGCGACTTGCCGCGCCGACGAGACGGCGATTTGCACATCGGCCGTCAACGCCGGGGCGAAGTCGGTGCCCGGCGGATGCAGCCAGGCCAGCACGGGTGCGGTGATGCCACCCGAGCGCAGGGCCAGCGCCTCGTCGATGGTGGCGACCCCCAACTCGGCGGCGCCGGCGGCCACCGCCGCCCGGCCCGCCTGGACGGCGCCATGGCCGTACGCGTCGGCCTTGACGACCGCCATCACCTGGGCGGACCCCGCGTGCTCACGCAAAACGCGCACGTTGTGGGCGATCGCCCCGAGATCGACGAGCGCTTCGGCGCCGGGGCGCGAAGTCTGGGTTTGCGTCGACGGGGTCAACGATGTCGTGTGCATGTTCATGTCACCGCAGCCAATTGTCCCAGAAGCCGACACCGATGCCCGCATAGGGCGCTGACCTGTCGTTTTTGTGACCGTCAGCGTCAGGCTCGGGCGCCAGCGATCGGCAGGTGCTTCGCGCGGCATCGGCATTACCGTGAATCAATCGTTCGGTCTCCGGGACCTCGACCCGGAACTGGATGCTGGCGTAGCGCCTAGTGCGCGAAGTGCTGCTCGGTGAAGTGCCCCTCTGGCTTGATCGCATCGAGGTGGCCCAGCACGGCGTTGAGGTCATCCCACAGTGAGCGGGCAAGGTCGGCGGAGAACCCTTCTCGCACCACCACCCGTAGCACCGTGACGTTCTCCGCGCCTTCGGGCATGGTGTAGGCCGGCACCTGCCAGCCGTACGAGCGCAGCGCCGCCGACACGTCGAATTCGGTGTAGCCGAAGTCGCCGCTCAGCCGGAAGGCCACCACCGGGATCGCCGACCCGTCGGAGATCACCTCGAAGTGCTTGCACTCGGCCAGCTGATCGGACAGCCATCGCGCGGTGTGCGACAGGCGTTTCATGACCGTGGTGTAACCGGCGCGCCCCAGCCGCACGAAGTTGTAGTACTGGCCTACCACCTGGTTGCCGGGTCGGGAGAAGTTCAACGTGAAGGTCGGCATGTCGCCGCCGAGATAATTGACCCGGAAAACCAGATCCTCGGGCAGCAGATCCTTGTTGCGCCACACCACGAAACCCAGGCCTGGGTAGGTCAACCCATACTTGTGGCCGCTGACGTTGATCGACGCCACGCGCGGCAGCCGGAAGTCCCAGACCAGGTCGGGATGCAGGAAGGGCACCACGAATCCGCCACTGGCCGCGTCCACGTGCACCGGGATGTCAAGACCCTTGTCCTTCTCGAGTTTGTCCAGGGCGGCGCAGATTTCGGCGATCGGCTCCAGCTCACCGGTGTAAGTGGTGCCGAGGATGGCCACCACGCCGATGGTGTCCTCGTCGACGTAGTCGAGTACCTGTTCGGGCGTGATGACGTAGCGGTCCTCCGTCATCGGAATGTAGCGCGGCTCGACTTCGAAGTAGCGGCAGAACTTCTCCCACACCACCTGGACGTTGGAACCCATGACCAGGTTGGGTGTGCGGGTCTTCCACTTCTCTCCCACCCGATCCTTCCACCGCCACTTCAGCGCCAGCCCGCCGAGCATCACCGCCTCCGAGGATCCGATGGTCGACACACCGGTGGCACTGGAGGCATCGTCGTCGCGCAGATCCTCGGCATGGAAGAGGTCGGCAACCATTGACACACAACGAGATTCGATCGCAGCGGTGGCCGGATACTCGTCCTTGTCGATCATGTTCTTGTCGAACGTCTCGGCCATCAGCTTCTCGGCTTCGGGGTCCATCCACGTGGTGACGAACGTCGCCAGGTTCAGCCGGGAGCTGCCGTCGAGCATCAACTCGTCGTGGATGAATCGATAGGCCGCGGCGGGTTCCATCGGCTCGTCGGGCAGCCGCAGCGACGGGATCGGGTCGGCGGACAGCCGGCCGGTGTAGGCGGGCGAGATCGACGGGGAACGGTACTTGACGTGGGGCACGAGAGTCCTTTCTACAGTTCTGCGACGGCCTGACGGATGTGAGCGAGGATGCGCGACGCCGACGTGGGCACCGACACCGGGCCCGGGTCGGCGGCGGCGGCGTTGGCGGCGCGGGCATGCACGAATGCCGACGCGGCAGCCGCCTCGACGGGCGGCAGGCCCGAGGCCAACAACGCGCCGATCATGCCGGACAGCACGTCACCGGATCCGGCGGTGGCTGCCCACGAACCTCCGGCGGGGTTGAGGTAGGCCAAGCCTGAGGGCTCGGCGATGACGGTGACATTGCCCTTGAGCAGGACCGTGGCGCCGTACGCCTCGGCGAGCCGGCGGGTGGCCGCCACCCGGTCCTCCCCCGGTGGCACTTCGTCCGACGTCGCCGGCCAGCCGGCTCCGGAAGCCAGCCTGGCGAATTCGCCGGCGTGCGGCGTCAGCACTGTCGGGGCGGCGCGCCCCGCCACCAGGTCCGGCTGCGCGGACAGCATGGTCAGAGCGTCGGCGTCGACGATCACCGGAAGATCAGTGTTGAGCGCGAAATTCAAAGCACCGAACGCGTTTTCGTCGGCGCCCAGGCCCGGTCCGACTACCCAGGCCTGCACCCGGCCGGCGGCGTGCGGGTTCGGTGCGGCGACCACCTCCGGCCAGTGCGACACCACCTCCGCGGCCGCTGACCCGGCGTAGCGTTTCATTCCCGACGTCGCGGCCACCGCGGCCCCGGTGCACAGGATCGCCGCACCGGGATAGGTGGACGAGCCGGCCAGGATGCCGGTGACTCCCTGGCTGTATTTGTCGTCGCGGACGCCGGGAATCGGCCAGCGGGCTTTGACGTCGGCGGCATCGAGGCCGACCAGATCGGTGGCTGGCAGATCCAGCCCGATGTCGACGAGTTCGACGCGGCCGCAGTCGGCAAGGGCGTGAACGGGTTTGAGCCCGCCGAAGGTCACGGTGAGCGCGGCGCGCACGGCCGGCCCGGTGAGCGCGCCGGTCTGCACGTCGATTCCGCTGGGAATGTCGACGGCCACCACCGCGATGCCCGCGGCCTCGACCGCGGCGAAAACGGCGGCGGCTGCCTCGCGCAGCGGTCCCTTCCCCGAGATGCCGACGACCCCGTCGATCACCAGATCCGCCGTGGGGGGAACGGCGGAGACCACCCGGCCACCGGCGGCACGAAACGCCGCCAGCGCCTTGGCATGGGTCCGCTCGGGGTTCAGCAATACCGCCGTCGCCGCCACACCACGGCGACGCAGGAGGGTCGCCGACCACAGTGCGTCACCGCCGTTGTCGCCGGATCCGACGACGGCACAGACCTGCCGGCCGGCCAGCGACCCGGTCCGGGCGCGCAGCTCCGCGGCGATCGCGGTAGCCAAGCCGTAGGCGGCGCGACGCATCAGTGCACCATCGGGCAGGCTGGCCAACAAGGGCGCCTCGGCGGCGCGGATCGCGTCGGCGGTGTAGTAGTGCCGCATCGGCACCAAGGTTACGTCCTCAACGTGTGATAGCAGCGAACTCCGCGCGGGTATTCACCCGTATGACCGATCAGCAGTTGCTTGATGAACTTCTGGATCTCGAACGCGCGGGATGGCGGCTGGTGCTGTATCGACAGACACCGGTCGCGGGCTGATCCCGGGTACCATTTTGGAGTGACTGAACCAAAATCTGTTCAGCTGCCCGCCGCGGTCAACGGCCGTAGCCTGACCCGCAAGGGTGCGCAGACGCGAGATCGGATCGTCGGCGCCGCCGCCGACCTGATGCAGGAACGGGGCGTGGCGCGCACCACCATCGAGGACATCCAGGCCGCCGCCGGCGTGAGCTCGTCACAGCTGTACCACTACTTCGCCGACAAGGACGCCTTGATCGCCGCCGTCATCGAATTGCAGGGCCGCCGCGTCCTCGATGTCCAGCAGCTGGGCCTGGCCCGGGTGACGTGCCTGGACGACCTATGGCGCTGGCGGGATCTGGTCGTCGGCATCCGCACAGCTCAGAACTGTATCGGAGGCTGCCCGCTGGGTTCTCTGGCCGCCGACCTGGTCGAGACGGACCCGCTGGCGCGGGCACAGTTGGCGCGATGGTTCGCCGAGTGGGAACGCATCCTGCGCGACGGCCTGGCGTCGATGGCCGCCGCCGGCCAGTTCCCGGCCGGCACCGACACCGATCGCCTGGCGCTGGCCCTGCTGGCTGCCACCCAGGGCGGGTTGTTACTCAGTCAGGTCAACCGCGACACCGCCGCCCTCACCGCCGCGATGGACACGGTGATCGCCCAGATCGCGGCTCAGTTGACCGAACCTGCCCGCGCGTTGGTTCGCCGCCGCTGATTTTTTGGCATTGACACTCCATTTTTTGCGCGCCAGCATGGGGCACACGCCCACCGGAGAGGAACCGCGATGTCCACCACCGAACCCGTCACGATCGCCGCCCAGGTCGCCCAACTGCAGGAAGGCCTGTCCGAACACTTGCCCGCCGACGTCATCGAGGTGTTGGTCGCCGACCAGAAGCGGATGCTCGACGACGGTGCCGCGCCGGGCGCGGCTCGACCCGGAACTGTGCTGCCCGATCCGGAAGTCATTGATGCACAGGGAAATACGACGACGATCACGGCGCTGCGCGGCGGCGGGCCGGCCGTCGTCGTCTTCTACCGGGGCGCGTGGTGCCCGTACTGCAACCTGGCGCTGAAGACCTATCAGGACCAGCTGGTGCCGACACTTGCCGCGCGCGGCATCCGGCTGATCGCCATCAGCCCGCAGAAGCCCGACGGAACGCTGTCCAGCATCGAAGTCAACGCGCTGACCTTCGACGTGGTCTCCGATCCCGGCAATCGGATCGCGGCCGCGCTCGGCATCGTCACCGCGCCCTCGGAAGCATCCCGGGCGGCCACCCAGCGGCTGGGGTTGGACCTTCGCGAGGCCAATGCCGACGGCGGCTATGAGCTCCCGATGCCCACCGTCCTGGTCATCGACGGTGACGGGGTAATCACCTGGAGCGATATCCACCCCGACTACACCACCCGAACCGAGGTCGCCGAGA
Organism: Mycobacterium pinniadriaticum; assembly: GCF_026242045.1. Classification (GTDB taxonomy): domain Bacteria; phylum Actinomycetota; class Actinomycetes; order Mycobacteriales; family Mycobacteriaceae; genus Mycobacterium; species Mycobacterium pinniadriaticum. The sequence continues at coordinate 101,138 of NZ_JAPJDO010000018.1, forward strand.
TCCTGGCCGCCGTGGCCGACCTGGGCTGATCGGCTATTCGACGGTGACGGACTTGGCGAGGTTGCGCGGCTTGTCGACGTCGTAGCCACGAGCGCGAGCCACCGCCGCGGCGAACACCTGAAGTGGCACGGTGGACAGCAACGGCTGGAAAAGCGTTGACACCGCCGGTATTTCGAAGATGTGGTCGGCATACGGGCGCACGGTGTCGTCACCCTCCTCGGCGATCACGATGGTGACGGCGCCGCGGGCCTGGATCTCGCGGATGTTGCTCAGCAGCTTGGCGTGCAGGGTCGCCGCGTTCTTCGGCGACGGCATCACCACGATGACGGGCAGCCCCTCGTCGATCAGCGCGATCGGACCGTGCTTGAGCTCGCCGGCGGCGAAGCCCTCGGCGTGCATGTAGGCCAGTTCCTTGAGCTTGAGCGCGCCCTCGAGCGCCACCGGGTAGCCGACGTGGCGGCCCAGGAACAACACGGTCGGTGACGCCGCGAACCGCTGCCCCAGCTCGGTGATCGGACCCAGGTGGTCAAGCGTGCGGGCCACCAGATCGGGCATCGATTCCAGCTCGCGGTACTCCCGCTCGACCTCGTCGGGGTACTTGGTGCCGCGCGCCTGCGCCAGGGCCAGGCCGACGAGGTAATTGGCGGCGATCTGGGCCAGGAACGTCTTGGTGGCCGCCACCCCGATCTCGGGTCCGGCGCGGGTGTAGAGCACGGCGTCGGCTTCCCGCGGGATCTGGCTGCCGTTGGTGTTGCAGATCGCCAGCACCTTGGCCTTCTGGCTCTTGGCGTGCCGGACCGCCTCCAGCGTGTCGGCGGTTTCACCGGACTGGGAGATCGCGATCACCAAAGTGCCGCGGTCCAGAACCGGGTCCCGGTATCTGAATTCACTGGCGAGTTCCACTTCCACGGGCAGCCGCGTCCAGTGCTCGATCGCGTACTTGGCCAGCAGCCCTGAATGGAAGGCGGTGCCGCAGGCGACGATGAACACCTTGTCGACCTCGCGCAGTTCCTGATCGCTCAACCGCTGTTCGTCGAGCACGATGCGGCCGTCGATGAAATGGCCCAGCAGGGTGTCGGCGACGGCGGCGGGCTGCTCGGCGATCTCCTTGAGCATGAAGTACTCGTAACCGCCCTTCTCGGCGGCTGAGAGGTCCCAATCGATGTGAAATTCTCGGTACTCGCGGACGGCGTGGCCCTGAAAATCGGTGATCCGGTAGCCGTCGGCGGTGATCACCACTGCCTGGTCCTGGCCCAGTTCGACAGCGTCCCTGGTGAATTCGATGAAGGCCGCAACATCGGACCCGATGAACATCTCGCCGTCGCCGATGCCGACCACCAACGGGGTGGACCGCCGGGCGGCGATGATGGTGCCGGGATCGTCGGCGTGGGCGAACACCAGCGTGAAGTGCCCCTCCAGCCGGCGCAGCACCGCAAGTACCGACGCCTCGAAGTCACCGGCGGTCGGGCCCTGCCGGTAAGCCTGGGCGACCAGGTGGACGGCCACCTCGGTGTCGGTGTCGCTGGCGAACTCCACACCGTCTGCCTCGAGTTCCTGGCGCAAGGTGGGGAAGTTCTCGATGATGCCGTTGTGGACGACGGCGAACTTGCCGGCCGCGTCGCGATGCGGGTGAGCGTTGCGGTCGGTGGGCCGACCGTGGGTGGCCCATCGGGTGTGGCCCATGCCCGCGACTCCGGTCAGCGCGGCCGGATCCGTTTCGGCCAGCGCTTCCTCGAGATTGCTCAGCCGACCGGCGCGGCGGCGCACGGTGAGGCCGCCCCCTCCGTCGATCAGTGCGATACCGGAGGAGTCGTAACCGCGGTACTCCATCCGCCGCAGTGCGTCGACGACGACACCCCGGGCAGGGCGATGCCCGACGTAAGCCACGATTCCGCACATGTCTAACCAGGGTAGTGCAGCGGCGGACCGGACCCGGTGGGCTAGGTTCGTGAGGTGGCCCGGACACGCAAGCTCTTCGCGGCGCTGACGCGTCGCGGCCCGCATCCCGTTCTGCGCGGTGACCTGGCCTTTGCCGGGCTCCCCGGCACCGTCTACACCCCGGCGTCGGGCTTCAATCTGCCCGGTGTGGCCTTCGGCCACGATTGGCTCACAGACGTCGATCACTACCTGAAAACGCTCGAACACCTCGCGTCGTGGGGCATCGTGGCCGCTGCGCCGAACACCGAGCGCGGCCTGGCCCCCTCGGTGCTGAACCTGGCTTTCGACCTGGGCACCACCCTCGACATCATTACCGGGGTCCGACTGGGCCCTGGCCAGATCAGCGTGCATCCCACCAAACTGGGGCTGGCCGGCCACGGATTCGGCGGTTCGGCGGCGGTGTTTGCCGTGGCCGGCCTGGCCGGGGCGGGCGCGGGCGCTCCCAAGGCGGTCGCAGCGTTGTTCCCGTCGGTGACCAAACCGCCCGCCCGGCAACCGGCGGCGTCGCTGAAGGTGCCGGGACTGGTGCTCAGCGCGCCCGACGACCCGCAGTCGCTGCGCACCGACGCCCTCGACCTGGCCCACGCGTGGAAGGGGTCGGTGCTGCGCATCGTCAGCAAGGCAGAATCCGCCGGGCTGGCCGAGAAGCGCCGCATCGCGGGGGCACTGGGCCTGCCGGGTTCGGATCGACGCACCCAGAAGACGGCCCGCGCCCTGCTGACCGGCTTCCTGCTGTTTCACCTCACCGGCGACAAGGACTACAAGGAGTTCGCCGACCCCGAGGCCGTGCTGCCCAAGACCGAGCCGCTCGATCCGGAGGCGCCGCCGGTCACGCCGGAGGACCAGATCGTCGCGCTGCTCACGTAGTTGCGCGGGGCGAGCAGACACAGAATCGCACCATTCCGGTCCCCGGAGTGCGATTCTGCGTCTGCTGGCGGCCGGAATGCCGTGCCCGGCGATCAGTCAACCAACTGGTTGGTGATATAACGTCCTGATGCGCACCGGCATCTTTCTGGACTATTCGGGTGGCTTCCGCGAGGCAGTCGAGCACATCGTGGTGCTGGAGAAGGCCGGGGTGGACATCGCCCTGGTCGCCGAGGCCTACTCCTACGACGCCGTCAGCCAGCTCGGCTATCTGGCGGCCAAGACGTCCACGATCGAGCTGGGCTCGGGCGTCTTCCCCATCTACACCAGGACCCCCACCCTGCTGGCGATGACCGCCGCCGGCCTGGACTTCGTGTCCGACGGCCGCTTCCGGCTCGGTATCGGCACGTCCGGCCCCCAGGTGGTGGAGGGGTTTCACGGGGTGCCGTTCGACGCTCCGCTCGGCCGCACCCGCGAGGTCGTCGACATCTGCCGTCAGGTCTGGCGCCGCGAACGCGTGCAGCACCAGGGCCGCAGCTACCAGATCCCGCTGCCGGCCGACCAGGGGACCGGCCTGGGCAAGCCGCTGCAGCTCATCAATCACCCGGTACGCGAACGGATTCCGATCTCCATCGCCGCGCTGGGCCCCAAGAACGTCGAGCTCACCGCGGAGATCGCCGAGGGCTGGCAGCCGATATTCTTCTATCCCGAGAAGGCCGACGACGTCTGGGGTGACGCACTGCGGGCCGGAAAAGCCAAGCGCGACAGCCAACTCGGCGAACTCGACGTGATGGTCGGAGTGTCACTGGCCATCGGCGACGATGTCGAGGAGCGGCTGAACTGGGCCAAACCGCATCTGGCACTCTACATCGGCGGCATGGGCGCCAGGGGTCAGAACTTCTACCACAAGCTGGCCACCCGGTACGGCTATGGCGAGGTGGCCGACCACATCCAGGACCTGTTCCTGGCCGGACACAAGGCCGAGGCGATCGCCGCGGTGCCCGACGAATTGGTGCGCAACGTGAACCTGATCGGTCCGCGCGGGTTCGTCAAGGAACGCATCGCCGCCTTCGCCGAGGCGGGGGTCACCACACTGCTGACCACACCGGTCACCACCGATGGCGCCGAATACATCAGCTGGGTAGAGGAATTGCAGCAGCTGCTGCCCTGATGACCGGCGGGCGCGCCGCCCGCTGCTCGTCGGCCGGGCGCAGCACCCGACGCTGCGACGCGGCGACGACCAGCCGGTCGCGGTCCGTGGTCACTGGCCGACCTGCGCCAGCTCGTCGGCGGCGATCTCGCAGGGCGTCTGCTCGTCGAATGGCTCGGCCATTTCATCCGACGGCTCCACCGGCGGTGAGGGCAGCGGCTCGGGGGGCTCGACATCGGCGGCCGCGGCGGGTTCCGCGCTCGGCGCCCCGTCGCCGCCGTCGACCTCGTCGGCCACCGGAACATCCTCGGGCACAGCCTCTTCCGTGCACCCGATGTCTGGATCGGTCTCGTCCGGCTCGGGTTTGTCGATATCCGGCCCGGCCGGGTCCTCGAGCTGCGGCGGCTCGTCGCCCACCCCGGTGTCCGGCACACCGTCGAACAGACCGCCAAACGCATCGGCGATCTGGCCCACCAGCCCGGACAGGCCCCCGCCGACATCGGCCATGCCCGGGACACCGGCGGACGGTGTGGGACCAAGGCTCGGCTGCGGTGGCATCTCAGCCATCGGGGTGGTTGGAAGTGGTTGGGCCGCTGTGGTATCCGGCATTGGTGGTGCCGATGCGGACTCAGTGGCCGGCGCTTCCGGCGGGGACGCGGCGGCTATCACCCCGGCGGGCGCGGTGGGTACGGGTCTGGGTCCTGCATCCGGCGGGCCGTCCCACCGTCCGGGTACCTCGAAATACGCTGCCGGAGCGGCACTCAACTGGTGCAGGGCTTCGGCGTACGCGGCCACCACCGATGACGTCGACGACCGCATCGAGGCGATCCATTCGGTGCGGATATCGGCGTCGACGTAGGGAGTGATCTGCTCGGTGACGACCGCGACGGCGTCATCGCGGGCCGCTCCCCCGCTTGTCACGGTGGTCGCCGCGGCCAGCCAGGCCGGCCGCTCGCCGGCGCGGCGGTCATCGATCGAGATCGCCGCGCCGACCTTCTCCTCGACCGCGCGCGACAGCGCGTCTCGCAACGCCTCGCACGCCGTCGATGCCGCGTGCAGTGTGCCGGCAACAGCCGCGCCGGTTGCGCAGTGCCGTTCGATGAAATCAGCAGCACTAGAACCGGATTTGCCTCGCCAGGCCGCCAGCACCGCGGTATGGCCGTCGCGGAGCACCCGCACGGCCTCGTCGGCGGCGGCCGCCGCGTTGCGCAGTGTGGCGCAGTCGGCGTCCAGCGCGTGCAGGTCCAAACCCTCTTCGCCGCCATACCATTCGACGATCTGCGCCCCGTGTGCGGTCAGGTCAGGATGCTGGTAGCCGACCGCATGGCAGGCCGCCACATAGGCTTGCGTGTTGGACACCGATGGCCGCCCGGCCGCCAGCCGGGCCGTGACGTCGGTGGTCATCGGGCCGCCGCACGCAGCTCGGCATCGCCGTAGCGGTCGGCGGTCCCCCTCAGCGCGGCAGCGATCTCCTGGGCGGCGCGTGACCACTGCACCATCTCGGCGGTGAGCCGGTCCAGCGCTGAGCGCAGCGCATCACCGTGGGTGGCGTGCGTTCGCCCCGCCACACTCCCGTCGAAGCGCAGCCGGCTCGGCAGCGCGCCGCCGAGAGCGTCGGCGGCGGTGTCGAAGCGCTGCGCGGCGGCACGTACCGTCGCAGTGTCCACGCGTGTGTTACCCATGCCCGGGTATGACGCACCGCTGCGGCAATCGGTTCCCCGATGCTTCCGATCAGCTTTCGGCGCTGACCGATTCGGCAATGCGGATCGCCAGCTGCCGCGCGGTGTCCTCGTCGGCGGCTTCCACCATCACGCGAACCATCTGCTCGGTTCCCGACGGGCGCAGCAGGATTCGTCCGGTGTCGCCAAGCTCGGCCTCCGCCGCGCGCACCGCGGACTGTACCGAGGGCGCCTCGGCGACTGTCGCCTTGTCGGCGACCTCGACATTGATCAGCACCTGCGGCATCGTCTGCATCGGTGCGGCCAGCGCGGCCAGCGGCAGGCGGGTCTGCGCCATCCGCGCCATCAACCGCAGCCCGGTAGCGATCCCATCGCCGGTGGTGCCCAGCGCGGGCATCACGATGTGGCCCGATTGCTCGCCGCCCAAGGTGTACTCGCCGACCCGCAGCTCCTCCAGGACGTAGCGGTCACCCACGCCGGTGGTGCGCACGGTGATACCGGCCTCCCGCATCGCCAGATGCAGGCCCAGGTTGCTCATCACGGTGGCCACCAGGGTCTCTGAGGCCAGCTCACCGGCCTCCCGCATGGCCAGGGCCAGGATCACCATGATGGCGTCGCCGTCGACCACCTGGCCGTTGGCGTCCACGGCCAGGCAGCGGTCGGCGTCACCGTCGTGGGCCAGACCGATGTCGGCCCGGTGGGCGACCACCGCGGCCTGCAATCGTTCCAGGTGCGTCGACCCGCAGCCGTCGTTGATGTTCAGGCCGTCGGGTTCGGCGTTGATCGCGATGACCCGCGCCCCGGCCGCGTGGTAGGCGCGCGGTGCGGCCTGGAAGGCGGCGCCGTGGGCGCAGTCCACGACGACGGTCACGCCGTCCAGCCGGACCGGCGCCGCCGACCGAACATGATGCAGGTAGCGCTCCAGCGCGTCGGCGGCATCGACGACGCGGCCGATGTCGGCGCCGACGGGACGCAGACCGGGTCCCTGCGCGATGAGTTCCTCGATCCGATCCTCGGCGTCGTCGTCGAGTTTGTGACCACCCGGCCCGAAGATCTTGATGCCGTTGTCGGGCATGGGGTTGTGCGAAGCGGAGATCATCACGCCGAAGTCGGCGCCGTAGGCACCCGTGAGGTGGGCCACCGCCGGGGTGGGCAACACCCCGACGCGCAGCGCGTCGACGCCCTCGCTGGTGACACCGGCGATCACCGCCGCCTCCAGCATTTCGCCGCTGGCTCGCGGGTCGCGGCCGACGACGGCGACGCGCCGCCCCGAGCTCCTCGTCACGGCGAGTCGGCGCGCGGCAGCCGCTCCCAGCGCCAAACCCAGCTCAGCAGTCAGTTCTCGGTTGGCGACGCCGCGGACACCGTCGGTCCCGAACAGTCGACCCATGCGGACAAACCTCTCACAACTACCGGCTCAAGACACAACCGACGAGGGTAACCGTCATGTCGCCGCCAAACCGAAACTGCACCGAGATGCCCGTGAACGCGGACACTGCCCGCACCAGGGTCTCTCAACCGGCAAGTCGTCCTGTGCCCCCCACCACAAACGGCTCGCCGGGCGCCTCCAGCCCAAGAGACTGGATGACGCCCGGCGAGCCGTTGCGTAGGGATACGCGGCAGGTCAGCGCTTGCTGTACTGCGGCGCCTTGCGGGCCTTCTTGAGGCCGTACTTCTTGCGCTCGATGGCACGCGGGTCACGGGTGAGGAAGCCGGCCTTTTTCAGGGCCGGCCGGTCCTCGGGCTGCACCAGAATCAGCGCGCGGGCGATCGCCAGGCGCAGCGCGCCGGCCTGACCCGAGGGGCCACCGCCATCGAGGTGGGCGTAGACGTCGAAGCTTTCCAGCCGATCGACGGTCACCAGCGGGGCCTTGATCAGCTGCTGGTGCACCTTGTTCGGGAAGTAGGCCTCCAGGCTGCGGCCGTCGAGGTTGAACTGGCCGGTACCCGGCACCAGCCGAACCCGCACCACAGCCTCCTTGCGGCGACCGACGGTCTGAATGGGACGGTCGATGATGACCGGCTCGCGCGGCGCCGCCTCGGCGGCGGCCTCAGGAACCTCGGGGGTCTCGGTCACCTCGACCTCGACGACCTCAGTCGCCTCGACCTCAGTCGTGCCTTCTGTCGTCTCGCTCACTGCGCCACCTGCTTGATCTCGAACGGAATCGGCTGCTGCGCGGCATGCGGATGATCCGGGCCGACGTAAACCTTGAGCTTCTTCTGCACCTGCCGACTCAGCTTGTTGTGCGGCAGCATCCCGACGATGGCGTTCTCCACCACACGGTCGGCGTGCTTGGCCATCTCGTCACCAAGGGTGCGGGAGCGCAGGCCACCGGGGTAACCCGAGTGCCGGTAAGTCATCTTGGTGTGGAGCTTGTCGCCGCTGACGGCGATCTTGTCGGCGTTGATGACGATGACGAAATCGCCACCGTCGACATTCGGCGTGAATGTCGGCTTGTGCTTGCCGCGCAGCAACTTCGCTGCTTCAACGGCGAGCCGGCCGAGCACCACGTCGGTGGCGTCGATGACGTACCACGATCGCGTGGTGTCACCCGCCTTCGGCGTGTACGTAGACACAGCGCTACCTCTCTAAATTTGGGATTCACACCCCGGTGGTGGTCCCGGTATGACCCGGGTGCCGGTCGGGACGCGACGGTGGGGGTTACATCTCGGCGACCAACACTGACCCGAGAACCCGGCTTACCCCGCGGTGCGAAACCGCGGCGTACCGCACGCCAACGTGGCAGCTTACCTGCGACGATCCGGGCAGGTCAAAACGCTCATCCCCGCTCGTAGGCGATGTTGGCGACGGCGCGGACGTAGCGGGTGCCGGCGGCGTCGGCCATGGTGGCCGCGACCGTCGCCATCCGCCGACCGACCCGCTCGGTGGTGGTGGCCAGCGTGAGGGGCCGCCCGTCGACCGGGGGCGACCGGAAATAGAAAACGCTCAGGTCAGCCAGTGTGTAGCGGTCGCCGGGGCCGGTGTGGGCCTGGCCGGCCAGCGAGCATGCCTGGCCGATGAGCGAGGCGATGACACCGCCCTGGATGGCACCGAGTGGGTTGGCCATCCACGGCTGGGGCTGCACGGTCATCACCGGTTCGTCGTCGAGGTCCACGGTCATGGCGAGCAGTTCGCAGAGCGGTCCGCGGGCGATGTCGCCGCGGCTGATCGCGGCCAGGACGCGCCGGCCATCCCAATCCGGGTCGATGGTCGACACGGTGGTGTCGACGTCGGGTGGTGCGGGCAGCGTCTCGACCGGTTGGGCGATCGCATCCTTGTCCAGCGCCCGCAGTGCCTCGGTGCTGCGGCCGACCCGCACGGCGCGGGCCACCCCCGCGCAGACGACCTCGTGGGATCCGTTGGTAATGGTCATCGTGGCGGTGCCGTGGGCGTCGTCGTGATGGGCCAGCACCGACACGGCGTGGAGCCGATCCCCCACCCGGGGCCGAACCCCGGCGGTGAGGGCCAGCCAGGACTGCACCGTGGCGACCGGCTCGGCGAACGTGTACCAGTAGGCGCCGCTGGTGACCGATTCGGCCATCACCGCATAGGCCGGCATCTCCACCAACCCCCGATGATCGACCAGCGTCGCCGTCACCTGTTGATCCAGCGAGATGCCGGCCTCGCTGACCCGGGTGAAGCCGACGCAGAACGCCGCCTGAGGTCCGTTAGTTGTGCTCATCAACTGGCATCTTTGCAGACGACCAGCCGCGTGGCCTGAGTCAGGACTCGACGTGCAGACCCGGGATCGCGGTCACGACGACGCGTTCGGGTGTGAATGTCACCTCCCGACCGGTGTCATGGTCTTCGCCGGACTTCGGGTCGTGCCAGGCGAGCGCCGCCGTGCCCGATAACTGCAGCGTCGTCCCGGTGGAGAAGTCGAGGAACACCATGGCGGCGCTGGGATCGACGGCCAGGTTTCCCAGGCTGTTGAACAGATTGTTGCCCGGATAGTCCGCCCAGCTCAGGCGGCCGCCGTCGACCCGCACGAATCCAGCCGGCCCGCCGCGATGCGACGCGTCATTGCCTGACGCCGGATGTGTTGTGCCGAGGAAGAACGTGTCGGCGCGTTCGACGAGCCGTCGGTCCTGCGGCCGCAGCGCGGCACCCGTGAACACCGGTATCCGGTCCGGTGTCGACTGATCGCCGCGAGTGCCCAACCGGCGCGGGTGGATGTATTGCGGGCAGTTGCCGTACGCCTGGCCGACCTCGATGGACATCCCCGTCGCGCCGGCACGGGTCAGCACACCGTTGATGCGAATGCGCCTGCGGGCGGCAAGGTCGATCACGACCAGTCCCGCGGGCTGGCCCGCCGGTAGGACGTGCAGCGGATCGGCGGCGGGCCAGCGGAAGTCCACATCCAGCGTCGTGGGCGTATCTGCGCGAAGGAACCCGGAAGGCCCCAGCAGGGGTGAGATCCACAGCCGGCCGGCCCCGTCACGCGCGGTGAGCATCGCAAGCCGCGCTGCCGCCAGGAATTCGGCGGTCGCGGGGCGAAGTTCGCCCCGGCCGACCATGCCAGCGAGTTGGTGTGCGCGCGTTGCCACTCCGGCCCGCTCCTGCACCGCAAGCTCGCCGCTGTGGAATCCGGTCACAGCGGGCTGCGGCCGGAGAAGGCCACGACTCGCTGCGTCGGGGTCGCGTCGATGGCCGTCTCGACCTCCGCACCGAAGAGGTCTTGCTGCCGCAACGGTGGCACGAGGTTCTTGCCCACCGCTTCGGCCAGGTTGGCTTCGGCTTCGTCGAACTCGACCGGTCGCCCGACCGCCACCGCCAGATCCCAGCTGTGAACGAGCGTGGAATAGGTGATGATCCCGATGGCCTGTGCGGCCGGCATCTCGCCGAGGACGGTCGCGACGGGCAGCTGCCAGTCGGTGATCGTCGCCCACGCGCGTTGCGAGCGTTGCACCGACCGTTCGACGACACCCAGTGGGTCGGCACCGAGGATGTCGGTGCCGCTGAACAGTTCCTGCTCGGTCGGGCCGGAGCCGCCGTCCACCGCCGCGGCGAATGCGTCGATCGACGCAACGGTGTGGCTGAGCATCGAGCGCACGTTCCAGGCGGAGCACGGGCTGGCCAGGTCCAGGTCGTTCCCGCCCAGACCGGCGGTCAGATCGACCAGGCGGCGATCTGCGCTTTGCAGTAGTTCCAGCGAATCCATGAACGGACCCTCCCATGTCTAACGGTAGTAGTGCCTTATTGACGTTAGTTTTCTTACCCGACCAGAGCTAACGCTGTCAATGCCCTGATAGCATTAGTCGAATGAATGCCGGGTCCCGTATGGAGAAGGCGCAGGTGGCCGGGTTCATCGTGGCGGGAGAACCCCTGGCCGTGGACTTGGCCGACACGATCATCACCACCACGGATCCGGCTACCGACCTGCTGTCGGACGAGGCGACCTGCCGGCTGTGGTGGAGCCTGGAGCGGGATCGCATGCCCGAGAGGGCGACAACGCCCACGCTGGCGCTCACCGTCGAACTACGCCGTGCGGTCCGCGACCTGCTCGACGCGCACGTCGCCGGAACCGCACCCGATCCGGCCGCCGTCGAGTACGTCAATGACGTGGCCGCCGGGGTAACCGCCACCCGGCGCCTGGAACACACCCGGGCGGGGTGGACGGCGGTCACCACCCACCATGTGCCGGCCAACCGCCGGCACGAGCTCGCACTGGGGGCTGTCACCGACAGTCTCATGGACCTGCTGGCCGGGCCAGCGAACAAACGGCTCAGACGATGCCAAAATCCCTCCTGCAGTATGCTTTTCGTCGCCACCGACGCCCGGCGAAAGTTCTGCACCCAGAACATCTGCGCCAACCGGACCCGGGTGGCCCGCCACTACCACCGCCATCGCCCCGGCTGACGATCGCCGGGAAATTCGCTTTTCGACTCACCTTCGATGTGGTCCGATGAATGCCATGGCACACGACATCTGGCCGCTGGCCGACCTGCAGGTAGTGACACCGCGGGTCGTGCTGCGCTACGTCGGCGACGAGCTGGGCGTGCGGCTGGCCACGTTGGCGGCCAAGGGTATTCACCATCCCGCGACGATGCCGTTCAGTGAACCGTGGACCGATGTGCCCTCACCGCAGCTGGAGCGTAACAGCATGCAGTTCTATTGGCGCAACCGCGCAGAGACGACGGCGCAGCGGTGGAATCTCGACCTCGCCGTCCTGGTCGAGGAGTCGGTGGTCGGGATGTGTTCGGTTCACGCCGAACAGTTTCCGGCCAACCGGACGCTGACCACCGGCTCGTGGCTGGGCCTGGCCCACCAGCGTCAGGGTATCGGCAAGGAGGTCCGACAGGCCGCGCTGCATCTGATCTTCGCGGGCTTCGAGGCCGATCTCGCCGTCACCCGGGCCTGGCACGACAACGCGGCCTCGCTGGCGGTGACACGCTCGCTGCCCTACACCGAGACCGGCACCACCGTCGAGCAACGACGCGACCGCCCCGACACCATGGTGGAGTTCACCATGACGCCGGGGCAGTGGGCCACGATCCGCCGCGATGATATCCGCCTGGTCGGCATCGAAGGCTCCCGCGCGCAGCTGGGGTCTCAGCGGTAGTCGATGACGATGCGGCCGTCGATCTGGCCGCGCTCCATCCGGCCGAATACCTCGTTGATGTCCTCGAGCTTGGCCGCTTCGACCGTGGGGTGGATGAGGCCGCGGGCGTAGAAGTCCAGCGCCTCGGCCATGTCCTGGCGGGTTCCGACGATCGATCCGCGAATCGTCAAGCCCTTCAGCACGATATCGAAGATCGGTGCCGGGAAGTCGCCGGGCGGCAGACCGTTGAACACGATGGTTCCACCGCGCCGGGTCAGGCCGATCGCTTGGCCGAACGCCTGAGGATGCACCGCGGTGACGAGCACACCGTGCACCCCGCCGGTGGCTTTCTGCACCTCCTCGACAACGTCGGAGGTCTTGGCGTTGACGGTGACCTCCGCGCCAAGACGCGCGGCCAGCGCCAGCTTGGCGCCGTCGATATCGACGGCGACCACCCGCAGGCCCATCGCGCGGGCGTACTGCACCGCGATGTGGCCCAGCCCGCCGATGCCGGAAATCGCCACCCACTGGCCGGGCCGGGTGTCGGTGACCTTCAGCCCCTTGTACACGGTGACGCCGGCGCACAGGATCGGTGCCACCTCGAGCGGGTCGACGCCGTCGGGGATCCGCGCGGCGTAGGCCGCGTTGACCAGCATGTAGGTGCCGAAGCTGCCGTTGACGCTGTAGCCGCCGTTCTGCTGGCTCTCGCACAGCGTCTCCCAGCCGGTGCGGCAGTATTCGCAGCTGCCGCACGCCGACCACAGCCAGGCGTTGCCCACCTTGTCGCCGAGCTCGAGGTCAGTGACACCCTCGCCGAGGGCGACGACGGTGCCGTAGCCCTCGTGGCCGGGGATGAACGGCGGTTGCGGCTTGACCGGCCAATCACCGTGTGCGGCATGTAGATCGGTGTGGCAGACCCCGGAGGTCTCCAGCTTGACGAGGACTTCGCCGTGGCCGGGGGTGGGCAGGTCGAGGTCGGCGACCTGCAGGGGTGCACCGAATTCGGTGACGACGGCGGCACGCATGGTGTCGGCCGCGGTGGAGGTGGCGGGGGCGCCGAGTGTCTGAGTCATGATGATGTTCCCTTCATTGTGGTTTGTTTGTGATTTCGGCGCGCTTTCGTTCGCTGTGCGGCGGAATGCGCGCCGAAATCACTCATCAGAAGAAGCCTTGGGCTTTGTTGCTGTAGGAGACGAGCAGGTTCTTGGTCTGCTGGTAGTGGTCGAGCATCATGAGGTGGTTCTCCCGCCCGATGCCGGACTGCTTGTAGCCGCCGAACGCC
>NZ_JAPJDO010000019.1 GCF_026242045.1 Mycobacterium pinniadriaticum
TTCCCGACGCCGGAGACACGCGACGCAGCTGGTCAGCACCCTCCATCGCCAGCGCGGCCGCACTGTACGACCGGTTTGCACCCGAGCGCAACTCACCCACGTCGACCTGCACCACACACCCCCTAACGAGTTAGCTGTCGCTAAAGGGTACTACGCATGGTTTGCTGGTCAACTCAGTCGCACCAGCACGCCAGTCTCAGGGCGCGGTACCAGCTGCAGGCACACCAGGTAATAGAGGTAGCCGAGCGCCCAACCGGCCAGCACATCGGACGGGTGGTGAACGTTGAGCACCACCCGCGCCAAGCCGACCAAAACGATCAGCACGCCACCGAGAACGCCCAGCCACGCTCGCAGTCCGGGGGTGAGACTCGGCCACAGCACGGTGAGCAATGCCAACACCCCCACCATTGCCCCCAGGGCATGCCCCGACGGAAACGACGTCGACGAAGCGTAGACCAGCGCCGTCGCCGGTCGCGGCCGGTCGGCCAGGGACTTGGCGCCTTCGGTCACCATCCCCATCAACCCGATGCTGAGCACCAAGAACAACGCCGTCAGCACGTTTCGACGGAGAAGCGCCACGATCAGCAGCACCAGCGCGAGCAACCGAAAACCGTTCGGCCCGAACACGGCGCAGAACAGCGTCCAGAACGACACCCATCCGGGACGGGAGGCGCCGATGGTGTGGAACGCCTGCAGCATCTGGGTGTCGACGGTGTCCAGCCAGGCCCAGTTCTGCAGGTAGCCGACCCACATCGCCGCGTAGACCAGCGCGGCGATCGCGGCCGATACGATCAACCAGAATTTCTTCGACGCCATCCCTTCTTCAGTACCACGGCATCTGGCACGATCTCGACGTGGCCGTGTTCCTGCGTCGGTTGTTCGGAATCGGGAAGCTGCCGCGCGAGATGCGCGAGCAGTTCGACAGCGAGGGCATCATCTACCTCGCCGAGTACGTCGCGGTCAGCCGCCGGTTCAGCGGCAAGATACCGGGATTCCGCGCCAACGGAAGTTTCGCGAGCTATGTCGGGTCCCTGGTGTTCACCTCCCAGCGTGCCGTCGCCACGCTGTCGAGCGTTCCCAAGGTCGCCGGCCGCACCATGGATGTCCGCTGGGACGATCCGCAGCAGGGCGCCGTAAATGCTGAAATTTCCAGTGCTGGAGTCAGTTTGGAGGTCGACATCGCCGCCATCGACCCTCAGTTCAGCGGCCACCTGTCACTCACCTACAAGACGGAAATCCCCGACGATGTGTTGACTCGCCTGCCGAGGAGGAACCTCGCGTTCGAAGTCCCGGCCGAATACGTCTACCGCGCGGTCGGAGTGCCACACAACCCGTGACCGGGCCGCAGCATCACCTCGGCCCGACTTGAGCGACGAAGAAGATACGCCGGAACGGGAAGTAGGTGCGGCCGTCGGGCCGCACTGGGTAGGCCTGGTTCAACAAAGGGATCAACTCGGCGCGGAACTGCTGCCACTGATCGTCGGTCAACCGATCGCGTAGCGGGGTGAGCGCGGTGCCGCTGATCCAGTTCAGCACCGGATCCGGCCCGGTCAGTTCGTGGATGTAGGTGGTCTCCCACGCGTCGACGGTGCAACCCGCGCCGGTGAGCAACTCGGCATACCGAATGGGCGTCTCCACCGCGTCAACGTTCCGGAAAGCGAAATCGCCCAGCACTTTTGACCAGTGCGCCTGATCCGCCAGCGAGCGGATCGCGACGTGCGAGGGGGCATCGAAGTTGCCGGGGACCTGAACGGCGATCCAGCCGCCCGGCTCCAGCAGGCCGGCCCAGCGCACCATCAGCTCGCCGTGGCCGGGGATCCACTGCAACGCCGCGTTGCTGAACACGACATCGGTGTCCGAGCGTGGCGTCCAAGCGCTGATATCGCCGAGTTCGGCGTCGATACCGCGTTCGCGCGCGGCGGCGACCATCTCCGGTGAGCTGTCGACCGCCTCCAGTGCGGCGTCCGGCCAGTGCTGGGCAAGCTGTTCGGTGAGATTGCCCGGCCCGCAGCCCAGGTCCACCACCCGTCGCGGTGACCGGGCCCCGATACGCGCGAGCAGATCGAAGAACGGGCGTCCACGCTGATCGGCGAAGGCCAGATACGTCTGCGGATTCCACATGCAGCCACTTCACCACACCGGCGCCCATCATGAAATCCACAGCGTCTTCCCAGCTGTCGCGCCGTGAGCACGTCAGCACCGTCGTGCACCGTGGTGCGGTGACCGCCACCGCCACCGCCGACCGCGCCGACATCGTCGCCGTGCCCGGGCCCGCCTTCGAGGAACGCACGGCGCTGAGGTGGCCGATCATCGCCCTGAGCTGCCTGCTGGTGGTCACGGCTGCGCTCTACCTCTGGAATCTGCCCATCAACGGCTACGGCAATTCGTTCTACGCGGCGGCCGCCGAGTCAGGCGCCAAGGACTGGACCGCATGGTTCTTCGGCTCCCTGGACCCGAACAACTTCATCACCGTCGACAAGCCGCCGGCGGCACTGTGGGTGACCGGGCTGTCGGTACGACTGTTCGGGATGAACAGCTGGGCCGTATTGGTGCCGCAGGCGTTGATGGGTGTCGCCGCCGTGGCCATCCTGTACGGGACGGTCCGCCGCATCGTGACCGAACCGACCCGCGGCCCGATCGCGGGGCTGATCGCCGGCGCTGTCCTTGCCCTCACACCCGCAGCGACGTTGATGTTTCGCTACAACAACCCCGACGCCCTGCTGGTGTTGCTGATGGTCGTGGCGGCCTACTTCCTGGTACGCGCGGTCGCCACCGCGTCGTGGCGATGGCTCGCGCTGGTCGGTGTCGCGTTGGGATTGGCTTTCCTCACCAAGATGTTGGCCGGTCTGATGGTCCTGCCCGCCTTCGGCCTCGCCTATCTTCTTTTCGCGCAGACGAATTGGTGGCGGCGTGTACTGCATCTGCTGGGCGCGACGCTGGCGCTGGTGATCTCCGCCGGCTGGTGGGTGGCGATCGTCCAGTTGTGGCCCGCCGGTTCGCGCCCCTATATCGGCGGCTCGACCGACAACACGGTGCTCAATCTGGCATTGGGCTACAACGGCGTCGACCGCATCATCGGCGGCGGCACGGGCTCGATAGGGTTCCACGGCGGCTGGGGCAGCCGGGCCGGGGTCCTCCGAATCCTCTCCGGGGAGATGGGTTACGAGGTGTCCTGGCTGCTGCCCGCCGTCGCCATCGCGATCGTGGCCGCGGCGTATCTCGCCGTCCGCCGCAGACTCACCAGGATGGAAGCGGCCGGCTTCCTCATGTGGACGGTGTGGCTCGTCGTGTGCGGCCTGGTGTTCAGCTACATGACCGGCATGGTCCACCCGTACTACACCATCGCCCTGGCGCCGGCGGCAGGTGCACTGATCGGCCTGGCGGCCGTGTTGAGCAGGCCGGCGGCCATGGCCATGGTGGCCGTCGCCGCGGGCTGGGGCATCGTCCTGTTACACCGCGCCGACTTGGGCCCGACGTGGACCCGCTGGCTCATCGGGGCCACTGCCGTCGCGGCGGTGGTGCTTCTCGCGATGGCACTGACGGCTTGGCCACGGCTGACACCGTTCGCACTGGTCATAGCGTTGTTCGCGAGCCTCTGCGGAACGGCGATGTTCTCCGTTGCCACCGCCGCCACCCCACACAACGGATCGATCCCGAACGCCGCTCACACAGCCAACGTATGGCCGACCATCGGGTCCCGCTTCGCGAAGACCCTGGTGATGGGCGCCAGTTCGGGCAATGTCGACCCGCGGCTGGCCGCAGCGCTGGGCGCCACGCACACCAGGTGGTCAGCAGCGACCTCGGGATCGCAGGCCGCCGCTTCGCTGGAGATCGCGTCCGGCACCGCGGTCATGGCGATCGGCGGATGGAGCAAGGACCCGGTACCCACCCTCCACCAGTTCGTCGACGCCGTACACGCCGGCAAGATCACCTACTACGTCGAGAGCGGGCGGATGCGCCGCCACGACCGCGTCGGCGGGCAGATCGCCGACTGGGTACAGCATCATTACCAACCGATGAAGGTGGGCGGCGCAACGGTGTATCGCCTGTTGTGAGGCGCCCGCGCGGCTAGCATCCTCGGCAAGGTGATACCCGCTCGGAAAGGCCGCGACAATGACGTCGGACGTTGATATCCCCATCCCCGTGCCCGATGTTGCGGGTGCCGATGCCGGTTACGAGGGGCTTCCCGACCGCTCCGACCTGACGGCAGTGCAACGACTCGTCGTCGACTCGTCGGCCGTCGCCGACATCGGCCTGCGTACGGCGATCGCCTCCCTGGTCGGGGTATCCATGCTGCCGACGGTCGCCAAGGGCATCGTCCGCCGCTCCGACCTGCACCGTGAGCGCAGCAACCTCGAGTTCTACGCCGAGCTCGCCGCACGCCACGACCCGGCAGCGTCGTTCCCCGCCCCCACGGTGCTCCCCACGGTGTCGGCCCGGCCGGCGAACCGGATCGCCCACCACATCGCACGCGGCAACGTGCACAACATCCGTTTCGAGAGCAGCTTCGAACCGGTCAACCCGAAGATGCGCAAGCAGTGGAAACGGTTGGAGCGCAACAACACCGTTTGGGCCCAGCACTGGCGTCACGACGACGGTCCGCGACCGACCCTGTGCGTGATCCACGGGTTCATGGGTTCGCCCTACCTGTTCAACGGCTTGTTCTTCTCGCTGCCGTGGTTCTACCGGACCGGGTACGACGTGTTGCTCTACACGCTGCCCTTCCACGGCCGCCGCGCCGAAAAGGGCTCCCCGTTCAGCGGTTACGGCTTCTTCTCACAAGGGATGGCCGGATTCGCCGAGACCATGGCCCAGGCGGTCCACGACTTCCGCTCGGTGATGGACTGGTTGCGCGACACCGGCGTGGAGCGCATCGCGCTGACCGGAATGTCGTTGGGCGGCTACACCTCGGCTCTGGTCGCCTCGGCCGACGATCGGCTCGAGGCGGTGATCCCCAATGTTCCGGTGGTCACTCCCGAGCGGACATTCGACGAATGGTGGCCGGCCAACAAGCTGATCGAGTTGGGCCGCAGGTTCGGCACGATCAGCCGCGACGACTCGGCCGCCGCCTCGGCGTACCACTGTGCGCTGAACTACGCTCCGCTGGTGGCACGGGATCGGCGGCTCATCATCACCGGCCTCGGGGATCGGTTGGCCCCGCCCGAGCAATCCGAAGCGCTGTGGGAACACTGGGATCGCTGTGCGCTGCACTGGTTCCCGGGTAACCACATCCTGCACGTCAGCCAGCCGGAGTATCTGCGCCGCATCAATCGGTTCCTGCGGGCGTTCATGTGGGACTAGGGCGGCTGCTCAGACTTGCGGCGGGCCGGGATAGTCGGTGAGGCTCACCACCGGGCCCGTAGCAGCCAGGCCCGACGGATTCTCGATCCATTGGTCCCTGACGATCATGGTGCTGTTCGGCAGGCAGATGATCGCGTCACCGTAGGTGCGGAGGTAAGTGTCGCCGTAGGACAGTGTGCCGGTGGAGTACGGCGGGACATTCTGCTTGACGGTGGTGGATTCGGAGTCCTTCTCCTGGACGGAACCGGTATACAGAACGGTTGCTTCAGCTTCGATCTGCAGGCCTAGGAACACGCCCGCCTTCTCCTTGACCTTGATCCCCCCGCCGGTAGACCAGCTGTTGGTCTCGGACTTGTAGGTCGTGAGGGTTTCGGAGAACGAGTTTTCCTGCGAGGCGTTGTTGTAGTTGTACCGGGAGGGCGCGGTTACCGGTGCGGTGTAATAGCTCTGGCCGATGACGTTGACGCCGCACGAGCCGGGGGTCTGGCCCGCCGAGTTGTAATAACACGCGGCATCGACCGCCGCGGCGGCAAGGTTCGGATCCGCGGTGAGGTCGAAGGTGCTGAGGGTGGGCTGGATGATGTACATGACCTCAGCGGAATTCACTTCATCTTCACCGCCGTCCATACAGGCCGACGTCTGGCACTTAACGGCTGACCCACCGTCGGGGAAGTTCTTCAGGATCGCCTCGCTGATGGTCGCCGTCCCGCCGTCGTTGCGCTGCCATTTCACCACGGCCTCTTGGGCGCCATAGGCGGCGTAGTCCACTTCGATCCGCACCATCTGGAACGGCTGAAGGACATAGCCTTCCGTCGGGGATTCATCTTCTTCGATCTCCCCACCGATCGCGATGAGCTTCTGCGGGTACGGCGTCAGGTTGACGATTTCGAAACCGCGCGTGGACAGTTGGTCGGGATGACCGGTGAGCAGAACCTGGGGCAGGCTCAGGATCGCCCGCGTTTCGGACTTCACGAAATCCCGAATCGCCGCGCCGAACGTCTTACGAGCCGGAGCGGGATCAGCCTCGGGTGCCGCGATATCCGCCGGTGTCGGATTACTGACCGGTGCCGACGTGTTGGTGGGGGCGGTCGGGACGGACGTCGAGTTGGGATAGGGATCCGGGCCGGTTCCGATCGCGTAGTCGACGGTAGTCCAGATGGGCGCAGCAACCGGTGTCCCATCCTCGTTCTTGGCGTCAGCGGGAACCGGGCTCACGTACTCGATATCCGGGATCTTGATGGTGACGTCCTTGTCGGTCAACGTCATATCGACGATGTCGTGATATTCCCCGTAGGACAGCTGGATCTGACCGTACATCCCAGGCGCCACATTCACCGTCGCACCCTGCTTGGTGATGACGCCGTCGGTCCAGCTGTGCCCGTACTTCTCCTGAATTACCGCACTGACTTCCGACTCGAAATTCAGTGGGCCGAGGGAGAACTTGATCGAGCCGCCGGCCGCGATCTTCAAGTTCTGTTCTATCCCGTTGGTCTTGACCGCCTCATGGAACACCTCGTAGGTGTTGCTCGAGTCCACGGTCCCGTAGTTGAAGACAGTGTTGCCGACATTCTTGGCGGCGGAGTACACGATCGTCTCGTCGACGGCGTCCTGGGTGCAGCTGCCACGGTTCCCGCACAGGGCCGTGGCGACGATCGCCTGTCCCACCCCATCGGTGGGGCTGATGGTGATTTCGGTGCCCGCTTTCGGCAGGAAGAGAACCGTCTGGCTTACCGCCGCCTGGGGGTCCCCCGTCACCGGATTCGGGGTATTGAACACATCCGATTGCACGTCGCTGCTCGACGGCGTCACGAAGGCACTGTCGAACCGGACGTAGACATCGAAGCTGCTGGTTCCGTCCGTCCAATCCATGGTGGCCCGACTGGACGTGTCGTCATCGTTGTTGGTGTAGAACCCCATTTCGACCTGGCGGGCAGTGTCGAGGACGTATCCGTTCTGCGGGCCGAAGGCCAGCGGGTCATACGTCGACAGGTTCGTCAGGGTCAGCGGCCGGCCGGTCAGGTTGATGAACGTGAGCTGAATGCTGGGCTGCGGAACGGGAATATCGGTGCTGGACACGCACTTCGAATCCACGCACGAGCCGGGGAACTCTTCTTCCGCGCTGCGGCCGGTGAGGTCCGCAACCAATGCCTGGACCGGTTGCAGCAGCGTATTCAATGCCAGCACAACGCGAGTGCCGACAGGCCCCAGAGGAACCGGGCCCGACGCGGCCACTGGTTGCGTGGCGAGTTGGCCGGTCGCGGTGTCCGTGTCGCCCACTTCCCGGCGTGCGGCGGCCGCCAGCATCCATTCTGCCGGGGAACCCGGGGTATTGGTCAGCGGCGTGGCCAACGAGCTCAACACCGCCGTCACCAGGTCGGTGCCGGAACGCATGATGGAGGCGGGCGCCGGCAGGCTGGCGACCCGAAGCGTCGGTGTCGCGGCGGCCGCCGCGGCGACGGGTGCCACGGCGAGCGCTCTGGTCGTCTTCGTCGTGTCGGCGGAAGGTTCGTCGGGTCCGGTGCCGACGGATGACCGCGTAGCAGCGACGAGGCCGGCGGTCTCCGTCTTCGTCGTGACATGTGTTGTGGTGCGGGGTGATCCGGTCTTCGACGTGACGGTCAAGGCGCTCAGCTTCG
Source organism: Mycobacterium pinniadriaticum (assembly GCF_026242045.1). Classification (GTDB taxonomy): domain Bacteria; phylum Actinomycetota; class Actinomycetes; order Mycobacteriales; family Mycobacteriaceae; genus Mycobacterium; species Mycobacterium pinniadriaticum. The sequence continues at coordinate 7,938 of NZ_JAPJDO010000019.1, forward strand.
GCTTCGCGGGTCCGGTCTTCGGCTTGCCGGCCGACCCCCTCGGCTTCGGCTTCGCCGATCCGGTCTTCGTTGTGGTCGCCGGACCGGTCGACGCCGAGGACGAGCTGTCGTCGGACGACGTGTCGGCCTCGGCGACGGGAACGGGACTGCTGGCCAACGCCACCCCGAGCCCCAGTGCGACGGTTGCGGCCGCCGCACGAGTGGTGAGCATGACTGGTTTCATCGAGTCCTCCGACCGTAGCGGTGGGCGCGCTGGACGACTGCGCGGCGGCACTCGAATATTTATCAGCTCAGCCAATTTATTGCCGGTTTCAAACTGTCTGTTCAGCAGTTCATGGCAGGTCGTTCGACTTACAGACGCTCGCTGATCACCCTGCGTCCCAAGGTGACTCGCCGACTAGCCCTTGACCGCGCTCACCAGGGTGACGCTGGCGAGCATATTGGCCGCCTCGGCGCTCGTAGGCGCGACGGAACGTCCGGCCGTCGTCAGATAGTCCAACAACGCGGTGTCCTGGGCCGTCCATCCGCGCTCGCCGAACCACTGCGCGGCCGGGGCGTGCTGCTCGTTGTACACCAGCTGCCACCATTGGCCGCGCTCGTTGTCGATGGCCTTGGCCTCCTGGACCTTCACCCGGAACGCATCGCGATCCATCGGCTTGCCCTCCTCGACCGCGAGGTGGCTGCCCGCACTGGCCAACGAGTCGATCCCGGTGAACAATTGCTCCTGGGCGCGGGCGGGCAGGTAGATCAGCAGCCCCTCGGCGATCCACGCCGACGGAAGACCCGCTTGAAAGCCGCTGTCGGCCAACGCCTGCGGCCAATCATCGCGGAGGTCGACCGCGACCTCACGCCGCTCGGCCCGCGCGGCGGCACCGTATGCGGTGATCGCGTCGCGCTTGAAGTCCAGCACCTGTGGCTGGTCGAGTTCGTACACCGTGGTGCCGGCGGGCCAATCGAGCCGGAAGGCGCGGGAGTCCAGTCCCGCGGCCAGCAGAACGATCTGGCGCACTCCGGCCCGGGCCGCACGACGGAAGTACGCGTCGAAGTAGCGGGTCCGCGCGGCTTGGAACGTGACGAAGTACTGGCCGAACTCGAGCGACGTGAGTGGATGCTCGGGCGCCCGACCGTCGAGCACCGCGGCCCACACACCGCCGGCTGCCCGGCAGAACACCTCGGCGAAGGGGTCAACAGCCAGTGGATCAGCCTTCTGCGCCTCCAGCGCCCGGGCGGCCGCGACGAACAAGGCCGTCGAGCCGACGCTGGTGGTGATATCCCAGGTGTCGTCGTCAGTTCGCACGTCCGCGAGGGTACGCGCGCATCCTGGCGGGGCTCACACCAACGGCCGGCCGGTGCGAATCCGCCGATCCACGTCGCGCAACAACAGATTGAACGGGAACTCGCGCAGGAATCGCGGTGTCAGATTGTTGACGAACCGAATGGCCGCCATCAGCCGGTCGAACTTGCGCTGCTTGTCCGCGTTCCACTCGAGCCGCATTTCATCACGGAAGCGCTGCGGTAGGAAACCGGTGGTGATGAGCAGGTTCAGTCCCTCGTGGGCGCGTTGCACCCGCGCCGGCAATCGAACATCGCGTAACCGTGACACCGCGAAGGGGTAGAGGTACTCGCGGATCGTATCGTCGATGTGGACCTTGTCCAGCGACTCCTGCCAGTACCGATCGAACGCCGCCCGGTCGGCCGGCCACATCTCGGCGGGCACCTGCAAGGTGGTCGCCAATGCCATGCTGTCTCGGTAGTGCCGATCCGCGGTCTCGTCGTCCATCTCGCCGATGAAGATCCGGGCGACGTCAACGCCACCCTTGTACAGGCAGGCCGCCACCCACAGCTGCAGGTCCTTGTCGAATGCGTTGTACTGCACCGGGCTGTCGGGAGTCGAGTACACCTGGGCGTGCGACTTGTTCACGGCGCGTCGGTACGCCTTTTTCTGCTCCTCGCTGCCGCGGGTGGCCACCGCGAGATAGGTGAAGGTCGTGCGCGCCCGCTTGACCGGGTGCCGGTCGGCCCGCCCGCTCTCGACCCGGCTCTCCATGACGCCATAGCCGACGCCTGGTCGGGCCAGCTCCATGATCACGTTCGCCGGCCCGGCCAGCAGCGCCACACCCATCAGGCCGTCGTCGAAGCCAGGACCCAGCCTGCGGCGCCGTGACCGCAGCGGCGGCGCGCTCACGGCGCGGTCGACGTGGCTGATGACGGGTTCTCGGATCGCCACTGCGCGTCACCTATCGTGATCAATTCTGACAACAAATGTTTCCCAATATTGCCGCCCAGGCCGCAGCAATGTCAAGATGGGCTAATGACGCAGGCGCGCCCCTATGGCGGCGTGGACGCCGCCGATCGGCTGGCTCGGCGACGAGCCCGCCTGTTGCAGGCTGGGTTGGAATTACTGGGCAGCGACGTCGACCCCGCTGAGCTCACCGTTCGGGGCATCTGCCGAGAGGCCGGGGTCGCCACCCGCTACTTCTACGAGAGCTTCACCGACAAGGACGAGTTCGTCGCGGCGGTATTCGACTGGGTGGTCGCCGACTTGGCCGCCACCACCCAGGCGGCGGTCGCGACGGCCCCGGTCGAGACGCAGAATCGCGCGGCGATGGCCAATATCGTCCGGACCATCGAACTCGATCCCCGGGTCGGACGGCTGATGTTCAGCTCGCAACTGTCCAACGCCACAGTGGTACGCAAGCGGCAGGAATCGGGCGCGCTGTTCGCCATGTTGTCGGGCCAGCACCTCGAAGAGATGCTGCGACGTCCGGCCAACGATCGGATCAAGGCGTTCGCGCACTTCGTTGTCGGCGGTGTCGGCCAGACGATCAGCGCGTGGCTGGGCGGGGAGATCGAGCTGACACCCGGCGAGCTCGCCGATCAGCTCAGCGCGATCATCGACGAACTCGGCGCTCCACGCCTGTTCCGCGACTAGCCCGCGGTGATCGGCTGCCTGCGGTCGGCTGCGGTCTTGGGCCGCGTCACCGCGTCGCTATCAGTGAATTCCCTGGTCCAACAGGCGAATTCGAGGACTATCCCGTCCGGATCGGTGAAGTAGAACGACCGCACGTACACCCCGGGGTGCAGTTCGCGGGTGGACTGACGGGGACTGTTGTCATGGTTGAGCACCGGCCCGACCCGAACCCCCTTCTCCTTGAGCCGGCGGCGGTACTCGTCGAACTTCTCCGCGGGCACATGAAATGCCAGGTGGTTCATCGAACCCACCGCGCTGACGATCGAGCCCAAGCCGGGCAGCGCCGCCGGCGTGGTGTTGCCTGCCGTACCGTCCGGGGCCTCGGCGAACCAGAAGAACGCGACACAGTCGCCGTTACCGGCATCGAAGAAGAAATGCTGACCCATGTCGTCGGGCAGATCGAGCGACTTGATCAGCGGCATACCCAGCACGTTCGAGTAGAAGTCTTTCGTGCGCTCCATATCGGAGCACACCAGCGCAACGTGGTTGATACCGCCGAGCTCGAATTCGGGGTTGGTGTTGTGCGGCTTGATCATCACGTGCCCTTACAGATACTGGTCAACTCTCCCATCCGAACCTAACACCGGATTCAGGCGTGCACATCGACGCTGGCGAATATGGTCTCCTCATCGACTCGACACCCCAGGAGGCCCACTGACCATGCCAACCCCCGGAGTCGTTCGTGAGTTCATCGGGGTCACCTCCCCGACTGCACGGCGGGCCGGCGCCGGCGGGCATCCCTGTCAGGGCCTCTACCACCGCGGGGTGGGCCGCAAGCCCAAAGTCGCCGTCATCGCCAGCCACTACCAGATCGACTTCTCCGAGCACTACCTCGCCGACTACCTGGCCACCCGCGGTGTCGGCTTTCTCGGTTGGAACACCCGCTTCCGCGGCTTCGAGAGCAGCTTCCTACTCGACCACGCCCTGGTCGACATCGGCGTCGGGGTGCGCTGGCTGCGCGAGATCCAGGGCGTGGAAACGGTTGTCCTGCTCGGCAATTCTGGTGGCGGCTCGTTGATGGCCGCCTACCAGTCGCAGGCGGTCGAGCCCAACGTCACACCGCTGGAAGGCATGCGCCCCGCAGCCGGGCTGACCGAGCTGACGCCGGCCGACGGCTACATCGCCAGTGCGGCTCACCCCGGCCGCCCGGAGGTACTGACGGCCTGGATGGACGCGGCCGTCATCGACGAAAACGACCCATTGGCCAGCGATCCCGAGCTCGATCTCTTTGCCGAACACAACGGCCCGCCGTTCTCCCCCGATTTCCTCACCCGTTATCGGGCCGCCCAGGTCGCCCGCAACCACGCGATCACCGACTGGGTCGAGACCGAATGGAAGCGGGTCCAGTCCGCCGGCTTTACCGACCGGCCGTTCACCGTGATGCGGACCTGGGCCGATCCGCGCATGGTCGACCCCTCCATCGAGCCCACTCGACGTCAGCCCAACCTCTGCTATGCGGGCGTACCGGTGAAGGCGAACCGCTCCGCTCACGGCATCGCTGCCGCTTGCACGCTGCGCAACTGGCTGGGCATGTGGAGCCTCAAGACCGCGCAGACCCGCGCCGAACCCCACCTGGGCCGGGTCACCTGTCCGGCCCTGGTGATCAACGCCGACCAGGACACCGGGGTGTTCCCGTCGGACGCCCAGCGGATTTTCGACGCACTGGCCAGCACCGACAAGACCCAGTGCTCGATCGATACCGACCACTACTTCACCACCCCGGGAGCCCGCAGCGAGCAGGCCGACACCATCGCGAAGTGGATCACCAAACGGTGGCGGTAAGGGTTCTGGCTCATTTCCTTCCCGGTCAGAGTGTGTTGGACATCGTTGCGCCGGAAACGGGTTGGCTCGACGTCCGGTGGTGTCACGAAGACGACGACGAGACGCTGCACCGCGAACTGCCCGAGGCCGAGGTGATCTGGCACGTGCTGCGTCCGCTGTCCGGCGCGGACCTGAGTCGCGGGCAGCGGCTGCGCCTGGTGCACAAGCTGGGCGCGGGTGTGAACACCATCGACGTCGCGGCGGCGACCGAACTGGGCATCGCGGTGGCCAACATGCCCGGCGCCAATGCTCCGTCGGTCGCCGAGGGCGCCGTGCTGCTCATGTTGGCCGCCCTGCGGCGGCTCCCCGCGCTGGACCGCGCGACCCGCCAGGGGCTCGGCTGGCCGACGGACACCAGTCTGGGCGAGACGGTGCGCGATATCGGCAGTTGCACCGTCGGACTGGTGGGTTACGGCAACATCGCCAAACGCGTCGAGAAGATAGTGCTCGCCATGGGCGGCACCGTCGTGCACACCAACACCGCCGACGACGGCACCGACACCTGGCGACCGCTTTCCGGCCTGCTCGCCGAAAGCGACATCGTCAGCCTGCACCTTCCGCTGACTCCCGCCACCGACAAGCTCATCAACACCGCCGCGCTGGACACCATGCGGCCACATGCTGTCCTGGTCAACACTTCTCGCGGCGGAGTCATCGATGAACCGGCACTCGCCGATGCGCTGCGCGATGGGCGGCTCGCCGCCGCCGGGCTCGATGTGTTCGCCAGCGAACCCGTCGACCCGGACAATCCGCTGCTACAGCTCGACAACGTCGTGGTGACTCCACACGTCACCTGGTACACGGTCGACACCATGCGGCGGTACCTTATTCACGCGGTCGACAATTGTCGCCGTCTCCACGACGGCCGCGACCTGGTCAACGTCGTGAACGGGAGGCAGGATGTCCGCCGCATCCACCGGTGAGCAAACGCTGGAAACCCGCACGCTGCGCAAGGTCATCATCCGTGTCGTGCCCTTCCTGATGGCGCTGTATTTCGTCAACTATCTCGACCGCACCAACCTCGGTATCGCCAAGGCCGACATCAGCGAGCACCTGCAGCTCACGGCGAGCATGTTCGGGCTGGCGTCGGGCATCTTCTTCATCGGCTATGTGCTGGTGGAGGTGCCGTCCAACCTGGCACTGGAGCGTTTCGGCGCGCGCCGCTGGCTCGCGCGCATCGCGGTGTCGTGGGGAATCGTCGCGGTGGCAATCGGTTTCGCGCCCAATGCGGCCACCCTCCTGGTGTTGCGGTTCCTGCTGGGTGTGGCCGAGGCCGGGTTGTTTCCCGGCGTGATCTTCTATCTCACCCGCTGGTTTCCCGGCGCCTACCGGGCCCGCATCGTAGCGATGTTCATGTTGGCCAGTCCGATCGCGGCGGCCGTCGGAACCCCGGTGTCCGCGTGGTTGATCCAGGCCGGTGAAGGCGTGTTCGGGCTGGCCGGCTGGCAGTTCATGATGATCGGCGTCGGCCTGCCGGCGATCATCCTGGGCATCATCTGCTGGTTCTACCTCACCGATCGCCCGGCCGACGCGCATTGGCTGAACCCCGACGAACGGCAATGGCTGATCAACGTGCTGGCCGCCGAGGAACGCGAAGTCGCCGGTTCCTTCGACTTCCCGCTGCGACGCGCGTTGACCAGCCCACGAATCTGGCTGCTGTCGTTGGTCTATTTCGGTATCGCCTACGGCCTGTACGCGCTGGCGTTCTTCCTGCCGTCGATCATCTCGGGGTTCAAGGAGTCCTTCGGCATGCAGCTGTCGATCGTGCAGGTGGGCCTGATCACCGCGGTGCCCTACACCCTGGCCGCGATCGCGATGTACCTGTGGTCGCGACACGCCGACAGCAGGAGCGAACACGTCTGGCATGTGGCCATCCCCATGGGACTGGGCGGCCTGGCGATTCCGGTCGCGTTGTATCTGGACAGCCCCGTGCTGGTGATGATCCCGGTGAGCATCGCCGCCATCGGCGTGTTCAGTGCGATTCCCAGCTTCTGGACACTGCCGGCGCAGTTTCTCACCGGCGCAGCGGCCGCCGGAGGGATCGGTCTGATCAACTCGATCGGCAATCTCGGCGGATTCGCCGCCCCGTACGCCACCGGTGCACTCAACCAATTCACCGGCAGCGACAAAGCCGGCATGTGGGCGGTGGGGATCATGATGATCGTCTCCGCGGTCGTGGTGGTGGTCCTGCGCGCCACCCCGATCGGGACAGCTAGTCGGGCGGGTACCCTCGGTCCCAACCCACCGGTTAATAGGGAAGGCATCCACCATGCCCATCGCGATCACACCTGAGCACAACGACCTCGCGGACTCGGTGAAGTCCTTCGTCGCGCGGGTGGCACCGTCGGAAGTCCGCCACGAAGCGCTGGAGACCCCGGTGCCCAACCCGCCGCCATACTGGAAGGCCGCGGCCGAGCAGGGACTGCACGGCCTGCATCTGGCCGAGGCGGTGGATGGCCAGGGTTTCGGCCTGCTGGAGCTGGCGATCGTGATCGCCGAATTCGGCTACGGCGCGGTACCGGGCCCGTTCGTGCCGTCGGCCATCGCCAGCGCACTGATTTCGGCGCATGACCCCGATGCCAAGCTGCTGAGCCAACTGGCCGCCGGGGAACTCATCGCCACCTGTGCACTCGAGTCCGGCCTGACCGCGACCCGGCAAGACACCACGCTGGTGATCCGCGGCGAAGCCCGCTCGGTGCCCGCCGGCGCGCAGGCCTCGATCCTGGTATTGCCGGTGTCCCTCGAAGGCGGTGTCGAATGGGTGATCCTCGATGCCGCCGAACTCGAGATCGAGCCGGTGACTTCGGTGGACCTGCTGCGCCCGGTCGCCCACGTGCGCGCCAACGCCGTCGAGGTCACCGGCGACGCGGTGTTGTCCAACCTGTCACAGCCGGCCGGGCGGGCGATCCTCACCACGCTGCTGTCCGCCGAGGCCGTCGGGATCGCCCGGTGGGCCACCGACACCGCCGCGGCCTACGCGAAGATCCGCGAGCAGTTCGGCCGCCCGATCGGCCAGTTTCAGGCCGTCAAGCACAAGTGCGCGGAGATGATCGCCACCACCGAGCGCGCCACCGCGGCGGTCTGGGATGCCGCCCGCGCACTCGATGAAGCCGCCGAAAAGGCCTGGGACAACGAACAAACCGCGTATGAATTCGCCGCGTCGGTCGCCGCCAGCCTGGCACCGGCCGCCGCCCAGCACTGCACGCAGGACTGCATCCAGGTGCATGGTGGCATCGGCTTCACCTGGGAGCACGACGCAGGCGTGTATTACCGACGCACCCTCGGCCTGGTGGCCGCGTTCGGACGGTCGTCGGAGTATCCGCAGAAGGTGTTCGACACCGCGACGACCACCGGCATGCGGGCGATCAACATCGACCTCGATCCCGAGACGGAACAGTTGCGTGCCGAGATCCGCGCGGAAGTGGCTGCGCTCAAGGCCATTCCACGTGAGGAGCGCAAGGCCGCGATCGCCGAGGCCGGCTGGGTGCAGCCGCACCTGCCCAGGCCGTGGGGCCGGGCGGCCAGCCCCGTCGAACAGATCATCATCGCCCAGGAGTTCACCGCCGGCCAGGTCAGGCGCCCACAGATGGGCATCGCGGCCTGGCTCATCCCGTCGATCGTGGCATTCGGTAACGACGAGCAGAAGCAGCGCTTCCTGCCGCCGACCTTCCGCGGCGAGATGATCTGGTGCCAGCTGTTCTCCGAGCCGGGCGCGGGATCCGATCTGGCCAGCCTGACCACCAAGGCCACCAAGGTCGACGGCGGCTGGCGGATCACCGGCCAGAAGATCTGGACCACCGGCGCCCAGTACGCACGCTGGGGCGCGCTTCTGGCCAGGACGAATCCCAGCGCACCGAAACACAATGGCATCAGCTATTTCCTGCTGGACATGAAAAGCGAAGGGGTCGAGGTCAAGCCGCTCCGTGAACTCACCGGCCACGCGATGTTCAACACGGTGTTCATCGACGACGTGTTCGTTCCCGACGAGCTGGTACTCGGCGAGGTGGACCGCGGCTGGGAGGTCAGCCGCAACACCCTGACCGCGGAGCGGGTTTCGATCGGCAGCAGTGAGCCCGGATTCCTGGCCAACCTCGACGCGTTCGTCAGCTTCGTCGGCGACGGCCACTTCGATCAGATCGGTCATCACCGGGCCGGTGAACTGATCGCCGAGGGGCATGCCGCCAAGCTGATGAACCTGCGGTCGACCCTGCTGACGCTGGCCGGCGGCGACGCGATGCCGTCCGCGGCGATCTCGAAACTGCTGTCGATGCGTACCGGGCAGGGCTACGCCGAGTTCGCGGTATCGTCGTTCGGCATCGACGGCGCCATCGGGGATCCCGAAGCGCTGGAAGGTAAATGGGCCGAGTACCTGCTCGGCAGCCGGTCGACCACCATCTACGGCGGCACCTCGGAGGTGCAGCTCAACATCATCGCCGAGCGGCTACTCGGCCTGCCCCGCGATCCGTAACCCCACGGCCGGTCAGGCCTGCGGGTAGGGCGCCCAACGCTTGTCGAAGCCGGCCTTGCGAAGCGTGAGCTGTTCGTCCCGCTGGGCCTGTGTGATCACGGCCGTGCCGTTGGTGTCGTGGGTGAGCTCACTGAGCTTGACAACCTCGGCTTGGACACCCGGCTGAGCCGGATCGTCGGTGTTCAGGTCCTGGAATCGCATCGAGATGATGCCCTGGTTGAGGCCGCCGGTCGAAATCCAGTTCGCCACAAGGGGATCCGTGGGCGAGATCACCACCGTGTAGGTTCCGTCGTCGTTGCGCACAGCCTGGTCGGAGTTGAGGCTGGTCAGCTCGTTCCAGTAGTCGTCGGTGATCGTCCAGTCGTTGTAGACCGGAATGCTGACGAACCCGGCATTGCCGGGATCGATCGTCAGCACAAGGGCCTCGTCGTCGGCGAGTTGGAAGTAGCCGTTGCTCTGTAGCTGGTTGGCCAGGAACTCGGCGTTACTGGCCGGCTGCGTCATGGTGTTGGGCTGTCGCGGCATACCGGTCTCGGGGTCCGTGGTGGCCAATGCCATGTACTTGGCTTCCTGGTTGGCGCCCCGAATCACCATCAGCAATGCGGTCAGCGTCCCGCGCACGATCGGTGCGTCCGCGATCGGCAACGGCGGGACCAACGACACCAAATTCGCCAGCACCGGGTTGTCGTTGACCACCGACCCGAAGAACAAGAATCCGCCAAGCTGGGCGAACAGGCTGTTCGGCGGCCCGCCCACCTTGTGTACCGCCAGATCCATCGGTTCTTCGGTGTTCCAGTCGCCCAACGTGTTTCGCACCGCGACGAGAGTGGAGCTGGACGTCAGCTGCAGATGGTTCTTCTCCCCGGGTGCGGCCGGATCGCCGTTGACGGTGATCACGAACGAACCGTCGTCACTGACGTCGATATCGGACAGGCTCAGGATCGTCGACGTCTTGCCCGAGCTTCCCTCCAACACGCTGAAGGTGGTGTCCGCCGGGATCTCGTCGTAGAAGCGGCCCGTGATCACGTAGTCCGACGTCTTGTTGACCGGGATGAACCGATAGATGGTGTCGGGGTTGTCATACAGCAGCCGTGATCCGCCGACGTCGACGCCGTACCAGCTGTGCGGGGGCGCGACCTGGGTGACCACCGCGGGGTTCATCGGGTTGAGGATCTGCTCGGAGAACGCCGAGGCGAGCGCGTACTCGTCGACCGCGTTGTCCAGCGCCGCCAGGTTCGCCGCGTCGGGGCCGCCGACCAGGGCGAATTGCTTGTTGGCCGCGGCGAGGAACCCCTGGCGCAGAATGATTTTCATCAACTTGACCGGCAACGTGTTGACGGCCTGCATGGCGAGCTGTTCGCGGGAGATCTGTTGTTGGGTGCCCAGCGGGCTGACCTCGTTGGTCAGGGTGACCGCAGTGGTCACCTCGGCCCTCTGCTGCAGTGCCACCGGCCGGCGGCGCGTGTACGCCACCGCGGCCAGATCCGCGGGCGATGTGACGGGAGTGCCCGGATCGTTGGCCCCACTGCGGCCCGACGACCCGATCGTGCGGTGCACGGCGGTCACCCTGGACGAGGTCGACGCGATCGCGACCCGCGCCGACTTGCCCTGAGCGCGGTGGTTGGCCGAGCCAGGAGACTTCTTGGCGCTCGCCGAGTGCGACGACGATCCCGAGCCCGACGAATGGGCCGAGCCGCCGGTGTCGGCCTGCGCGGTCGGCATGGCGAGCGCCGCACCGACACCCAGGAAAACGGCGAGTGCACCCACCCGACCGACGTACTTTGCGGAGCTCACGGTCGGTCGCGAACCGCCGTCGACGCTTGGGATTGCCCGGGCCGCTGGACGCATCACGCCTCCGCACTGTGTGGGGTGTCACTTGGTGAATCTGGTGTAGCACAGATCACAATTCAAGTGCAACACCCCACTACCTTTGACTCATTAGTGAGACATATGAGTAAGGATGTCTAAATCCGGGCTACTGCACCTCGATCTGGCGCAGCTCTCGTTTGAGGATCTTGCCGGTGGGATTGCGCGGCAGCTCGGAAAGGAAGATCACTTCGCGCGGAACCTTGTAGCGCGCAAGGTGCTCGCGCACATAGTTCTTGACGGCTTCCTCGCTGAGTTCGGCTTGGTCCCGCAGGACGACGAACGCGCGCAGGCGAGCACCCCAGTCGGGGTCGTCGACACCGAGCGCAGTCGCCTCGACGACGTCGGGATGGCCACTGATGAGGTCCTCGACCTCGGCCGGGAAGACGTTCTCCCCGCCCGAGACGATCATCTCGTCGTCGCGGCCGCTGACGAACAGCAGCCCGTTGTGGTCGAAGTAGCCGACGTCACCCGACGACAGCAAGCCGTCGATGATCTGCTTGCCGCCACCACCGGTGTACCCCTCGAAGGGGAAACTGTTCCCGACGAAGATCCGGCCGACCTCACCCTGGGGCACCTCGTTACCGTCGTCGTCGAGGATCTTGATCTTCACGCCCCTGACGACCGGACCGACGGTAGCCGGGTTCATCTGCAGATCCTTCGGCCCGGCGATGGTGGCCAGCGCGACTTCGGTTGAGCCGTAGAGGTTGTAGATCACCGGACCGAGATCCTTCAGCGCGCGGGTGGCCAGTTCGGCGCCGAGTTGTGATCCCGAGACGAACACGATCCGCAACGACGACAGGTCGGGCTTGGTGTCCCCGGCCTCCAGGGCCTCCAGGGCCTCCAACGCGTCGAGCATGCGCGAGAGCATGACGGGCACCACCACCATTGCGGTGACCTTGTGCGTCTCGACGTCCTGGAGCACGACGGCCGGTTTGAACTTCCGATGCAGCACCAGCGTCGATCCCATGGTGAGCGCGATGGTGGCGTGCAGATAACCAAGCGCGTGGAACATCGGCGACGGCAGCGCGGTCACCTCTCCGGCGCGGAACGGCACGGCGGAGAGCACCCCGCCGATCGGGGCCAGCGTCGGCGGGGTGTTGCGGGTGGCTCCCTTGGGTGTGCCGGTGGTGCCACTGGTCAGGATGACGATCGACGACCGCTTGGTGACCTTGGGCGCCGGTTCGGTGCTGCTGCGGGCGATGAGGTCGGCCAGGGTCTCGTCGGTGCTGCCCGACGGCTCACCCTTCTCCGGGTTGGTTCCCAGCGCGCGCAGCTTGCCCAGCGGCGGCTCGGCAAGCTTGACGGCCTCGGCGTACTCGTCGTCGTAGATGATCAGCTTGGCGCCCTCACGGTCGGAGACGTCTCTGATCTGCGGCCCGGAGAACTCGGTGTTCAGCATGATGGTGCGGGCACCGACCCGCGCGGCGCCGTAGTTGGCGATCACGAACCAGCGGTGGTTGCGGGCCAGGATGGCCACCCCGTCGCCGCCCTTGACGCCCATGGCCAGCAGCCCGTTGGCCACCGCGTGGGCGGCGGCGTCGAGTTCGGCGTAGGTCATCGACCCCTCGTCGTCGACGATCGCCAATTTGTCGGGGGTGCGCCGGGCGTTGAGCGCCGGAACCATCCCGATCTCACCCCACCGGCGGATGTCGGATACCAGCGCGACGAGGTTCTGTGGTGGCTCGAGCCGCAACGCGCCCGACGAGATCATCTTGTGCAGGTAGTGCAGCTCAGAGGAGCCGCGTTCGGCCAATCGCTGCACCGTGGCCAACGCCTGAGCAGGCAGATCCATCAGACTGGGCATGCTTGCAACCCTATGTGACGTAGGTCGCAGTCAGGACGGAACGAGCAGGCTAATTACCATGGCCACATGGCCGACTTCGCGGAGATCGGGGGCCGCCGGGTCGCCATCAGCCATCCTGACAAGGTGGTCTTCCCGGCCGCGGGCGGACGCGAGCCGGTGACCAAGCTGGACCTCATCACCTACTACCTGGCCGTGGCCGACGGCGCGCTGCGCGGCGTCGCCGACCGGCCGATGATCCTCAAGCGATTCGTCAAGGGCATCACCGAGGAGGCGATCTTCCAGAAGCGCGCCCCCGAGAAACGTCCGGACTGGATCGACGTCGCCGAGCTGCGGTACGCGCGGGGAACATCGGCCAAGGAGGCGGTGCTGCACGACGCGGCCGGGCTGGTGTGGGCGGTCAACCTCGGCTGCGTCGATCTCAATCCGCACCCGGTCCGCTCGGGCGACCTCGACCATCCCGACGAGCTCCGCATCGACCTCGATCCGATGCCCGGTGTCGCGTGGCCGCAGATCGTGGATGTGGCGCAGGTCGCGCGGGAGGTGCTCGAGGATCACGGGCTGACCGCCTGGCCCAAGACCTCCGGATCGCGCGGCTTTCACATCTATGCCCGCATCGCGCCACGGTGGCCGTTCAAGCAGGTGCGACTGGCCGCCGAAACCGTGGCCCGCGAGGTGGCGCGCCGTGCGCCCGAATTGGCGACCAGCCAATGGTGGAAAGAGGAACGCCAGGGCGTGTTCGTCGATTTCAATCAGAACGCCAAGGACCGGACGGTGGCATCGGCGTACTCGGTCCGGGCCACCCCGGACGCCCGGGTCTCCACGCCGCTGACATGGGACGAGGTACCGGGGTGCCGGGCCGAGGAATTCACCATCGCCACGGTCCCGTCCCGGGTCGCCGACGTCGGAGACCCGTGGGCGCCGATGGACGACGCGGTCGGCTCGCTGGACGCGCTGCTGCGGCTGGCCGAGGAACTCGGGCCGGCGGAGAAAGCCCCGAAGGGCGGCAAGCCGCTGATCGAGATCGCGCGGACCAAGACCCGGGACGAGGCGATGGCGGCCCTGGATGTCTGGCGGGCCCGCCACCCCGAGGCCGCTCGGGTTCTGCACCCGACCGACATCCTGGTCGACGGTATGCGCGGGCCGAGCTCGATCTGGTACCGCATCCGGATCAATCTCGAACACGTACCCGAGGCCGCACGCCCGGCCCAGGAGGAGCTGCTGGCGGATTACAGTCCCTGGGAAGGGTATTCGGGTCGCCAAGGCCGGCCGTAAGCGCTGAGCGCAACCCACCGCCCACGCATAGGGCGATCAAAGCCGGCGACACTGGCGTCGTGACGATGCCCGCGGGTAGTGTTCGCTGATCTGCTCGCGACCGGTCACCGTCACTTCGTATTCTCCGGCCCGAAAGAGTTTGAGGCGTGATCTCCACCATGTCGGGCCCTTTCGTCAATTGAGCAGGCGTGCACCGGACAACGGGTGCAGTGCGGCCAGCGCGCGGGCCTGCCGACCAGGAATCCGTACCAGCCCGGGCGGCGGCGCGTCCGGCCGGCTTTCGGTGCGGATCGTGGCGGCCGCTCGGATCCGGTCCAGCGGCGACGTTCCGGCGATCTCCACCACCGTCCACGCTTCGTCGGCATCCGCGCCCACTGCCGCGAGCGCTTCGGGATTCTTCGCGGCGTAGGTGGTGAGGTAGCCGCGCTCGTCTGTGACCGTGCCCCATCGCTCACGCGCGCCCGCAGTCGCCAGATCCGGGACTTGGTGGGAATCGACAAGCGTTGCCGTCCAGCCGGTCTCACGCAACTGGCCGATGAGCCGGCGGGCGGCGTTCTCGGCGGTCTGGCGCAGCGGTATCTGCGCCGACCTGCCCTGCAGAGCACTCAGATTCCGTGCACCGCTGACCGTGAGCCCGATCCAGGTCGTCGCGTCCGATCCGGTGGTGCGGGTGGTGATCCGCACCGAATCGCACACCAACCCGTACCGGTCGAGGTAACCGGCGAGAAGCCCGAGCGGCAGTTCGCGCTCCCGGCTCTCGACGCGGGCGAGCACTGTGGTGATCACGTCCGCGCCCGTCGATCGCAGTTCGGCCGGTGCCGGGTGAATGGCCTTGCGGTGCAGCAGCACCCGCAGGCGCTGGGCGACGATCGTGGTGAGGAACCGGCCACGCCACCAGAGCAGCGACGCCAGCGCCACCGCGACGGCCACTCCCAGCGCCCACTGATCGTTGGTCGACCGCCACGGATAGGCCAGCACGGCCGACACGACCGCCAGCAGAACGACGGTGAGCCGCGCCGCACCCGGGCCAGGGATCCCGCTCATTCCCGTTCCTCCTTGCGTCTGCGCGTGACGACAGCGGCGACGACGACGGCGGCGAGCACCGCCGTGCCGATGAACGCGACCGTGCGCGGGGTGTGGTCGACCGGTGGCGGCGGGACAGGCGCCGCGATACGTCTGCTGGTCGGTGCCGGCGCGGTGTCGCCGGCGGAATCGATGGTCCAGGTCAGCGCTCCGACCGGATCGAGCGTTCCGGCGCCGACGAGGTTCGACGGCGCCTGCGCGCCGTTGTGCGCCGTCGATGTCAACCGCCGCACCACCTCGTCGGCAGACATGCCCGGATAGCGGCCGCGGACCAGAGCGGCCGCACCGGCGACATAGGCGGCGGCGAAGCTGGTGCCGTCCAGCGCAACCATCCCGCCGCGGCCGTCGGGCATGCCGTTGGCCAGGCCACCTGCGGCGTCGTTACTCACCGACACGATGTTCTGGCCCGGCGCGGCGATGCCCACCCACGGTCCGGCCATGGTGAAATCGGTGGGTTGCCCCTCGGCGGTCAGCGCTGCCACGGACAGCACGTATGGCTGCCACCAGGACGGCACCGACACCGACGTCACACCTGCCCAGTTGCGGGGATCACCAAGCGGTGCGGGATCGCCGACCGGATTCGACGCGCACTGCATTCCAACTGCACCGGCTCCTGCCCCACCCGAATCACCCGCAGCGGCGACGATTACCGCATCCTTGTCGATCGCGGCATAGCGTAGCGCCGCACCGAGGGTCTGCTGATCGCCGAGCCGATCAGGGGCCAGACAGGCGGCGGTCGAGATGTTGATGACCGTGGCGCCGAGATCGGCTGCCCGTACCACGGCTCGGGCCAGCGTCTCGATCTCGATGCCGGCCCGCACCGACGCGGGGTCTTTGCCAGCGGCGTTGGGCGAGAACCTCGGTGAGACCTGCCGGATCGACAGCAGCCGGGCGCCAGGAGCGACACCGCTGAATCCGTCCGGACCGGGTTGCCCGCCGATGATTCCGGCGATCAGCGTGCCGTGGCCGTCGCAGTCGGTGAGACCGTCCCCCGCCGCGAGGTAGTCACCGCCGCCGACAACGTTGGGCAGCCGAGGTCCCGGGCGCACCCCGGTGTCGATGACGGCTACCGTCTGGCCCTCGCCGCGCGAATATCTCCCTGCGCCAGCGAGATCGAGCATCACCTGATTGGGGTTGACCGCGCCGGGGTCGCTACCCGGCCGGATGCCGGTGGTCACGCATTCGGAGCGCTGGCTCATGCCCGCGGTCGGCCCGGCGGTGCCCGGTGGCGGCGGTGTGGCGGGGTCGGCGACGGGCGGGTTGACGGCACCGGCCACCGGTGCCGCGACCAGAAGCACCACCGCGGCGATCACGGCGGGCCGGATCATCGATCGAGGACCCATGTGAAGATACCGACCAGATAGACGATCACCGGGACCAGCGACGCGTCGATACCCGCGGCCAGGAACCCGATCAGCCGGCGCAGCGGCAGCGAGTACCGGTCCGCCGACGCCGTATCCGGGTTCACGGCCGCCACCACCCATGCGGCGGTGAGCGCACCGAGTGCCGCAACCACCCACCATGCGGCCAGGAACCGCTGATCGGCGACGAAGGCGACCAGCAGTCCACCGGTCACCAGGAACGGCTGGGCGAGCAGCCAGCCCTTGCACGCCGCGGTGTCCCACACCCGGGCCCGCAGCACCGCAGCTGCCGCGGCCGCCGCAACCAGGTACCAGCCCCAGGCGCCGGGGCCTTCGCTCCGACCGGCCACCATCAACGATCCGGCCGACGACAACAACACCCCACCCGCGATCAGCCCGGTCTGATGGGCCTCGCCGATACGCACCCGGCGGGGCAGATCGGCGAGCAGTCGCGCGGCCGGGCTCGACGGGGTCGGATCACCGGGGGCCGGGATCACCGGCAACGGAAAGCGTGCCCACATCGCCGCCAGTCCCGGGGCGGACACCGTGATCAGCAGGGCCACCACAATCAGTGCGCATCCCACCGTCAACGCGGGCAGTTGCCACCGGGCTGTCGCGCCCGCGACCAGCAGCGCCCCGAGACCGACAACTGCTGTGGCGGTGAATAATCCGACACCATCCTCGGTCTGGGTCAGGACGATCAGCGACCAGGCGGCCACGCCGGCGGCGGCCAGCATCACCTGCGACGCTCCCCACAGGCCGGGTACGGCAAGCCAGAAAGCCGAAACGATCGGCAGCAGGGCGGCGGCCGACACTCCGGTGGCCAGCCGAGCACAACGGGCACGCAACAGCAGCCCGGCGACCGCGGTGAGGACCGCGAGCGCGCTTACGGCGTAGAGACCGATCACCGAGGCGGTCGCGGCCCGATGGGCGATGCCGATGGCCGTCAGCGCCACCACGAACACCGCGGTGGCGATCGTGGCTCCCAGCTGCAGGCGGTGCGGACCCCAGGGCCGCGTGCGCGCAGCGGAGAAGATCACCGCGGCGTCGGCGATGTCCTCGACGACACCGGGCGTCGTCGGACCCGCGGGAACCGGTTGTAAGGCAAGGAGATCGCCGTCGACGACTCCGACCGTGTCCAGGCTCGCCTCCACGCTGAACGGCGCACCGCCGATCGGTGCCAGCGTCATCGGCGTGGGGACCGACGTCTCCGTATCGGAGTCCGGCTGCGGCACCAGCCGCTTCACCGCGGGCAGGATCTCGCGCAGCGGCAGCTCGGCGGGCAATGCCACATCGGTGATCCGGCCGTACGCCAGGACGGCGACGCGCACGATCGGCAGCACCGGGGTTTCGGTCATCGTTGTTCTCTCTCCTGATCAGATTGTGTTGCTGGAGAAGTCGCGCACCAGCGTGGCGGCGGGAAACCAGCGCCCGTCGGGCAGGGTCTCGGTGAGCCGGTCGAGCGCCAGGGCGATGGCGAACGGTGTTCCGGGCGAGAAGGTCGAGACCCACTCCGCGTCAGCGGCGCGCTCCGCGCTCACCAATACCCGGCCGGCTTCGGCGTCGATGATGCCCACGCCGACCTCGCTGAGGTTGTGCACACCGTCGCGGGCCGAGCCAGCGCGGACCTCCACGTAGCTGCGCGCACCGGTGAGGGCCGACCGCACTACCGTGACGGCCGAGGCAGGTAGGCCCAGGTGATCCAGGACGGCGCCGAGATCGGCTCCGGCACGCAATCGTTCATCGGCACGCACCCCCACCCGGGTCGGCAGAACGAATTCGGCGAACCTCGCGGGCGCGCGGCCCGCCAGGCCCGCGGTGACCACCGGAGCGAGGAGGGTGGGATCGCTGATGTCGAGTGCGGTGAACGTGACCAGCTCGCCACTGCGCAGCGCGACCACGGTCTCCTCGCCACGGCGGGCGATCAGCCCCCGCAGCAGGTCGGCGCCACTCCCCCGCACATAGCGCAGCTCCAGCCATCGCTCCGGCGCACAGACGATCCGCATCCACCGTGCCACTGCTGCGTGCACCGATCCGTCGGCCGACATCACACCCGAGCGGGTCAGGTCCGCACGCAACCGAGCGAGCATCGCTCCCGACCCGCGTGGTTCGGCCAGGGATGGCGTGATCGCCAACACCCAGGGAAACGAACCGGCACCAACGCTTTCGGCAACGAGCCAGGCAGCGTCGGCCGTCAACTCGACCGCGTCATGTGCGGGCAAGTCTCAGCCCCACTTAGCGCCTTCGGCTTGGTCGCGCGCCTGCATCGACAGCGTGTTGCTCTCGTGGGTGGTGGCCATCGCTCGATACGCGCGCACCAGTTCTTCCATGGCCAGGTTCCACTGGGCCTGCCACGCCTGGTATGTCATGCCGGTCTCGCCCTGCCAGGCCCCCTGCAGGGCGGACTGCTCGGTGGCGATGTCGGCGCCGACCGCCTGCAGCGTGCCGGCGTAGCCCGCCATATCGCCGGCATGGGCAAGCATGGCAGGGTAGTTGTACATGATCTGAGACATCAGAGACCTCCGTATGTCGTTGCCGCGGCGGCATCTTCGGCCACATAGGTGGCGCCGGCCTCGCCGAGGTTGATCTGGGCGATGTCCAACAGAGAGTTGACCTTCGCGGCGACCTCGACGAACCGTGCGTGGGCGGCCTGGAAGGCGGCCGACGACTCACCCATGTGGAAAGCCTGGGCGGTCATCGCGGCCTGCTCGGCTTGAGCGATGGTGCTGCGCATCAGCGCGGTCTTGGCGCCGAACGCGGCCTCTGCGGCCACGAGCTGCGGTATGTGGGCGTCGAGCATGCTCACTGCAGTTCTCCAATCACTTGTCGGTTTCGTCCGGATTGCTGTCCCAGGTGGTGGGAAGCATCGGCATGGTGGGGCGCTCTCCCGTCGCGTCGGCGAGCTCGGTGAGCCCCGCGGCGGTGACGCCACGAGCACGGGTTTCGGTGCCGGCGAATCCGATTGGCCCCGCGCCCCGATCCGACGACGAGGTGGTGGGGTGTGGGGCTGGCTCCGCCGGCGGCCCCGGGTCGCTGTCGAGGTCCATGTACTCGTCGCGGTGGCCGCGGTCCTTGACTCGCTGGGCGCGGCGGCGCTTGGCCCGTTCCCTGGCCTGCACCGACGACAGCGCGGCGGCCGCGGGCGCCGCTTCGGGCACCTGTGCCTTGTTTCCGCTGCCCTCGATCAACGTCGGGCCGGGGCCGTCGTCGGGGTCGGCGCCGGCGACGGCGTAGAAGATGCCTTGCGCTGCGGGTACCGGTGCCGCCGCCGAGGCTGCGGGTGCGGCGGGAGCCGCAGGAGCGGTCGGCGCGGCGGGCGCGGGGGCGGGTGCGGTGGGTGCCGTCGACGAGATCGGCCAGGGGTTCTGCTGGGGCTGGGCGGGTATCGCAACGGGCTGGGGGACGTCGGGCGCCGGTGGGCTCGGAATCAGGGTGAGCAGTCCCAGTAATGGCAGTGCGGCAGCCGCCAGCGCCGGGATCAGCAGTGGCGAGCTCAGCACCAGTCCCCAGGTGGTCCACCCCACCGGCTGCAAGATCGCCTGGTACAGCAGCGCGGACAGCAACGGCCCCCAGGTCGCCCACGCCTGGGCCGGGTTGGTCAGGAAGTCGACGATCATCTGCTGGATGCTCTGCACCGGATGGGTGAGGAAGTCCCAGATCAGATCGCCGTCCGGAAGGGACTTGATGTAGGCCTCGAGCAGCTGAACGATGATGTTCGAATTGGTCAGTGAGGAGCCGGATTCGCTGGCCTGGGGCGCCGCCGTTACGGTGGCCGTCATCGATACCGCCGCTGACCCCGGCAGCGTGATCGTCGG
This sequence comes from Mycobacterium pinniadriaticum, assembly GCF_026242045.1. GTDB lineage: Bacteria > Actinomycetota > Actinomycetes > Mycobacteriales > Mycobacteriaceae > Mycobacterium > Mycobacterium pinniadriaticum. The sequence goes on from NZ_JAPJDO010000019.1 coordinate 28,402, forward strand.
GGCCGGCATGGTCCGCGGTGCGGCCGCCAGTGCAGTGCCTGCGATGGCCTGATAGACGCCCATGGTGGTGGCCGCCTGGATCCACATCCGAACGTAATCGGCCTCGTTGACCGCAATCGGGATCGTATTGATGCCGAAAAAGTTCGTCGCCATCAGCACGCCGTGCACGGTGTGGTTGGCCGCCAGCTCGGGCAGCGTCGGCATGGCGGCCAGCGCGGCGCTGTACGCCGCGGCGGCGGTGTGTTGCTGGGCGGCCGCCCCGGCACTGTTCACGCTGGCCTGTTCCAACCACGCCAGGTAGGGCACGTGGGCCGCCACGTACCGCTCGGCACTGGGGCCCTGCCACGCGCCGGCCTGCACCGCCGCCACAATCTGGGTGAGTTCCGCTGCCACGGAGGCATATTCGGCACTCAGTGCTTGCCAGGCCGATGCTGCGGCCAGCAGCTCACCGGGGCCGGGTCCCGCGCTCAACAGCGCCGAGTGCACTTCCGGTGGTGAAGCAAGCCAAACTGGCGCCGTCATCAGCCTCCCCGCGCGATCAGGTAGGAGCCTGCCGCGGCTGTATCGGTGGCGGCGTAGCCGGAACCCGATTCACCGACCGCGACACCCGATCGGCCCAGCTCGGTGACACCCTGGGCGCCGGTCGCGGCGTGCTCGAGGCCTTGGGCGCTGAACCCGGCGGCCGTCTGCAGCGAGACGGGATCGGCGGCCGGGGGCACCACCGCGGTGATCAACGGGGCGGCGGCCGCATGCGCGGCGGCCAGCCGCGCGGTCAGGGCTTCCACCGCGGCGCTGGCCGAGGTCAGACCCTCGGGGATGACACGTAACGTCATGATGAGTGGTCCTCTCCGAACCGAATCCGAGATGCGCTGTGCGCACGGGCGAATGGATTGACGAGCTGGATGTGGTCGACGAGATCGCTGTCGCCGAGCAGCACGCCGCGACCGACTGGCAGCCTGGTGAAGCGGTGCCCGCGGATCTTCGCGCCGTCGGCGGGGTTGCCCGACAGCATCACCACCGTCGACTGCAGATCACTCATCCGGCGCAACAGCGGGTTGGTCATCAACGCGTGCGCCGAACCGCCTGCCCGTCCGGTGAGGATGACGCGCAAGCCGAGATCGCCTGCCGCCGAGAGCAGCCCGAGCAAGGGCGTCCACGGCCGGTGACCGGCGTACGGCCCGCTCAGGGCAGGGCCGTCGGGGATCTGGTCGACATCGTCGACGATCAGGTAATGCGTGTGCCCCGACCCGCTGTTGGCGCGGTAGTTCCACGCCGCGAGTTCCGCCGCAGGCAATCCAGCCGGGGGGCGGCGCTGTTCGATCAAAGCCGCGAGTCCCATGACGGCGGGAGTGACCCGGTCGATGTTCGCGCTGTACTCGTTGTCGGCGAACAGCGGCTCCTCGACGAGGTGCAGGCGCCGGTCGAACACCGTGAACGCGACCTCCGCGGCGGTCGAGTTCTCCCGGAGGGTGCGGATCAGGTGGCGCAGCAGGGTGGTCTTACCGGACTTGCCGTCCCCGAACACCATCAACAGCGGATGCTCGGCGAAGTCGTGCACCACCGCGCCGAGATCGAATTCGCGCTGCCCCAGCACCACCCGCTCGCCACCGCGGTACAGCGGCGCCACCACCGCGGGCTCGAGGTCGGCCGGCAGCAGTCGCACCGGCGGTGCCTGCACACCCGGGTGCGCCGCATTGATCGTCGGAATCTGAGCCACATCGGGTTCGGCGAACAGGAAATGCTCCCCGGCCATCGTCAGCCCCCGGCCAGGCTGATCATGCGGCACCGATTCCGCCGGCCTGCGCTGGCTGTCGGTGACGCGCACGTTGCTGTCGCGCGGGTCGGGCAGCCGCAGCTCGAGCCGCAACCCGAGCCCGTCGCGCATCGCCAGCGGAACCTCCAGCCAGTTCGGCGTGGTGACCACGACGTGGATACCGTGCGCCAGACCGGTGTTGGCCAATTCGGTCACCGTGGCCAACAGCGGGTTGCGCGTGTTGAACTGGTCGGTGTTGTCGCGACCGAAGGCATACAGGTTGTCGATCACCAGGAACACTTCGCCGTACGCATCCTGATAGCCACTGTGACGACCGGCGTTACCCTGTCGCGACCGCAGCAATTGCTCCAGCTCGCCGAACGTCCGCCGGATCCGCTCGGGTTCCAGGGGTGAGGCGACACTGCCCACATGGGCGAGCCCTTCCAGGCCGCGCAGCCGCCCGCCGCCGTAGTCCAGACAGTAGAACGTGACGTCACGCGGCGAGTGCAGCGACGCGGCCGACAGCACGAATATCAGGAGCGCCGACGACTTTCCGGACTTGGCCCCGCCGTGAATGACCATATTGCCCGCCGACGATCCCGCCTCGAAGATCAATGGGTCGCGGCGCATCTCGAACGGTCGGTCGATCTCGCCGAGCGGCCAGCACCACTGGCGCGGTGTCACCGCGGCGCCGGCCAGCACCTCCTCCAACGGCACCGATTCGTCAAGGGGGGGCAGCCACAGCGCCGGCGCCTTCGGGCCGTACTGAGCGAGTTGATCGCCGATGGTGGTGATCAGCTTGCGCGGCAGCCCGGCCGGGGCGAGCTCCTCGTCGGAGGGCACCACGATTTCTTCGTCGAGCGCGGCGGGTCCGGCCGTGAAGGGGACCGGCTCCGGCTCCACCGGCACCACGTAGGACGTGACGGCGCGAGGCGGATCGTAGATTCCGTCCACATAGGTGCTGCGGAACTTGATCGGCGCCGCTCCCGGTGCGGGCACCAGGAAGCCAACGCCCTTGTGTTCCTTGCCCGATTCGATGTGGTAAGCGTCCTCGACGCCGATGATCTGCCGAGATGCGGCGGGGCTGGCCACCTTGAGGCCGATGCGGTACGACGTGTTCTTGTCGATATCGCGGATGCGGCCGATGTCGAGAGTCTGCGATGCGAACAGGATGTGGATCCGAAACGAACGACCCTTACGGGCGACGTAGTCGAACAGTTCCGCGTATTCCGGGTGTTCGGCCAGCATCAGGGTGAACTCGTCGGCGACCACGAACAGCGTCGGCAGCGGCGGCAGTTCGACCCCCATTTCTTCGGCGGCCGGGCGCGCGGCTTCGTACTCGGCCACCGAACCGAAGGCGCTGCCCTGTACCTGCCGTCCGAAATCCCGCAGCAGGGTTTCGCGGCGGGCCACCTCACCGCGCAGAGTATCGGCGAACCGGTCGGCCAGGGACTTCTTCTCGGCCATGTTCGATATCACGGCAACCACCTGGGGGAAGTTGCGGAAGATATCGGCCCCGGCCTCACCCTTGAAGTCGACATAGATCACGATCAGCCGGTCGGCCGAGTGTGTTGTCAACAGCGACAACAAGATCGACATCAGTGTCTGGGACTTGCCGGATCCGGTCATGCCGATCATCAGGCCGTGCGGCCCCATACCGCCTTCCGCCTCGTCCTTGAGGTCGAAGTACAGCGGAACCCCGGTGGCGGTGACACCGATCGGCACCCGCAGCTCGTCGTCCCGCAGGCGCGGCGCCCACACGTCAGCCACGTCGAGCGCCGATGCGTCGGCTATGCCCATCAGAGTGGCGAAGCTCGCCCCCCGGGTCGCGGGCGAGCGCAGCCCGGCGTGGGTCGGGTTGGAGTCCCAGCGCGCCAACCCGCGCGCCAGGTGTACCGCGTCGGCTGCCGACATCTGATCAGCACGGTCGACATACGGTTGCCAGCCGCCGGTCTCCCACCGCTGGATCGCGCCGCCGGCCACCCGCAGGACCGGTCGCTCCGGGTCGGGGTACTGACCGGCTCGTGGGCCGGACTCCGGCCCGGCGGTGTAGATCACGGTGACCCCGGACCAACCGGTCGCCAGCACCGAATCCTCGGGAGCGTGGTCGGGGTCGTCCACGACGATCAGCAGGTGGCGCAACGATTCGTCGGAGTCGACACCGAACAGTGGGCGCTGCGCCAGCGCCGGTCCGATCGAGGCGATCAGGGCGTCGGTGTTGGCCGCCAGGTATCGGGCCGGTCCGCAGCCGTCGAGTCGGCCGGGAATGTCGCTGTGCGGCAGCCATTTCAGCCATGCCCAATCGGGCGACTCCAGATCCGGACTGGCCAGGGCGATGCCGAGGGCGGCGGCGTCGTGCCAGGTGACGGCTTGACTCAGCCAGGCGCGCAGCGCCGCCCTCGCCTCCGTGGCATCGCCGACCACGGTGATCCGCGACACCGTCTTCAGGTCGATTCCGCGCGGCGCGTCGCGGACGACGCGCTGGGTGTCCAGAAGTGCGCGTAACGCGCTGTGCGACACCGGCTCCAAGTCCACCTCGTCGACGGTGTCCTTGACCCGCACTGTCGTGCCCAGCGGCACGATATGCACTCCGGCCCGCAACACCAGGAAGTCACTGTCATGCGGGTCACGCTCCCACTGACGGCGGGTTCCCGGAATCGCCGCCAATGCGGAGGGTTCCGGGTGTGACCACAACAGCGCCGCCCGCTGCGCACTCGCCTCGGTCCGCACATTGTCCCGGACCACCGACAGATAGCGCAGGTAGTCGGCGCGCTCGGCATCGACTTCCTCGGTGCGCATCTTGTTGTCGGTACCCCGGTAGAGGGCGGTCGCGGCCAGCAGCAACACGAACGGGAAGAACAGGGTCTGCGGTGAGATCAGCCGCATTCCCGTGGCGACCATCGCGACGATCATGCCGACGATCAGGAGCACGATCAGAACCGGCAGCGCCCGGCGCAACAGCGACGGAGGCACTACCCGGGGCAGCTCCGGTGGCGCCTCGATCACGATCGCGCCCTTGTGGGTCTTCGGGCCCGGCATCCGCCGGCCCGCCTCGAAGATCAGCCGGCTCATCGGATCTCCTGCACGTTCACGGGTCGGACCGAGTCATAGGCGACCAGCGCATCGGATTGGGAAAGGGCCGGGCCGGGCGCGAACAAAGTCAATGCCGACCACGGGATCGGCAGCGGTGGCTGCGCCAGACCCAGTGCGGCAACGGACTTCTCGACTGTCTGGTGATCGCCACCGATCCCGTAGCGGACGCCCGTGTCGGAAACCCAGAACAGTGATCCCGCGGGCGGCGAGGCTGGTTGCTGACCCACGGTTTGCACGAAGTACCCGCGGCCCGGCGGCAGCGCGACACGGGTCGCCGTGCCCGGATCGGCACCGCCGACGAGGTCGACCGACCGGATGCCTGCGGGCAGCGGCAGCATCGAGCCCGACAACAAGGTCAGCGAGCTGGTCGCGGCACCGTCGATTTTGGTCCATTGCGCACAGGTCACCGGCGCGTCGGCGGCGGCGACCAGTTTCACGGGCGTGGCCGGCAATGCCGCCACGTCCAGCATCGACGACACCGGCAGCCGGGCGACGTCGTCGGCACCGAGGATCGGTGGTTGCGCCAGCCCGTAGGAATTGGCGTTGCGCAGGACCGCCGCCAGCACGGGGCTGATCGGTTGCAGGCCGTCGGGCAGCACCGCGTAGTTCATCGGGGTGGCGTCGTTGCCATAGGCGATGACAACGGACCCGATCGGAGCCGCGACGGGAAGCGGATATCCCGCGGATTGTCCGGCGTCAGGGACCTGCGGTACCCGCAGCGCCGGACCTTCCGGCACCGCGTTGAACAGGCCCGGCGCGATCGCCGGCGGTGGAGGTGTCATGGCCGGCAGCCCCAGTGCATCGGTGACAGCGCGGTCGGCGAGGTCGATGGCGCTACGACGGCCGTCCCACAGCAGCCAGCTCCCGTCGGCGCCGCCGGCCACGATCGCCCGGCCGGCGGGCAATTCATCGGCATATGCGCCGCCGCGTTGCACGGGGCCGGCGATGACCGACACACCTTCGGCGTCGGCCGACCCGCCGGCGCCGGCGCAGACGGTCCACGTGGCATCGTGAGAGGTGCCCTGCACCATACGTTCCGGGGCTCCCGGGATGCCGATCATGCTGCCCCGGGCGAACTTGTCCAGCTGCTCGCTGCTGACAGTGGTCGGGTCGACCGGCCGCCCGACGGCCAGCCGCGCCGAGGTGAGGTTGAGAACCGGATGCAACCGGTCGTCGAGGCGGACGTAGAGCGCGGAGGTGGAACGGTCGGCCAGCACCGGGTCGCTGCCCGGCACACCACCGGGACGCAGCACCGAGAACACCAGGCATCCGATCACCGCGGTCACCGCCAGCAGCATCCCCGTCATCACCGCCCGGGACTGGCTGCGCAGCGGGTCGACCAGCATCCGGGTGTCGTGTAACGCGAGCCCAGATGCAATGCGGCGCATCACGAATCGCCAGCCGGTCACCTGATGGCGGGTGATGAATCCACGCCGGTAGGTGACCCGGTCGGGGTAGTCGTTGGCGGGTGTACGCGACGAGAAGGACCGGCGATCGTCGCTCATGCCGGCACCGTCAGCCCCAGGCCGCGCAGTAGCGGCACCACCGCGTTACGCACATCGGCGGCTGTGATGGTCATCATCTGCTCGTCGGTGAAATCCGCCCCGGCCAGATCCAGGTGATCCAACCTGAATTCTCGTTCTTCCTCGGAGCGCTCGACGACGTTGCGGACGAACCGGCCATTACCCGCGATATCGAGGCTGCGCCGTGCGACGCCGGCCGAGTCGGGAGTGGTCGAATTGGCCAGCTGGCCGAACAGTTCTTCAAGGCTATGCAGCGCCGCGGGTTCGAACGCGCTATCGCGGTTGGCCGCCATCGACACGGCGATGTCGACGAGCTCGCCGGCCGAATAGGACGGGAAGACGATGCTGCGGGTGAACCGCGACCGCAGACCCTCGTTGGTGTCCAGGAAGCGGTCGAGGTCGGCGCGGTAGCCGGCGATGATGACCACCAGCCGGTCGCGGTCGTTCTCCATCCGGGCCAGCAGGGTGTCGATCGCGACCAGGCCGAAGTCGTTCTTGGCGCCCGTGGCGACCAAGGCGTACGCCTCGTCGAGGAACAGCACACCGTCGAGCGCGCTGTCGATGATGGCGTTCGTCTTGGCCTCGGTCTCACCGATGTGCTGACCGATCATGTCGGCCCGGTGCACCTCGCGAACGTTCTCCCGCTTGAGCAGTCCGAGGCCGCAATAGATCTTGGCCACCACCCGCGCGATCGTCGTCTTACCGGTTCCCGGCGGACCGGCGAATACCAGGTGGTGGGTGCGCTGGGCGACGGCCAGCCCGCGCTCTGCACGCCGCAGTGCCATGGCCACCGAGCTTCTCAACCGTGACACCTGGTCTTTGACCTCATCGAGGCCGATGAACTCGCCGAGCTCACGTTCGGCTTCTTCGAGCAGCGCGGCCTTGCGGTCGCGGGCCTCTGGGTCGACGAAATCGTCTGCAGTGGGCTCTGTTTCGATATCCCACGGATCGGTTCTGGCCTCGATACGAGCCGCCGTGGTGGTGGCGATGCCGAAGGTCGGATCCGATAGTGCCTGCTCGACCTGCTCGTTGGCCGGGTTGGCGGCGTACAGATCCTGCAGCACGTCGGTGGCGGTGTCGTCGTCCCCATAGGCGCGCAGGGACAGCGCCCTGGCCAGCGCACCGTCGACGGCGGCTACGGCCACCGGGCCGTCCGGATCCTCGAGGTGGGTCAGCGCGGGGGCGAACATGCCCAGGCGGGCCAGGGCCACACCGAGGGCGATCTTGGCGGCGTGGGTGTAGATCGGGTCGAGGCCGGTGTCATTGACAACGGGAGTCAGCAGTTTGACGACGTCGGCCCAACGCTGGGCCCGATATCGCAGGGCCACATCGACCCAGCGCGCTTCACGCCATTGCGGCCGGCGGACGCGGATCTCGGCGACGATCTCATCGGCCGCATGGAACTGCCCGTCGACGGCAAGTGCGGCGCCGAGGGCAAGCCGGAAGTCGTCTGGTGTGGTGGCGCGGAACTGCAGATACAGCCCGGTGTCGTAGTCGAACCCCAGCACCCCGGCGGGAAGTTCGATATGTCGCTGCAGCACACCGACGGTGTCGGCGGTACGGACGACCGCGGCGAGCACATCCACGTTGGTGCAGCCGGTGGCGGCCAGCCCGGTCCAGGCATCGCATTGGTCGTGCGCCACCCGGGTGAGCTCGGTGAACGCCCGCCGAGCGGCCGCCATGTCAGCGGGTCGGCGCCGGTCGTAGACCGGCAGGCCCAGTGCTTTGCAGCAGGTCGCGAACCTGCTCACCAGGTCCGTGTCGAGGCGCGCTGCGCGCCCAGAAGTCACCACACCGTTATCCATGGGCATCGTTGCAGGGCAGCGGTCGATGCCACCCATCTCCTTAGGTTTGCCTAACCTCAAAAAGCTAGCATTGCACAAGGTACCTGTCGAGGCCTCAGCGCAGGCTCTTCGGGCGCATGTCAGCCCAGTTCTGCTCGACGAACCGCACGCACTCATCGCGGGCGGCATCGGCCAACGCCACCTGCCAACCGGCGGGTATCTTGGCGAAGGCCGGCCAGAGGCTGTGCTGCTCCTCGTCGTTGACGAGGACATAGAACCGGCCGTCTTCGGCGTCAAAGGGATTGGTACTCAACGTTCCTCCTGGTTGTCGAATTCGCCGGACGGGTGTTGCCGCCCCCGCGCAGGACGCGGTCGGACAGCAGGCCCAGACAGCTGAGGTTCGGAAAGCCTGGGCCCTGGCTAAGACCGGACAGGTTGGGCAGGAACAACTTCGGCTCGACCCCGGTCAGCGCGAGGTCGTCGCCGACGGCCTGTTGCAGCCGGTCGCTGGTGAGCGGGCCGTTCAGCCTGACCTCGAGGAGGTCCAACGCGTCCTGGCCGAGGAGCGGCAGGAACCACAGGGAGTCGGCTCCCGAACCGTCGATCACGAGGTCGAATCCGTGCACCGTCTCAAGCCGTTCACCGTGCCGGTCGGTGTGCAAGGTGATCCGAATCCGGTCGCCGGCGGCAACACCGTGGGCGACGCGGCCTCGCAGGTGCCGGATCCGCTCATCGGCCAACAGTGAGTCCTGAACGCGCGCCGAGAACACACCACGGTCGGTGCGGGCCATCACGTCGCGTCGTTCGGCAAGGGTCAACCCGGCCCAATCCGTCGGGTCGCTGAACATCCTGTTCTCGAAGAAGCTCTCACCGCGAGTGAACAGAGTCGCCTGAGGGGAGATCACCGTGATCGTCGAGACCCGGTGTTTGAACAGCTCGTTGAGCATCGACGCCGCGGTCTCGCCGCCGCCGATCACGGCCACCCGGCCGGCGTCGATGCGGTGGTGCTCGGCCGCCAGCTGCCAGAACTGGGCGATGGAGAGGACCTGCGGATGGCCCGGCAACACCGATCGGTCTGGCTGTCCGGGGCCGGTGATCATCACCGCATCGGCGGCGACGGTGTCATCGGGGGTGTGCAGCAGCCATGACTGGCCGTTGAGCGAGAGCCGAACGGCCTCACCCTCGACGACGTCGAGCCCCACGGCGTCGGCGACCCAGCGCAGGTAACCGGCCCAGCTGTCATGGGTGGGAGCCGGCTTGCCGCGGTCGACCCACTCGGCGAAACGTCCGGTCGCCACCAGGTAGGACTGCCAGCTCAGCCGCAGCATCCGCTGGTCGAGCTCGGCGTTGCGGCCTGGCAGGATCGTGGACCGGTATGGGAAACCGACGTCCTTCTCCGGGCTGGTACCGAGCCGGTGCTGGCCGTCGGTCCAGCCGCCGCCCGCCCGCCAGTTCGCGGCGATCGTCGTCTGCTCGACAGCCACGATGTCGGGTGTGGCCACGCCCATTTCCCGCAGCATCGCAGCCTTGGCCGCCACCGCCACCGCTTTGGCGCCCGCACCAAGGATCGCCAACCTCATCGGGACACCTCCGCCAGTTCGCGCAGGACGTCCTGCCAGATTGACTGCAGCGCAGCCACATCGGTGTCACTGAAGATATCGGGCACCGTACGCCATTGGGTGACCAGCTTCCCACCCGCGACGGCGGCGACCAGGGTCAGCTCGTGGCGCACCGCGACATTCGGCTCGGTCATGATCGGGACATGGGCGAGCAGCCCCCGGTCCAACAGCGAGCCGGCATCGAGGTCCAACCGTCCCAGATAGTTCAGCAGCACCTGGGGTCCGCGGAACCCCCGCAGCCGCTCGGCGGTATCAGGCCGCAGATAGCGCAGCATGGCGTAGTCGGTTGGTTCCCCGGCTATCTCGGGCAGGGGCTCCCCGGGGCGGATGCGCAGCGGATAGATGGCACTGAGTAAGCCGACGGTGTCGTCGGCACCATTGCGTCCGTGGGTCTCCAATGCCACCAGCGGAATCGGGCCGGACTGGCCGCGCTGGTCGCGCCAGCACGTGATCAGCCGGGCACAGGCGTCAGCCAGCACATCCTGGATCGGCGTCTGTGCGCGCAGCAGTGCACCGGTGATATCGGCCTCGGTGACCGACAAGGTGATCGCGAGATCGGCGAAGCGATCCGCTCCTGGCCGGATTCGCCTGTCCCCCAGTACCGGATCGTCGCCGTCGAGTTGTGCTAGCCAGAACTCGACGGTGTCGAGCTCGGCCGCCCGCTCGGTGCGCGAGTGAGCCCACCGGCGATAGCTGACCCGCTCTCCGCTCACCAGGCCGGCACCGTCGACCGACCAATTGGCCATCAACTCGCCCAGCACGATGCGCCAGGACGCGGGGTCCATCGCCAGCACATGGGCGGCCAGGACCAGGACACCGGCCTCGTCGGGCCGGTGCAGCCAGAGCGCTTCGGTCAAGTGTCCGCGCTCAGGATCCAACCGGTCGATCACGGCGCCGGTGAGCTCGGTGACGGCGTCGCCGAGCTCACCGGTGACCTCCACCGCGGTCAGCGGAATGGTCTGGGAATCGGCCGGCAGGAACGTCATCGTCGCCAGATCAAGTCGGCTGCGGAACATTTCGTGCCCGGCGGCGATACCGTCCAGCAGCCGGCGCAGCCGCTCGGCGGTCGCGTCGGCTGGCAGAGTGATCGCCTCGATCTGCGCCAGCCGGCGGGGATCGCCGTGTTCGTAGAGCCAGTGCACAGCCGGCAGGGCCGGAATCGGCCCCTGCGGTTCGGGTACGGCAGCCAGTTCGCCGGCGCTGTCCCGATCCACCGCAGCCGCCAGCTCGCGAAGGGTACCGCATTCGAGGACCAGCCGCGCCCGTAGCGGCAGCCCGGACCGGCGCGCGGCTTGCACCAGCGACAGGGCGACGATGCTGTCGAGCCCCAGCTCCAACAGGTCGGCGTCGACATCCACCTCGGCGATGCCCAATAGTTCGCCGACCGCTTGTCCGAGTGCGACTTCCGTCGCCGTAACGGGAAGCTCCGGAGTCTCGTCGGGGGTGGCCGCCGCCGCCAGCGCCGCCTCGTCGACCTTCCCGTTGGCGGTCAGCGGTATGGCCTCGACCACCACCAGCCGGTGGGGCATCATGTAGCGCGGCAGCCGGTTTCGCAACAGCGATCGCAGATCGGTGGCGGCCACCTCACCCACGACGTACGCGATCAGCCTGAGATCGGTGGCTTGTCGGTGTACGGCGACGTGGGCGTGCCGCACGCCAGGCACTTCGGCCAGCACCGCCTCGATCTCGCCCGGCTCGACCCGGTGACCCCGGACCTGGATCTGGGCGTCGGCCCGTCCGATGAAAGCCAAGGCGCCATCGCGATCCCGGCGGACCAGGTCGCCGGTGCGGTACATCCGGGCGCCACCGGGCGCTGCGACGAACCGCGTCGCGGTCTCGGCAGGACGGCCGAGATACCCGCGGGTCACCTGCTCACCGGCCAGATACAGTTCGCCCACCACGCCGTCGGGCACGGGGTGCAGCCAGGAGTCGAGCACCACGGCGGTGGTTGATCGGGTCGGATAACCGATCACCGGTGCGTCGTGGTCGGCGATGGCGGCGACGACAGCCTCGACCGTTGTCTCCGTTGGGCCATAACAGTTGTGCGCGGCCAGCAGGGTGTGCGTACAGGCCTTGCGGATATCGGTCCAGTCGACCGATCCCACCGCTTCCCCACCCAGGGCGAGCACCTGCAGCGTGCCGCGATCCAGCAGCCCCGCGCGTCGCAGGTTGGTGAACAGTGATGGGGTCACATCGAGCAGGTCGATGCCGTGCCGGTCGATGATGTCGACGAGTGCCTCGGGGTCGCGGCGGTCCGTTTCGTCGATGAGGTGCACGGTGTGGCCGTACAGCAGCCCGGCCAGCGGCTGCCACGCGGCATCGAACGCGAACGACCACGCGTGGCCGATGCGCAACGGCCGGCCCAGGCGGTCGGCGGCCGGGCGCAGCATCCGCTCGGCGTGGTCGTCGACGTAGGCGAGCAGCGCCTGATGGGTCCCGATGACACCCTTGGGTTCTCCGGTGGTACCCGAAGTGAACACCACATAGGCGGCTTGGCCGGGCACGGTGGGTGACATGATTCTCGGCGCGGTGCGGGCGGCTGCCATGGTGTCTTCGTCGATGACAAGGGCGGCGCCGGTTTGGGCGAGAATCGAATCCACCCGTCCGGCCGGCATGCCCGGCTCGAGGGGAACGTACATCCCGCCGGCCTTGAGCACACCGAGCATCGCGACCACGTAGTCAGCACCCCGGGGTAGCCGGATCGCCACCGCGGTTTCGCAATGCGCCCGGGATTCGGCCAGCAGCCCGGCGAGGCGATCCGACCTTTCGTGCAACTCCCGATAGGTCAGCTGGCCGCCATCCCAGCGCAGTGCAGTCGAATCACTGTGCGCCACAGCAGTGTCGGCAAATCTCTCGGGGACCCCCGGCTGGGATGCGGTGCCGGGGTGCATCGATGCGATGGGTCGCACTTCACCGTCGAGCAGGATGACGACAGCACCCAGCGGCCGGTCCCACATGTCGATCAGCCGGCTCATGGTCTGCAGGACTCGTCTGCCGAGGGTCTCGGCCGTCGACACGCCGAGTGCGTTGTCGGTGACCTCTACCAGGAGCGTCAGTTCGGCGTCAGCGCGATAGGCAGCGATGGTCACCGGGAAGTGCGTGAGGCTTTCCATCGCGGCCGGCCGGAAACTCACCCGTCCTGCCATGAACTCTTGGCCGCCGACCATGCCGCCGGAGGGGAAACTCTCGTACACCAGCAGGGTGTCGAACATCTCACCCACCCCGGCGAAGCTCCGCAACTGGGAATGCGTCAGGTGGCTGTGGTCGCGCAGCTCCGCGGCATCCCGCTGGAGGGCCGAGCACTGCCCTCCCACCGTCGTGTTCGGGTTCAGACGCACCCGAAGCGGGATCGTGTTGATGAACAGCCCGACCATGGTCTCCACGCCGGTCAGCTCCGGCGGACGCCCGGATACGGTGACGCCGAACACCACGTCGTCGCGATCGGTCAGCCGGGACAGGATGAGCGCCCAGGCCATCTGCAGCAGGGTGTTGAGGGTGACACCGCGGCCACCCGCCGCTGCGGCGAGCCGCTCGGCGTCGGCGGCCGGCAACGTCAGCTCGGTACGCTTGGGCAGTCCGGTGCCGTCGCCGCCGAGGGCCGGTGACAGCAGGGTCGGCCCCGGCATCCCCGCCAGATGCCGACGCCAGATCCGTTCGCCCACTCGGAGATCGCGATCAGCGAGCCAGCCGATGTAGTCGCGATACAGCCGCGGCGGGGGCAGCGTGTCCGGATTGCCGCCGCTGCGATACAGCGTGAGCATTTCGCCGATGAACACCGGCAGTGACCAGCCGTCGATCACGATGTGGTGTGCGGTGACCACCAGGCGCCAGCGCGCCTCCGGTAACTCGATGAGCAGGAAGCGGATCAGCGGTCCCGCATCCAACGTGAACGGTCTACCTCGTTCTTGCTTTTCGAGCGCGGCCGCTTGATCGTCATCGGCGCGCACCTGCTGCCACGGCAGTTCCACCGACGACGGAACGATCTGCACCGGCCGGGGCAGGTCCTGATGCCAGAAGCTGGCACGCAGATTGGGATGGCGGACCAGCATCGCCGAGGCGCAGTCCCGCAGCAGGGTGACGTCGAGCGGCCCGGTCACATCCGCGGTCATCGCGATGACGTACGGGTCCTCGCCGTCGGGTCCGATCAGGGTGGCATGCGAGTACAGACCCAGCTGAAGCGGCGACAACGCCAGAACGTCGTCGATGTCGGCAACCGTCACGAGGGGTGGGCCTTCGACCACGACGATTTCAGCGCATCCAGATCGGCCGCCGACAGTCCCGACACAGTCATTGCCGCGCGCCGCGTGTCGGTGCGGACCTCTGCCCGGCCCGCGTCCGGCTTGTCGTCGATGGCGCCGGCCAGCGCCTCGACGGTCGAGTACTCGAAGATCATCCGAGGGTCGACCTGCAGACCGACGGCCCGCATCCGAGCCGCCAACTGCACCGACCGGATGCTGTCGCCACCGAGCGCGAAAAAGTCGTCGTCCCGGCCGATCCCGGCCACATCGAGCAGTCGACCCATCATTGCCGCGACGGCCCGCTCGGTGTCGGTCCTGGCCGGCTCACTCGTCCCGGTGGTGTGCACCTCGGGCCGGGGCAGGCCGGGCCGGTTCAACTTTCCGGACTCGGTTGACGGCATCACGTCGAGCACCGAGATCGTCGACGGCGTCATGTAACCGGGCAGTGCCGCGGCCACACATGCGCGTACCGCCGCGACGAACGCCGCCGGGTCGGACACCGGCTCGTGGGGCACCACGTAGCCGGCCAGGCTGGCGCCACCCGGTCCGTCCCAGGTACGCGCGGCCGCGGCGGCGACACCGTCCGCGGACCGCAGCGCCGCTTCGACTTCGGCGAGCTCGACCCGGAATCCGCGCACCTTCACCTGGTGATCGGTGCGGCCGACGAATTCGAGTCGGCCGTCCTCGGTCCACCGGCCCCGATCGCCGCTGCGGTAGAAACGCGAGCCCGGCTCGGCGGCATAGGGATTCGGGATGAACCGGGTTGCCGTCAACCCGGGTTGCTTCCAGTACCCGCGCGCGATCTGCTCCCCCGCGTAGTACAGCTCGCCGACGACACCGACCGGCACCGGCTGTAGCGCATCATCGAGCAGGTAGACCTCAGACCCCTCCATCGGTTTGCCGATCTTCGGGATGGGCAGGTCCAGCGGACCACGGATCAGCGCGCCTGAGGTTTCGGTGGCACCGATCGCGTTCAGCAGTTGCGTGGACGTACTGTCGCCGACGCAGCCGACCAGCCGCTGCAGCAGTGCGACATTGACCGGTTCGCCACAGGTCACCAACCGGCGCAGCGCGCGGATCGCATCCGGTGCGCTGTCGACGAGCGCGGACACCAGACTGGCTACGCCGGTGACCTGGGCCACCGAGTACCGCTCGATCAGTCCGGCCAGCGCCTCGGCGTCGCGGTGCTCGGCGTCGTCGGCGACGATCAGCGTCGAACCGGCCACCAGCCCGGCCAGCGTCTCGATACACCCCTCCAGGAACGAGATCGGCGCCTGCGCCAGCCGGATGTCGTCGCCGGGCACCGGGTAGTGCTTCAGTTGCCACGCCAACCTGGTGCTCATGGCGCGGTGGGTGCCGACCACGCCCTTCGGCTTACCCGTGGAGCCCGAGGTGAACATCAGATACATCGGGTCGTCCGGACGCGGATAGGCCAGTGGTGCAACCGCATCGGGAGCGTCCAGTTCGGCGCGGATCGCCGGATCGTCCATCGAGATCAGCGTGACACCCTCGGTGGCGGGCATCGCCGCGCCGGCCTCGGCGGTGACGACCACGACCTGCGGCGCGACATCGTCGAGCATGAACTGCTTGCGCACCGGCGGATAGGCCGGGTCCAGCGGGAAGAACCCGGCACCGGCTTTCATGATCCCCACCAGCGCGACGACGAGGTCGATGCCGCGGCGCATCGACATCCCGACCAGGGCGCCCGGGCCGACACCGTGGCACGCGAGCAGGTGCGCGAAACGATCCGAGCGATGATGCAGCGCAGGGTAATCGAGACTCTCGTCACCGCAGCGCAGCGCGATCCGGCCGGTGCCCCAGGCTCGGCTGCCCTCCAGCATTTCCGGCACCGTCCTGGGTCGGTCGGTGGGCGACGGGAGGCCTCGACTCTGTGCCAGCACCTGGCGGTGTTCGGCATCGCCGAGCAGATTGACGTCCCGCAATGCGGTGTCGGGGTCGGTCGCGAAGGCTTCGATGACCCGGTTCAACCAACCGGCGAAGCGCTGCATCGTCGATGGGTGGTACAGCTCGGTGCGGTAGATGACATGGCCGCGGTAGCCGTCGTCGCCGACGAAGATATTCACGCTCAGGTCGGCGTGCGCGACGTCGAATGTCGGTTCCAGCGCGGTGAACCTGGTCTCGCCGTCGGGTCCGGACTCGATCAGCTGGTTCTCGGGCAGCTCATCACGGACGTGCACGACGACTCCGAACAGTGGATTGCGGGACAACGATCGCACCGGGTTGACCGCGTCGACCACCCGGTCGAACGGAAGGTCCTGATTGGCGTAGGCCGCCAGCGCCATCTGTCTGGCACGCAGCAAAGCTTCGCGCAGTGTCGGATTGCCCGACAGATCGTTGCGCAACACCAGGATGTTGACGAAAAACCCGACCAGCCGGTCCAGTTCGGTGTCGGTACGGCCGGCCACCGGGGTACCGAGCGGGATGTCATAGCCGCCACCAGCTTTGCTCAGGACGACAGCGACGGCCGTCTGCAGCAGCATGAACTCGGTGATGCCCAGCTCACGGCTGAGCGCGGTGAGGCGCTCCCGCACATCGGCATCGAATCGCAACGGGACGGCCGCGCCGGCCCCGCCCGCGATCGGCGGCCGCGGCAGATCCGGCCGCAACCCGGTGTCCTCCGGTAGCCCGTCAAGCTGACGCGCCCAATACCGTCGTTGCGCGTCCATCAGCTCGGTGTCGGACAACAACTCGACCTGCCAGGCCGCGTAATCGCGGTACTGGATCGGCAGCGGCGGGCGGGACGGCACACTCCCCTTACGCCGTTCCCGGTACGCGGTGAGCACATCGGTGAACAGCACACCTGCCGACCAGTGGTCGGCAGCGATGTGATGCACAACCATCGACAGCGCGCATCCTCCGGGTGTGCTCAACACCGCGATACGGATCGGCAGCTCCGACTCGAGTTCGAAGCGGTGCGCCCGCTCGATGTCCAGTTGCGTTGTCAGCCAAGCATCGTCGGGACCAGAGAGCCGCCGGACCTCGACCGTGTCGGCGGTCTCGACGACCTGGTGCGGCACCCCGTCGATCTCGCGGTAGCGGGTGCGCAGGATCTCGTGCCGGGCGACCGCGTCGCCGACCGCGGCGCCCAGCACGTCGACGTCGCACGGACCGGTCAACCTGGCGGCGAACGGGATGTTGTTCACCGGGCTGGGGCCGTCCACGCGATACTGGAACCAGCCTCGCAGCTGTGCTGCCGACAGCGGGGAATGCTCGGCATCGGTGCTGCGGGCGACAAGCCGAGGCCGGCTCGAAGTCGGTTGCCCGCTGCGCAGATCGTCGATCAGGGCGGCGATCTCGCCGGGTGTGCCGCGTTCGAAAACGTCACGCACACTGACCTCTACCCCGCAGGCCTCGCGGACCGCGGCGACCAGCTTGGTGGCCAGCAGCGAGTGTCCGCCGAGGCTGAAGAAGGAATCGTCGCAGCCGACCTTACCGGAACCGAGTAGCTCGGCGAACAGCGCGGCAACGGCGCGTTCGGTCTCGGTGACCGGTGCGCGATATTCGACGACGGGGCCGATCTCCGGCTCGGGCAGCGCCGCTCGATCCAGCTTCCCGTTGGCGGTGACCGGAATCTCGTCGACGACGACGTATGCCGCCGGGATCATATAGTCGGGCAGCGCAGCGGCGACCCGGGTCTTGATCCGATCGATGTCAGCGCTCTCACCTGCGGCCGGCGCCACGTAGGCGATCAGGCTCTTCCCGATCTCCGGCCGCTCGGCCGCGATCACGACCGCATTGCCGACACTCGGATCGACGGTGATCGCGGCGGCCACCTCGCCGAGCTCGATGCGGAAGCCGCGGATCTTCACCTGTTCATCGGCGCGGCCGACGAACTCGAGATCACCGTCGTGGTTCCGCCGGGCCAGGTCGCCCGTCCGGTACAGCCGTCCGCCCGGACTGAAGGGATCGGCGACAAACCGTTCGGCCGTCAGCACCGGACGGCTGTGGTAGCCGTGCGCCAGGTGTGTGCCACCGATGTAGATTTCACCGATCACATCGACCGGAACGGGCTGCAGCGCATCGTCCAGCAGCCGGATCGTGGTGTTGATCTTCGGCGTCCCGATCGGCACAATGCCAGCGCCCTGCCTGCCCTCGACCTTGTAGCGGGTGGCATTGATGACCGTCTCGGTGGGACCGTAGAAATTGTGCAGCAGCGCGTCGAAAGTGGCATGGAACTTGTCGGCCAATTCGCCGGGCAGGGCTTCACCACCGATCGGCACCCGGCGCAGAGTCCGCCACTGCTCGACTCCGGGCAGCGACAGGAACAGGCCGAGCAGCGACGGCACGAAGTGCATCGAGGTAACGGCTTCACGCTGAAGCAGATCGGTGAGGTAGCCGATATCGCGCAGGCCGTCGCTGCGCGGTATCACCAGGCGGGCCCCCTGAGCCAGTACCCCGAAGATCTCGCCGATCGATACGTCGAAGCTCGGCGAGGCCACCTGCAGCAGGCGGTCATCCGTGCTGATCTGATACTCCTGAGCGAACCACCGGAAATAGTCGGCGACGGGCCGGTGCGGCACCGGCACACCCTTGGGCAGACCGGTCGAGCCCGACGTGTAGATCAGGTAGGCGGTGTTGTCCGGGCCGAACGGTCGCACCAAATCCGACGGGACCAGATTGCTCGACGGTAGATCCTCGGTGCCGGTAATCGGCTTGCGCACAGTCAACTTTGGATCGGCGTCGGCGAGGATATGCGCGATGCGGTCCGCGGGGTATTCCGGATCGACCGGCAGGTAGACGGCGCCGGCCTTGGCAATGCCGAGCGCGGTGACCACGAGTTCGGGTGACTTGTCGAGCAGCACCGCGACCCGGTCCTCGGCACCGATACCGTGCGCGATGAGCCAGCGGGCGCGCTGGTTGGCGGCTTCGTTGATCTCGCGGTAGCTGTAGCGGTGGCCCTCGGAGACGACGGCGATCGCACCGGGTTGTCGCGCCGCGCGCTCGGCGATCAGGTCGCCGAGTGTCATTGCCGGGCAGTGGAACTCTTCGCCGCGGGACACCCGCTCGAGCCAGGCGGTGTCCGCCTCGTCCAATAGGCACAGATAGGCGAGCGCACAATCGGGGTCGGCCAGAGCGTCGCGCACCAACACGGTGAAACTGTCGAGCAGCTGCCGCGCCAGGCGAGGGCCGATCACCTCGGTCAGGTACTCGACCTCCACCTCGACCTCGCCGCCGGTGAACTCGACCATGAAACCCAAGGGCAGCTGGGCGAACTGGCCACGGTACTCGGCTCGCCGGCAATGCACACCGGTCGGGCTGAAACCCTCACCCTCGGACTCGCGCATGCCGAAACCCACCCGAGCCATCCGTTCGACGCCGTAGCGGCGATCGGGGTTGAGTTCTCGCACCAGCCGGTCGAGGTTGACCCGCTGATGGGCGAATGCCCCCACCGCGGTGTCGCGCGCGGTGCCGACCAGATCACGGAAGGTGCCCCAGCGGTCGGGCCGCATCCGCAGCGCGACGGTATTGCCGTAGTAGCCGATGGAGTCATCGGTGCTGCGATTGAGAACCGGTGCGGCGACCAGGAAGTCGTCGGTGTGGGTATAGCGGTGCAGCAACGCCGAGAACGCGGCCAGCAGCACCATGTATGGGGTCGCCCCAGACTCGTGGGCCAGTTTCGTCACCGCGTCGACGGTGTCAGCGTCCAATCGGGTCGTGCAGCGGTCAGCCCGCCACTCCGACGGCACCCCCGATCCACTGGGCCCGGGCAATTCCAGCGGCTCGGGCGGGTCGACCAACAGTGCGCGCCAGTACTCCACGTCGGCCTCGTCGGTGCCCGACGGTGGCGGCGGGGCCGCAGTCAGGGGCTCAAGGGTGTCGCCCTGATAGGCACCGGTGAGGTCGGCGAAAAACACCCGCCACGAAGCGTCGTCCCAGGCGATGTGGTGGGCCGCCAGCAACAGGACGTGTTCGCCGGGGCCGACCTGGGCCAGCGTGATCCGCAGCGGTGCCTCGGTGCCCAGATCGAACGGCGTGGTGAAGGTCCGCTGAGCAAGGACCTCCAGCCGCAGCCCCCGCGCCTGCGGGCTGAGCTCCGAAAGGTCGTGCTGCTCCCAACCGGGCTTGAGGTCGTCGTGCACGGTCATGCCCGGTTCGCCGTCAGGGCCGGTGCGGTACGTGGTGCGCAGGACCGGGTGACGCGCCGCGACAGCGTCTACCGCGGCGCTCAGCCGGGCCGCGTCGAGTTGACCGGTCAGCCGATACGACACGCAGACGTTCAACAGCGCACCGGTGGTGTCGATGGACTGGACGAACCACATGCGGCGCTGACCATCGGACATCACCGGGTGATCGGCCTGAGTCGTCGGTTCCGATAGCAGTCCGCGTTGGGCGAGCTTGTGGCGCAACAGCTCCAGACGCTGTCGGTCGGCGGCCAGGGTTTCAGTCATGGGATCTCCTGGTGAGCGCCAAGGCAACCTCGGCGGCATCCATGTCGGTGATTTCGAGATACAGTTCGGCAATCTCATCGAGCCGTCCGCCGGGTTCGAGCTGGCTCAGACGGTTCGCCAGTCCTTCGACCGTGCGCGTGGCGAAGATGTCGGCAACGCTCACGGCCGAGACATCCAGCCACTGCCGGATGCGGGCGACCACGGTCGTGGCGAGGACGGAATCCCCACCCACACCGAAGAAGTCGTCGTCGGCCCCCAGCCTCATCACGCCGAGGACGCCGGCGACGATCGAAGCCAGTGCCGTCTGCAGCGGGCCGTGCGGAGACCGGCCTCCGACTGCGGATTCGGCACGCTCGGCGAGCCGTCGCCTGACGGCCTGCCGGTCCACCTTCCCGCCGACCGTATAGGGAATGCGGTCGAACACGTCAATCTGCCGCGGAACCATATGCGGTGGAAGCTCTTTGTCCAACTGGCTGCGCAACTCCGCGACCGGCAGTGATTCAGCTGCCAGCGCAACGGCGGCAACCAACCAGTCCGGCGAGCCGGTGCGGCCGGGGATGGTCGCCGCGACGGCACCGTGCACACCGGGGACCCGCAGCAGCGCCGCCTCGACCTCACCGAGTTCGACCCGGTAGCCGCTGATCTTGACGCGGTTGTCGGCCCGGCCGACGAATTCGCACGTCCCGTCCGGCCAGAAGCGGGCCAGATCACCGGTGCGGTACCAGGTGGTGCCGTCGTGCTCGACGAACCGCTCGGCAGTCAGGTCTCCTCTGCCCCGATAACCGCGGGCGATACCACGACCCCCGACCCAGAGCTCACCGACCACCCAGTCCGGGCAGTCCGCACCGCCGGCGGTCACGACTCGGCAGCGGTTGTTCGGCAACGGTTTTCCGAACGGTATCGCGGTCCAGCCGGCCGGGATATCTGCCACTTCGCAGACCGTGTTGTGAATCGCCGTCTCGGTGGCGCCACCGAGGCCGGCGAAACGCACCAGCGGAGCACGCTCACGCAATTTCCCGGCCATTGCGGGGGTGACCCAGTCCCCGCCGGTCGGGACCACGCGTATCGTCGGGAGGGGGCCGGCGACCTCGAGCAGCATCTCCAGCCAACCGGGCAGGAAGTGCAGCACGCTGACCCGGTGGGTATCGATGAGCCGCACCCAATGGTCCGGGTCCCGGCGATGCGGTTCGTCGACGACGACGATCGCGCCGCCGGTGCCCAAGGTGGCGAAGATGTCCAGCACCGAGATGTCGCATTCGAGCGTGGACAGCGCCAGGCAGCGGTCGTCGGGTCCCAGCCCGAAGTGCGCGGTGATGAACTCGACGGTGTTCATCGCGGCATCGTGGGTGACCTCGACGCCCTTGGGATCGCCGGTCGAGCCGGAGGTGAACAGCACATACGCCAGCCGGTCCGGATCGCCGGTGAAGGGCTCGAATTCGGCTTCTCCGCCGCGGGCGATCACGCCGGTTATCGTCATCGCCGGCACCGGCACGTCGGGTAGCTCGGCGCCGCACACCAGCGCGATATCCACCGCCCCGTCCGCGAGAATCCGCTGCGCCCGCTCAAGGGGCTGGTCAGCACCGATCGGTAGATAGACCCCGCCGGCCGCGTGAATGCCCAACAGGGCCGGTACTTGTTCGGCTGTCTTGGGGCCGAGCACTGCGACAGTGCCTCCATCACCGAGCCCGGCGGCACGTAGCGCGGCAGCGATCGTGAGTGCCTGCCGGTGCAGCTCCCGGTAGGTCACGTCGCCCCTGTTGCTGAAAATTGCTGGGGCGTCGGGTTGTCGGGCCGCGGTGGCGAAGAAGCCGTCGTGCAACATGCGCCCGCTCGGGATCGTGGTCGTCGTCACCGCCTCCCGCGCAGCACGTTGATGTACCGGCAACAGCGGTTTGCGCGGGGCGTCCCAGGCGTCGTCGTCGTGAGCCAGGCCCCGCACTTCCTCGATGTGGCGGGCGAACATCGCATCGATCACACCCGGGTAGAAGGCGTCTTCCCGGACATCCCAATTCAGCAGGATGCCTCCGTCGAATTCGGTCACTTGGGCGTCGAGCAGAACCTGAGGGCCTTGCGAGATCATCCATTGCGGCGTGCCGAATTGTGTTGTCACATCTGAGCTGAACAGTTCGCCGAGGCCGAGTGCGCTGGTGAAGACAACGGGTGCGAGTACTTGCGTCCCGCGATGGCGGCTGAGGTCTCGGAGCACCGACAGGCCCGGATACGCGGCGTGTACCGCCGTCTCGTGCATGATGTCCTGCACCATGCGTGCACGCTGCGTCGGGGTGTCGGCGGCAGTGAGATCGATGTCGAGCAGAAGCGACGAGGTGAAGTCGCCGACGATCTTGTCGATGTCGGGGTGCAGCGGTTCACGGCCGAACAGCGGGACGTTGAGCAGGAAGTGGGGATCTGCCGACCAGCCGGCGACCGTGTCGGCGAAGGAGGCCGCCAGCGTCATCGCCGGGGTAACTCCCCGCTGCCGGGCGCGATCGAAAAGGCCGTCGCGGGTGGCCGGATCCAGCCAGTGCCACCGGCGGCCGGGTCGGTGCGGGTCGGTCTGCTGGGCGAGCGGCCGTAGCGGCAGCGCGGGGGCAGCGGGCAATCCGGGAACCCGGTCGGCCCACCATCGCCGGTCCGCGTCGAATCGTTCGGGCGGCGGAAGTTGTTGGCGATATTGCTGATAGGTGTATCCGATTTCGGCGAGTGGATCACCGCGGTACAGCGCGGCCAGATCGGCCATCAGGGCCCGGTAGCTCATCGCATCGGCGGCCTGCATGTCGAGGTCGACGTGCAGGCGGGTGCGCCCCCCGGGTAGTTGGGTCAGCGTCAACTCGAGCACCTGACCGTCCAGCTGTTGGCGCGACTTGGCCGCGCGAATGCTCGTCAGCCGTTCGTCGACCGTGGTCTCATCAGCGCCGCGAAGGTCAACGACCGTGACCGGAAGCGGGTCCGCACAGTTGCCGACGCGCTGAGTGCCGTCCGGCAAGAACTGCACGCGCAGCATCGGATGGCGGGCCGCGAGGTGACCGGCCGCCCGGCGGATCCGCTCGGGATCCACCGCGGTGCCGTCGAATTCGACGTAGAGGTGACCGGCGACCCCACCCAGTTGCTGGTCGGCATGCCGGCCGACCCACATCGCGTGTTGCATCGGCGCCATGCCGAAGGGCTCGCCCTCGACAGGCTCGGGCTGGACCGGCACCGGATCGGGTCGACTGGCCGGCGCCAACAAGTCGGCCCAGCCACGCACCGACGGGGCGGCAGCAAGCCGGGCGAAGTCGATGTCGAATCCGGCACGGCGCCAACGTCCGGCCAACGTCATCATCCGGATCGAGTCCAGGCCCTGGGCGATGAGATCGCCATCCGGGTCGACATCGGCGGGGTCGATACCGAGCACTTCAGCGATCCGGTCGGTGATCATGGCCGCCTCAGCCGCGGTCACTGCCACCTCCCTGCACCAGACGAGCCTCACCTAATTTTGGGAAGGCTACCCTATTCTGACTGGGCCGACACGCCTACCTCAGGGAGCGCAATGACCGGGTTCACACCCTTTCCGACAGACCGCGCGGCGGCCTACCGGAAGGCGGGTTATTGGTCCGGGAAGCCCCTCGACGAGATCCTGCGGTCGGCTGCGGCACGCTGGCCCGATCACGCCGCCGTCGTCGACGAGCGAACCACCCTCACCTACGCTGAGCTGGACCAGCGCGCCGATGCGGCGGCAGCCGGACTCGCCGCGTTGGGCATCGGGAATGACCAGTGTGTGCTGGTACAGCTACCGAACAGCTGCCAGTTCGCGGTCGCCTTGTTCGGGCTCGTGCGCGCGGGTGCATTGCCGGTGATGTGCCTGCCCGGTCACCGCGACGCGGAGCTCGCGCATTTCCTCGACGTCAGCTCGGCGACCGGCATCATCGTCGGTACCGGCGCCGGATTCGACTACCGCACCATGGCCGAGCGGCTACTCGACCGCAGCGATCACCTGCGGCACATCATCATCGACGGCGACGCGGGCCCGCACGTTTCGTGGTCAACGCTCTGCTCGGGTGACGGCCGACCACCGCCCCTGCACCCCGACACCGGCGCGCCGGCATTGCTGCTGGTGTCCGGCGGCACCACGGGCGCACCCAAACTGATCCCCCGTACCCACGACGACTATGTCTACAACGCCACCGCCAGCGCCCGGTTGTGCCGCCTGACCAACGCCGACGTCTATCTCGTCGCATTGCCGGCCGGCCACAACTTCCCGCTCGCGTGTCCAGGACTGCTCGGCGCGATGGCGGTCGGCGCGAGCGTGGTCTTCGGGACGGACCCGAGCCCGGAAGCGGCCTTCGCCACGATTGCCCGCCACCGCGTCACGGCCACCGCACTGGTGCCCGCGCTGGCACGGTTGTGGGCGCAGGCGTGCGAGTGGGAAGAACAGCGCCCGACCACACTGCGTCTGCTGCAAGTCGGCGGCGCCAAACTGACCGCCGACGATGCCCGGCACATCCGATCGGTGCTCACCCCCGGACTGCAGCAGGTGTTCGGGATGGCCGAAGGGCTGTTGTGTTACACGAGAATCGGTGATCCCGCCGAGGTCGTCGAGCATACCCAGGGTCGCCCGCTGGCCGAGCATGACGAATTGCGCATCGTCGACGACAACGGAATTGCGTCGCCCGACGGCGAGCCCGGTGAATTGCTGGTGCGCGGGCCTTACACGATCAACGGCTACTTCCGCGCCGAGGCGGAGAATCAGCGCTCATTCACCGAGGACGGCTTCTACCGCAGCGGCGACACGGTGCGTCGATTCGCGAACGGCTATCTGGAGGTCACCGGCCGTGTCAAGGACGTCATCCTGCGGGCCGGCGAGACCGTGTCCGCCCTCGACCTGGAGAGCCATCTGTTGACCCATCCGGCGGTATACGCGGCGGCCACGGTCGGTCTCCCCGACCCGTATCTTGGCGAGAAGATCTGTGCCGCCATCGTTTTCCGGGGCCGCTCGGTGCCACTGTCCGAACTCAACGACCATCTCGACGCCCGCGGTGTTGCCGCGCACAGCCGTCCGGACATGGTCGTGCCGATGCGCGCACTGCCGACGACGGCGGTGGGGAAGGTGGACAAGCGGACGCTCGTCGCACACCTGTGTCCATGAGTCGATCAATCACCACGCGGGACGAGGTGGGGTGCCAGACACCCCATCTTCTCGCAGGTCTCCTCGAACTCACGGTCCGATGACGACGCGGCGATTATGCCTGCCCCGGCGCGCAACCAGGTCCGGGAATCGGCTTCATAGACCGCACGCAGCGCGAGCGCGGCGTCCAGACCGCCGTCGGGGGTGAACGTCGCGACCGCGCCCGAGTAGAGGCCGCGTGGCATTTCGTCGAGTCGCAGAATCGCCTCGACGCCAGGTGCTTTCGGGATGCCCGAGGCAGTCACCGCGGGAAACAACGCCTCCAGTGCATCCATCCGGTTCTGCGCCGGACTCAGTCTGGCCCCGACGGTCGAGCCCAGGTGCTGGACGCTGCCGCGCTCCCGCACGGTCATGAAGTCGGTCACCGCGACACTGCCCGGCTCCGCGACTTCCGCAATCTCCAGCAACGCCGTGCGGACCGACAGAGCGTGCTCGACGATCTCCTTGGCATCCGATTCCAGGTCGTCGCGGGCTGCTCGGTCGTTGATAGCACCACGACCGAAAGCCCTTGTACCGGCCAGTGGTTCGGTCGTCACTGTGCCGTCACGGTGTACCGCGGTCACCAGCTCGGGACTGAATCCCAGCGCCCGGATGCCACCGAGCCGCATCAGGAATGAACGGGCGGGAGTGTTGTGCCGGCGGCCCAGGCTGTAGGTCGCCGGGAAGTCGACGGCGAATGGGATGTCGACGGAACGGGAAAGGATCACCTTCTGGTAGCGGCCATCCCGGATCTCGGTGACGGCCGTGGCGACTCGGTCCCGGTATCGGCTGTGATCGGCCGACACGTCGACGCCTCGGACCCGGCGACTCAGCACGCCGGGCCGCAGGTTCCGCACGGCCGCGCGGAGGTCTTCGTCGCCGTTGACGATGTCGATTCCGCTGGCCGAGACCAAGACACGGCTGACCGGGATGAAGATTCGGGCCAGCGGTGTGCCGGGTGGGACCCGGTCGAACAATCCCAGCCGATGTGCGCCCAATTCAAAGGCGATCCATCCGAATGCCGGTTCGCCCTCGGCCAGCACGGTATCGAGGGCGTCGGCCAGTACGGTGGCAGGCCGTCCGCTCCAGCGCCGGCGCACCACCGGGCCGCCATCGCTGATGCGGCACTCGTCCCGGTCGAGCTCGATGGACGCGCGGGTACCGATCGCCAGCGTCCAGCAGCCGTCCTGCTCATAAACCAGGTAGTCGTCGCCGCTGCGCTCCGGAACCGCGGCGGCCAGCGCTGCGGCCACCTCCCCCGCGGACATCCCCGCTGGCAATGCTGCCCACCCAGTTGCGTCGGTCGGCGATCGCGGTGCCGCGGTCTCGGTCATCAGATGAGGGTAGCCTAACCTGCCTAACGAATCGGGGGCTCCCCGCCCGGACTACATAGCCCCTCGTCACGGGGTTGATACGGGGAACCGTAGGTCACCATTCTCGAAATACAAAGGTTAGGCTGCGCTCATTTGCGAGTCGACGGTGGTAAGGGGCTGAGGTGATCTCGTTCGTCATTCCGACCCTCAACGAACAGCAGACCGTCGAGCAGACACTCGAGTGCCTGGCCGGGTACTCGGGCGAACACGAGATCATCGTGTCCGACGACAACAGCACCGACGCGACCGTCGAGATCTGCCGGAGATACGCCCACACGGTCGTCCGCTACACCCAACCGGAGAAACAAACCATCGCCCAGGTGAGAAACCGGGGCGCGGCCGCGGCCCGGGGCGATTTTCTGGTGTTCGTCGACGCCGACGTCGTGATCCCGGACATCGACGAATTCTTCCGCAGTTCGCACACCCGGTTCCAGTCGGACAGTCGCCTGGTGGCGCTGACCGGGCAGTACCGGGTGACGCCCGAATCTGCCACCGCGGCGGATCGATTCGTGTTCACGATGCTCGGATTGCAGTTCCTGCTACAGAACAATGTCCTGCGGGTCGGCGCCGCCAGCGGGAAGTTCCAGATGGTCGCCGCCGATGCGTTCCAGATGATCGGGGGGTTCAACGAGAAGCTCGTCGCCTCCGAGGACATGGATCTGTTCCGGCGGCTGTCCCGCGTTGGGCGAACACATTTCGCCCGGGATCTGACCGTCTACCACTCCGGCAGGCGAGCGAAGGCCATCGGCTGGCGAAAGCTGCTGTGGCAGTGGTTCAGCAACTCGGTCGCGGTGTTCTTCTTCAGCCGATCGGTCAGTAGGGAATGGAAGGTGATCCGCTGATGATCGAACTTGATGGGCTGACAAAGACCTACGACGGGGTCGCGGCGCTGACCGACGTGAGCTTCACGGTGCCGACCGGTTCGGTACTGGCGCTGCTCGGGCACAACGGCGCGGGCAAGACGACGGCGGTGCAGATTCTCTCGACACTGATACCGCCCAGCGGGGGCCGGGCCACGGTCGCCGGATACGACGTCGTCGATCAGGCCGACCACGTGCGGTCCTGCATCGGTGTCACCGGGCAAAACACGAGCCTCGACAACGTGATCACCGGCAGGCAGAACTTGACACTGTTCGGCCGGCTGCGCGGGCTGCGGCGCGGTGAGGCACGGCGTCGAGCGGACGAGCTGATCGGCCAGTTCGAGCTGGACCGCGCCGCCGACCGGCCCGTCTCGACCTATTCCGGTGGGATGCAACGCCGGCTCGACATCGCCGCGGCGTTGGTGGTGACTCCCGACGTGCTCTTCCTCGACGAGCCGACAACCGGCTTGGACCCCCGCAGCCGACGCCAGGTCTGGGAGCTGGTGTCCACGCTGGCCACCCAGGGGGTCACAGTATTGCTCACCACCCAGTACCTCGAAGAGGCTGACTTGCTGAGCGATTCGATCGTCATCCTCAACTCCGGCCAGGTCGTCGCCCACGGCACCGCTGATGAACTCAAGCGTCAGACCGGCACGACCTACTGTCAGCTCACTCTCGTGCGTCCCGCGGATATCCCCCGCGTCGTCGCAACACTGGCCGATATCGACGATGTCGACGCCGACGACGAAACCAACACCGTCTCGGTGCGCGCTCGCGATGGCGTCGGCACACTCGCCGAGGTGGTGCGCCGCACTGACCGGCTGCGCGTCGACCTCGTCGACATCTGTCTGCGCAAACCGACTCTCGACGAGGTGTTCCTGCACCTGAGCACGGCGCTGACACCATGACGGCGGTAACCGCGCTGACGGAGCGGGTGGTGCACACCGCCGTCCGCGATTTCGATCTGGCGCTGGGAGTGCTGGTGCCGGTGGGCACTCTGCTGGGGCTCAATGGCGCATTGCGGAACGTCATTGACACCGGCGCGATGAGCTACGCCGAATACCTGGTGCCGGCCATCATCGTTCAGGCAATGTTGCTCGGTGCGGTGACGAGCGCCGATCGAGCCGGGCGCGAACAATCCTCGGGACTCACATTCCGCTTACGGACACACCCGATTTCGCTTCTCGCTCCGATGATCGCCCGAATCACCTACTGCCTTCTTCGCGGAGTGCTGTCGCTGGCCGCGGCCCTTGCCGTCGGCTATCTACTCCTGGGCTTCCGGTTGACCGGCGGGTTCGGCTGCACTGTCGCATTCGTGGCGATCCCGCTATGCCTGACGTTGGCGATCTCCTTGGGTGCCGACGCCACCGGCACCCGGCTTCGCCGAATCGGCGGCACTCAGCTGCTGCTGATGCCGCAGCTGATCCTGATTCTGGTGTCGACGGGACTGGCTCCCGCCGAGGCGTTCCCGAACTGGGTACAAGCCTTTGTGCGCCATCAACCGGTGTCCCAAGTGACTGAGACCATTCGCGGGCTGGCCGTCGGCGATATCGCGGGCGCCCAGGTAGCGATCACCGCGGCCTGGTGCCTGGGTCTACTCCTTGTGTTGGCGCCCATTGCGGTGCACCTGCAGAGGCGACCGCTATGAGAACGGATGCCGGCGCACCGCGGCGGGTCGCACCCGCCCTGATTCTCACCGAACGAATGGTGATGCACTGGCGACTACACCCCATGGTCCCGCTGCAGTCAGTGTTGGTTCCCACGCTGCTACTACTGACCTACCACCTGGTGGTCAGCAGGTCGATGACGCTGGTGACCGGTTCCGACAACCTTGCCACGCTGGTGCCGATGTCCATGGTGGCGGGCACCATGATGGGAACGCTCAACGCGGGCTTCCACATACCGGGCGAACGCGACAGCGGCCTGCTGAGCCGGCTCTGGATCATGCCGGTGCACCGCGGAAGCTTCCTGGTGGGCACGGTTATGGCCGAAGTGGCGCAAACGCTGGTCGCCAGCTTCCTGATCCTGCTCGTCGGGATGGCACTCGGGTTGCGGTTCGAGGGCTCCTGGCCCGCCGTGATCCCGCTTCTGTTGATGCCGATGCTGGTCACCGTTGTCTTCACCGCCATCGTAATCGCCATCGCGGTGCGCACTCACAGCGCCTCGCTGCTTACGCTGCTGGGCGGCGCCGCTATCGGGATGGCCTTCTGCACGGGCGGCGTAGCGCCGCTGGAGCACTTTCCGGAATGGATTCAGCCCTTCGCGCAAATCCAACCGCTCACCCCCGTCATCGACGCGATGCGTGCGCTCATCCGTGGCGAGCCAGCGGGCCGCACGCTGCTCACCGCACTGGCCTGGCTGATCGGTTTGGGGGCCGTCTTCGGCCCGCTGGCCGTGCGCGGATACCGGTCCGCGGCGCAGTCCGGCGGCTCGGGCTAGCGGATATTCTGTTGTGCAAAGCGAGTTTTCGATAGCACCAGCCACCATTTAGGGGATCGCCCGGACGTAGCCCACCACGGCGGCGCTCGCCCGGCCATAATGACCAGAACCGAGCGCCGGATGACCCTCCGGCCAGGGCGGTGAGCCGCCCTGCTCGATCGCTCCACAGCCGGCGGAGCGGCCGAGCGGGTGACCAAAACTGCTTGGCCCGGCTACTTTTCGGTGCCTATTTCGCACCGCAGGATGGAGGCAACTGGCGCGATGAAGTTCGCGATAGCCGTACACGGCACCCGTGGGGACGTCGAGCCATGTGCGGCGGTGGCACTCGAACTCGACCGCCGCGGCCACAACGTGTCGATGGCCGTCCCGCCGAACCTGGTCGGCTTCGTCCAGGCGTGCGGTATCGCCCGGGCACTCCCCTACGGCGTTGATTCTCAACAGCAGCTGGAAGCCTCGATCTTCCGCAAGTCCTGGGGGATACGGAACCCGCGCGGGGAGTGGCGCGAACTCGCGGACTATCTAAGCCAGGGGTGGGCCGAGATGAACACCGCCCTGGTCGCCCTGGCCCGAGATGCCGACCTGATCCTGACCGGTACCACCTACCAAGAGGTCGCCGCGAACGTCGCCGAATACCTCGACACGCCGCTTGCGGCCTTGCACTACTTTCCGTTCCGGGCCAACAGCGTGATGTTCCCCCGAGTACCCGGATGGCTCGCCCGCGCGATCTGGCCGATGGCCGAGTCGGTCTACTGGCGGCTGATGAAGCAAGCCGAGACCGCCCAGCGGCACGAACTGGGATTGCCGCGAACGCGCAAACGGGCAATCCGACGCATCGTCGAGTCGGGCGCGGTCGAGATCCAGGCCTACGACCCGATGTTCTTCGAGGGCCTGGCGCAGGAGTGGGCCGGGCGCCGACCGTTGATCGGTTCCCTCACGCTCCAGCTCGACACCGACACCGACGCGGAAACCGAATCGTGGATCGGCCAGGGCGCGCCACCGATCTATTTCGGGTTCGGCAGCATGCCGATCGGATGCCCGAGGGCGGCGGTGGCGATGATCACCGAGGTGTGTGCCGACCTGGGTGAACGTGCACTGATCTGTTCTGGGGTGTGGGACGTTCCCGACACCTCGTCTCAGCATGTGCGCATCGTGCGCAACGTCAATCATGCCGCGGTGTTCCCGAAGTGCCGCGCCGTGGTACACCACGGTGGGGCGGGCACCACGGCGGCGGGACTACGCGCCGGCGCACCGACATTCATCCTGTGGATCAGCGCGGAGCAGCCACTGTGGGCCAAGCAGGTCACCAAGCTCGGCGTCGGTACCTCCGAACGGTTTTCGATCGCGACGGCCGACTCGATCCGCGCGGGTCTGCAGACGGTGTTGGCGCCCCGGTATCGCCGACGCGCAGCCAGGATCGCCGAGGAGATGACCACACCACAGGACAGTGTCACCGCGGCGGCCGACCTCCTGGAGACAGCCGCGCGCGACCGGCGTGCCGCGGCGCGCCGACCCATCCGCCGCCTCGAGCCCGAGATGTCTCCCCCGGGATTCCACATCGGATCGCGCGACATCCCGACCGATCGCGCACAGCAACCGGCTCTTCGGTTCAATTCCGTCCACCCCATCGACCGTCGAGTCCACGTTGCCGAATAGGACGAACGGTGCCCGACTGCTACTCAGCAGCCTGCCAACCGCTGCTGCCGGTGCCGTCACTATCCTCGCGTTCCGCCGCCGGGTCCACCGGCGGCCGGTTGCCCAGCGGCCGTCAGACACACCACCGGTGCCGGTCCCGCCTCAGCGGGACATCGAATATCGATCTGTGGCAGCGCACTTCGAGTCCACCTCACGCCGGCACCCGAGCCGGGTTGCGCTGCGCACATCCACCCAGAGCGTCACCTACCAGGACTTGTTCGGTGCAGCATGTGCGGTGCGCCAGTGCACGTTGCACGGTGGCGGGCCGGCGCGCGCCGCCCTCGTGCCCGCCACCCTCACCCCCGAGACGGTGTCCACCATTCTCGGCCTCGTCGCTGCCGGGACGACCGTGGTCGCGCTCGACCCGGAGACCCCCGACAACCGCGTCACAGCGATCAGGGGAATCCTCGCCGAGCACGACTTCATGGTGGTGCCGGTCGACATGCCCTCCGATATCCAGTGCGTCGCCGGCACGCTGGGCACCGAGACCGACATCCGTGACGTCACCAGCATCCAATTCACCTCTGGCTCTACCGGCACACCGAAAGCCGTGCTGCACACCAACGGACTGTGGCTGGCCGACGCTCAACTCTTGAACGACCGCTTCGGCCTCGCCGACGGCCGGCGGGTAGCGCTGTGCATGCCGATCAGCTTCGCCGGTGGGCTCAACGTCCTGATCGGCTCGCTGTTGGGCGGGGCCGAGGTGATCGCCGTCGATCCGCGCGAGCACAGTGGACGGCATGCATTCGACCGGATCCGGGCTGCGCGGGCTCAGGTGATCACCTGCACGCCGTCATTTGTCGACGCTCTACACCGGGCCGCGGCGGGTGCGATATTGCCGCAGGTCGAGCGGATCGTCACCACCGGGGAGCCCCTCCAAGCACGCCATGTCAAACTCGCGCGCGAATTTGCGCCCGCCGCGGTGATCACGAACTGGGTCGGCTCGACCGAAACGTTGGCCATCGCCAGTCACGACATCCCGCCGACAGCGCCGGTCCCCCGCGGGATCATCCCGGTCGGAATTGCCTCGCCGCATAAGAGGATCCAGATCGACGACGATGGGATCGTGTCGATCACGTCGGAGTACCTCGGCCCCGGCTATCTGGACTGCTCAGCGTCGGCGGCCACCTTCGTCGCCAACGGTGACGGCACGACGACGTTCACCGGCGGCGATGTGGGACGGTGGGACGAGCAGGGCAACCTGGTGTTCTCGGGACGGGCGGACAGCACCGTGAAGGTCCGCGGGTACCTCGTCGAACCGGCCGAGATCGAAGCGACTCTGGCGTCCTATGCCGACATCCGCGAAGTCGCCGTGGTCGCCGACCGCACTGGGAAACCGGCACTGAGTGCCTATGTCGCGCCCAGCACGACAGCGCGTACGCCGTCGGTCGCCGAGTTGCGCACACGGTTGCACCGCGACCTGCCGCCGTGGATGGTGCCGGCGAACATCGAGATCCTGGCCAATCTGCCCCGGGGTGACCGCGGCAAGGTCGATCGGATGGCGCTGCCGAAGCCGAGCCGGGTCGCATTCGAATCACCCTGCGGTGTCGACGAATCAGTGATAGCCACGCTGTGGGGAGAAATCCTGTGCGTCGAGCGGGTGGGCCGCACTGACAGCTTCTACGCACTGGGCGGTGATTCACTCTCCGTTGCGCAGATGCTGGTCACCCTCCGCGAGTCTCACGGGATCGCGCTGAACCCCGCCGATCTTGCCAGCGCACCCACCGTCGCCGCGTTCGCGACGAAGCTGTCCGCCGCCCACCGGGCAGTCACGAGACCGGCGCAACGACACCGGCTGCAGCCGACCACGACGCCGCTACGGGCGCTATCGGCCGATACGTCTCCCGCCCCGCTGTTCTGCTTCACCGGAGCGGGTGCTTCCGCCCTGTGCTTTCTCCCGCTAGCCGAGCGCGTCGGGGCCCAGACCGCGGTGTATGCGTTCGAACCGAGCGGACTCTCGCAACGCGCCCTCCCGGATTGGTCGATACACCGTGCCGTCCAGCGGCATTGGAAGGATCTGCGCCGCGTGCAGCCACATGGCCCCTACACGCTGATCGGCCATTCACTCGGGGCCCACATCGCTCTCGAGACGGCCCGCGCCCTTCAGGCGGCCGACGAGACCGTCGAGATGGTCGTCCTGCTGGACCCCTGGCTCTCACCGCGGGTTGCCTGGGATGCCCGCAGGGACCTTCCGGGCGCGACCGTGACGCTCCAAACCGACGACGCGAACGGGTTCAGCACATGGTGGGAACGACAGAAGACCGTTCCGCTGGCCGGGCTGTTCTCCGCGGACTACAACCGCAAGACCCGGGCCGTCGAGGAAGTCGGCATGATCGCCGCCTACCGGCACCGACCCGCGCCGTGGGACGGCCGGGCGCTGCTCATCCGCAGTCACCTCAACGCCGACGACCCACGTCTGTGGCGGCGAATCCTCACCGGTCGACTGGACTCTCATGTTCTGGACTGTGATCACCATTCGATCGTTCGAGCGCCACACATCGACGCGGTGGTCGACTGGATCATTGCGGCCCGGGCGCAGTCGAGATGAGCTCTGCCCGAGTGGATTCAGGGCAGGAAGCCAGTGCGGTCCCGGCCAAGATGCCGACAGCGATCGGCCCGAGAGCTCTGGGCCGGCCGATCCTGGTGATCATATTGCCGGTGACTACCGACCCGATAACGATGACGGCCAGGGTGGCCAAACCCTGCAGTGCGTCACCGCGTGGCATCGCTCAACGCACGACCCTCTCGGAAACCAACCCACCCGTCAAAGGACCCGACAAAGCGTAGCGCGCGCCCAGAAGCGGATCCCCGGCCCAGTTCAGTTGGGGTCTGCCCATGAGATGCTTCGGGTGAAATGAAGGCGGTGCCAACTGCAGCACGATATGGCGGAGCACCATGTCGCGTCGGTTCTCGACAGGCTCGGAATAGAGGTCAGTCAGGGCCGCACTCCCGAGGTTGTGCGGGCCGACAATCTGGTAGCTGGACGGATTGAAGCTGCCAAACCACAGCTGGATGAAAAGCTTCGGGTTGAACAGCATCTTGCTCATCGGGACAAGGCAGCCGATCTCACGTGCCAGCGCGTCCAGGTACAGAACCTGCGACGGGATGGACTCGGTTTGGTTCGGGCTCAGCGACGTCCAATGGTCCTCCCATTGCTTGTCCCGAGCGATGAGCTCATCCAGATGGTCGGGTACGCGCTGCTTGCCGCTGCACACCCGCGCGAAGTAGCGCGCCTGCATCTCCGCGCATACGGGTATTCCACCCGAGAACGGCCGGATGAGCCCGATGAATGCCACCGTCCCCTGGTGGTCGGGGAGCAGGAAGTGCTTGTAGAGGTTGCCGACGTTGCCGTCCTTGACCCGGAGTTCGCCGATCGAGAAATCATGTTCGAAGCCGGTGCACAGCACGACGGTGTCGAATTCGCCGACCGACGAGTCCTCGAAGACAATCCTGCTACCGTCGGCCTTCGCAATCCCGCTATCGTTCAGCGTTACTCGGCCGGCAGCGATTGCCGGGATGAAGCTGACGTTCTTGCAGAAGATACGTCGCGGGCTCCAGCTGCCGTCCGGGTGGGAGCGACGATTCCAGGTCTCGATCAAGTGCCAGTTCTCGTCGTTGTCCAGCGTGCCGAGATCGAGCTTCGCCGGCTCGACGGGTTCGCCCATCGGGTTGGTGGTCGGTCGCGCGCCGGACCTCTCGCGGTACGCACCCAGCGCGCCCAGCACCATCGCGGCTACCCCATAAACCACCGTCATGACGAGGAAGAGAGCCTTTGCGAGCGGGTCTCGGCCCCAGAATGATTCGAGCACGAGGGGATAGGTGGTAGCACGCCGATACATTTCGTGGTGGTGCGCCCGCACCGTGCCGTGATCCGTCGTCCTCCTACGGTCCGACACTCTCGGCAACAGGTAGGTGTATGACCTGATTGACAGCGTGCAGGCACTCGCGACGCCGCCGATCTGGCGGACGATATCGGCGCCGGACTCGGCCAGACCCACAATGAGAACACGCTTGCCCCGGAAGCGATCACTGTTTCGGTACTCGGCAGAATGCACGATCTCCCCGGCGAAATCCTCGAGGCCCGCGCTGGCCCGGTTGGGCGTCTTGAACGGTCCGGAGCAGACGGCCACCGCGTCGAACAGCTCCCGAGAATCGATACCCTCGCGGCGCACCGATACGACCCAATGCTGCTCAACCCGTTCGACGTTCGTGACTTCGCTGGCGAATCGGATCCGTCCGCCGAGGCCGAATCGGTCCGCGTAGGCTCTGAGATACTCGAGGTATTGAGCCCGCGAGTAGAACATCCGGACCCCGCGGAACGGATAGTCCGAGTAGGCCATCAGCTTCATCGAAATAGTCAGGTACAGATCGTCGTACGCCTTCATGGTGGCGCCATCGCCGTCATGACGAAGCCAGATACCCCCGATGTCAGGGTTCTTGTCGAAGCACACGACCTCGTGGCCTTCATCGAGGAGCTGCTTTATGGTCGTGAGTCCGCATGGACCTGCTCCGACAACGCAGACCTTCATCACATACCTCCGCCATTCCGACCAGCTCCAGCGCGCCCCGCAGAGATATTAGGGCAGGCTAACTTCGCGTGGGGCTCTACCTTTTCGGCCTGAAACGGCGGCGGGTACGGGTCCCGGCTGATGTCCAGCCGGGACCCGTACCCGCATCAATGCGTGTCGAGCCGCGGAACCTTAACTGCTGCTGGCACTCCCGTTGTTGCCCTGGTTGCCCTTGCCGCCACCGCCGCTGCCGCCCGATCCACCGTTGCCACCGGTGGCGGTCTTGCCGGGACTGGACGTGGCGCTGCCGCCACTACCGCCATTGCCGCCGACGCCGGTAGCGGTGCCGCCGCTACTTCCGACGGAGATGCCGCCGTTACCGCCGGTGCCGCCGTTGCCGCCACGGGCGGTTCCACCGGATGCGCTGCCACCGTTGCGGCCGCTTCCACCGTTGCCGCCGATCGCGCCGCCGTCACCGCCGTTGCCACCCCGGCCGCCGGTGGTGTTGCCACCCTCGGTGGAGGTCGCGTTGCCGCCGTTGTTCCCGCGGCCACCGAGGCCGGAGATTTGACTGCTGCCGCCTGAGCCACCCGCGCCACCTGTGGCGCTACCGGCCTCCGAGGTGGCGCTGCCGCCCCGACCGCCGTTGGCGCTGCGCGCAATCAGACGCCCGCCGCCATCGCCACCATCGCCGCCGATGGCCCTTCCGTCCTGGTATGCGGTCGCGTTACCGCCTCTGCCGCCGTTGCCGACCACGTCGGGGGTATTGCCGCCGGACAGGATGCCATAGCCGCCGTCGCCGCCGGCACCACCGCGGGCGGTCTGGACACTGGTGCCGCCAGTGCCATCGGCCAGGCCCACCGTCGCGGAACCGCCCGCGCCGCCGGCGCCTGGGCCGTAGTCGGTGGGGTCACCTTCAAGCGGCAATCCCCAAAGCGCAGTGCCGCCCGTACCGCCGTCGCCGCCGGTGGCGTTTCCGTAAACCGAAGAGGCTGAACCGCCTTCGCCGCCATCACCGGCCTTGCTCGCACCTGTCCCGCCCATCAGCGCGCTCAGTGCCGCGAGCGGAGAGGCGTCGCCGCCGTTGCCACCGTTGCCGCCAACGGCGTTCGCGCCCTCGCCGGCGGCGCTGGTGTTGGTGTCCGACCCGCCGTCGCCGCCATTACCACCATTACCGGCGAACAGACCGGCGTTGCCGCCGTCACCGCCGGCCGTGGCCGCGGACACCAGCGTGCCGTCGCCGGTGTACACGGCATCCACGCCGGCGGCGCCGTCACCGCCGCTACCACCGAACCATCCTGCGTTGCCGCCATTTCCGCCGTTGGCGCCGTCTCCGCCATTACCCCACAGCATGCCGCCGTTACCGCCGTTGCAGGCGGCTCCCATGCAGTCCGCGGCGGCGTCAGCGCCGTTGCCGATCAGCCAACCGCCGGTACCGACCGCAGAGGCGAGTACCGACTGGGAGGCGTCGGGAGTCACGATGCTGGCGGCGCTGGGCGCCGAAGAGCAGCCTGGGTCGGCGAGGCCGCCGACCGTCTCGCACGAGACGAGTTGGATCTGAGTCGCCTGGACGGTCCGGGCGGAGACAGCCGTCGGCTCGTCGAGTGCGACCGCGGCGGCAGCCGCAGCCAACGCGAAGAGCCCGACCATCGCCGCCCCAGCGACCCCCGTCGTCGACACGTGTTCTTGTGTGGAATGCGGTGCAGTTCTTCGATATCCGAACTTCGCGTTCATACGTTCCCTTTGCGATTCACGGCCTGGCCGCTATGGCAGGCGCTGGTTCTGTGCGTTTCCTGAGAAGAAAGGCAGCATCATCTTTGGATCGGCTTTCACCCCGGTCAATACCTACGTCTGGCGACTAGAGGCCGTTTTCACCCGGTCGCCCAACTCCGCCTGCCGCGCGACTGAACTCATCTCACGCCGAAAGTCCGAGGTCAAACGGGTTGAGCTTGGCATCGTCGGCATCTCGGGAATCCCGCCAGCCCTCGCTGAAATAATCTCTCGAGGGTCTCGGGTTCGGCTGGACCCAAACCGCCTACGTCCTTGCCGCAGGATGTACTGCGACATAGGCGGTTCCGTTGGCACACTCACGCCGGATGCCGGCAGCCGGTGTACGCAAGGTCAAGTACCTCACGCGCGCCACGTAGCGCTGCACGGCTGCGCTCGATGGCGGGAGCTTGCCAAAGCACGGGCGCCTCTACGCTGACCGGAACCTCGGGCGGTAAGGCACGCAGCATGGCCACCAGGTCGATGTTCCCGGCACCGGGAAAGAGACGCGCGTTGCGCCCCTGATAACGCAAGGCCTCGATGGTGGTCGGGCGCTCGACCATGCCGTCGCAGATCTGAACGTAGCGGATCCACCCGACGGGCAACGCCGCTAGCTGCTCGGGGGTGTTCAGCGCACGGTCGTAGTGCAGCGCGTCGACCAGCAGCCCGACGTTCGAGTGTCCGCAGCGCGCGACGATCGCGGCGCCCTGCTGCAGATTCTCGACGTCCGTCCACGGCATCGGTTCCAGGTTCGGCGTCAGATCGTAGTCGGCGGCCAGATCGGCCAGTTCGGCCAGATGATCAGCGAGACGCGCGTGGTCGGGATCGTTTCCGGTGACCAAGATCTGACTGGCACCCAGGTACGCCCCGGTCTCGATGAAGGCGGTGAAGTCGTGCCGCACCCTGCTCTGCGGTGTCAGGCGCAGCACTTCGATATCGATCAGCGCCAGGCCGGTGCCGTCGAGCTGGCGGCGGGTTTCGCGGATCAGCCGGGTCATTCCGATGGTCGGGCGTGGCGGCTCCTCGGCGGTGGCCCGGATGAGGCGGAGTCCGACAGCATCGAACCCCGCCCGGGCGGCGCAGTCGACCATTTCGGCGGGGCCGAGCTCGAGCACCGTAAGCGGTGCCAGCGCGATCGGGCGGTGTCTGACCATGGATTCTCCTCTTCCCCCAACACCTCCCGCGGTCGCCGACGGTGCCATTGTCGGACAAGCGCGCCGAAGTTTGGGGGCTACCTTCAGTGTGATAAGGGTAGCCTTACCAAAGGTAATGACGTACCCTTCCCAGCCATGGACTCATCGACGATCAGTGGCGACCTGGCGAGCATCTTCCGAGAAGACCTCCAGATCGACCTGTCGCGGTTCACGCCGGACTCCCATCTGATCGACGAGGTCGGACTCGATTCGGTGGCCTTCGCCGTCGGCATGGTGGCCATCGAGGAGAAACTCGGCGTCGTGTTGTCGGAGGAAGAGTTGTTGACCTGCAACACTCTTGGCGATCTCGACGCGGCTATCCGGAACAAAGGAGCCGCTGGGCAGACGACATCGGCCAAGGCACACAGATGAACGTGCTGGCATCGGCACTCACGGAGTCGATGACGTCGTCGACCGCCGAGCTGATCGTCCTCGATCGCGATACCGACACCTGGCGGGGCCACCCGTGGCCCGAGGTACACGACCGTGCCCAGGGAGCAGCCAACTTCATCAATGAAGACTGCAGCGGTGCAATAGGTTTGGTCGGCGAACCCACGATCGAACTGGTAGCGGCACTCTTCGGTGCGCTGATCTCCGGGCGGGCCGTGTCGATCCTGCCGACCATGACCCGAGGTGCCGATCCGGCCCAGTGGGCGACGGCCACCTTGCATCGCTTCCGCGATATCGGCGTGGGCGCCGTGTTCAGCCATGGCACCGAACTGAACCTGCTGAAACACGACGACTCACCGGTGACCGTGCGCGACCTTTCGGAAGCCAACCGTCATCGGGCCGGCGACACCGACGCCGTACACACCGATGTCGCCGTCCTTCAGGGGACAGCCGGGTCCACCGGCCACCCCCGCACCGCCGCACTGTCGCCTAAGGCCGTGCTCAGCAATGCCCGTGGATTGGTCCACCGGCTGGGCATGGACGCCGCCGGCGACACGGGATGCCTGTGGCTGCCGCTCTACCACGACATGGGACTGACCTGCCTGGTCACATCCGCGATCGCTGGCATTCCCCTCTGGCTGGCACCCACCGCCGCGTTCGCGGCCTCGCCGTTCCGGTGGCTGAAGTGGCTGTCCGAAAGCCGCGCCACGATCACCGCCGGTCCCAACTTCGCCTACAACCTGATCGGCAAGTACGCCAGGCGGGTCAGCGATGTCGATCTGGGCAGTGTCCGGATCGCGATCAACGGTGGTGAACCGATCGACTGCGATGGCCTCAACAGATTCACGACAGCTATGACACCGTTCGGATTCAACGCGTCGGCGGCCGCGCCCGCCTACGGTCTCGCCGAATCCGTCTGCGCGGTAACCATGCCCGCCGCCGGTACCGGACTACTGATCGATGACGTCGACGGCCCGACGGGTCGACAGCGACAGGCGATTCTCGGTCCACCGATCGAAGGGATGGAGATCCGTACCGTGCCGATCGACAGCGCCCCGCCCGGCGTCGGACACATCGAGATCCGCGGCACCTCGCTGATGAGCGGCTACCTCGCCGAAGAATCCATCGATGCCGACAGCTGGTTCCCGACCGGAGATCTCGGCTATCTCACCGACGACGGTCTGGTGGTCTGCGGGCGGGCCAAGGAAATCATCTGGGTCGCCGGTCGCAACATCTTCCCCAGCGAGGTCGAGCAGGTGGTCGCCCAGATTCCCGGCGTACGCGAAGGGGCGGTGGTCGCCGTGGGTACGCCGGCCGGTTCGCCACGCCCGGGGCTGGTGGTGGCCGCCGAATTCCGCGGCCCCGACGAAGCGGCGGCCCGCAGCGCGGTGACGCAACGGGTGGCCGCGATCTGCGGTATCGCTCCGGCCACCGTGATGCTGCTGACACCCGGGTCGCTGCCTCGTACCTCCTCGGGCAAACTGCGCCGCCTGGAGGTGCAGCGCCGACTGGAGACGGTGACCGCATGACCGAATGCATAGAGCTGACTCCAGCTTCGACGAGCAGGTGCCGCTGTGGACCGCCGGATACCGAAGTGGCCGAACGCTTCCCACGTCAGCTGATCGAGCATCTGGGCAAGCTCATCGCACTGGCATCCGCCCTCGGGGACCAGATGTCAGCGGGCATCGCTGTGGGAGTCAGCCTGCACGACTCGGGGATCGCGATCCTGCGTCGGTTCGCCCGAACCGACTACCTGCGCGAGATCTGCGAACAGGCCGTCGACGGCGATGCGGTGCTGCGCATCGGCGCATCCGAGGAGGCCGGTGGCTCGGACGTGCAGATCTGCCAGACCACGATCCGTAAGCGGGACGGGATTCAAGGTCACCGCCGCGCGACTCGGCGAGGAGGTTGCCGGGGAATGCCTGCACATCTTCGGCGGCTCGGCTTTTCTCATCGACGAGACACCGCTGGGCCGGTGGTGGCGTGACATGAAGCTGACCAGGGTGGGCGGAGGAACCGACGAAATCCTCTGGGAACTGGTCGCTGCCGGGCTGAAACCCGACTTCGACGGTTACGCCGAGTTGGTCGGCCGCTCGAACGCGTAGAGCGCCATCCGCCGGTTCGACATGTCGTACTCACCCAGGAACCGGCATCCGACGAACTCGCACAGCCGCCGGGCTGCGGCATTGCGGTGGTCTGGATCAAACATGACACGGACGCAACGCTGTTCGGTTGCGAACAGGCTGGCGATGATCCGCGGAAGCAGCCGCGGCGCCAGGCCGCGGTTCAGCGCACCCACGTCCGCGACCGCGGCATGCAATCCGAGATCGTAGGGGTCTGCGTCATAGCACGGTGCGATCGAATCCTTTGCAGCCCGGTATATCTCGAGATAGCCACCGGCAATCCCGTTGAGGCTGGCGATCAACGGCAGCGAGTAGGCCCCGGCGAGTTGCGCGGTCAGGTGTGCCTGCCAGCGCGCGACGGGCCAGTCGTACTCCCATGCCTGGACAAGATGGGGCCGGTTCATCCACTCGGCGACCAGCGTGGCATCCGACGCCGTCGCCACCCGCAGCGCATAGGGTGGTTCGACGACCGGAACCGGAGGCGCGGGGACCTGTGCCACCTCGTCGGTCAGGTCGGTGAGCGCACGGGCAAGGACAAGCTCGGTCATCGTGGGCAGCGTAGCCCACCGAATCACCGTAGCGGTGGGTCCGATCCTGCGGTTGAATGGTGCGGTGGTCGAGATTCGCCGCACGCGCACGGTAGCGGCCGAACCGCAGCCGATCTGGGATGTCCTCGCCGACTTCGGAGCGCTGAGCGCGTGGGCCGACAACGTGGATCACTCGTGTCTTCTCGAGCACGGCGCCGACGGTCCGCAGGTCGGAACATCGCGACGAGTGCAGGTCGGGCGCAACACCCTCGTCGAACGGATCACCGACGTCAGTCCGCCGCGCACACTCGGTTATGACATCGAGGGCCTGCCCAGCCGACTGAAGGTGGGCAACCGCTGGACCCTCACACCAACGGCGAACGGACGCAGCGAGGTCGCCGTGACCACCACGGTGAACCTCGGCGCCAATCCGGTGGCCGGGCTGGTCGAACGCGTGCTGGGCCGGTTCTTGGCCAAGCAGTCCGACGCGATGCTGGCCGGACTGGCGAAGCGAATGGAGGCCCGCAATGTCTGAAACGTCCGACCGACCCGACATCATCATCGTGATGACCGACGAGGAGCGTGCAACTCCTCCTTACGAATCCGGCGATGTCTCAGCCTGGCGGCACCGGGTGCTGACTGGTCGGCGATGGTTCGACGAGCACGGAGTCAGCTTCGGGCATCACTACACGGGTTCCCTGGCCTGCGTCCCGAGCCGGCCCACGATCTTCACCGGACAGTATCCCGACCTGCATGGCGTCACCCAGACCGACGGCATCGGCAAGGTGTTCGATGATTCGCGGATGCGGTGGCTGCGGCACGGGGAGGTACCGACCCTCGGCAACTGGTTCAGGGCCGCCGGCTACGACACCCATTACGACGGCAAGTGGCACATCTCGCACGCCGACCTGACCGATCCCGCCACCGGCGGGTCGCTGGCGACCAACGATAATGAGGGCGTTGTCGACCCGTTCGCGGTGCAGCGTTATCTGGACGCCGATCCGCTCGCCCCGTTCGGGTTCTCCGGCTGGGTAGGTCCCGAGCCACACGGAGCGGGATTGGCGAACAGCGGATTCCGACGCGACCCATTGATCGCCGACCGGGTCGTGGCCTGGCTGCAGGACCGCTACGCCCGCAGGCGCGCCGGTGACGCGGCCGCGCTGCGGCCGTTCCTGCTTGTCGCGAGCTTCGTCAACCCGCACGACATCGTGCTGTTCCCGATGTGGTCGGCCCGAAGCCCGCTGGAGTCCTCACCGATGGATCCCCCACCCGTCCCCGCGGCACCCACGGCCGACGAAGATCTGCGCACCAAGCCGGCCGCGCAGATCGCCTTCCGGGAGTCCTACTACTCGGGGTACGGCCCCGCCGCGGCGATCCAGCGGGTGTACGACCGTGGTGCGCAGCGCTATCGCGACCTCTACTACCGATTGCACGCCGAGGTGGACGGCCCGATCGATCGGGTGCGCGCAGCGGTGACCGACGGCGGATCGGCCCAGGCGGTACTGGTACGCACCGCCGACCATGGCGATCTTCTCGGCGCGCACGGTGGACTGCATCAGAAATGGTTCAACCTCTACGACGAAGCAACGCGCGTACCGTTCGTCATCGCCCGGATCGGTGATCGCGCCACCGAGGCGCGCCTGGTCACGGCACCGACGTCCCACGTGGATCTGGTACCGACCCT
Organism: Mycobacterium pinniadriaticum; assembly: GCF_026242045.1. Taxonomy (GTDB): domain Bacteria; phylum Actinomycetota; class Actinomycetes; order Mycobacteriales; family Mycobacteriaceae; genus Mycobacterium; species Mycobacterium pinniadriaticum. The sequence continues at coordinate 72,518 of NZ_JAPJDO010000019.1, forward strand.
GCTCGGCGCCGCCGGTATCGACGTCGCATCGGTCGCCGCGACGCTTTCCGAGTCGTTCTCCGAGGTGCATCCACTGCCCGGGCGGGATCTGATGCCGATCGTCGACGGGGCACCGGCCGACGAGGACCGCGCGGTGTACATCATGACCCGCGACAACATGCTCGAAGGCGACACCGGGGCCTCCGGAATCGGCCGCCGGCTCAAACAGACCGTGAACCCGCCCGCGCCGCTGCGTATCCGGATTCCGGCGCATACCGCGGCGAACTTCGAGGGACTCGTCGCGCGGGTGGACGGTCACCTGTGGAAGCTCGTGCGCACGTTCGACGATCCGTCAACCTGGACCGAACCCGGGGTGCGCCACCTGGCCGCCAACGGGATGGGCGGCGAGGTATACCGGACCAGTCCCCTGGACGATCAATGGGAGCTCTACGACCTGACCGACGACCCGATCGAGGCGGTCAATCGCTGGACCGACCCGGACCTGCACGACCTGCGGAGCCACCTGCGGGCTCAGCTCAAACAGGTTCGCGCCGATGCGGTCCCCGAACGCAACAACCCGTGGCCGTACGCCTCGCGGCGCCCGCCGACCGCGCGGCGGCGACGCCTGTTCGGCTGAGGAACTCAACCCGCCTTCGGCTCGCCCCAGTACGGCGTGGCCTTCACCGAAGGCGACGCCTTCATCGCGAAACTCTTGGTCGGGTCCATGATCAGCGTCTGGGAATTCCCCTGATGTTGGATCGTCGGCTGCGTCGGCGATCCCGTTGCCGCGTACGCGTGACCGCCCGACACCCCGCCGAGTAACGCAATCGCGACCGCCGCACCCATCGTGGCGGCGAACCTCCTTGTGCGCGTGTACATCATCATCCACCTCTCTTGTACTCTGCCTCCAGAATACCCCTATGGGTATATGCCGAGGTGTGGATTTGCTCACTTGACTGAGGACTCCGTCGTATGTGACGATTTCGTCATTATCTTCGGAGGCGGGTACTGATGACTCTCGGCGCGCACAACGATCTGCACAGCGAACGGGGCGCACTGCGTGGTGAGCATCCGGGCCGGTCCGCCAACCCGGTGATCAAGGTCCACGACCTGGCGTGGCTGGAGTTCGACAAACCCGACCTGACCGCCGCCGAGGCCTTTGCCCGGGCGTTCGGTTTCCACACGGTCGCGCGAACGGCCGATGACCTGCAGCTGCGCGGCGCGGACGCCGGGGCGCCGTGCCTTCTCATCCGCCGCGGGCCGCAGACCCGATTCCGCGGGATCGCGTTCAAGGCCCACGACGACGTCGACGTGGCCACACTCGCCAGGGCGGCCAACGCCCCCACCCGCGCGCTGCCGGAGTCACTCGGTGGCCTGTCGGTGCAGCTCACCGACCCCAGCGGCATCCCGGTGAAGGTGGTCGCCGGGCTGCACGAGCTGCCCGAACAACCGGCCCAAGCCTTGCATGTGTTCAACGTCGGCCGGCAGACCACCCGCGTCAACGCCACTGTGCGGCCCCCGCGAACGCCCGCCACCGTGCAGCGGCTCGGCCACCTGGTCATGCAGTCCACGAAATACCTCGAAACGCTGAACTGGTACCTGGACAACCTCGGGCTCATCGTCAGCGACTTCCTCTACTTCCCCGGCCAACGCGACCGCGGACCCACCATGAGCTTCATCCGGTGCGACCGCGGCTCCGTCCCGGCCGACCACCACACGCTGGCGTTGGCGCTCGGGCCGGCCAACCGCTACGTGCATTCGGCCTATCAGGTCGCCCATCTCGACGCGCTGGCCGCCGGCGGCGAGTATCTGCGCGAGCGCGGCTACGTCCGGTCATGGGGTATCGGCCGGCACATTCAGGGCAGCCAACTCTTCGACTACTGGCGGGACCCGGACGGATTCCTGGTCGAGCACTATGCCGACGGCGACATGTTCGACAACACCCTGGAGGCCGGCTGGGCGCCGTTCACCGCGTCCGGCTTGGCCCAGTGGGGTCCGCCGGCAACCGCCGACTTCCTCGGGACCAGCCCCAAACATGCTCGCCACGAGCTGGTTTCGATGTTCACTGCCCTGCGCGGGAATAACGAGTTCGACGTCAAACGCCTCATCGGCCTGCTGAAAGTTGCCGCCTCATGACCATGTCCGTCCTTCGCACCGCAGACGCGTGGTGGGCGCTGGCCCCAACCGGCGCCGCCCGAATCGCCACCTCGGCGCGCACCACCGCCGAACTGCTGGCCGACCGGGCGGCCATCGTCGCCGCGACGCAGCGCACCGACACCGTCGACGTGGCGGAACTCGACATGTGCTCACCGGTGACCGCGCCATGCCGGGTGGTGGCCCAGATGACGAACTACGCCTCCCACGTCCGCGACTCCGGCATGGATCCCAAGACCACCCCGCTGACCTTCTTCCGCAAGTCATCGGCATCGATCAGCGGGCCGTTCGCCCCCGTGCACAAACCCCCACACGTCAAGTTCCTCGACTACGAAGTGGAGATCGGGCTGGTCATCGGTCGTGACATCGCTGTCGGCACAACCATTTCCGCCGACAACCTCAGCGAATACATCGCCGGCCTGGTGGTGACCAACGACGTGTCTGCGCGCGACATCCAGCTGCCGCAGACGCAGTTCTACGAAGCCAAGTCCTATCCCACCTTCACCCCGGTGGGTCCAGCCCTGGTGCTGGTCGACGCCGGCGAGTTCGCCCGCTTCGGCGACCTGCGGCTGCGGCTGCGGGTCAATGGCGAAGAACGGCAGAACGCCCTGGTCGCCGGCGACATGCTCTACCGCCCGGCGCAGGCACTCCAATCCCTGAGCCGCTTCCAGGATCTAGCGGCCGGTGATCTGATCCTGACCGGCACACCCGTCGGGACGGCGCTGAGCGCTCCGCCGAAGCCCATCGAGATCATCGGTTCGCTGTTACCCCCGGCGATCAAATGGAAGGCGTTCTTCAAACGCCAGGCCGACAACCCGAAATACCTCCGCGACGGGGACGTGATCGAGGCGTCGGTGCGCACCGACGACGGTGCCATCGATCTCGGCACCCAGCGCATGACGGTTACCTATTCCTGAAACACCATGTCCGGCAATGGTAGTGCGCAAGTATTGCGGGCGTCCTCGGCCGACATCCCGAACAACCGCAGGACGTCCTCGGTGACGGCGTCGGCCGTGGCGCCGGCATCCCGGTCGGGACGCGAAACCAGCAGATACCCCAGACCCAGTAGCGCGCCCGCGGCCACCGACAGGGTCAGTTCAGGATCCTCCACGTGAAAGCGCCCGGCCGCGACGGCGGCGTTGATATCGCGCATGGCCCGCGGGGCCAGGCCGCGATCCGAGGACAGCAGTGCCCCCCAATTGGCCAGCAGGATCCGGCTCTCCTGTGGGCGTTCGCGGAAAAACCGTCCGGTCAACCGGAAGCTGCACGCGAAGACGGCCGCCGGGTCCTCGATATCGGCGGTGAGCTCGTCCAGCACGGCTCCGTGCGAGTCGAGGACATCGCTCACGGCGGCCTCGAACAGCTCCTCCTTGCTCTGGAAGTGGTTGTAGAACGACCCCATCCCGACGTCCGCGGCCTGAGTGATCTCCAACACCGGGACGTTGAGCTTGCCCGCGGCGATCATCGACTGGGCCGCTCTGATCAACGCCATCCGAGTCCGCTGTTTGCGGCGCTCCAGACGGTTCATCGGCACTTCGGTCACGGGTCCCCCAACGTCAGGTGGTGGGACGGATACTACCGGTTCTCATTACTGATGAATTCCTCAGTTCGGGGTAAGGAGCGCCGTGAGCTGCACTGATCCGCCGCGCGTGGTGATCGTCGGCGCCGGCCCCACCGGCATCACTGCCGCCACCCTGCTCGCCCGGTACGGCGTGCGCAGTCTCATCCTCGATCGCTACGAACAGGTGTATCCGCAGCCCCGCGCGGTGCATCTCGACGACGAGGTGTACCGAATCATCCACCGCGTCGGGATCGCCGAGGACTTCGCCACGATCTCCCGGCCGGCGCTGGGCCTTCGCCTGCTGGACCCGCAGATGCGGGTCCTGGCCGAGTTCGACCGGGACCCCGCCCGGGCACCGCATGGTTACCCGCAAGCCAACATGTTCGACCAGCCCGAGCTCGAGGCCTTGCTGCGGGCCAATCTCGCGCGCCACCCGCTGGCCACTCTGCGGGGCAACGTCGAAGTCACCGATGTCGTCGGGATGGCCGAGGGCCGCATCCGGATCTCGTACACCGACCGAGCCGACGGCCGTGAGCATGCCGTCGATGCCGACTACGTGCTGGGCTGCGACGGCGCCAACAGCGTTGTGCGCGAACGGATCGGATCGAAGATGCGCGACCTGCGCTTCGAGCAGCGCTGGCTGGTCGTCGATGTGGCCACCACCGCCGACTTGGGACAGTGGGCGGGTGTACATCAAGTGTGCGATCCGCATCGGGCCGGCACCTTCATGCGGATCGGCGATGTGCGCTACCGCTGGGAGTTCCGGTTGCGGCCCGGCGAGAGTGTCGGCGATTACGGCACCCTGGCCGCGCTGGACCCGCTGCTCTCGCCGTGGACGGCACATGCGAAACTCGACGAGCTCGAGCTGGTTCGGGTCGCGGAGTACACGTTTCGCGCCCAGCTCGCCGACCGGTGGCGCTGCGGCAACATATTTCTGCTGGGAGATGCCGCTCATCTGACCCCGCCTTTCGTCGGCCAGGGCATGGGGGCGGGACTGCGGGATGCGATGAACCTTTCCTGGAAACTGGCCGGCGTGATCAACGGAACGCTGACGCCCGCCGCCCTGGATACCTACGAGGTGGAGCGAAAGCCACACGCACGCAATATGATCGATCTCGCACTGATGGTCGGTCGTGCCATGACGGCTGGCGGGCGGATCGGCAACATGCTGCGCCGCTCCATCATTCCCCAAATTCACCGACTGCCCCGGCTGCGGGAACGGGTGGTCGACTCCAGGACGCCACCCCTGCACCGCTCCGCACTGATCCATCGCTCAGGCAAACCGGGTCAGCTGGCGGGGCGACTCTGCCCCAACGTCATCGATTCCGGCGGCAGGCGTCTCGACGAAGTGCTGGGCAACGGCTTTGCGCTCGTGACGACACAAGTACCGAGCGCCGCGGAACGCCGGGTCGCCGAGCGGTACGGCGCGGCACTCCATGTGGTGTCGGCCGGCAGCGAACTCGCGGCCTGGTTGCGCGGCGGTCATGCCAACGCGGCGATTGTCCGGCCCGATCGGACTGTGATGCGATCCGGTCACGATGCCGGAGCGCTGGCCCGCCTACTCGGACGCTATCTGGTGGCTGTCGACGAAAACCAGGGTGCCGGTGTCCAGTAGAACCGCCCAGCGCCGCGCCGCATCCGCGATGTGGATGTCGCCGAGATCGACGGCGTGGCCCGCCAAGTCGCCGAAATCCTCGACAACGACGCCACGTGCCTCATCGTCGGTATCGACGTAGACACGGACCCGTTGATCGACGGCGATCGATTGCTCGCCGTCAGCCCGCTTTCCCGCTGACTTCTTCACCCCAACACCTTCCCCGGCACTGAACTGTTGCGCCAGTAGAGCACGTTCAGCCCCGATTCGGGCCGGAATTACGTGGGATCGGCGGCACGATCGACCACAGCACTTCGCTCTCGTCTTCTCCGGGGTTGTCCCAGGAGTGCACCGCCTTGGCCGAGAAAGTGTAGCAGTCGCCAGCTTTGAGGACCGATTCCTGACCGTCGACGATCAGGCGCAGACACCCGCGCAGGACGAATACGAAGATGGTTTCCGACTCCAGCGTGTAGGCGCCCCCGGTGCCGCCGCCGGGGCGCAGCACCGAGCGCATCACCTGAAGGTTGCGCTCAGTTTCCGGTGTCAGGAGGAATTCGCGGATTCCGCTGCCGCCCATCTCCACTGGCACGCCGTCGCCGCCCCGAACGACCGCCGTCTGCGGGTAGTCGAACAGTGAACCCACTGAGACACTGAGGATTTCGCACACCTTGAGGAGATTGGGAACCGAGATCGTGGTCTGGCCGCGCTCCAGCAGGCTGAGAAATCCCTTGGTCAGCCCGGCGCGGTCAGCGACCGCCTCCAACGTCAGCTCCCGCTCCTTGCGCAGCTCGCGCAGCTTGGGGCCCAGCCGGTTCATCCACCCGTCGACACCGGCGAGAAGGTCATCGGCGCTGGCTTCATCGGTTGACATGTCCTCCTGCGACATCGGGACACCTCACCTTCGCCAGTCGGTCCGCCGCCGGGCCCTTGCGCCGCCAAAGTTTAGCGGTATATAACCTTCATAAGTTTTACACCACTAAACCATCAGGACGGGATATGAGTCTGTACGCAGTGGTCGACCCGAAGTCCGGCGAGGTCGTGCAGGAGTACCCGACCGCAACCGACGAGCAGATGGAACAGGCCTTGGCCGCCGCGGCCAAGGCGTATCGGGAATGGTCCAGGTCATCGACGCTGGCCGACCGGGTGGCCCTGATCCGGCGGGTGGCCGAGTTGCACACCGAGCGCCGCGAGAAGCTGGCCGAGATCATCCACCGCGAGATGGGTAAGCCGCTGGATCAGGCCCTCGGCGAAGTGGACTTCAGCGCCGCGATCTACGAGTACTACGCCGACAATGCCGAGAAGTTCCTGGCCGACGAGCCGATCCAGCTGCTCGACGGGGACGGCAGCGCGGTGATCAAGCGCGGCCCGGTGGGCGTGCTGCTGGGCATCATGCCGTGGAATTACCCCTACTATCAGGTCGCCCGGTTCGCCGGTCCGAACCTGACGCTGGGTAATACGATCGTGCTCAAGCACGCCCCGCAGTGCCCGGAGTCCGCTGCGGCCCTCCAGCAGATCTTCGACGATGCCGGTTATCCGGCGGGCGCCTACGTCAACGTGTACGCGACCAACGAGCAGATCGCCGACGCCATCGCCGACCCGCGCGTGCAGGGGGTCTCGCTGACCGGGTCAGAGCGGGCCGGTGCCGCGGTGGCCGAGATCGCCGGGCGCAACCTGAAGAAGGTAGTGCTGGAGCTCGGCGGGTCCGATCCGTTCATCCTGCTGTCCAGCGACGACCTGGACGCGACCGTCGAGGCCGCCATGGCGGGCCGTTTCGAGAACACCGGCCAGGCCTGCAACGCGGCCAAACGCTTCATCGTGGCCGCCGACCTGTACGACGAGTTCCTCGACAAGTTCACCAAGAAGGTGATCGAGGCCGCCGACGGCTTGGCGCCGCTGTCCTCGCTGGGTGCGGCAAACCGGCTCGCCGAGCAGATCGACCGCGCGGTGGCCGACGGCGCCAACCTCGTCACCGAGGGCGAGCGTGACGGCGCCTACTTCCCCCCCGGTGTGCTCACCGGTGTCACCCCCGATTCGGCGACCTATCGCGAGGAGCTGTTCGGGCCGGTGGCGATGGTGTTCAAGGTCGACTCCGAGGATGAGGCCGTGGAGTTGGCCAACGACATCCCGTTCGGGCTCGGCTCGTACGTGTTCACCACCGACACCGAACAGGCCAAGCGGGTGGCCGACAAGATCGACGCCGGAATGGTGTTCGTCAACGTCGTCGGCGCCGACGGTGTCGAGTTGCCGTTCGGCGGGGTGAAACGCTCCGGCTTCGGACGCGAACTGGGGCGCTTCGGCATCGACGAGTTCGTCAACAAGAAACTGATCCGGATCGGATAGGCCATGAGCACCACCACGGCGCCGGCCAAGAAGGACGTGTACAGCCCGCTTGAGCTGTTCGCCACCGACCGCCTCCTGGACTCCGACGAACGGGACATCGCGGCCACCGTGCGCAAGTTCGTCGACACCCGGCTTCGGCCGAATGTCGGGGATTGGTTCGAATCCGGCGCGTTGCCAAAAGAACTCGGCAAGGAGTTCGGCCAGCTGGGCCTGTTGGGCATGCATCTGCACGGGTACGGGTGCGCGGGCACCAACGCGGTGAGCTACGGGCTGGCCTGCATGGAACTCGAGGCGGGCGACAGCGGCTTCCGCAGCTTCGTGTCGGTACAGGGCTCACTGTCGATGTTCTCCATCTACCGGTACGGCTCCGACGAACAGAAGGACGAGTGGCTGCCCAGGCTGGCCACCGGGGAGGCCATCGGCTGCTTCGGCCTGACCGAGCCCGACTTCGGTTCCAACCCGGCCGGGATGCGCACCCGCGCGCGGCGCTCCGGCGCCGGAGAAAACGCCGACTGGGTGCTCGATGGCACCAAGATGTGGATCACCAACGGCAATCTCGCCGATGTGGCCACGGTGTGGGCCAGAACGGGGGACGGCGCCGGAGATATCAGCGGGTTCCTGGTGCCCACCGACACTCCCGGGTTCACCGCCAACGTCATCCACAAGAAGCTGTCGCTGCGGGCCTCGGTGACCTCCGAGTTGGTGCTGGACAACGTCCGGCTGCCCGCGTCCGCGCAGCTACCGGAAGCCACCGGCCTGGGCGCACCGCTGTCCTGTCTCAACGAGGCGCGGTTCGGCATCGTGTTCGGCGCGCTCGGCGCTGCGCGGGACAGTTTGGAGACCGCCATCGCCTACGCCCGGGAGCGTGAGGTGTTCGACCGCCCGCTGTCGAGTTTCCAGCTGACGCAGGAGAAGCTGGCCAACATGACCCTCGAACTGGGCAAGGGCATGCTGCTGGCTGTGCACCTGGGCCGGATGAAGGACGCCGAAGGTGCCCGGCCCGAACAGATCAGCCTGGGCAAGCTCAACAACGTTCGCGAGGCACTGGCCATCGCCCGCGAATGCCGAACCCTGTTGGGTGGCAGCGGCATCACCCTCGAATACTCCCCGCTGCGGCACGCCAACAACCTCGAGTCGGTGCTCACCTACGAGGGCACCTCCGAGATGCACCTGCTGTCGATCGGGCGGGCCCTGACCGGACAAGCAGCGTTCCGCTGAGATGACAGGCGTCGTCGAGATCCGGCAGCTGATCGACGGGCACTGGCGCGACGGCGGCGGGGATTCGGTGACGAGCCTCAACCCGACGCGCCCGAACGAGGTTGTCGCGGAGGGAAACTGCGCAACACTGGCCGATGTCGACGGCGCGGTGGCCGCGGCGGGAGAGGCACGAGCGGGGTGGGCCAATACGCCGATCCACCAGCGTGGTGCCCTTCTGCTCGAGGCTGCCGCGGTGGTCGAGAGCAATGCACTCGCCTGGGGTCTGGAGCTGACCACCGAGGAGGGCAAGACCAAGGCCGAAGGTATCGGCGAGGTCCGGCGGGCCGCCCAGATCCTGCGGTACTACGGCAACGAGGGTGACCGGCAGGCCGGCGAGATCTTCGCCTCCCCACGGGCCGGCGAGCAGATCCTGGTCACCCGCAAGCCGGTTGGGGTAGTCGCCGTCATCACCCCGTTCAACTTCCCCATCGCGATCCCCGCCTGGAAGATCGCGCCCGCGCTGGTGCACGGCAACACCGTGGTGTGGAAGCCGGCATCCACCGTTCCGCTGCTGGCGATCCGGCTGACGGAGGCGCTGACGAATGCCGGGCTACCGGCGGGTGTCTTGAACCTGGTGATCGGTGACTCGCCGGTCGGCGAGGCGTTGGTCAACCACGCCGGCATCGACGCGATCAGCTTCACCGGCTCCACCGGTGTGGGACGCCGCATCGCCTCGGCTGCCGCGGCCCGGGGAGTCCCGGTCCAGGCCGAGATGGGCGGCAAGAATGCCGCCGTCGTCCTCGACGACGCGGACATCGACATGGCACTCGACCAGGTGATGCTCGGCGCCTTCCGTTCCACCGGCCAGAAGTGCACGGCCACATCACGATTGATCGTCACCGAGCGGATCGCCGACCGCTTCCTCGCGGAACTGTCGGCACGGACGGCCGCGCTGGCGGTTGGTGATCCGACCGACGAGGCGACACAGATGGGACCGGTGATCACCGGTATGGCCCAGCGGGGCATCTATGCGGGTATCGGCTCAGCGATCTCGCAAGGCGGCGACGTGCTCACCGGTGGCCACCCCTACTTCAAAGGGCCGCTGGCCGACGGGTTCTTCGTCGCACCCACCGTCGTGGAGTTGACGGCACACGCCGATATCTGGTCGCAGGAACTGTTCGGCCCAGTGCTGGCGGCGCGCCGCGCCGCCGATACCGACGAGGCGTTCGCACTGGTCAACGACAGCGAGTTCGGCCTGTCCGCGGCGGTGTTCACCCAGGATGTGACCCGCGCACTTCAGGCGGTCGACCAGGTCGACGTCGGTGTGCTACATGTCAACTCCGAGTCCGCCGGCGCCGATCCGCATGTGCCCTTCGGCGGGGCCAAGAAGAGCGGGCTGGGCCCCAAGGAGCAGGGCAGCGCGTCGCGCGAGTTCTACACCCACACCACCACGGTGTATCTGCGCGGCGGGAAGCCACAGCCGTGATCACCTCGATCCAGCTGTACTGGCGACCCGGCTGCCCGTTCTGCGTGGCGCTGCGCCGCCGGCTGCGCCGCAGCGGGATTCCGGTCGAGGAGATCAACATCTGGGAGGAACCCCAGGCGGCCGCCCGGGTGCGAGAGGTCGCCGGCGGCAACGAAACGGTCCCCACGGTGTTCGTGGGGCAGGACGCTCTGGTCAACCCGAGCCTGAAGGCCATCGAAGCCGTGCTGCGAGAGACTGCCCCGCATCTGCTGGAACAGCAAGCCGGACGGTCACGACGGCGTATCTGGCCGTTCAGATGACGGTTCCGGCGGTTCCGTCCTCACGCACCACCGGGCGGCCGCCGCCGTGCCATGCCTTCATCCCGCCACCGAGGTTGTAGACGGTGAGTCCCGCTGCCGCCAGTTTGACTGCCGCAGTCCGTGATCGGTTTCCCGAGCGGCAGATCGCCACGACAGGTTGTGCCTTGCCGAGCCGAGCGGGATCCAGCTCGCCGAGGCGGATGTGAATCGCGCCCGGCGCGTGTCCCGCCGACCATTCGTCGTCTTCGCGAACGTCGAGCAGTACCGCCCCGGACTCGTTCGCCAGGCGCACAGCCGCTGCGGCGTCGATGTCTTCCGGTGTCGCCATCATGTCGGTTGTCATCATCACTTCTTCCGGATTGCGCGGTCGATCTCGTCGGCCGGAATTTCCTTGGTGCAGAAGAACCAGTCCTCGCACTCGACGCCGTCGGTGTCGCCGGCCATCCGTTCCTTGGCGGTGCCGCACGACCCCGCCGGGGGAACGATGACCCGGTCGCCGGGCCGCCAGTCTGCGGGTGTCGCGACATCGAAATGATCAGCGGTTTGCAGTGCTTTGACCACACGCAACAATTCGTCGAAATTGCGGCCCGTGCTCAGCGGGTAGTAGATGATCGTGCGGATCACACCCTTGGGGTCGACGATGAAGACCGCGCGCACGGCCTTGGTCGAGTCCTCCCCGGGCATGATCATCCCGTACTTCTGCGCGACCTCCATCGAGATATCCTCCACCAAAGGGAACTTCACCTCGACGTCGTGCATGTCGCGGAAGGTGATCTTCTCCTTGATGGTGCGCAGCCAGGCGATGTGGCTGTAGAGACCGTCGACCGACAAACCCACCAGTGCGGTGTTGTAGGCGGCGAACTTGTCGGCCATCGCGGCGAAGGTCATGAACTCGCTGGTGCAGACCGGGGTGAAGTCAGCGGGGTGCGAGAAGAAAATGACCCACTGCCCGACATAGTCAGCCGGGAAGTTGATCGGGCCCTGGGTGGTCTCCGCGGTGAAGGACGGAGCCGGATCGCCGATCCGGGGCATCCCCGTACCATCCGAGACATGTTCTTCGGTGGTCATTGGTGGTCCTTTCGTCGTTCTTGCCAATGCCTCCACCATATACCCATGGGGGTATATGCGGTACCCTGCTGACGCGCGCGCGGATGTCTGTTGTGTCACACCGGGCCAAGGGTTCTTCGTCGCCCCCTACCACACGGCGCAGTCCAGTCGAGCAGGTCGACATCACGACGGCCACCGGCAAGAACAATGACGGCCATGCCGGAAACCACTCGACCCGACCAACCGATCGCGATGTTCAACACCCTGTGGTTTCGCCCCGACGGGATGCAGCTCTACGGCGAATACGGCGGGGAGGTGCTGCCCATCCTGGCCGACGTCGGCGCGGAACTGGTTACGCCGTTCCTCATGGTGGACGAACCGCTCGAGGGCGGATTCGATCCGGACATGGTGGGCTTCGTCCGCTACCCGTCGGCGGCAGCGTTCGACGACATGGTCGACAGTGACCGCTACCGCCGCGTAGCGCACCTTCGCTCCGATGCGGTCCACCGCGCGGTGTTGACTCGGTGCGCCATTGAACCGCCCGACCCCGGTGCGGCGGTGCTCGAGCCAGGCATCGCGGTACTGAACATGCTGTGGTTCCATGACGGCGGCCGCCAGCGCTACGCCGAATATCTCTCCGCTGTAAAGCCTTTGGTGGAAGCGGCCGGAGGCCGGTTCGCCGTGGTGACCGATCCCGCCTACGCCGAGGTCGGTGCGCTCAGGACGGCCGCGGTGCGTGAATCGGCCACCACGATCCTTACGGTTCTCTAGCCGGGAGAACCCGTTTTCGCGATCGGTCTAAGGCTCGACGGTGACCTTGATGGCCTCACCGCTCTTGACGATGCCGAACGCATCCAGCACGTTGTCGAGGGAGATGTGGCTGGTGATGAGGTCTTTGACCGGAACCTGCCCGGTGGAGATGTATTCGAGCGCGCGCTTGTTGTGTTCGGGGGCCGAGCCGTTGGCGCCGTGGATGTGCAGCTGCCGGTAATGCACGACGTTCGAGTCGCAGGTGATCGTCGGGTTGGTCTTGGGCAGCCCGCCGAAGAACGAGATCCGGCCGTTGCGGGCGGCCATCGCGATGGCCTGCTCCTGGGTGATGTTGGCCGCCGTGGCGGTGATGATGACGTCGGCGCCGCGACCACCGGTCAGTTCCATGACTTTGGCGACGACGTCGACGTCGGCGGCGTTGATCACCCCGTCGGGATCGACCGCGTCCGCTGACATCTTGAGGCGACTGTCGTTGACGTCGACCAGATAGACCGGGCCGCACTTGTGCACGCCCCGGGCGATCCGGATGTGCATGCATCCGATCGGCCCGGCGCCGAACACGACGACGGTGTCACCCTCTTCGATCCCGAGCAGCTCCTGGGCGTTGATGGCACATGCGAACGGCTCGGCGGCGGACGCCTCGTCGAAGCCCACGTTGTCCGGAATGCGGTTCAGGCCGTCGACGGCCAGCACCTGCCTGGGCACGATCATGTATTCGGCGAACCCGCCGTCGTACTGGTAACCCACCGAGGTCTGGTTCTGGCACACCGCCATCCAGCCCTTACGGCATTCGTGGCATGTGCCGCACGGCACCGCGGCGATCACCTGGACCCGGTCGCCGACCCGCCAGTCGCTGCCATAGGTCGCGTTGACGTCGGCGCCGACCTCGACGACCTCGCCGGCGATCTCGTGCCCGATGGTCCGCGGCGGGGTGAGGTTCTGGTGACCGTTGTAGAAGATCTTGACGTCGGTGCCGCATGTCGAGCAGTTGCGCACCCGGATCTTGACCTCGTCGGCACCACAGGTGGGCTCGGGAACATCCTCCAGCCGGACATCCTCCGGGGCGTAGAAGCGCAGGGCTTTCATGGTGCTCGTCCTTCCGATGGTCTCCGGCGAAGCCGGCGATACGACTGTGTGCCAAACAACACCCTAGCGGTAATCCGGGCATAAAACCACACTTTTTTGCGCCCATTTGTGACCGATCTCTTGCGTTGATGCCCGGTTATGCGTTTTACTGGGATTCAGATGTGACAGGCATCACCCCACGATCGGAGGCCCTGAGTTGTCCATCACCGAGACGAAGTCCCGCACCGGCGCGAGGGTGCACGTGCAGAAATTCGGCACCTCGCTGTCGAACATGGTCATGCCCAACATGGGGGCGTTCATCGCGTGGGGCCTGATCACCGCGCTGTTCATCAAGGCCGGTTGGTTGACCGGCATCTTCGCCGGCCTGCGCGACCCGGGCGGCTGGGTTGCCCAGATCGGCGGCTGGGGCGACTTCGCCGACGGCGGCGTCGTCGCGCCGATGATCACCTACCTGTTGCCGATCCTGATCGGGTCCACCGGCGGCCGGATGGTCTACGGCACCCGGGGGGCCGTCATCGGCGCCATCGCGACCATGGGCGTCATCGCCGGCTCGGACATCCCGATGTTCCTCGGCGCGATGATCATGGGCCCGCTGGGCGCCTGGGCGATGAAGAAGATCGACGCGATCTGGGACGGCAAGATCCGACCCGGTTTCGAGATGCTGGTCGACAACTTCTCGGCCGGAATCGTCGGGCTCATCATGGTGGTATTCGGCTTCTTCGGGATCGGGCCGATTGTCTCGGCGTTCAGCCGCGCGGCCGGCAATGTGGTGGATTTCCTGGTCGCCCACGACCTGCTGCCACTGACCTCGATCTTCATCGAGCCGGCCAAGGTGCTGTTCCTCAACAACGCCATCAACCACGGAGTGCTCACGCCGCTGGGCACCACCCAGGCCCTGGAAACCGGCAAGTCGGTGCTCTTCCTCCTGGAGGCCAATCCCGGCCCCGGTCTGGGAATCCTGCTGGCCTACATGGCGTTCGGCCGCGGCACTGCGCGGGCCTCGGCTCCGGGCGCGGCGATCATCCACTTCTTCGGCGGCATTCACGAGATCTATTTCCCCTACGTACTGATGAAACCGCGGCTGATCGCGGCCACCATCCTGGGCGGGATGACCGGCATCTTCGTCAACGTTCTGTTCGGATCCGGACTTCGCGCACCGGCCGCACCCGGCTCGATCATCGCGGTGTACGCACAGACCGCGACGGGAAGCTACCTGGGTGTCACGCTCTCGGTCTTCGGGGCCGCCGCAGTCTCGTTCGTCGTGGCCTCGCTGCTGCTCAAGACCGACCGCTCCACCGACGACGGGGACCTGGTCGCGGCCACCGCGGAGATGGAGGCCCTCAAGGGCAAGAAATCCAGCGTGGCATCCGCCCTGGTGGGTTCGAAGGCCAGCGGCCCGATCACCAGAATCGTGTTCGCCTGCGATGCCGGTATGGGGTCCTCGGCGATGGGTGCGTCGGTGCTGCGCAAGAAGATTCACGGTGCCGGTTTCACCGACGTCAAAGTCACCAATCAGGCGATCTCGAACCTCACCGACGACTACGGGTTGGTGGTGACGCACCAGGACCTCACCGCACGAGCCCGCCAGAAGACGCCGTCGGCGACCCACGTGTCCGTCGAGAACTTCATGAACGCCCCGCAGTACGACGAGATCGTGGACCTGCTCGGCAGCGTCAACGGCGCCGCCGGCGCCGCCGGCGGCCCGACTGCCGAAGCGGCCGCTGAGGACGAGCCCGCCGAGGACGTGCTCAACGTGAATTCCATTGTGCTGGCCGGCACCGCCACCACCCGAGACGCGGCGATCAGCGAGGCGGGCCGGTTGCTGGTGGCGTGTGGTGCCGTCGAACCGGCCTATGTCGACGCCATGCACGAGCGAGAGGGTTCGGTGTCCACCTACATGGGTAACGGTCTGGCCATTCCGCACGGAACCAACGAGGCCAAAGACTCGATCCGGCGCACCGGGATCTCGTTCGTGCGCTATGCCGAGCCGATCGACTGGAATGGCAAGCCGGCCGAGTTCGTCGTCGGCATCGCCGGTGCCGGAAAGGACCACATGGCGTTGCTGACCAAGATCGCCGGGGTGTTCCTGAATTCCGACGAGGTGGCCCGGCTTCGGGATGCCACCAGCGCCGAGGAGGTCCAGTCGGTGCTCGGCGGCGCCGGCGGGTGAGAATACGGACGTGGATTCGGACACCCGTCAAGGCCGCATCGTCGAGTTCGCCCGCACCAGGGGGCGGGTCGAGGTAGTCGCGCTGGCCGAGGAACTCGACGTCGCGGCCGAGACGATCCGCCGCGACCTGAAGGTTCTGGCCGGCCGTAGAATGCTCAAGCGCGTCCACGGCGGCGCCGTCCCGCTGGAGACCGCCGCCTTCGAGTCGACAGTCGAGTATCGCAGCCAGGTGGATCTCGCCGAGAAGCACCGGATCGCGGGTGGTGCGACCGATCTGTTACACGGGGCCGAAACCGTCTACCTGGACGAGGGTTTCACCCCGCGGCTGATCGCCGAGCGGCTCGCCGACGAGGAGCTGACGGTGGTCACGTCATCGCTGCTGGCCGCCGAGGCGCTGGCACACAGCGAATCGGTGACGGTCCTGCTGCTCGGCGGACGGATGCGGGGCCGCACCCTGGCGACCGTGGATCATTGGGCGACTGACATGCTGGGCCGCCTGGTGATCGATATCGCTTACCTTGGGACGAACGGGATTTCACCCGAACACGGCCTCACCACACCGGATCCGGCGGTGGCGGCGGTGAAGCAGACCGCGGTCAAGGTCGCGCGCCGCCGGGTTCTGGTGGCCGCACACACGAAGTTCGGTGTGAGCAGTTTCTGCCGGTTCGCCGAAGTTTCGGATTTCGACGCGATCGTGACCGGCACCGAGCTGCCGCTGACCGAGGCGCGCCGGTACGAGGCCATGGGACCGTCCGTGGTGCGGACCTAGCTCGGCCTAGGGACCTCGGCGGGTGAGCCGGTGATACAGCGCGGCGGCCTCGGTTCGGTTGGCCGCCCCCAGCTTCCGGAGGATCCGCTTGACGTGAACCTTCACCGTGTTCTCGGCCAGGAACAAGCCGGTGGCGATCTGGGCGTTTGTCTTTCCCAAAGCGATGCTGCGCAACACATCCCATTCACGCGGCGAAAGCCGTTCGGTGGCATGTTCGGCGCTCGGTAACGGGGACACCGCGGCCAGTCGTATCGGCGCCGGCTGGTTCGGCGATCCCTCACACCCGTCGCCTGCCCGGTCACCTGGGGAGACCGAGGCCTGATTGATCGCCTTCAGCCGGTCGGCGAGCTGCGCACGCTCGATGGCCAGCCCCAGGCCACCCGCGTACAGACCGAGCAGCCGGCGGTCCATCTCGGCAACGCTGCGATCCGGATATCGGTCGGCATGCACCATCGCCACCGGGAAGCCCCACGCCTGTACCGGCGCGGCGACGTAATCGGTTGTCCGCGCGAACCTCACGAGCTTACGGAAGACTCGGGGGTGCGATTGGGCCTCGGAGACCAGAATCGGGACTCCGCTGAGCAGCATCTCGGACTCGAGCAACTGGCCGGTGAGCGCCCGGGAATGCGCGGTTCCGAACGCCAAGAGCTGCTCGGCGAAGTCGGGATCATCCACGGCATGGGCACTTTGGGTCAGCCAGATGCCATGGTCCACCCGGGAGAGCAAGACTCGGCTGAAGCCGATCTGACCGGCCGCCTCGGCGGCCCGCGCCAGTAGCTCATCCATCGAGGAGGACACGATGAGCTGGTCGAGCGCCTTCTGCACGCCGACGATCAAGTCGCCCGGGTCGGGCCGGCGCACGTCGCTTCGCACCCGGGCGGTGCCACCCACCACAGCGGGCAGGTGACTCAGCGAAGTCGCGCCGGATGTCTTCACCGTCGCATCGAGACGACCGATCACCATCAGGAGACTACGCCGACCGCTCACTTATGTCTATAGCTGATACGCAGTAGCGGCCAGCCATGTAGCCCTAATGTCCCACGCAGATAGCTATTTTCTCGAACTCATGTATTTTTTTAGTACGTTCCAGATTCGCGCTCGATAGGATCTGGGAAGATGTTGCGATCCGGCGAGCAGGAAGGAGCATTCACCGCAATGCAGCCAACCGTCCCGGCCGTCAGGCGCAGGCCGAAGGACCGCAAGAAGCAAATCCTCGACCAGGCCGCACGGCTGTTCATCGACCGCGGATTCCATTCGGTCAAGCTGGAGGAGATTGCCGAAGCGGCCGGCGTGACGGCCCGCGCCCTCTATCGCCACTACGACAACAAGCAGGCCCTGCTCACCGCGGCCATCTTGAACGCGCAGGACGAGTACCAGAGTGTCCGCAACCCCGAGGGCCGGACAGAGTCGGCGGCCCGTCCCTTGCATGACGAGTTGCCCGAACTACTCTCGGCCGCGGTCGAGACGAGGGCGCTGACCGTCCTGTGGCAACGGGAGGCGCGATATCTCACCGAGGACGACCGGGCGGAAGTGCGCAGCCGCATCAATGCCATCGTGGCCGGCATCCAAGCCGGCGTTCGGCTGGAGATGCCGCAGCTGAGCCCCCAACACATCGAATTACGAGCGTGGGCCGCATCGAGCACCCTGACCAGTCTCGGGCGGCACAATCTCAGCCTGCCGGCAACCGAACTCAAAGATGTCCTTTACCGGGCGTGTATGGCGGCTGCGCAAACCCCGCCGATCGGTGCGCTCGAACCGATGGAGACCCCGGCTGACCGGGAGGCGGCGTCGTTCTCCCGATACGAGACGCTGCTGGCCGCCGGCGCACAGCTGTTCCGCGCTCGCGGATTTCCCGCCGTCAGCACGGCCGATATCGGCAAACGTGTGGGTATCGCAGGGCCGGGCCTGTACCGCTCGTTCTCCTCCAAACAGGCCATCCTCGACACTCTGGTTCGCCGCCTCGACGAATGGTCGGCGCTGGAGTGCATCCGCGCCCTGCGCACGAATAACCCTGCGGTGCAACGGCTGGAGCAACTCGTCGCCGGACGGGTTCGGATCAGTCTGGAGAACCCCGACCTGGTGTCGGTGTCGATCACCGAACTGGCATACGCGTCCGCGGAGGTGCGCGACACCATCGTCAGGAATCAAGCCGACCGGGACGGGGTGTGGATCGACCTGATTCGCACGCTGGTCCCGCAGACCAGCGTCGCGCAGGCCCGCCTACTGGTAGCCGCCGCCGTCAGTTTCATCGAAGACGTTTCGCGGACATGGCATCTCACCCGCAGGACCGACGTCGCCCTGGAGATGACCACCATCGCGTGCGCGATCCTGACCAGCCAGGCAAGCACCGACCGGTGAGCGCTTACGCCCGTGCCGGCCGGGACTGGTGAGCTGCGGGAGACGACGGTAACAGCGCCTTCAGCGCCAGCGACGGCCGCAACAGTACCATCGGCGCACGCTGCAAATGCATGACGTCGATGAACTCACGGGCCACTTCGGTATCCCGCCAAGTCATCTCGGTGACCTTCCCGAGATACCAGCTGGCGACCTTCGACACCAGTCGGCCACCGCCACCGGTGGAGACTGCGCCGTAATCCTCCACTGTCGAGGTGAACCAGCACTCGTCGAGAAATCCGCTGTAGGCGCGATGAAAACGCTTGGCCAGCCCGTCGATGCGCCCCGGACCCACATCCGCTCGCTGCTCGCTCAGGCAGACGTCGAGGATGCTGGCACCGATCGCGCCATGCGACATACCCTGTGCGTAAAGCGGGTTCAGCGACGTGTTTGCGTCGCCGACCACGACCAGGCCCTCGGGTGCCGACGCCAGCTTGTCGTAATGCCGGCGCAGGTTCGCCGGAAACCGCCACCGGTGTACGTCTTCCACACACGTGGAGTCGCTGAGAACCTCATGAAGATCCTGAACCGGAAGCCCTGTTGTCCACTCCAGGAAACTGCCGATGTCCCCGCCAGCATAGTCGCCTTGCCAGCCGAGCAGCGTGACGATCCACCTGCCACCCTCGGTGGGTAGCAACGCCGCTGTGCGAGTGGCCGGCGGCTTGGAGTGGATGAGCATTCCCTTCCAGTCGCGCGGTGTGGGCGGCGGGGTGAACAGCGTCGTCGAATAGCCGATATCAACCTTCAACTCGCTCACTGGCGGGCATCCGAAACCGAGGGAAGACAGCTGGCGCGGCGTCTCCGAGTTGCGTCCGCTGACGTCGATCACCAGGTCGGCGTCCAGGTATGTTCCATCGGCCAGGTCGACGCCGGTGATCCGCCTACCCTGGGTGCGGTAACCCTCGACCTTGGTGTTCTGCTCGATGGTCACATTCGGCAGCTGCAGCAGTCGCTGACGAAGGTTGAGCTCCAGGAAACCTCTGGTCTGACACAGCATCGTCAGGCCGCTGTCGAAACGTTTCTTCCAACCGCCGGAGTGGTACCAGCAGATGTCGTTTCCCATGTCCACCTCGACCGAGCCCTTGGCCAGCATGTCGGTGGTGAAACCGGGGAAATAGTGGTTGAACACGTTCTGCCCGCCGCGCAGCAGGATGTGGCCGTGGTGCGACTGCGCGGCGCCCTTCCGCCACCGCGGTTCGTCGGGGAGGGTATCGCGATCGATTGTCGTCACCGCGTCGAAGTGCCGCGCGGCGACCGCGGAGGCTGCCAGACCTGTTGTACTCGCCCCGATCACGATCGCGTGGCGGCCGCCGAAGCCGCCGAACCGGATGCCGTCTTTGCCCGTCATGAGAACGAGTCTGCGTCCGCTCACGGACCGCGTCTTGGACGGACTTGCGCCGTTCTCGGTGCGGGCTTGCTCAGCCCGAGCGCCGGAACTCAGCCGGCGTCACACCGAAAACCCGCTTGAACGACTTGGTCATGTGGCTCTGGTCGCAGAACCCGGTGGCGCCCACGATTGCCTTCAGTTCCATATCGCTGTGCAGGATCAGGTGGCGCGCCCGTTCCGCACGGCGGCGCTGCACGTAGGCATGCGGTGAAATTTCGAAGCGCCGCTTGAACAGTCGCGCAAAGTGATACTGACTGATGCCCGCGACCCGGGCCAGCGAATCCAAGCTCAGATCGGCTGCCAGATTGGTCTCGATGTAATCGGCCACCTCGCGTGCCTGAAACGCGCTCAAAGCCCCCGGGCAGCGTGGCGCACGAAGCCGCGGCTCTGCGTGGTGGCGCAGCAGTTGGACGCTGAGTTGCGTCATCAACGCATCGCGGCACAGGGCACCGCCGACAGCGTCTCTTCTCAATTCCGTCGCCAGCGCGGTGATTCCGTGCAGAATCACCGGATCCTGAACCTGGAAGGACTCATGGACCGACACGCTGTCCACGTGCCGGTCGAAGACCTCGGATGCGAAGTCAGCCAACCGACGCTCGTTGAGGTAGAGCACAGTTGCCTGAAAGCCCCGGTTCCACTGCCAGCTCGACTCGAATCCGGGTCTCAGGATGGAGAAGTCTCCCGGCGACATGATCGCCTTGTTGCGGATCGCGCCGCATTTCAGTGCGATCTGGGTGGGTGTCTGCCATGCGATGACGGCGATGTCACGCAGGGGCGGAACCAGGGTCTGATCCGAATGAAACTGGTACACCCGCAGTTCGGCGCCCGAGAGTTGTCCGTCGCGGGTGGCCAGCGTGCATCTGGCGGGCACCGCACGATCAACGCCCGTCGCGTCAACGTCTTCGAAGACCTGGGTCACCATCGCACCTCCGATGGAGTCGTCACGTACCGGCCACAGTGTAGGGGCGCCGATCCGTCCAGTAGGTGGGGTTCTGGAACATCCTTGCGCGGCATTGGTAACCGCTTGCCAACCCCTATGCCGGCACCCTGCCGGTGGCTATCGTCGGTGCCGCTGACAGTGGATGGACGGCGAGGACGGCAACCGTGAGTGAACGATATCTCGGCAGGACCGCACTGGTGACCGGTGCGGCTTCGGGCATCGGCCGGGCGATCGCGTTCGCCGCCGCCCGCGAGGGTGCGCGGCTGATCCTGGGCGACGTCGCAGTTGATCGTCTCACCGACGTCGCGGACTCGTTGCGCGCGCGGGGCACCGACGTGTACAGCGCCACCTGCGATGTGACCAGAACCGCCGACGTCGACGCACTCGTCGCCCGCGGAGCGGACGAGATCGGACCGGTTGACGTCGCCTTCGCGAACGCCGGGATCCTCGGCACGCCGGGCGATGTGTGGGACTATCCCGAGACCGAATTCGCCAGGATCCTCGACCTCAATGTGATGGGCACCTGGCGCACGTTCCGGGCGGTGCTTCCCCAGATGATCAGCCGCAGAAGCGGTGCGATCGTGGCCACCGCGTCGGCGGCCGGTGTCATCGGGCCCGCCGGGTTGCCGGCCTACGTCGCCAGCAAGCATGCGGTCGTCGGCCTGGTGAAGTCGACGGCGATGAACGTGGCCCCGTACGGCATCAGGGTCAATGCCTTTTGTCCGCACATGGTCGACACCCCGATGCTCGACAAGGTCTCCGCCGAGATTCCCGGCCTGCGCGCGTCGCTCGATCACCAGACCCCGTTGGGACGCGTCGCGAGCGCCGAGGAAGTGGCGCGATCCGCACTCTGGCTCGGCTCCGAGGAATCGAGCTTCGTCACCGGCCATCCGCTGCTTGTCGACGGCGGACTGGTGGCTCAGTAGGCATTCCGCGATGAGAAAGCGAGCACAACAATGATTCACCGGCACATCGATTGCCGTGGTACCCGCATCCACGCTGTCGAAGAGGGCGAAGGGCCGCTGGTCATCCTCGTTCACGGGTTCCCGGAGTCCTGGTACTCCTGGCGTCACCAGATTCCCGCACTGGCCGCCGCGGGCTACCGGGTGCTCGCGATCGACCAACGCGGTTTCGGCCGGTCGTCGAAGTTCCGGGTCAACTCCGCCTACCGCATCGACAAGGTCGTCGCCGACATCGAGGCGTTGCTGGACGCCTACGGCGAGCGGCAGGCCGTAGTGGTCGGCCATGACTGGGGCGCCCCGGTGGCGTGGACGTTCGCCTGGCTGCATCCCGAGCGCTGCCGGGGTGTCGTCGGAGTCAGCGTCCCCTTCGCCGGGCGGGGCCTGATCGGGCTGCCGGGTTGCCCGTTCGGCGAGACGCGGCCCCGCGACTACCACATCGAGCTGGCCGGCCCGGGTCGAACGTTCTACCAGGACTACTTCTCCGAGCAGGACGCGATCATCGACGAGATCGAGGAGGACCTGCGGAAGTGGTTCCTCGGACTGACCTACACCGTGTCGGGTGACGCCGTGGCAGCCGCGCTTGCCGCGGGGCATGTGCCACCGGCGGACCCGGTCGAGGCCCTTCGCTACGGCCCGCTGTGCATGGCCGATGGTTCCAGGCTCGACGACGCCTTCGTGTGGCCGGAGTCGATGCCCGAGTGGTTCACCGACGAGGATCTGGACTTCTACGTCAACGAGTTCGAACGGGCCGGCTTCTCCGGCGGACTTGCGTTCTACCACAACGCCGATGCCGGCTGGGAGGTTCTCGACGAAGTCGAGAACCTCCCGCTCACGCCACCGTCGATGTTCATCGGCGGCGAGTACGACATAGCGACCGCCTGGGGTGCCGAGGCGATCGAACGGGCCGAGGAGAAGATGTCCGATTACCGCGGCAGCCACATCATTCCGTCCGCGGGCCACTGGATCCAGCAGGAGTCGCCCGCCGAGACAAACCGGTTGCTCCTGGAATTCCTCGGTCAATTGCCCTCCCCGACAGGATGATGCCGGGCGGGCTGTCACCACAGCGCGGCGACGGTCCCGCCATCGGCGACCTGTGCCGTCCCGTTGACCATCGAGGCGTCGTCCGAGAGCAGAAACGCGACGACGCCAGCCATCTCCTCGGGGCCCGCCATCCGGCCCTGCAGTCGGCCGATCATGGTGTCAGCCCCACCCGCGCCGAGGGCTTCGTCGAACATCGTCATCGCCGTCTGCTGCATCGGAGTATCGACAAAGGCTGGCAGCAGCGCATTCGAGCGCACATTCACCGAACGCAATTCGGCTGCGGTGATGCGGCTCAGATGGATGATGCCGGCTTTCGACATACCGTAGGCGGCCGTGCCCGCGGCCGCGATCAGCCCGCCCAGCGATGACATGTTGACGATGGCGCCACCACCGCGCTGCACCATCCTGGGCGCCGCGTGCTTGGTGCACAGAAAAGCGCCACGCAGGTTGACGCGCATCACCCGGTCAAAGTCGTCGACTGTGGTATCCAGCAGCGGCGCGAAATGCACGACACCGGCATTGGCGACGAGCTTGTCGACCCCGCCGAACGCCTCTACGCACGCCTCGACCATAGCGATCACCTGCTGCTCGTCGCTGACGTCCACCTGGTGTGCGACTGCACCTGCGCCGATCTCCGCCGCCGCGGCACCGGCAGACTCGCCGTTGATGTCCGCGCACAGCACCCGGCAGCCCTCGATCGCCAGCCGTCGCGCGATCGCCAGCCCGATCCCCGCACCCGCCCCGGTCACGATCGCGGCTTTGCCGACCAGGTCCGGATGCGTCATCGCGTCACCTCTCCCATCATGTTGTGCCACAGCATCTCTCAGCCAGCTGCCGTCCACAAGGAGGTCGACGACTCGACGTGCAGCCCGTGCTCCCGGATCGCCCCGAACATCAGGAGGCCCAACTCTGGTGCGTCGTCGGACAATCTGACGGTATACACACCGAGGTCGCGCAGGATCCAGGCGACGGTTTCGGTCAGCAGATCCGGCATCGTCGTGCCGGCGTGCAGACCGCAGGCTCGCTGTTCGGGCGGGCGCAGATAGATGATCATGCCGGTGCCCTGAGCGCGCATCGCCGCAACCGCGCTGTCCAGTTCGGCTCCGCAGCGGCAGGCCGGCGAGCCGAAGACATCCGGCGGGCAGGAGCGAAGCGACCAGGGGATGAGACATGCGCTAAGGCATTCGACGTGGACGTGCAGCGGCATGGGGGCATCGGCGTCGGCCCTGCCCGCGATCACCGCCAAGTGCTCACAGCCGTCGTCGATATCGCGGAATCCGACCACCCGGAACGAGCCGGCGCCGGTCGGCAACGTGGTCTCCGCAGACCGCACCGCCTGCGGCTCGGTGCGGCGGCGGTACGCGGCGATCTCAGCGATCGAAACGAGCGGCAGCCGATGGTGGTCGGCGAACGACGCAAGCTCACGCCCGCTCGCCATTGCGGCCGGATCCTCTCTGGAGACAAGCTCACACAGCACACCGGCCGGTCGCCGCATGCCCATCCGGGCCAGGTCTGCCGCTGCCTCGCCGGCACCGGGCTCGGTCCCCAACACCCCGCGGTGCCCCGCCTGGACTGGGATCACATGACCGGGCCGGCGGAAGTCGGCCGCGGTGGCGTCGGGCGAAGCCAGTGCGGCGATCGTTCGGGCGCGATCGATCGACGAGATCCCGGTGCCCGTCTCGCGGAAATCCACGGTGACCCGGTGGGTGGCGGTGCCGCGAGGTTCGCCGTCGTGTCGACAGATCGGCGGCAGGTTCAGCCGCTCACACTCCGAACTTGGCAAGGCGACCCGGATGTAGCCCGAGGTGTGCCGGACGGTGAACGTGAGAAGTTCCGGCGTCGCGGCATCGGCCGCGAACACCAGATATCCCTGTGCCACCGCCTCGTCGACCACCACAACCGGGCGGCCGGTGGCGACGGCCGAGATGGCGCGCCGCACGCGCCCGTGGACGGTCCTCACGACGACTCCATCACGAGAGTCCGGTGAGGAAGTCGAGGAGCAGCCTATTGGTTTCTTTGGGCTCCTCCTGCTGGATCCAATGCCCGACACCGTCCACCATGTGGGTGCCGCAGTAATTCGGCATCACCTCGGGCGCCCGTTCAGCGGCCTCGGCGCCCCACGTGGTGCCGACGTCGTACTGGCCGCCGATGAACAGCGCCGGCGGAGTCAGCGGGGTGCCCTCGTACTCGGCGAGGTCGTGCCAGTCGTTGTCGATGTTGTGGTAGAAGCTCAGCGGACCGCCCAGCCCGGACCGCTCGAATTCGCCTGTGTAGAAGTCGAGATCGGCTTCAGTGAACCAGTCCGGCATGGTTTCCGGGTAGACGAAGGCGTCCTTGAGGCGCGCTCCGTGCGGCATGCACAGCGGACCGGAGCGGATCACCTCGATCGGGTCCATCGCGGCGAGGTCGACCCCGGCAGCCACGGCGGCCGCCGTCGCAACCCTCATCGCATCCCCGGACACCGTGTAGGTGAGACCGAGCAGCCAGCCGCGCAGATCCTCTTCGATCTCGGCGATGATGGCGTCCTGTTCGGAGAAGTAGTCCTGGTACCAGACCTTGCCCGGCCCGGCCAGTTCCAGGTGGTAGTCGTTGGGCCGCCGCTCACCGAATGGGCTGCCGGGCAGGCCGATCACACCCCGTCCGGCGAAGGGGACGCTGATCCCGACCACGCCGCGGCACCGGTCGGGATGCAGCCAGGCGAAGGTCCAGGCGACCGGAGCGCCCCAGTCATGGCCGACCACCACAGCCTGCTTCTCGCCATAGGCGTCGATCACCCCGAGGATGTCCCCGGCCAATTCCTTGATGCGATAGGCGGTTTGCACCCGGTATTTCGAGGATTGGCCGTAGCCGCGCTGGTCGATCGCCACCACCCGATAGCCCGCGGCCGCCAAGGCCGGGATCTGGTGCCGCCAGGAGTACCACGACTCGGGGAAGCCGTGCACCAGCACCACCAGGGGGCCCTCACCCTCTTCGACGGCATGGATCCGGGTGCCCCGGCAGTTCAGCATCCGATGGATCATCTGGGCCTCTTCTCTAGTGGGATCGGGTTGTTGCCAAACCGACTGGCATTTCCTCGGTTTGGACCAGGTGGTCCGGAGACGGAATGGTGCGGTTCTCGTAGTTGCGGGCGATGAGAGTCTTCTGCCCGGACAACCTCGTCCGTGCCCATTTGCCGAGCACCCGGGCAGCCACCTTCGGAGTCATCAGTGCGGCGGCCGGTTTGACCAGATGAACGACAGCGAGGAACTCGTTGTAGGTGTCCGGATCGTCATGCACCAACTCCATCACCCGGTCCATGTACCAGGTCAGTGCCCCGAAGTAGAAGGGGCGTTTCTTATCGACGTCCTTGAGCCACTCGAAGCGCAGATTCTGTTCCCGGATCACGAACCAGGCGGTGTCGGCCAGCTTGGCAATCTTGCGAAAATAGTGCCGCGGCAGATCCGGATGTGTCGGCCCGTACTTGGCGAGTAGCAGCTGCATCTCCCGAACTTCCTTGAGCGCCAGCGTCATACCCAGCCCCGACACCGGATCGGCACTGGTGAATGCGTCGCCGACGACGAGCAGCGCCCGCGGCAGGTTGCGCTTCTTCTCGTAGTGCAGCCGCAGCATGTTGGGGTAGCGGAAGTTGTAGATCGGCGAGGCCGGCTCGAGTCCGTCGATGTTCTCCCCCACCACCTCCGATGGCATGAGTTTGGCGAACTCGCGGAACTCCTGAGCCGTGCGCGGCGGCGAGTAGCAGTTGTAGGCGACAAGTGTCGTGGACAGGATGGTGCGCGAGCTGTCGGTGTAGTACTGCGCGGCGTAGGTGTCCTCATAGGGCCGATAGGCATAGCAGATGAGCATCACCTTGTCGTCCCACTGCCGCTCCGGTGGCACCTTGTGAAACATCGTGGAATAGAAGCAGTTGATGATGTCCTGCTCGACTTCCGGCGCACCAATACCGATGCGGTCCAGGAACTCCGGGATGTGCGTGTTCTTTCCGGACGCGTCCACCACGAATTCGGCCGGCAGCACCTCGAGTCCACCGCCGTCGCGGTCGATGGCCACGCCGATGACGGTGTCGCTGTCGCGGTCGTAGACGAGGTCGGCGACTTCGGACTCGTAGTGGAAGCTGATGCGTGGTTCGCCGTCCAAGCGGCGCCGCACACACCACTCGAGCAGGGGTCGGCCGGCGCAGACGATCTGGATGGGTCCGGTGCCGGGCTTCTTCCAGGTGCCGCCGAGCCGGATGCGGTACTGCGCGGCCATGTCCACGTCGAACGCCCCTTCGCGGACCATGTCGTCGATGATCCCGGGGAAGAACCGCTCCAGTTCGATGCGGCCCGCCGTGAGCAGGTGGTGCAGGTGCCAACCCTGCGCCGCACCGGGCCTCCCCTCGCGGCGGGCGTGCGGCGCATCCTTCTCCAGGACGATGACCTTGTCGAAGGTCTCGCTGAGCACCTTGGCCGCGGCGATGCCCGCGATGCTGCCGCCTACCACCACCGCGGTCCCGCGCCCGCGCCGGCGAACATCGGCCAGGTCGACCGTGGCGTAGTCCAATCGTGGCGGCGTACGCCTTCGCGCGGCCCCACTGGCGACGAACTTCTCGTAGTACAGCCCTGTTCCGTGGATACCGTTGGCGTCCAGCCATTTCCGGGTCGCTTCGACCATGCCCGCCGGGCCACACAGGTAGACGTCGGCGTCGCCGCCGTGGAACATGTGCGCGTCGAGCACATCGGTGACCCGGCCCACCGGGCCGTCCCACGCGTCGTTCGGATGGGAGACGGCGGTGTGCACTTCCAGACCCGGCAGCCGGCGCTTCAGTGCCTCGAGTTCGTCGAGTTTGCACAGGTCTTCGACCTCGGACACGCAGTACACGAGGTGGATCGGCTCACTGTGCCCGTCATCCAGGCTCTGCGCCATCGCGAGGATCGCCGACAATCCGGTGCCACCGGCCACCAGGACCACCGGCCGCACCGGCGGTCGCAGATAGAAACCGCCCTTGCTGCACCGCATGGCGATGCGGTCGCCGGGTTTGGCCTTCTCGCGCAGATAGTCCGACATCACACCCCGCGGCAGCAGCCGCACGATGAACTCCACTTCCGTGCGTCCGTCGGCGGGATGCGCATAGGAATAGTTGCGCCACACGTTGGTACCGGGCACCTGCAATTGAGCGAACTGCCCCGGCAGATACCCCAGCGGGCCCATCCCGGAGAGGTTGATGCGCAACAGCGCCGTACTCGGCGATACGTGCTCCACCGCGGTCACCACGCCAGTGCCGGTGACCAACCGCGCCGCGTTGTCGTCGGCCGGGTATTGCAGGCTGATCACGCAGTCGGACTTCGGGTACGTCTGACAGGTCAGCACCTTGCGGGCATCGCGCTCGACCTCGGACAGGCCTTCGGTACGGCCCATCTCGTAATCGCCTGAGGCGCAGGTGGCCACGCAGGTTCCGCAGATCCCGCTCTGGCATTCGTTGACGATCGCGATACCGTGTTCCTCGGCGGCTTCCAGGATCGACTGATCCGGCTGCACCGGCATCGTCTTGCACGTTCCGTCCGAATACCGTACGGAGATCGCTGGGACGTCTGTAGCCACCTGCATGTCTCCCGTCCTCAAGTCAGACGATCAAAGCCGCGGGCTTCTTGGCGATGCGCGCATTGAGCCGCGGCATCACTTCCTCGGCCAGCAGCCGCATGGACTCTTTCCACGGGCCCGGATTGTCGGAATAGTCGAAACCGAGGATCAGCAGATGGCCGAATCCGCCGACCTGGTCGTAGGTGGCTTCGAGCTTGTCGACCACAGTCTCGACCGAACCGACCACGAAGGTGTTCTCCGCCAGGTACTCCGGGGTCACGTCCTCGTCGGGTACCGACGGATTGTGCTTGTAGAACTTGGTCATGCCGAACATCCGGAAGGTGGGCAGAACGTACTCACGCATATTGCGGCCCATCATGCCGTCAACGGCGTAGCGGAATGCCTGTTCGTCGGTCTCGGCGACGACGACCTCACGCACCAGTCGCCAGTCCCGGCGATCCGGCGTCCGCCCGGAGCGGGCGGCACCTTCCAGGACCGCATCCCAGTGCGTGGCAACGTATTCGGCGTTGAGGTCCAGGCTCATCGGGAGATAGCCGCGCTCGCCGGCCAGCTTGAGCGTTTCTGAGCCCGCACTGAATCCGGTCACCCCGATCGGTGGGTGCGGCGCCTGGAAGGGTTTGATGTGCCGCTTCATCAAGCCCTCGAACATCGGCGCGATACCGTTGGCATTCCAGTACTTGCCGCGGAACTCCCACGGCTGGTCCTCGGTCCAGACCTTCAGCATGATCTCGAGTGCCTCGCGGGTCATCTCGCGGTGCTCGCCGTTCTGGCCGTCGACGTCGAACAGGGCCCAGTCACCAGGAATGCCGCTGGCGCCGACACCGAGCATGAAACGGCCCTGCGCGAGGTGGTCGAAGTAGGCGACCCGGTGGGCCAGCTCGACCGGGTGGTGATACGGCAGCAGATGAGCGCCGGGAGCGAGCTTGATGTTCTTGGTGCGCAGCAGCGCCTGCGCCAGCAGCAGGTCGGGCGCGCAGATCGGTTCCCACGGCACCGTGAAGTGCTCGCCGACCCAGGCCTCCACATAGCCGAGCTCGTCGGCCAGCGAGATGAGGTCGAGGTCCCACTGGGTCGCGTCGTACAGGCTGCGCTCCGGTGGATGCGCCGGCATGAGGAAAATTCCGATCTCCATCTTGAACCCTCTCGGTAGTGGTCGAGCAAGCGCATCTGATCCGTCGACTGCGACTTACACCACAGTACTAGCAAGATACTTGATCGGATGCAAGATCCATTTTTCTTGCCTGTTTACTGAATCGCATGATTCGATATGAGCGTACTGACTATGGACATCTTGCCGATTTCCCGCGTAGCGTGCTGCATCAGCGACGGCCACGCGCAGCAAGAGGAGGGAGCATTCGTGCAGCATTTCGACTACATCGGCTACGAAGTGATCGAGGACGGCCGGATCGCCGTGATCACGCTTGATCGCCCGAAACAGCGCAATGCGCAGAACCGGGGAATGCTCGTCGAGCTCGGCACGGCGTTCGAACTAGCCGAAGAGGACGACAGCGTGCGCGTCGTGATCCTGCGCGGGGCGGGCCCTTGCTTCTCAGCCGGCCATGACCTCGGCTCCTCCGACGACGTCCGGGAACGCTCCCCAGGACCTGGTCAGCACCCGACCTACCAATGCAACGGGGGATCGCTCACCGGTGCCGAGGCCCGGCACCGGCAGGAGTGGCATTACTTCTTCCAGAACACCAAGCGGTGGCGCAACCTGCGCAAGATCACGATCGCCGAAGTGCACGGATTGGTTCTGTCGGCGGGTCTCATGCTGACCTGGTGCTGCGATCTCATCGTCGCCGCACAGGACACGGTCTTCGCCGACGTGGTCGGCACCCGACTGGGGATGTGCGGGGTGGAGTACTTCGGTCATCCCTGGGAGTTCGGACCGCGCAAGGCGAAAGAACTGCTGCTCACCGGCGACTCACTGAGCGCTGATGACGCCCACGCCCTCGGGATGGTCAGCAAGGTCTTCGCCGGCGATGAACTGTCGGCGCAAACCATCGAGTTCGCCCGCCGCATCGCCAAGGTTCCGACGGTCGCGGCACTGCTGATCAAGGAGTCGGTGAACCAGACCGTGGACGCCATGGGTTTCGCCACCGCCCTGGATGCCTGCTTCTCGCTGCATCAGCTCAACCACTCGCACTGGGCCGAGCGCAATGGCAATCCGCTGGGCATCGGGACCGTCGAAGACGGGCTCGAGGACTGGCGACTGGCTCCCGAGATCCTGCCCGCGGCCAAACACCGGCCCTGAGTCGAAAGAGCGGAGCACAGGTGGACATCGACTATCCCGCCGAGGCAGAAACATTCCGCGCCGAGATCCGGGCGTTCCTGGCCGAACAGCTGCCACCGGAGTGGACCGGCCCGGGTGCGTTGCCTCCCGGCGAGCGCGAGGAACTACGGCACCGGTGGCGCAAGGTCCTCGCCGACCGGGGCCTGGTAGCGGTCTCCTGGCCCGAGCAGTACGGCGGCGGCGGGCTGTCCGCGCTCGAACAGGCGGTGCTGGCCGAGGAGTTCGCTCGTGCGGGCGCGCCGGAACGCGAAGAGAACGACATGCTGGGCATCGACCTGCTGGGCAACACCCTGATCGCGCTGGGCACCGAAGAACAGAAGAAGCACTTCTTACCCCGCATCCTGTCCGGTGAGGACCGCTGGTGCCAGGGTTTCTCCGAGCCGGACGCCGGCTCGGACCTGGCGTCGGTGCGGACCAGGGCAGTCCTCGACGGTGACGAGTGGACAATCAACGGCCAGAAGATCTGGACGTCGGCGGGGCCGAGCGCCAACTGGATCTTCGTGCTGGCCCGCACCGACCCGGCCGCGCCGAAGCACAAGGGTCTGTCGATATTGCTGGTGCCGGTCGACCAGCCCGGCGTCGTGGTGCGGCCCATCGTCAATGCGGCGGGGCATGCCTCGTTCTCCGAGGTGTTCCTCACCGACGCCAGGGCCAGGGGCGCCGATGTGCTCGGCGGGGTCGGTGGCGGCTGGGCCACCGCGATGACGGTGCTCGGCTTCGAACGTGGATCCCAGATCACCACCGCGGCCATCGAGTTCGGCCGCGACCTGGATCGCCTACTGCATCTCGCCAGGCAGCGCGGCCGGCACACCGATCCGCACATCCGCGACGAACTGGCGTGGTGCTATTCGCGCGTGCAGATACTGCGATACCAGGGTTACCGCGGTCTGACCGCGCTCTTGAACGGCGTGCGGCCGGGCGCCGAAGCGGCCATCAACAAGGTGATCTGGAGCGAGTACTTCCGCCGTTGCACCGACCTCGCCGCGAAGATCCTCGGGGACGACGCGCTCGGCGCGGACGGTCCGGGAAACGGTGGCGCACTGATCATCCCTGCGCCCGGCACCCCGAACTCGGCGGCCTGCTGGCTCGACGAGCTGCTCTATGCCCGGGCCGCCACCATTTACGCCGGCAGCTCACAGATCCAGCGCAATGTGATCGGCGAGCAGCTGCTCGGACTCCCGAAGGAGCCTCGCTGACATGGATTTTCAGTACAACACCGAGCAACTGGCCCTTCGTGATTCGATGCGCGCCTTCCTGCGGGACGCCGCGCCGCTATCCCGTGTACGTGAGATCGCCGGCGCATCCGGCCACGACGCACAGCTCTGGCGGCGACTGTGCCGTGAGTTGGAACTGCCCGGGCTGCCGGTGCCGCTGCAGTATGGCGGGGTGGGCGGCACGATGTCCGAATTGGCGATTGTGTTCGAAGAATTCGGCCGCGCGCTGACCCCGATCCCGCTGGCGTCCCACATGTTCGCCGTGCAAGCGCTGCTGAGCATGGGCAATGAGGAGCAGCGTCATCGCCTACTGCCGGGCCTGCTCACCGGCGAGCTCGTCGCGGCGTTCGCGGCTACCGGAGCCGGCGTCACCGACCCGATGTCGGCCACCGTGTCGGCCACCCGCCACGGCAGCCGCATCGTGCTGGACGGGATATGCTCTCCGGTCCTCCATGGCCACGTGGCCGGACTGTTCGTCATCCCCGCGCGCACCGACGACGAGGTCGGGCTGTACGTGGTCAGCGCCGAGGCCGCCGGCGTCGAGGTCGAACGGCTGTCGTCGTTCGACATCACCCGGCCCGTGGCGCGGGTGGCCCTGCGGCAGGCGGAAGCGGAGCCGATCGACGCGGCGCCGGGTGAATTCGAGCGGGTGCTGGACACCGCTCGGGTGCTTCTGGCCGCCGAGATGCTCGGGGGCGCCGAAGCGTGTCTCCAGCTCAGCGTGGAGTATTCCTGCAGCAGAAAGCAATTCGATCGCGCCATCGGCACCTTTCAAGCAGTCAAGCACATGTGTGCTGAGATGGCGATCGAAATCGACGCCACCAGAGTCGCGGTGATGTTCGCGGCGATGCGCGCCGGCGACCCCGGTGAACTGGCCGTCGCCGCGCCGCTGGTGAAGGCACAGGCCGCCGACACGTTCGCCCTCTGCGCCGGAACGGCTACCCAGGTGCACGGCGGCATCGCCTTCACCTGGGAGCACGACCTGCACCTCTACTTACGCCGCGCCAAGACCACCGAAGCACTCTTCGGCAGTAGCACCCAGCACCGGGCGCTGCTCGCCGACCGGATCGGCCTATAGCCGACGGCTGTGAAGGAGCCAGTGATGACCACGTCCGCGTCGACGGGGATCAGCCTCAGTGACGTTCTCGCCCGGCACGCCCGGGTCCGTCCGGACAAGCCCGCTTTCGCCGACCCGCGCCGCCGTGGCACCTTCGGTGAGATCGATGCACACGTGACCCGGCTCGCCAACGCACTGGCACAACGCGGGACCTGCCGCGGCGACCGGGTGGCGGTGCTGGGGCTCAACAGCCTCGAACTCGTCGAAGCCTGGTTCGCGACACTGCGTCTGGGTGCTGTCGTGGTGCCGCTGAACTTCCGCCTGGTCGCCGACGAGATCGCCTATCAGCTGGCCGACAGCGGTTCGACGGCAGTCGTGGTCGATGCCGGACTGGCACCCGTCCTCGAAGCGGCCCGCACACCCACGGACTCGGTACACACCGTCATCACGATCGGCGACGACTTGCAGTCGATCATCGCCGCGGCGGATGACGACCCCGTCGACGTCGTCACCGCCGACGAGGACCCCGCCTTCATCGTGTACACGTCCGGCACCACCGGCTTCCCCAAAGGCGCTGTGCTGACCCATCGCAACCTCTATCTCCATGCCTTCAGTTCGATCGCCACGCTGGGCCACCGTGTCGACGACGACTGCTGGCTGGGAGTAGCCCCGCTGTTCCACACCGCAGGCGTGTCGGGGATGTTGCCCGCCTTCCTCACCGGCGGCAAGGTCGTCATTCCGCCGTCGGGCGGATTCGACGCCGAGGCCACGGTGCGCACCATCGTCGAGGAGCGGGTGACCTCATGCTGGATGACCCCGGCGCAGTGGCAGATCGTCTGCGCGATGGACGGCCTGGCCGAGTGGGATCTGTCGCATCTGCGGCGGGTCTGGTGGGGTGCGGCTCCGGCGTCGACCACGTTGCTGCAGAGCATGATCGGGGCATTCCCAGGGGCGGAGATCGTGGCCGCGTTCGGGCAGACCGAGTGCAGTCCGATCACCTGCCTACTGCGTGGTGAGGATGCGATC
This sequence comes from Mycobacterium pinniadriaticum, assembly GCF_026242045.1. Lineage (GTDB taxonomy): Bacteria > Actinomycetota > Actinomycetes > Mycobacteriales > Mycobacteriaceae > Mycobacterium > Mycobacterium pinniadriaticum. The sequence goes on from NZ_JAPJDO010000019.1 coordinate 106,862, forward strand.
GCAAAGATCGGCTCGGTCGGCACCCCGATGCTCAACGTCGAGGCGCGCATAGTCGACGACGACATGAACGACGTCGCACCGGGTGAGGTCGGCGAGATCGTCTACCAGGGTCCGCTGGTGATGCGGGAGTACTGGAACAAACCGGCGCAGACGGCAGAGGCTTTTCGCGGTGGATGGTTCCATTCCGGTGACCTGGTACGGCAGGATGAGGACGGCTACATCTATGTGGTCGATCGGAAGAAAGACATGATCATTTCCGGCGGCGAGAACATCTACAGCGCCGAAGTGGAGAACGTCCTGGCCGCCCACCCGAAGGTCGTCGAGGTGGCCGTGATCGGGGTGCCCGACCCCAAGTGGGGCGAGACCCCGCTTGCGGTGATCGTGCCGCGCGATCGGAATGCTCCGCCGACCGACGACGAGATCGAGTCGCACTGCCGTGAACACCTCGCGGCCTACAAGCGGCCCCGACGGGTCGTGCTCGTCGACGCGCTGCCGCGCAATGCGAGCGGGAAGGTGCAAAAGGCCATCCTGCGCGAGCGGCACGCTGCGCCGCTGTCATATGCGGCCGGTCCCGTCGACGTCGCCTTGCTGGACGAGACGATCGGCGCCAACTTCGAGCGCACCGTTTCGGCGCACCCGGACGTCGACGCCCTGGTCGAGGTCCCCACCGGCAGGCGCTGGACATACGCTGAGCTCAACCGCGAAATCGACGTGCTGGCAAGAGCGTTGATGTCTTCGGGTATCGACAAGGGTGACCGGGTCGCGATCTGGGCGCCCAACTGCGCGGAATGGACGATCCTGCAGTACGCCACCGCGAAGGTGGGTGCGATCCTGGTGACCGTCAACCCCGCCTACCGGACGCACGAACTGGCTTATGTCCTGCAGCACGCCGGCGTTCGAATGCTGGTGTCGGCCAGCGAATTCAAGTCGTCCGACTACCGGAGCATGGTCGCCGAGGTGCGCGCCGAGGTGCCCGACCTGGCCGAGGTGGTGTTCTTGGACTCCCCCGATTGGGAATCGCTGCGGCATCGCGCCGACCGGACATCCGCCGCGGAGCTGCGCTCCCGGATGGGCTCCCTGACACCGTCAGATCCCATCAATCTGCAATACACCTCCGGCACAACGGGTGCACCAAAGGGGGCCGTACTCTCACACCGCAACATTCTCAACAACGGCTTCTTCGTCACCGACCTGATCAACTTCGGCCCCGGCGATCGGTTGTGCATCCCGGTGCCGTTCTATCACTGCTTCGGCATGGTGATGGGCAATCTGGGGTGTACCACCCACGGGGCCACGATGGTGATCCCGGCCGCCGGGTTCGATCCCGGTGCCACCCTGGCCGCGGTCGAACAGGAGCGCTGCACCGCGCTGTACGGGGTGCCGACGATGTTCATCGCGATGCTCGGGCACCCCGACCTGGCACACCGCGACGTCTCGACACTGCGAACCGGCATCATGGCGGGCGCCCCATGCCCGGTGGAGATCATGAAGCGCTGCCTGGATGCGCTCAACATGTCGGAGGTGTCCATCGCCTACGGCATGACCGAAACATCCCCGGTGTCCTGCCAGACCCTGATCGACGATGACCTGGACCGCCGTACCGGCACCGTCGGTCGCGCGCATCCACATGTCGAGATCAAGATCGTCGACCCCGACACCGGTGCACTCATCGACCGGGGGGAAACGGGTGAATTCTGCACCCGGGGCTACTCGGTCATGCTCGGCTACTGGAGCGACGAGGACAAGACCGCGGAAGTCATCGACGACGAGGGCTGGATGCACACCGGTGATCTGGCCGTCATGCGCGACGACGGGTACTGCCAGATCGTCGGCAGGATCAAGGACATGGTGATCCGGGGTGGCGAGAACGTCTATCCGAGGGAGATCGAGGAATTCCTGCACACCCATCCCGATATCGACGACGTCCAGGTGATCGGTGTGCCCGACCCGCGGTATGGCGAGGAGATCTGCGCGTGGATCAAGATGCGCCCCGGCGCCGCTCCGCTCGATGCTGCCGCGGTTCACACATTCTCGTCCGGAAAGCTGGCGCACTACAAGATTCCGCGCTACGTGCGGGTCGTCGACGACTTCCCGATGACCGTCACCGGCAAGGTGCGCAAGGTCGAGATGCGTGCCGAAATGGTCCGGGTGCTCGACTCGCCGCTTTAGTGCACCCCCTCCATCAGCCGGCTGACCCGGGGCGCGAACCCCCACACGATCACGCCGACGGCGATCGCGACCAGACCGAGAATGCCGAAATAGGCGAATTCGTGGTCGGGACTGTAGTACCCCGACAGCACGCCCGACATCGCCGTGCCCAGGCCGACGGAGAAGAAGTACAGCGCCATCATCTGCGCCCGAAATGCGTTGGGCGCCAGCTGGGTGGTGACCGAAAGGCCGATTGGCGACAGCATCAGCTCGGACACCGCGAAGACCGCCATGACCGCCACCACGACGAGGGCGGGCACGCTGCGTCCGGTCGACCCCGCCATCGGCAGGAACAGCAGAAACGCCAATCCCATCCCGATGACCCCATAGGCGAATTTGCGTGGAGTGGTCGGTGCTCGCCGGCCCAGCTTGGTCCACATCGCCGCAAACAGCGGTGACAGCAGGATGATCCACACCGGTTCGATCGAGCCGATCCAGTTCGACGGTGCGGTCCACCCGAAGATGGACCAGTTGATCCGCTCGTCGGAATAGACCGCCAACACCGTGAAGATCTGCTGGAACAGCGACCAGAACACCGCGTTGGCGATGAACAGCGGGATGAACGCCTGCACCCGGGTCCGCTCCAGCGGCTGGACACTCGGGCTACCCAGCATCACCGCGAAGTAGCCGATCGAGGCCACGACGAGGATCCCGGTGGTCACCTGCGACAGGTTCGCCAGGGTGATCAGACCGAGGAAGAACGCGAGCACGACGACTGCCAGAATCAGCAGCGCGATACCTGTGGTGCGCCAGAACGCGCTGTGCGACAACGGATGCGGAACGGTTCTGCCGTGCTCGCCCAGATTGCGCCGGAATACCACGTACTGCGCCAGCCCCAACGCCATGCCGACCGCGGCGGCGCCGAAACCGTAGTGGAACCCCAGATTGGTCTGCAGTAGGCCGGTGATCAGGGGACCGACGAAGGCGCCCAGATTGATTCCGAGGTAGAACAGCGTGAACCCGCCGTCGCGGCGCGGGTCACCGTCGTCATACAGCGTGCCGAGCAGCGATGATGCATTGGCTTTCAGCGCTCCCGATCCCAGTGCGATGAGCACCAGGCCGACGGCGACGCCCGTCAATCCGGGCAGCACCGCCAGGGCGATGTGGCCACACATGACCACCACCCCGCCGTAGAACACGGTTCGCTCCATGCCCAGCAGGCGGTCGGCGATCCAGCCGCCCAACACCGTTGACAGGTAGACCAGACCGCCGTAGGCGCCGACGATGCCGGTGGCGGTGGTCTTCGGCAGGGCCAGGCCGCCGTCGGTGAGCGAGTAGTACAGGTAGTACCCGAGGATGGTCAGCATCCCGTAAAACGAGAAGCGCTCCCAGAGCTCGACGCCGAAGAGGTTGGCCAGACCGATCGGATGCCCGAACAGGGTGCGGTGCGCGGACGGGATATCGGTTCGTGCGGCGTCAGCCATGGATGTCACCATGCCACATGGTTAACCAAAGGCTCAGCCGATCAACACCGGCCGTTCACCTTCACCAGAGCAGGACGATGGTCACCTGTTCGCCGACGTCATCCTGCCCAGCGGACTCGTCGGGACCGGCCGCATCGGCGCGCGGCAGCTCGACGATGGGGGCGAGCGGCGGTTCCGCATGCGGACGTGTCACATCGCCAGTGTCGTGCTGATGGCGAAATGCTGTCACGGGTAGCCGGCTACTCGAACCCGCACGCGGGCATCGCCCGGCGCCGGCCGGAACGCGCCTCAGCGACGTGGGCGTAGTCCCCCCGCCGCAGCCAGCACGGTGGCGGTAAGGGTGTTCATCAGCGGACTGTCGAGCTTCCAGCACTGCCAGAACAGCGGAACGTCCAGGTAGACGTCGCAGATCTCGACAAAGGATCCGTCGGCCAGAGCCGGCGCGGCCGACTGTTCGGGATACATCCCCCAGCCCAGTCCGGCTCTTACCGCCGTCCCGAACCCCTCCGACGTCGGGACGTAGTGCACGGGTCGATCGATGGCACGGCGAAATACTTTACGGACCAACATATCCTGCAACGCGTCATCGCGATTCCACGCCAGTGACGGTGCGCGCGCGACCGCCTCGGCGGTGAACCCGCCTGGCAGATGGCGCTTTACGTAGTCGGCGCCGGCTACCGGCAGATATCGCATCACGCCGAGCGGTCGCACCCGGCAGCCCGGCACCGGTGTGCGTTCGGTGGTGACCGCTCCCATCACCACACCTTCGCGCAGCAACCGCGCCGAGTGGTCCTGGTCTTCGATGCGGATGTCGAACAGCACATCGGGATGCCCGGACAGCACGTCGGCGAACCATGTCACCATCGAGTCCGCGTTGACCGCCATCGCAATCCGCGGCCGCGCCGCCGACTGACCGCCCCCGGTCATCTCGGCGACGGCCTCCGCCTCCAGCATCGCGGTCTGGGCCGCGAGTCGCAGCAGCGGTATCCCCGCTGGGGTTGGCACACAGGGCTTTCCGCGGACCAGCAACACCTGGCCGACATGCTTCTCGAGTGTCTTGATGCGCTGGCTCACCGCCGAGGGCGTCACGTGCAGTCGATCGGCTGCCGCCTCGAAGCTGCCGAGCTCGACTATCGCGGCGAAGGCGGCGAGTTGGTCCGCATCCAAGCGGGCCTCACCGGGGCGGCTCAGAAGCAGGGATCCGAGCCGGGGGTGTAGTACGGAATACCCTGCGGCGTGTAGCACGGCGGCTGACCGGCGGCCGCCTGCGCGGCCGCGTCGTTGACATCGGCCACCGCACCACCTACCACGGCATCGGTGGCGATATTGGTACAACCACCCACGACGACGTGACGCCCCCCGAAGTCACCGCACACGTCGGCGTGTGCGCCCGGTGCGATCGCCACCGGCACCGCGGCCATTGCCATAGCGCTCAACAGCGCCGCTGCCAGCCTTTTCATGGTCCGCACTTCCCCTCTTGAGCCCGACTCAGGAGGAATTATCGCCGTCGATGGTCGCTACCGCTGCCTATTCGCGCGAGCGGGCCGCCGTTCTCACTTCAGCGAGTAGCGGATCGGCAGGTGTTTGATCCCGCCGACGAAGGTGGTGGCCATCAACTCGGGTTCGCCGGCCAGTTCGATGGATGTGATGCGGGGGACGAGTTCGGTGAAGAAGCTGTTCATCTCCATGCGGGCCAGGGCC
>NZ_JAPJDO010000020.1 GCF_026242045.1 Mycobacterium pinniadriaticum
CCTCCGCGGATCGGCCCTGGGCTTCCGCAACCTCACCAACTACATCGCCCGATCGCTACTGGAAACCGGCGGATTCAGACCACAACTACACCGTCAATCGTGAAGAGCCTGAAAAGTCACATCGAGCTGTTGAAGGAAGACGTTGTGGCGACTCTGATCCGACAATGGTTCGAAGCAACCAACCATTACTCGCCAATGATGACTTACTACATCGTCCTCGCGGCGGACCTGTCCGTGCCAGGAGACCAGCGCAGAGTCGTACGCGCTGTGCAACAACGCTTTTCGACGACAAAAGACGTTGTCGTAGTTACGCCGAACTATACGACCTCCTTTCTTCGCCTTGAAGGGCCGGCAATCGATGCCTTGATCACTCAGACCATGCGATCGGGCGACCCGATCCGATCCAGCTGTTGGTCCATCGCCGCCACGCACGTCAGATCGACGGTGATCACCAGCACGACTGCTGCTCGCCGGAATGGCGCGGTGAACTCGTCGGGTACCACCGTGTCCGCGATCGTCTCAGCAGGCACGCCGCTCGGTTCAACGGCATTCCACGGGCTTTCGCCCGCCGATATCTGGGCGAAGTAGCGTTGTGCGCCCGGGACGTTCAGGTCGCCGAGCCGTTCGCGCAGGGCCACATCCCGAACTGCGACGATGTGCGTGCCCTGCCGGTTGCCGCCGCTCGGCGCGAAGCGGGCATTGTCGAGGATTCGGTAGAGGACCGGATCTGGAAGTGGATCGTCGGTGAACTCACGCACCGCGAATGTGGTTCGCATGACGTCGTAGAGCTCCATCGCCGCTCCCTTTCGTCAGGTGGTTCGTGGCAGACCGACCATGGCCACGGCCATGACCGCGGGCTCGGTGCCGCGATTGTGCCAACGGTGCCGGGTGCCGTTCTGGATGTTCACATCGCCTGGGCGCAGTGTCGTCTCGACGCCGTCGTCGAGTTCGAGGACGATCTCGCCGGAGATGACGATCTCCATGTCGACGGTGTCCGTGGTGTGCATGCCGGGGTTGTCGAACTCGTTGGTTTCCAACATGCCGGGTAGCTTCTCCTGCAACTCACGCAGACCCGCTTCGATTTCGAGGTCTTCGAAATTGGTGCCCCCATCGCCGGGCGGGAAGGTCAACAGGAAGAAGCGGTACCCGCCGACCGGGGGGAAGAAAGTCGTCTTGGGCGCGTTGGTGCCGGCGTCGGGAAGGGTCGGTGGTGAATCTGCTCGCCAAAGTTCGTGGTAGGCAGTAGGCGTCAGCGCCACCGTCGTCGGCTCGACGACGCCATCGTCGACGATGACCGCCTTGCCGTGCTCGTCGTGGCCGGTCACCACGCGACGTACGTTCATCGAGATCTCTCCTCGCTTCGTGGCGGCAATTCAGTTCGCAACGAAGGCGTTGCGAAGGGCCAGCCGGTGAATCTTCTCGCTGGCGTTGCGGGGTAGTGGCTCGTCAGTCAGTGCAACGTATTTCGGCACCTTGAACGTTGGTAGCGCTTCGCGCAGGTGCGCGCGAAGCTCGTCCTCGGTGAGCGAGGAGCCTGGTTGGGGGTGGCACACCATGGCCAATTCTTCACCCATGGCATCGTCGGGGACGCCGAAGACCGCGACCTCTTTGACGGATGAGTGTCGGTAGGCGACGTTCTCGATTTCGGCGGGGGCGATGTTCTCTCCGCCGCGGATGACGATCTCTTTGATCCGTCCGGTGATGTGCAGGAAACCATCGGCATCCACGCTTCCCAGGTCGCCGGTGCGCAGCCACCCGTCGGGGGTGAACGCTTCTTCGGTGAGGTCATCGCGCTGCCAATATCCGGGGGTGATGGTGACGCCCCGCAGCTGTATCTCGCCCTCCGACCCGGACTGCAGGACATTCCCCGCAGAGTCCACAGCCCGGAGGTCGATGATCGGTGAAATGATGCCTGCGGCCGTGGGTTTGAGATCGAACACCGGTCCGCTCATCGTTGCGCACACCGACGCCGTCTCGGTCATCCCGTAGCCCGCTGACCGATTCTCGATGCCGAGTCTGTGGCGCAACAACTCGGGAAGCCCTGCCGGGGTGGCGGCCCCGGCCGCGGCGACCCGCGAGATGGATGAGAGGTCGAAGTCGTCAAACCTGGGATGAGTCAACAGATCCTTGAGGATCGCAGGCACCGTCGCGACCATCGTGACCTTCTCGTTCTGGATGGTCTGCATCGCAGTCACGGCGTCCCATTTGCGCAGCAGCACCACCTTCTGACCGACCACGCAGGGCAGCAGGAAGCCGCTGAACAATCCAGTCGCGTGAAACAGCGGCACCGTAACCAGTTGCGCTTCAGTGGTCGCGCCACCACGCAGTTCGATCGCCCCGCTGAATTCGAGGGGGAGGAAGCCGGCCAGCATCATGTGCATTAGTGCCTGACCTACTGAGATATGGCAATAGATCACGCCCTTGGGATGGCCAGTACTGCCTGAGGTGTAGAGAAGCATGGCCATGTCTTCGGGTTCAGGATGCACGATGGCGTAGTTGCGCCCGCGGCCCGCGGCCAGGGCGTCCTCAATGTTCCTGATGTCGAGATCCGCTAGGGGGTGGCCATCGAGTTGTTCTGCGCCACCATCGACATCGCTGAACAGCAGGGCCATTCGGCGTTGTCGCAGTGTTTCGGTGGCCAGTCTGGTACGGGGCAGGTCGGCGGCCAACACAGTCGGGTCCGAGTCACGCAGGGTGAATTCGAGTTCCTCCGCAGACCCCCAACTATTGATCAGCACCGGGACAGCGCCCACATGGACCGCAGCGGCGAAGACCAGGACCCAGTCAGGACAGTTACGCATCGCAATGGCGATCCGATTGCCGCGGTTGACACCCATGTCGTGTTGCAGCACGGCGGCCAGTGCGTCGACGTCGGCGAAGAACTGCTCGAAGGACCACCGTCGGTCACCGAAGACCACAAAGTCCGTACCGCCGTGCCCGCGACCCGAGGTGAGGATGTCGAGGACGGTGGGTGCAGCATGTGCGAAGACGCGTCGGGGTACTCCTGCCACCTGCCGCTCGGTCACGGCGAAGATTCCATCGGCGGCGGTGAACCGGCGAACGGCCTCGTGGACGAGATCAGGAGTCAAAGTCACGATGTCCTCCCTCAGCGTCGGTGCCATGCGCCGACTCCTTCCAAACGGCTAGATACACGAAGTCCACCGTAAAACTACATTGTTTTTCTACAGCATGGTGGTCCTGCTCACAAAGTGGCCTGCTGGGGCGGGGACGGTGCTGACGAACCCGGACACGGCGGGTGCGCTGTTAAAACAACGTCGTCACCGTAAGATGACGGCATGTCGTCGCTTCGTTCCACTACCAAGCAACAGCGAGAGCCTGCTAATGGCTAAGCCGCTCATACCGGTCGACGCGATCTACGAACATGCCTTGGCGCTGATCGACGCCGAGGGTGCGCAGGCGCTCAACGCACGACGTCTCGCCGCCGATCTCAGGTGCTCCACCCGCACGCTCTACCAGCAGGTGGGAAATCGCGAAGAGCTGATTCGGGCACTCATCGACCGCCATTTCTCCCAGCTGCAATTGGACTTCCACGAATATGACTCGTGGGAGTCCACCGCCGTGCAGTGGAGTCTCGCGCTGGACGAGGCGCTGCAAGCGCATCCGTTCCTCACCGAACTGATGAACGTCGACGACCGTGGTGCTGTTACCTCCTATGTCGACAAACTGCTGAAGTCGCTGGTACAGGCAGGAATCGACCGCAGGATCGCCACTGACTGCTGCCGTTCGTTGGTGAATACGACGATCAACCACACCATCGTCGAAGCGCAGGCGCTGCGCCAGGTTCCGCCCACCCGCGCGGGCGCCCTCGATGCGAAGAAGCGGCAGCAGTCCTATCTGCGAACCATCGACTGGATCGTCGCCGGGGTCCGTCAGGAAGTGCTTTCGGGGTTGGCTACCAGCCGTCGCCGCTAGGCGACAGGTCACCGCCAAGGTCTGCGTCATTTTAGAAAACGATGTTGTTTAATGCACTTTATGGATGACGGTGTTGCTGCAGACTCCCCTGACCGGGGTCCGTTGCACGGGATACGGGTGATCGAGTTCGCCGGCGTGGGTCCGGGGCCGCACGCGGCCATGGTGCTTGCCGACCTGGGTGCCGATGTGGTGCGCATTCAGCGACGCGGGGTGTTGCCTCTCGCCGGGTTCAACGCCGACGGAATGCTGCGAGGGCGAGCCGTGGTGGAGGCGAACGTGAAGGACCATGACGACAAGGCCTCGGTCATGAAACTCATTGCGCGGGCCGACGTTCTCGTCGAGGGCTTCCGTCCGGGGGTGATGGAACGACTGGGATACGGCCCAGAGGATATGCAGTCGCTCAACCCACGGTTGATATACGCCCGGATGACCGGCTGGGGTCAGACCGGTCCGCGCGCGCCCCGAGCGGGCCACGATATCAACTACCTGGGTTTGACCGGTTTCCTGCATGCGATCGGGCGACGAGGCGATCGACCCGTGCCGCCGTTGAACCTGGTCGGTGACTTCGGGGGAGGCTCGATGTTCCTGCTCGTCGGCGTCCTCGCGGCGCTCGTCGAACGCCAGACTTCTGGCCGCGGTCAGGTGATCGATGCGGCCATCGTCGACGGGGTTTCGGTGCTTGGCCAGATGATCTGGGCGTTCCGTGGAATCGGATTATGGAGCGACGAACGCGGCGGCAACATGCTCGACACCGGTGCGCCGTACTACGACACGTATGAAACCGCCGACGGCAAGTACATGGCGGTGGGGGCCATTGAGCCCCAGTTCTACACCGAACTACTCATCGGCCTCGGCCTGTCCGATCGAGCGAACCTGCCTGATCGCAACGACAGGGCGCATTGGGAGACGTTGCGGGAGATGTTCACGCACGCATTCCGGAGCCGTACCCGCGATGAATGGTCCGCGGTGTTCGACGGCACCGACGCGTGCGTCACGCCGGTGCTGACGTTCGCCGAGGCCGCCGACGACGCGCACATGTCTGCTCGCGGAGCCGTGAGCGTCATCGACGGCGTCATGCAGGCTTCCGTCGCGCCCCGGTTCTCGCGCAGCGTACCTGGCGTTCCCGAAGCGCCCGCCCGCGTCGCCACTGATCCGGACTTGGTGTGGAGCGACTGAACACGGCCTTTGCAAAATTGCGAAAACAGTGTTTTTCTAATACTTGACCCGGCAGAAGCCAGTCCACCGGGCCGGAGAGGTAGTTTGCATGGCATGGGACTTCTGCGCGGATAAGGACTTCGAACCCACGCTCGACTGGGTACGGAGTTTCGTCGACGACGAGCTACACCCGATCGAGCCGCTGCTTCCGCACCTCTCACCGCTGCAGACCAAGAACCTGCTGGACCCGCTCAAGGAACAGGTACGAGAGCGTGGCTTGTGGGCCGCGCATCTGCCGAAGGATATGGGCGGCAACGGCTTCGGCCAGCTGCCACTGGCGCAGATGAACCTTATTACCGGTCGGGTGGGCTTGGCGATGGAGGTCTTCGGCAACATGGCCCCGGACTCGGGCAATGCCGAACTGATCGCCGAGGGCGGCACCGAGGAACAAAAGGACCGCTGGCTGTGGCCTAACCTCCGCGGTGACCTCCGCAGTGCGTTCGCCATCACCGAACCGTGGGTGTCCGGGACTGATCCGACGCAGATCGAGTCGACGGGAGTGCTCGAGGGCGACGAGTGGGTGCTCAATGGCCGCAAGTGGATGATCACCAATGCGTCGATCGCCGACTTCATCATCTTCATGGTGGTCACCGACCCAGATGCCGCACCACATCTACGCTGCTCGATGATCGTTGTGGAGAAGGACACTCCGGGTCTGACCGTCCTGCGTGACATCCCTTCGATGCACGATCCCGACGTGGCATTCGGTCGGATCGGCAACCACGCGGAGGTCGTGCTGGACGATGCGCGCGTGCCGCGCGACCATCTGATCGGCCCGCAGGGGCATGGTTTCGTACTCTCGCAAGTCCGACTGGGGCCGGGACGGCTGCATCATGCGACGCGATGGCTCGCCGAGGCCGAGCGGGCGTTCGACATGATGTGCGAGCGCGCCCAGTCGCGGTCGTCGTTCGGCAAGAGTTACACCCGCCACCAGATGGTTCAGGAGTACATCGCCAACTCCCGCATCGAGTTGGAGACGGCCAAACTCCTCACCCTGCGGGCTGCGTGGAAGTTCGACCGCGACGGAAATCGGGCGGCGCGCAGCGACATCGCGATGTGCAAGGTGTACAACGCGCAGGTGGTGCACAACGTCGTGGACCGGGCGCTGCAGGTCCACGGCTCCCTGGGCTACAGCGGCGACATGCCACTGGAGTCGATGTACAGGATGGCCCGGATGGCCAGTCTCGTCGATGGCGCCAACGAGGTGCACAAGGTCAGCGTCGCCAAGAGTGAGCTGGCCCGATATGAGGCGGTCGAGGGCTGGCCCAGCGAGCACGTCCCGACCCGGCTGGCCCAGGCCCGTGCGCGGTTCGCCCACCTGCTGGAAGCCAGCGCATGAACCACACCGCGGCGGAGTTCGACGTCGTGCGCTTCACCGACTGGCTAGGTCAGGCGACCGGCGAGCCTGCCGAGGTGACGGTGACACCGATGAGCGGGGGTGCCAGCTGCGAGATGTTCCGAGTCGAGCGGCTCGGACAATCGTGGGTGGTGCGCCGCGCGCCCCTGACGTCGGTGTCCGACACCGCGCACCATGTGGTCCGCGAAGCTCGGGTGATCGAATCACTGGCCGGGTCGGCGGTACCGGTGCCGACCATCCTGGCCGTCGGCGACGACCCCGCGATCATCGGGGCCCCCTTCTTTGTCATGTCCTTCATCGACGGCGAGGTGGTGCGCCGCAACGGCCTCCCTGAAGCCATTGCCGGACAACCAGAGTCACACCATTCGGTGGGGGAGGGTCTGATCGACACTCTCGTCGACCTGCACGAGGTGGACTGGCGGTCCACGCCGTTGGCGGAGCTGTCGCACCCCGAGGGCTTCCTGGCCCGGCAGGTGGATCGCTGGATGGCCCAGCTGGAGTCCTACCGTTCCCGCGAGTTGGACGGTGTCGATGATGTCGCGGCATGGTTGGCGACGAACCAGCCGGCACGCGGTGACCTGACGGTGATGCACGGTGACTACAAACTCGACAACGTGCTGTGGTCGCGGCAGCCGCCCCCGCAAGTGATCAGCGTGGTCGATTTCGAGATGACCACCATTGGGGACCCGCTCATTGACCTGGCTTGGGCGCTGATCTTCTGGCCGGAGGAGGGCAATCTGATCGCGCTCGCCGCGCCGGGGACTCCGAATGGCATCGATGCCGAACAATGCCAAACTCCAGCACAATTGGCGGGGCGGTACGCTGCGGCGACCGGCCGCGATCTGTCCGGATTCGACTGGTATCAGGCCTTCAGCGCATGGAAGTTGGCAATCGTCCTGGAAGCCTCGTACGCGAAATTCCGTCGCGGCGAGTCCGCCAACCCACACCACGAGGTCTTCGGATTCGTCGTGGACGAACTGCTCTCGCGCGCAAAGAGGTTCGCTCGGTGACCGATCCGTTGTTCTCCGTTGCCGACCGCGTCGTTCTGGTGACCGGCGGCAGCCGCGGACTGGGCCGAGCGATGTCTCTGGGTCTGGCCGAACGCGGGGCGCGCGTGGTGATCGCCAGCCGCAAGATCGACGCCTGCGAGGAATTGGCCGCACAAATCCGAGGCAGCGGCGGCGACGCGTTCGCCTTGGCCTGTCATGTCGGCAATTGGGAGTCCCTCGACCAGGTCGTGGCGGAAGCCACAACACGCTGGGGGCGCCTCGACGGACTCATCAACAACGCGGGGATGAGCCTGCTGGTGCCGTTGCTCCTGCAGACGTCAGAGACGCTGTTCGACAAGGTGATCGGCGTCAACCTCAAGGGCCCGACGCGGCTGACAGCCCTGGCCGCCGACGCGATGAAGGCCACCGGTGGAGGGTCGATCATCAACATCAGCTCGCTGGCGTCGGTCAAACCCATCTCGACGGCCCCCGTGTACTCCGCTGCTAAGGCCGGACTCAACGCGCTGACGAAGGCGGCCGCACTGGAGTATGCCAACGCCGGCATCCGCGTCAACGGGATCATCTGCGGCACCTTCGATACCGATGCCGCGGCGGGCTTCGTCCGCAACGCGGACCTGTTGCCCGAGGTCGTGCGGCCCATCGCACTGGGGCGGGTCGGACGTCCGGACGAGATCGTCGGTGCCGCCATATATTTCCTCTCGGATGCGTCCAGCTACACCACGGGATCGTTGATGACCATCGACGGCGGCGTCTCGTGAAGTGTCCCGACTAAGAAAGTTGTCCAATGTCACGGCCGAAAATCTCGTTCGCCTGTCCGCCCGGATTGCAGTCAGTCGAACACAGCCAGATAGCGGAGAAGCTCGGGTACGAGCGCGTATGGCTGTTCGACTCGCCCGCCCTGTACACCGACATCTGGATTTCGTTGGCGCGCATCGCCGACGCCGTCGACCGCATCGGCCTGGGAACAGGTGTCGCCGTCCCCAGCATGCGACACCCGATGGTGACCGCCTCGGCTATCGCCGCCGTCGAGGCACTGGCACCCGGTCGACTTGTCGTGGCGTTCGGAACCGGTTTCACAGCTCGGGTGGCGATGGGGCAGAAGTCAATGACCTGGAAGGCGCTCACGGAGTACACCCGGCAAGTACGCAAACTGCTGGACGGCGATGTCGTCGAGATCGACGGCGGCGCCTGCCAGATGATGCACGTCGACGAGCTCGCGCCGAATAGACCGATCGCCGTTCCCCTCTGGGTCGCGCCCTCGGGTCCTAAAGGCATGAGTGCTGCCCGGGAGCTGGGCGTCGACGGTGTCCTCGTGGTGTCACCGCCGAGCGAACCTCTTGATTGCGCCCACCGCGGCCTTCTGGTTTTCGGCACGGTCCTCCGACCGGGGGAGGACGAGACATCGCAACGCGTGCATGCTGCCGCCGGCCCGGGCTACACCACCAGCGTCCACGGGCTGTGGGAGTACGCCCCCGATGCCGTCGCGTCTGTGCCAGGCGGTGCGGAGTGGCACGAGGGGGTCAAGGGTGAGCGTCCTGAAGGCGAGCGCCACCTCGTCGTTCATCAGGGGCACTTGTCGACAGTCACTGATCGTGATCGCGTCCTTGTCGCCGCTGCGGGTAAGGCGCTCCTCGACTGCGGCTGGTCGGGTGATCCCGATTCGATTGCTGCGCGAATGGACGAGGCGGGCGAGCAAGGCATCACGGAAGTCATTTACACACCCGCCGGTCCTGACGTCCCCGCTGAACTAGAGGCTTTCTCCGCATCGGCTCAGAAGGCCAGCTGAGACGCTGATGCGTAACAACGTCATCGTCATCGTCGGGTCCGGTGGAATGGGTGTAGCGATCGCGCATCGCCTCGGCTCGGGACGCACTATCGTGCTGTCCGATGTGAACCCGCAGAATCTCGAGGCCGTTACCCGGGTCCTGGATGCGGACGGACACGACGTTCACGCGAAGACTGTCGATGTAACCTCGCCACGTTCCGTAGCCGATCTCGCCGCGTACGCCAGCGCGTTCGGACCGATCACGAATCTCGTTCATACCGCGGGTGTCTCACCCGAACAGGCCGATATCGACACGATCCTCCACGTCGACCTGCTCGGTGTGGCTGTGGTGCTCGAGCAGTTCGGCGAAGTGATCGAGGCGGGAGGAGCAGGAGTGGTCATCGCCAGCATGGCGGGCCATTTTCATCCGGCGCGGGGATTGAGCACGCGTTGGCAAGTGCTCAATCGCAGCACCTGATGGCGATACCGGCATGTGCTCCGAAACTGTTCCGCAACCCTCAGGAGGCCTACGGTTTCGCCAAGCGCGCCAACCACCTTCGGGTTGCGGGTGCGGCATCTGCGTGGGGCCAGCGCAGCGCGCGAATCAACTCGATCAGTCCTGGAGTCATCTCTACGGCCATGGGCAGGCAGGAACTCAACGGCAGCTCGGGCACGGTGATCAAGTCGATGATCGACCTATCCGCTGCAGGGCGAATCGGCACAACTGATGACATCGCGGCCGCCGTCGAGTTCTTACTCAGCCCGGCTGCCAGCTTCATCACTGGCACCGACCTCGTCGTCGACGGTGGGATCACCGGTGCAGTCAAAGCCGGCTTGCCCGTGTTTTGATCGCGTACTAGCGGTTGACGGGAATCGTCGCGCTGCCTCTATGACGGAGTGGCGTGCAGATGGAGTTGCTCGTGTCTGCGGACGAGGATGCTGTCCACCCACTGAGGGTTGTGGTCGGGGTCGAGCGCGAAGTTTTGGGTCTGCTCAAGGAGTTCGCTGAGTACGGCGCGGGCTTCTATGCGGGCGAGTGCTGCTCCGACACAGAAGTGGATGCCGTGCCCAAAAGCCAAGTGACGCTTGGGCGATCCCCGTGTCAGGTCTATACGATCGGGATCGTCGAACTGGGCGGGATCTCGATTTCCGGCAGCGAAGAACAGCAACGCTGTGGAACCCGCTGCGATGTGGGTGCCGCCGAGTGTGGTGTCGTGGGGAACGCTGCGCATCATTTGTCGAAACGGCGATTCGAGGCGGAGGGCTTCTTCCACGAAAGCGTCGACTTCGTCGGGATTTTCGCGTAGCTCCTGCTGCAACGCCTGGTTTTCAGCAAGCATCCTCACAGCGTTGCCGAGCAGGCTGGTTGTCGACTCTCCGCCAGCGCTGAGCAGAGTGTGCAGGATGGTCTGCACCTCACCCATCTGCAGGGTGCCGGCGTCCAGTGCTCGCCGCACCGCCAGCAGGATTGTTTCGTCATCGCCCTCACCGGGGTGCCGGACCTGGTCTGCGATCCATTCTTGGATGACGCCGATGCGGGTGACGAGGTCGTTGAGCCGATCCAGTGGCATGGTTCCTCCAACCATTGTGGTGGATTCGAACGCGGCCTGCAGGAGCTGCATCGGGTTAATGTCGCGGAAGCCAATCAGGTTGGCGACCACGGTGATCGGCACGATGTTGCCGATCGTGGCCATGAAGTCGAAGATGTTGTGGCGCAGGGCCGAA
This sequence comes from Mycobacterium pinniadriaticum, assembly GCF_026242045.1. Taxonomy (GTDB): domain Bacteria; phylum Actinomycetota; class Actinomycetes; order Mycobacteriales; family Mycobacteriaceae; genus Mycobacterium; species Mycobacterium pinniadriaticum. Next base: position 11,006 of record NZ_JAPJDO010000020.1, read on the forward strand.
GCGACGGTGGTCGCTGACAGCGCGCGGATGTCGTCTTCCAGGGCGCGCATGCGCCGTGCCACCAGCTCCGGGAACACCGCCCGCCGATGGGCGGTGTGCAGCGGAGGGTCGGCGGCTGCCAGGGTGGGGGTGGCGGCGTCGCCGAAGTCGAGGCGGGCAGGCAGGCCGTTCTCGTCGCGGTAGAGCAGGCAGCGCATAGTGGACGAGAAGTCCTCCGGGCGTGCGACCGCTTCCGAGAGCAGGTCGAAGGTGCTGATCGTGACGACGTCGGTTCCGGGCACCGCCCAGACCGGTGCGTGCTCGCGCAACGTTCGGTAGAAGTCGTACGGGTCAGCAAGCACCGACGGGTCTAGCAACATCGAACTGCTCAACCGGGTCATGGGCGCTGAGCGATCTGATCGAACAGACTCGTCATGTCGCTGTAGACCCACGATTCGACAACCTTGGCCCCGGCGAGGGCGTAGATCTCGCAGCTCTCCACGGCGATGTCGCGATGAGTCGCCGCGATGCCCCCGTACTCACCGACGTGGACACCCCGCAGCGTCCAGCGGGCGCAGACGAAACCCCTTGCGCCGAACAGCAGATCCTCGCCCAGGTGCAAACGGTCGAACGCTTCGTTCAATTGGGCGAGGTTCGCCCGGATGTCGCTGATCGTGAGCGGCCTGTCCAGTCCGCTCACCCACCGCGGGGCGTCGGGAAAGAACCCGGCCAGGTAGCCCTCGACGTCGCCGGCGTTCAGCTTGGCGACCGCACAACGAATCAGGTCCTCGTCCCGGCTGCCAGCTGCGTCGGGCTCGCCGGATGCGGGAGTTGTGGACACTCGTCCACTTTGATGGATGTACGTCCATAATTCAAGCCCAACTGGTTTAGGGTGGGTTCGTGACGGACACGGCTCCTGCGGAGTTACGCAGCCAACGGCGCGCCGCACGGCGCGCAGAGAACAGAAGCGAGATCCTCGACGCGGCGGAACGGGTCTTCGGCGAAGACGGGCTGCGGACTGGGTCGCTGCGCCGGATCGCCAACCTGTCGGGGTACTCGACAGCTGCGATCTACAAGTTCTTCGACAGCAAGCAGCATCTGGTCGCCGAGGTCCTCACCCGGCGAGGAGACGAGTATCTGAACGAGTTGAGGCAGGCTGCGCAGTCCGACGGAACGCCATTGGATCGCCTACATCTCATCGTCGATACTGCGGCCGCGTACTTCCGCGAGCGTGCCCACTTCAGGTCGGTGCTGCGCCAGATCAAAGGAGGATCAGCGATCCTCGGCCCTGTCCTCGACGCTTTCGCCGAGGATGTTTATGGGCGCTACGCCGACGCAATGAATCTGATGACCGACCTGGTTCGCCAGGGACAGCACGCCCGCGAGATCCGGGACGGGGATCCGGGCGGCATCGCCCACCTGGCCTCGGTGCTGACCAACGAGTACGCATTGGCCGATGTCGCACTCGCACCCTCGGAGTTTCACGCAGTGTTCGACGGCGCACTACGGGCGCCCCCACTGTGTTGATGCGGTCAAACCCCCGTGAGCAGGGAAGGCTGATTACCCGACATGGATAGCAACGCGGATAGCAACTGCACCCGGCCACCGGCTGATTAAGCCCGTCCCGGCGATCCAGCGGGCACGCGCCTCCCGCTGATGCCGGGCGACGTCACCGGCTGCGGCTCCAATTGCACGATGGCCACCAGGTCCACGACGCGCCGCTCACAATGGCGGGCCTCGGCGGACAGGCGGGCCAGTGTCGTGGGCTTGGCCTCACCCGCCAACTCGGCATCGAACATTTCGCGCAACTTCTCGCTCGGTCAGCGGCCTGGACCGCAGCGTCGATGGCCTCGGTCTCGAGCTCGGTGAACTCCGCGCCCGCGATCCCGGTGGCGCGCAACGCGGCGTTGAGCTTGGCCCGCAGCTTCGCACCCGCAGAACGTCTAGCAACCATGCCCCCGATTTTATGCGGGACCGTCGAAACTATTGATGGACAATGGAATACAAGTCAGGGCCCACGTCGTCAGAAAGGGGTTCGGTTCGACAAAAGGCGCCTCTGAGCTGCGGTTATTGTGCGATCACGAAAGTTGTTGTGCTACGTCAGGTCTCATCAGAGTAAAAGCCTCTGAACTGCGTTTATGCGGTTGGCGCATCCCGAAACGAGGAATATGGCCCTGACCAGCGGAGTCCGGGCGCAATGTGCGAAAGTCGAGCGAGACCGTCCCGGTCGAGACTCCAGGCGGGGCCGGGGGTCATCCCCCAGGCTGACCCTCGCGACTGGCGCTTCCGTGCCTACTTCGCGGCTTAGACTTCGGCCATGTTCTTGGAGACGCGGTATGCGATGAACGGGGACTTGCGGGTCGCCTATCGCGCGTCCCGTGAGGGTGAGCGTGACATCGTGTTCGCCCTTCCCAACACAAACTGTGAGGTCTTTCCGGAGCTCGCGTCGCTTCAAGGGTGGGTCAAGGCGATGACATCGCTCGGTCGGCTCATCTTCTTCGACCCGCCGGGCACAGGAGTGTCCGATCCCATTACGTCGGGCGCGCCGCCGACCTTAGAGCAATGGGCCGACAGCATCACTGCGGTACTCGATGCTCTCGGGAGCAGTCAAGCGGTCCTCGTCGCATCCAATGGCGCTGTCCCGGCTGCGGCGCTGTTCGCGGCAACACATCCGTCGCGGACATCCGCGCTGGTCGTGCTGGAAGGCGTTGCGGACCCGATGGCTGAACGCACAGGAGGGGCAGCCCTCGAGGAAAACGCCGCTGCCTACGTCGCCATGTGGGGCACGGGAGAGTGGCAGCATCTCTCGAATCCGGACATGCCGTGGAACGAGGAGATCCGGGCAATATGGGCACGGTACGAACGCCTGGCTGCGAGCCCAGCAACTATCGCCCGCACGATGCCTCTGACGGCCGACATGGACGTGCGCGCAGTGCTTCCCACAATCCACGTGCCAACCCTCGTACTCCACCACACCGATGACGTCTTGGTCCCGCCCGAGTGGGGCGAGGATATCGCCGACCACATCTCCGGCGCTAAATTCGTCGAACTCCCAGGGTGCAATCTTCTACACTTCGTCGAGCCGGGATGGCGAGCGTCTTTCCAAGAGATCGCCGAGTTTCTCACCGGCGAGCAGGCCGATGTTGCCGACGACCGGGTGCTTGCCACAGTGCTTTTCACCGACATCGTGAACTCGACGCGCCGGGCAGCGGAGATGGGTGACCGCGACTGGCATGTTTTGCTCGATGCGCACGACGTTGCGGTGCGGTCGCAACTCACTCGGTTTCGCGGTCGCGAGGTGAACACCTCGGGTGATGGTTTCCTCGCGATGTTCGACGGCCCTCAGCGAGCGATCCGCTGCGCCATGGCAATTCGTGACGCCGTGCAAGCCCTCGGTATCGAGGTGCGCGCCGGATTGCACACCGGCGAGTGCGAGGTACGCGGTGACGACATCGGCGGGATCGCTGTGCACATCGGCGCACGCGTGAGCGCATTGGCTGGGCCGAACGACGTGCTGGTGTCCAGCACGCTGCGCGACCTGGTGATCGGGTCGGGGCTTGAGTTTGAGGAGCGCGGCACTCACGAACTCAAGGGCGTGCCTGGCGAGTGGCGTCTCTTCGCCGTCGCCTCCATGTAGCGGCTATTTGAGGCAAACTTCTTTCGCCACTCACGTTTAGCTGCCGCCGTCTGCCACGGTGAAGGTGCCGCAGCGGTCGGGCGAGCTGACGGTGGTCACCTTTCACGGCTGCGAGGACTGCGACGGCTGGGTGCCGACCTTCACCGAGGCGGCGGGGTAGGCAGCCCGGGGCTCAGTCCCAGCGGAACAGCTGACGGTAGAGCGCTTCGGTCGGATGCGGTTGGGGCGGTCTGAAACCGGTGTCGTTCACACTGCCGAGCAACCTGGCGGCGTTGGGGGCGTCGACCGGTCTGTTGCACATGATCAGGTATGTGAACAGGTCGACATACTCCAGGCTGGCGGTGAACAACTCGACTGCGGTGGTGGCGATCTCCGCCACGGTTGTCGGCTGACCGAAGATGGTCGGGGACTGGCCTTGCCAGACCCCAAGACGGTCGACCAGCTCCTGGGTCAGTTCGACGTCGGTCTGGCCAAGATCGATGGCGATCGCCTGACCGTTGCCGTAGGTCCGGTTGGTGAACGACCCGGTGGGAAGGACGGCATCGTGGATCCGGTTTCGCAGCTGGGAGCACGTGAAGGCGAATCGCTGCAACTCATGCAGCCGGGTCAGCTGCGGAGCGCCAGGGTAGTTGGTGTCCACGTAGTCATCGAGCGTCTTGGACGAGTGCAGCGACTTGCGGACGTCTTTGCCTGTGGTCGGGTCGAGCCAGCGCACGAAGGCGCGCCCGTACCCGTCGAACACCGCCATCAGGTACAGCAGCTCGCGGTCGAACGCCTCGCTGACGAACTCGATGGTGTCCGCCGAGGGCGCGGCGTCGCGTCCGTTGGTTCTGCTTAATGCCGCGATGACGTCATCGAGCGCCCGCGCTGCCCGGCGGATGCGTGTTTGTATGGTGTCGATCTCGGCGAGCGCCTGAGCGTCCCCGATGAGCCCGCCAGTGACCATGCGAAACGCGTCGAACCATGAGAGCAGGCTGGACAGTCCTATGTCGTAGACCTTGGTGAGCGACGGTGGTTCCATCTTCTCGATGACATTGCCGAATGTTGCGCTGTACCGATACTCGGCGACAGTCCGGTTGCCGGTCATCCGCAGATAGTGGCCGAACACGGGGTGCAAGTCCTCGGGCGTAACGGTCGTGACGATGTCGTTGTCGCCCACGTCGGCGCGCCCAACCGTCGGCCCCAGCGACACGATGACGTCGGTCCCCAACCCGAAGCCGGTGGCGGCGAGTACCGCCGCGCGCACGCGGTCATCGACGGTCAGATCGGTCGTCGGCGCGTAGTGCGCGTCGATCTCGGAGTAGACGTCGAAGGTGCGGCAGTTGCGGTAACCCCGTCGCTCCTCGCCTCGCATCTTCGAGACCCCGAACTCCATCGCGTCCAGGAATCGGCCTGCGCTCGCCCGGTCGGTGAAGTCGATGACGTAGCGCTCCTCGACTTCGCACGCCTGCATCCACTCCTCGGCCAGACCGGCATCGTCGTCGGAGAACGTCAGCAGCATCGGCGTGACGACATCGCGGCGCAGGACATGCACCAGGTCTTCGTAGTCGGCGGGCTGCAGGCCGAGGGTGCGGAGGTCGAGCCCCACGACGAGGGCCCGCGTCGCGGGTGTGATCGGGAACAGCTGTTGGTGTTCCTTGGCGACGGCGCGGGCGTAACGCAGGAACTTCGCGTGTGGGCCGTCCGAGGGAACGACCAGTGGTGTCTGAGCGGCGGCGTTGGTGGAGGCCATGAAGCGATTGTTACGGGAGGCCCCGACACGTCTAGGCGTGTCGCCCGGCGAGTCCGCTTGCCCGTGTCGAACGCCCGTTCGTCAGTGTCCCGCCAGTGTCCCAAGACGTGCATCCATGGTCTGGAAAACCGGAAAAGTCGACACGGGCTGGACACGCACACCGCGCCGAGCTGGACGTATCGGACGCAATCGAACAATGGTGCACAACTTCCGGTCCCTTTACACACCAGCGGTCGGCGGTTCGATACCGTCCGCGCCCACCAAGAAAGTCAGTGACCCATACCTGGCATGCTCGCCGGCATCGGCTGGCCAAGGGTCGGTACGACGGTGTTGGCCACATTCGCCGGGTCGACCACTCCTCGGAAGCAGCCGACCGAGTACGGATACTCGCTGTTGAGCACGTAGTGATAGATGTTCTGGACCTTGCCGTTCCACAGCACCGGAGACGTCATCCCATGGCATTCGTCCAGCTGGGCATTCGTGATTTCCTTGCCATCGGCGCCCCGGGGTCCGTAGATACCGAATCCATCCAAGGCGTAGCCGACCAGGGGCGATTGACCGCGGGTGCCTTGATTGGGGAAGCACTTCCAGGAGAAGGCATGCAGGTGATACTGCTGGCTGTAGGGGTGCCCGAAGCATTGGTCCAACGGCAAGATCGAAATCGGGTTGTACCAAGCGGTACCGGAAGCATTTGCGATTTCGGCATGCCACACCGTGCCGGTGAGCGTGACGCCGGTGATCAAGTACTGGATTGCCTGCGGCGTGGCGAGGTACTTGGGGGCTATCGGCACTTTGATGTCGAGGTTGTACGGAGAAATTCCAATGGCAGCGGCGTTCGGATAGGGCTGCCCGAACCCGGGCGTACCCGGTGTGGTGTTAGTACCGCCCGGGGCCCCTGCGTAATAGGGATAGGCGGGAGTGCCGGATTGAACTGGTCCGAATTTCCCCATCGGAGTGGTGGGCAGGCCATTGCCTTTGAAGTACCGATAATTCTTGTCCGACGTCACCTTGAAAACGCTGCCGCGAGGATCGATATCCTTGGCCGTCACATTTCCACTCACCGTGGGCAGTTTTGCGATCACAATCGAATTGCTCGACGAATCTACCCATGGCAGGGTACTGGTCTGCAACGTCGTGCCAGCGGGAATTACCACGGAGAAGAGTTGTCCCCCAACGTAAATCCCGCCCTTCTGGGGTGTAAAGATACTCAGATTGGGAGCGGAATTCCCCACTGTATTCGGCGCTACGGCAGCGGCCGGCGCGGCCGCCGAGGTGGCTGCCACCAACACCCCTGCGAATAATGCGGCGATCGTGCTCTTGCTGCGTGTCGACATCGTGTTCCCTTTCGGCAGAAGCGATTTAGTGGTTGTTATGCGCTGATCACCGACACCGCCCCGGACAGGGTGGTGATGTAGACGTTGCCGGCGTTGTCGCCGGTGGGGCTGATCGCCACTCCGTAGGCGAAGGCACTGATGTCGATGGTGTTGATGACCACTCCGGCGGGGTTGATCACCGACACCGTGCCGTCCCCGCCGTTGGTGACGTAGACGTAGCCGACGGAATTGACCGCCACGGCTTGCGGGCTGTCGCCGACCGTGATGGTCTTGACGACACTGCCCGCGGGGCTGATCACCGACACCGTGCCGGCCCCGCTGTTGGCGACGTAGACGTAGCCGGCCGAATTGACCGCCACCCCTTGCGGATTGGCGCCGACGCCAATGGTGTCGACGACCGTGCCCGCGGCGTTGATCACCGACACCGTGCCGTCGTCGTAGTTGGTGACGTAAACACTGCCGTCTGCGCTGACCGCCACCCCGCTCGGGCTATTGCCGACCGTGATGGTGTTGACGACGTTGCCGGCCGGATTGATCACCGACACCGTGCCATCTGCGTTGCTGGCGACGTAGACAAAGCCGGTCGAGCTGACCGCCACCACACTCGGGCTATTGCCGACCGCGATGGTGTTGACCAGAGTGCCGGCGGAGTCGAGCCACGACACCGTGTTGTCGCCGCTGTTGGCGACATAGATATCGCCGCCTGCGCTGACCGCCACGCCATTCGGGCTGTCGCCCACCGTGATACCGGTGACGACCGTGCCGGTGGGTGTGATGTAGGGCAGCGTCCCGCCAAAATCAGTGAGGTAGACATTGCCGGCGTTGGCGGCACCCGCACCGGCTGCGCTCACCCCGCCCAAGAAGCCGCCGACGTCGATCGTGGACACCAGGAAGGTGGAACCCGCACTACCGTCGGCGCCGGCGCTGCCACCGAACCCGCCCGCGCCGCCGGCCCCGCCCGCCCCGACAACCCGCGTGACCTCAGCAGCGCTGGATCCTGCTGCCCCAGCGCTACCGGCGTCGCCGCCGTCGCCGCCGTCGCCGCCGTTGCCGTTGCCGTTGCCGTTGCCGTTGCCGAACAGCATCGCCCCGGCGCCGCCGGCCCCGCCGTTGCCGCCGGTGCTCACCGAGGTGGTGGCGGCGTCGGTGGTGTAGACGCTGCTGTTGCCGCCGTAGCCACCGGCTCCGCCGGTCGCGAACGCGCCGCCGGTGCCACCCTCACCGCCCGCCCCGGCGGTGGCGCTTCCGCCGTCGCCACCACTGGCAGAGCCGGTGGATGCGCTGCCGCCGAAGCCACCGTCGCCACCGTCGGCCAACAATGCACCCGAACCGCCCTGCCCACCGGCCCCGCCGATCGCCGCGCCACTGCCATCGGCCTTCGCGCTGCCGCCAAGACCGCCCGCACCGCCGACGCGCCCGAAGATGCCAGCCTGACCGCCGTCGCCGCCATTACCGCCTGCGGCCGTGGCGGTGTCGCTGATCAAGGACTGCGCGAAGCCGCCCGCACCGCCGTCGCCGCCAGCGGCACCGATCGACCCGCGACCACCGTCGCCGCCGTCACCGCCCGTCGCCGACTGATTCGCGGTGGCCGAGCCGCCGGCCCCGCCAGCACCGCCCGCGCCGCCGGCGAACAAGGCGCCGAGGATGCCACTGCTGCCGCCGTCGCCACCGTTGCCGGCGATCGCCACCCCGTCGCCCAGGTTGATCGCCCCATTGCCGGCGAACGGCAGGTCCGCGTTCCCGCCGGCCCCACCCGCGCCGGCCAACAGCACCGAACCGCCGCGGCCACCCGAACCGCCGGTGGCCGTACCTGATCCCGGTGTGCCCAGACCGGTGTCGCCGATGTTGGCCGAGGCCCCGCCACCACCGGTTCCGCCTGCACCGCCGTTGCCCCACGTGGTGTCTCCACCCGCGCCGCCGTTGCCGGCGGTCGCGGCGCCGTGGGTGCTGAATACGACGCCCTCCCACGCACTGCCGCCGGCGCCGCCGCTGCCCGCCAACAGACCACCCCGGCCGCCGGTGCCGCCGTTGCCGCCCGTCGCGGTGCCCGCCGCCCCGTCAGCATCAATGCCGTCCCAGTTCTGGGTGGCGGCACCGCCACCACCGCCGGCGCCGCCGTTGCCGAACAGGCCGGTCCGGCCCGCATTGCCGCCATTGCCGCCCGTGGCATAGCCGTTCACTGCGAAGGACACATAGCCGCCGACTCCGCCGCTGCCGCTATTGCCCGAGAGCAGGCCGCCGTTACCGCCGTTACCGCCGTTACCGGCAGTCGCCCCAAACCAATTCACGCTGCCGTTGTCGGCGCCGCCGTACCCGCCGGTGCCACCGTCACCAACGAGCAACCCGCCGTTACCGCCGCGCCCGCCATTGGTGGCCGCCGACACCAACAACCCGGTCGTGCTGTCGTAGACCGCATCCGTGCCGTTGCCGCCGGCCCCGCCCGGACCGAACAGCAGGGCGTTGCCACCGTGGCCGGCGTTGCACGCCGGACCCATGCACCCCGCAGCACCACCCGCGCCGTTGCCGGGTTTGAACACGCTGCCGAAGAACAACCCGGCGTTGCCGCCGTTCCCGCCGTTGTATCCATTACCGCCGGCGCCGAGTAGCAGACCGCCGTTGCCGCCATGGCACACGATCGCCCCGGTGCACTGCACATCCGATGAGCTGTAGCTGTAGCCGTTACCGACCAACAACCCAGCATTCGGATGATCAGCGGTGCCATTGGACACGAAAACCGAATAGATGGCGTTCGCGACCAAACCCGGCTGCCACGCCGGCAATGCCGACGCCGACGGAATGTTCAAAGCTACTGGGGCGCTGGTCGTTTTGGGTCTCGCTGCCGGTTTGCCGCTCGCCTTGTGTGCGGGACTCGCCGAGACTCCTTGTGTACGAGGAGTTTTGGTTGCGGGCTTCCGCCTGGCCGCGTGCGCCGCCCCGGTGGTCGTGCGAGGGCTGTCGGCATGAGTGTCGGTGCGGGTATCCGCGGCGGCGATACCCGAGCCGCCAGTCAGCGCAGCACCGGCCAATGCCGCACCGACCCCCAGGCCAAGGGCACTGGCCCCAAGCCAGGAATACGGCGCAATCCGACGGGACTTGGCCCGGCGGGTCATGGCAATGCTGGATTGGTCCATCAGTAGAGCCCTCCCGACAAGAGCAAAATCAGATTATCTGTGCGCTATTTTATGAATTGGCGTCTGCCAGAGTCAGAATCGACGCGCCGTAACTTTGATCCGCAATGCGGACTTAATCGAAAATGTTCCGCAATGCGGATTTAGCCGGGCTGGGAATTCATTTGAATTTAAAGAAAGGATGGTTGGAACGATTGCTCGGCGGCTGGAGTCGGCAGCGCCGGCGGTAGCATCCGAATCATGCGGCTGGATCACGTTGTGTTGTGGACCGAGGATCCGGTCGCGGCCATGGACTTCTATACGCGGGTGGTCGGGCTCGCCCCCGTGCGGTTTGACGAGTTCGCGGCCGGGGAGGCACCGTTCCCCAGCGTGCGGGTGTCCGCGGATTCGATCATCGACTTGGTGCCGATCGACGGCATTGCCGACACCGAGAGTCTCACCAGGGTCACCGACAGCGCCGGGCATCGTGTCAACCACGTGTGTCTGGCGATGACCAAGTCCGAATACAACGCATTGGATCAGCGCCTGCAGGCGGAGGGGATCGACACCAGCGCCCGGCTGAGGCCCACCTTCGGCGCCCGCGGGTGGGGTCCGGAGGGTTTCTACTTTCCTGATCCCGACGGCAACGTGGTCGAGGCCCGATATTACGACGACTAGGAGCGTGGCATGTTGTCGACGGACTGGTCGCGGGCCATCGGTATCGATGTGCCGATCGTCAACGCCCCGATGGGCGGCGTCGCCGGCGGTGCGCTGGCCGCTGCGGTCTCCCGCGCCGGTGGCCTCGGCATGATCGGGATGGGCAGTGCCGGCACCGCCGAGCGGCTGGACGCGGAACTGGGTCACGTGTCGAACCTGGCTCGCCCCTTCGGAATTGGCCTCGTGGAGTGGGTCGCCATTCGTCAGCCGGACCTGCTCGCCACTGCCCTGGCCGCAAATCCGGCGCTGCTGTGTGTGAGCTTCGGCGAGACGGGGGACTGGGTGCGGCGCGCCCACGATGCGGGCGTGGTGGCCGCGACCCAGGTGAGTGATCTGGACAGCGCCGAGCGTGCGGTCGCGGCAGGCGTCGACGTGGTCATTGCCCGTGGGGCTGAGGGCGGCGGTCACGGCCAACCGCTCGTCGGTACGTTGCCGCTGTTGACCGCGCTGCTCGATCGTGTCCCCGTTCCGGTGCTGGCGGGCGGGGGGATCGGGTCGGCACGCGGGCTGGCCGCTGTTCTCGCCGCGGGTGCGTCGGCGGCGTGGCTGGGTACGGCATTCTGTGCCTGCACCGAATCGCTGCTGTCCGACAAGGCGCGTGACACGATGCTGGCGGCCGGGGACACCGACACCGTGAACACCCGGGTATTCGACATCGCGCAGGGATATCCCTGGCCCCCGTCGCTGCCGGAACGCGTGTTACGCAACAGCTTCAGCGATCGATGGGACGGTGACGAAGAGTCGCTGAGCGTCGATTCCGGCGCGGCTGCAGCGCTGGCCCGGGCGATCGCGGCCGAGGATTACACGCAGGCGCCGATCAACGCCGGCCAGGGTGTCGGGGAGCTGACCGCCGTCCGATCTGCCGCCGAGGTGATCGGCCAGCTGAATTCGGGTGTGGCTGAACTGCTTTCGCGCTGGGCTACGCGGGATTGAACGCGTGCCGGGGAATGGTCAGCGGCAGGTCCACCGAGCTCACCAGACCCGGTTCTGCGTCGACCACATACGGCACCGCGTTGACCACCCGCATCGCGGTGGCCACCATCGCGCCGGCCCCCGACGTCATCGATTCGATCCCGGCCTTCTTGCGGTCCCGCAGCGTGACATCGAATGTGCAATCGATATCCGGTGTGCCGGTCACCACGACGCGATATCCCAGCGCATTCGGCAGCGTCGGCCAACGCGGTGCCACGTCGGGAGCCAGGCGCGTGACGTGCTCGATGACAATGGCTTCGCGTCCGTCGACCACACCGATGGCCTGCATCCGCAAGGCGCCGCAGGTGCCTGCCTCGACGGTGCCCATCGCCACCTCCAGCGTCCGCTCCGTCACCGCACGGTCGAACGTCTCACGCACCTCCTGCAATTCGACGCCGAGCGCGTCGGCCACCATGCGGATCTGGCCGTGCCATTCGCCCGCGATCGCTCCGGGGAAGCTGATCCACGGCTGATAGTCCAGGGGCCGGCCGAATCCCAGTGCGTCGCTCATGATGTCGGGCACGCCGTAGTCGTCGTACAGCCCGATCTCGTAGCAGTGAATCTTCTCGATCTGCGATGACTGCGTGGACAGCACCAGCGGCAGGTAGTCGGCGGCGAACCCGGGCTCGATCCCGGATGCGTACAGGGTGACCTGGCCCTCCTTGGCCGCGGCAACCAACTGATCGCGCCACTCCGCCGGTTCGTAGTGGTGCGGGTTGACCAACCGGGTGGTGCTCGTCGTCACCACATTGATGCCGGCGCTCAGCAGCTTCACGTAATCGGGGATATGGCCGGCGTCGCGCTCCGGCCCGCTGGCCCCATAGATCACGCAGTCCGGCTTCAACGCGATCAACGCGTCGGCGTCGGTGGTGACCGCCAAGCCGATCGGGTCACCGTTGGCCAGCTCGCCGGCGTCGCGGCCGTCCTTGTCCGGCGAGTGCACCCACACGCCGACGAGGTCGAGATCGGGGCGCTCGTGGATGGCGCGGATCGCGATCGACCCGATGCCGCCCGTCGACCACACCACCACGCGGTACTGACCTTCAGTCATGATGACCTCCGAAACCTAACGTTTGATCCGGAACGTAACAGTCGCCCGTCAACAGGGTCAAGGAACCGATCAAACTCTGGCAGTCGGGAACAAAGTTTAGGTTATGGTGAGCCCAATGTTCACACTGCGATTCGACATGCGCGCACCGGCGGGTTCCGCACCGGCCCCCGACCTCTATGCGGCCGCAATCGAGATGTGTGCGTGGGCCGAGGACCGCGGTGCTGTGGTGGCCGTGCTGTCCGAACATCACGGCACCGAGGACGGCCACCTGCCCGCACCTCAGCTCCTGGCATCGGCGATCGCAGCCCGGACGAAGCGCCTGGCGATCCTGCTCGCCGCGGTTCCCATCACGTTCTGGGATCCGGTCCGGCTCGCCGAAGAGATCAGCGTTCTGGACATCATCAGCAAGGGCCGGGTCTCGTACGCGTTCGGCATCGGCCACCGGATCGAGGAGTATGAGCACTTCGGCGTCGACCCACGTGGCCGCGGAAAGCTGGCCGACGAGTCGCTGGCCCTGCTGCGGGCCCTGCTGCAAGGACAGCCCGTCGACCACGACGGGCGGCGGATACACGTGACACCGCCTCCCGCGACGCCGAACGGCCCGTATATGTGGATCGCCGGCGGGAGCCGGGCCGCGGCACGGCGGGCGGCGCGGTTCGGGCTCGGGTTCATTTCCCAGGCCGCTTCGCCTGCGCTCGAGGAGTTCTATGAGAGCCAGTGCCGGGCCAACGGATTCGAGGCCGGACCGGCACAGTTCCCCGTCCTGGGTGCGCCGACCACGGTCTTCGTCGCCGAGGATGTCGACTCCGCGTGGCATGAGCTGGGGTCGTACCTGCTGCACGACGCGACGATGGCGGCGTCCTACCGCCACGGGGACGACTCGGTGGCGAGCATCTCGCGAGCGGCCAGCGTGTCCGAGCTGCGTGAGGCAGGCGGTGCCTATCGGATCTTCACCACCGAGGAAGCTGTCGAGTACATCCGCGGCGGCAGAGCGCTTCCCCTGCTGCCGCTGTGCGGTGGTGTGCCCCCGGTCGTGGCGTGGCCGTATCTCGAGCGCGCCGCGACAGCAAGCCAGCGTGCATGACCACCAGAGGAGGAGCAGTGAGCGCACCACTGAGAATCGTGGTCTGGTCGACCGGTGGTGTCGGCTCGATCGCCATCGACGCGATCCGAGTCAGGCCCGATCTCGAGCTCGTCGGGGTGTGGGTGCATTCCGCCGAGAAGGTCGGCAAAGATGCGGGGGAGCTGGCCGGTGGCGATCCGATCGGCGTCGCGGCGACCAATGACGCTGCCGAACTCATTGCGCTGCAGCCCGATTGCGTGGTGTACGCCGCGAGCGGCCCCGACCGTGACGGCGGCGCGGTGCCCGACTACCTGAAGCTGCTCGAGGCCGGTATCAACGTGGTGTCGACGTCATCGACCAGTCTGGTGTACCCGCCGGCGTACTACTCACCGCAGTGGCGCGACCAGCTGGAGCAGGCCGCGAAGACCGGCGATGCGTCGTTCTACGCGTCCGGCATCTTTCCCGGTTTCGGATCCGACCAGCTGGCCCTGTTGCTGTCGACCCAGTCCAAGAAGATCCACCAGGTGAAGGTCACCGAGGTGGCGCTCAACGACCACTATCCCGTCGCCGACGTGATGATGAACGGAATGGGCTTCGGCCACCCGCTCGACTTCGAGCCACTGCTCAAGACGCCCGGGTTCATCGAGATGGCCTGGCGGGCACCGATCTACCTCATCGCCGCCGGACTGGGGGTCGACGTCGACGAGGTCAGGGGAACCCTCGACCGGCGGCTCACCGACCGAGACATCGAGGTGGCCTTCGGCACGATCAAGGCGGGCACCTGCGGTGCTGTCAGCACCCGGGCAGCCGGCGTGGTCAACGGCCATGAGGCCATCGTCGTCGAGCACATCATCCGGATGGCGCGCGACGTCGCACCGGACTGGCCGGCATCGGAGTTCGACGCCAGCTACCACGTGGACATCGAGGGCGACCCCGACATCCACTGCTCGATGAACGTCGGTGCCGCCGAAGGTCACGGCGCCGGTCACGCCGCGATGACCGCAACGGCGATGCGAGTGGTCAACGCGATCCCGTACGTGGTCGCCGCACCGGCCGGTCTCTTGAGCTCCCTGGACTTGCCGAACACCCTGCCGCGCCACGCGATCGACTGACCCAGAAGGAGACAACGCTTGTTCTCGATCCGGTTCGATATGCGGGCGCCGGCCTTCGGTGCTTCGGCGACGGACCTCTACGCAGCGGCGATCGACATGTCCGCGTGGGCCGAGGAACACGGCGGCCTGGCGGCGGTTATATGTGAACACCACGGATCCGAGGACGGCTATCTGCCGGTGCCGCTGATCCTGGGCTCGGCGATCGCGGCGCGGACCGAGCGGTTGTTGCTCACGCTGGTCGTGATCCTGCCGCTCTACGACCCAGTTCGGTTGGCCGAGGAGATCGCGGTACTCGACATCATCAGCAAGGGCCGGGCTTCCTACGTGTTCGGACTCGGCTACCGGCCCGAGGAATTCGAGCATTTCGGCCTGGACGTGTCGCGCCGGGGACGCCTTGCCGACGACAAGCTGACCGTGCTGCGCGCCCTGCTGGCCGGTGGTATCTCGCCGCCGCCGCAGACCCCGGGCGGCCCGATGCTGATGTGGGGTGGCGCGAGCCTGGCCGCCGCGCGCCGCGCGGGCCGGTACGGACTCGGCCTGCTGGCCAACGGAGCCGTCCCCGGTATGCAGGAGGCCTACGAGGCCGCATGTCGGGCGCATTCCCACGAGCCCGGCCCGACGCTGCTGCCACCATCGGATACGCCGACGGTCACCTTCGTCGCCGACGACGTCGACCGGGCGTGGGACGAAATCGGCGAACACCTGCTGCACGACGCCCGGATGTATGCGCAGTGGAACGAGGACAACGACACCTCGGCCGGCATCTCCAACGCCCGCGACGTCGTAGACCTGCGGGAGAACTTCCCGTCCCACCGCATCATCAGCGTCGCCGAGGCTGTCGAAACCGTCCGCAGCGGTGGACGTCTCAACCTGTCGCCGTTGTGCGGCGGGATCCCGCCCGACATCGCGTGGCCCTACCTGAAGCGGGTCGGCGACGTGGTTCTTCCGCAAGCGCAAACACCGACCCACCGGAGCAGTGAATGACCGCCGTCGATCTGTACTACGACCCGTTCGATTTCGAGATCGACGATGATCCGTACCCCATCTGGAAACGGATGCGGGACGAGACACCGCTCTATTACAACGAGAAGTACGACTTCTACGCGCTGAGCCGCTACGACGATGTCGCCCGGGAGCTGCACAACTGGGATACCTACCGGTCCGGCCGGGGCACCACGATCGATATCATCATGAGCGGCCTGGAGGTGCCGCCCGGGGTCATCCTGTTCGAGGATCCGCCGCTTCATGATCTTCACCGACGGCTGTTGTCGAAGGTGTTCACGCCCCGGCGAATGGACGCCATCGAGCCACTGACCCGGCAGTTCTGCGTTCGAGCCCTCGATGCGCTGGCCGGGGTGTCGCGGTTCGACGTGATCACCGATTTCGGGGCGCTGATCCCGATGCGGACGATCGGCTACCTGCTGGGCATCCCCGAAGCGGGGCAGCAAGAGATCCGGGACAGCACCGACAAGGCAATCGGGTTGACGGACGGCGCCTTTCAGTCGGTGTCGGCCAGCGCGTTCGAGAATGCGTACCAGTTGTTCGCCGACTACATCGAGTGGCGCGCCGCCCATCCGTCCGACGACCTGATGACGCAGTTGCTCAACGCGGAGGTCGAGGAGGACGACAAGCTGCGGCCGCTGACACGCATCGAGGTGCTCACCTACACCAGCATGATCGCCGGGGCGGGCAACGAGACGACCACCCGGCTGATCGGCTTCATCGCTCAAATGCTGGCCGAGCACCCTGATCAGCGGCGTGAACTCGTCGACGACTTCTTACTGATCCCCGGGGCGATCGAGGAAGTGCTGAGGTATCAGGCGCCCTCGCCGGTACAGGCCCGCTACGTCGCCCGCGACACCGAATGCCACGGCCGGCGTATCGCCGAAGGCTCAGTCATGTTGCTGCTCAACGGTTCGGCCAATCGCGACGAGCGCCACTATCCGCGTGGTGAGGAGTTCGACATCCACCGGGGCGGCGCCCACTTGTCGTTCGGGCAGGGCCTGCACTTCTGTCTGGGCTCGTCGCTGGCGCGTATGCAGGCCCGAGTGGCGCTCGAAGAGATGCTCACCCGCTGGCCCGAGTGGGACGTCGACTACGACAACGCCGCCATGGCGCACACCTCGAGCGTACGGGGATGGGGCACGCTGCCGGTGATTGTCGGCTGATCCGGCTCACGCTCGCCGCTGGGCGACACCGCGCAGGGAGGTGTCCCGGACGTGGACGAGCGAGGCTCGCGCACCCAGATCGCGCAGGATGTTCTCCGGAATCCAGCTGACGCCGATGACGGCGCGCGCGAGCATCTCGTTCGACGGGCTGTCGATGCTGATTTCGCCAGTCCGGATGCCTTCGGCCAATAGCGATTTCATCTGGCTGACCCGCGTCGAGAACAGCCAGCCGGGACTCGGGGTGTCCGGGGGAGACTGGCGCATCCACGCCAACTGGATGCGGAACTCGTCACCGAACCGGTCCAGCACGTTGGTGTGAATCCATGCCATCGCGTCGATCTTCTCCAGCGGTGAGGAGTCCGAACGCAGAACACGGGTCCATCCCGGGGCGATCTTTTCGCCGAATGTCCGCATGATGTCGGCCAGCAGTTGATCTTTGGAACCGATCAGCCGATACACCGTTCCGGTGCCAAGGCCGGCCGCCGAGGCGATGTCCCTGATCGTCGTGAATTCAAAGCCTTTGCGCCCGAATTCGGCTCGGGCGACCGCCCTGATGCGGGTTCGCTCGTCGGCGGGGTCGTTCATCTCCTGCCACGACCGCACCACCTCGTCGGCCGCGAGGTAGGCGGGAGACCCGTCCAACTGTGCGTCGGTGACGGTATCGGTGGCCAGCCCCTCCAGCAGGATCCGGCAGAACAGGGCGGCGAGCTTGTCGGCGCCGGCATTGTGCCGGATGACATCCAGGCCGACGTGCAGCATGGTTTGCACGAAGCGGTCGGCGAGCACCGGAAGGTCGACGTGCGGCCCGATATAGCCACTCCACCGCGCGGCCCGCAGAGTCTGCAGGGTGGCCTGCAGAACCGCGGTGGGCCGCTGTCGGGCGAGTGCGGTCAATTCCGGATTCGGCGACGGGAACTCGTAGAACGTCATCTGCAGCGCCGCCCGATGGGTCACCGCGCATTGGGCGATCGCCGAACCGAGATCGACGAGTCGGTCGAACACCGACGACGCGGCCGGATCGTCGAGCCGACTCTCGGCCTGCCCGGCGATCCGATCCAGATCGTCGTGGTAGCGCCTGAGCAACTCGACGAGGATTGCTTCTTTGGACTCGAAATGGTGGTACAGGCTTCCCGCCTGTATGCCTGCCGCGTCGGCGATGTCCTGCAGTGACGTCCGCAGCCCGGAAACGGCGATCAGCGCGGCCGCGGACTGCAGTATCTCGGTGCGCCGGGCGCTGTCGCCGGACGACACGCCCGCAGGCTCCACGTCCCCTCCCAGGGCTGACCAGATGTTTGGTAAACGGTAGCAGAACGCTGGCCGCCTGCAGGGCCCTCTATCGTTGACGACGGGTGAGGGACTGGGTATGGTCCGAACAAACGTTAGGTTTGGTATTCCATGGGCAGAAACAATGGCTGACACACGCTTTGAGACGAAGATGATGATCGACGCCAAGCTCGTCGACGGTGCGGCGGGCACCTTCACCAACATCAACCCGGCGACCGAGGAAGTCCTCGGCGAGGTGGCCGATGCGTCGAGGGCGGACATGCACCGCGCCATCGACGCGGCGCGGCGGGCCTTCGACGACACCGATTGGGCCACCAACCATGCCTTCCGCCAGAAGTGCCTGCTGCAGCTGCAGGATGCGCTGGAGGGTGAGCAGGAAGAGCTGCGTGAGGAACTCATCCTCGAGGTCGGCTGTCCACGTGCCATCACCCACGGACCGCAACTGGATGCGCCGCTGGCGGACGCGCTGCGGTACCCGGCCCAGCTCATCGACGAATATCCCTGGGAAACCTCGTTGGGTGACGCGGTGGTGTCGGTCACCGGTGTCAACACCACCCGCAAGGTCTGGCGTGAACCGGTGGGTGTCGTCGGCGCGATCGTCCCGTGGAACTTCCCGTTCGAGGTCACCATCCAGAAGATCGGTCAGGCACTGGGGACCGGCAACACCATCGTGCTGAAGCCGGCGCCCAACACGCCCTACAACGCGACCCGGCTGGGCCGGCTGATCGCCGAGAACACCGACATCCCGCCGGGCGTGGTCAACGTCGTCACCGCATCGGACCATTTCGTCGGCGAGGAACTCACGCTGTCGCCGAAGGTCGACATGATCTCGTTCACCGGATCGACGGTGGTCGGGCAGCGGATCATGGAAAAGGGCGCCGCGACGATGAAGCGCCTGTTCCTCGAACTCGGTGGCAAATCGGCGACCATCGTGCTCGAGGACGCGGATTTCGCACTCGGCTGCATGATGGGCATCGCGCCCTGCATGCACGCCGGCCAGGGTTGTGCCAACCCCACCCGGTTGCTCTTGCCCCGGTCCCGCTACGACGAGGGGGTGGAGATTCTCCGCGGCATCTACGAAGGTGTCGCCGCCGGTGATCCGCAAGACCCGGGAACCCTGTGCGGCCCGGTGATCTCCGATCGGCAGCGCAGCCGCATCCGCGGCTACATCGGCAAGGGTGTGGAGGAGGGCGCAACCCTGCTCGTCGGTGGAGCCGAGGCACCCGAAGGGCTCGACAAGGGATTTTTCGTCAAGCCAACGCTTTTCGTGAACGTCGACAACTCCATGACGATCGCGCAGGAAGAGATCTTCGGCCCGGTGCTCTCGGTGATTCCGTTCGACGACGAGGACGACGCGGTGCGCATCGCCAACGACAGCCCCTACGGTCTGGCCGGCAATGTCATGGCGGGCACGCTGGAGGGTGCCCTGGCGGTGGCCAGACGCCTGCGTGCCGGGTTCATCGGTCTGAACGGCACGGCCGGATACGGCGCCGATACACCGTTCGGCGGATACAAGGCCAGCGGCGTGGGCCGACAGAACGGTATTGCCGGATTCGACCAGTACACCGAGATCAAATCGGTTGCCTACCCCGCGAATTAGGAGATCTTGTTTTGACCCCTGCAGATGGTCGCCGGCCCGGCGGCTCCGACTTCGACGTCGTGGATTTCTTCACCGACGAGGCGCTTGTACCCGACCCCTATCCGTACTTCGATCACCTGCGGTCGAAATGCCCGGTGACGCCGGCCACTGCCTTCAACGTGCTGGCCGTCACCGGCTACGACGCAGCACTGAGCGTGTACAAGAATCCGGCGTTCTCGTCGTGCGTATCGGTCGCAGGGCCGTTCTCGGGCATGCCGATCACCCCGGGTGAGATCGATGACGTCACCGAGCTGATCGAGCAGCACAGCGCCAACGTTCCGATGGCCGAACACATCACGTCGCAGGACCCGCCGCTGCACACCCGCACCCGCAGCTTGATGAACACACTGATCACGCCCAAGCGCCTCAAAGAAAACGAAGACTTCATGTGGCGGCTGGCCGACCAGCAGCTGGACACCTTCATCGCCAAGGGGCAGTGCGAATTCCTGGCCGACTATGCAAAGCCCTTTTCGCTGCTGGTCATTGCCGACCTGCTGGGGGTACCCGCAGAGGACCACGAGGACTTCAAGACGGTGTTCGCCAATGAGACCGTCGGTGAACTCGGCAAGGATGCGCCCACCTCGCACAACCCGCTGGAGTGGCTGAACGACAGGTTCTACCGCTATCTCGACGAACGCAGACGCGCGCCCCGCGAGGACGTGCTCACCGGACTCGCGCTGGCGAAATACGAAGACGGGTCGACACCCGATCTCGCGGACGTGGTGAACCTGTCGACCTTCCTCTTCGCTGCCGGAAGTGAGACGACGACGAAGCTGGTGAGCTCGGCGGTGCGGTTCATCGGTGACAACCCGGGATTCGAACAAGCGCTACGCGACGACCGCAGCACGATTCCGGCGTTCCTCGAAGAGACCCTGCGGATGGAAAGCCCGGTCAAGGCCCATTTCCGGATGGCGCGCACGACAACGACGATCGGCGATGTGACCGTCCCGGCCGGCACGACCGTGATGCTGCTGCCGGGTGCCTGCAACCGGGACGCCGAGAAGTTCGAGCAGCCGCACGAGTTTCGCGCCGACCGGCCGAACGTGCGCGAGCACATCGCGTTCATCCGCGGTGCACACTCCTGCCCGGGCGCACCGCTGGCCAGGGCCGAGGGACGAATTTCGCTGAACCGGATCCTGGATCGCATGAAAGACATCAGGATTTCAGAAACCGACCACGGTCCTGCCGACAACCGGCATTACCGATACGAGCCGACGTTCATCATGCGCGGGCTCAGCGAACTGCACATCACGTTCACGCCGGTCGGCTGACCAGGCCGCAGAGAGGGAGACAGGATGACCGGAAAGCTGGAGGGCAAGGTCGCTTTCATCACCGGCGCGGCGCGCGGGCAGGGCCGGGCACACGCGATCGCGATGTCCAGGGAAGGTGCCGACATCATCGCCGTCGACATCTGCCGCGACATTCCGTCGAACCCCTATCCATTGGCCACGCCCGACGACCTGGCCGAGACCGAGCGCTCGATCAAGGAGATCGGCCGTCGAGTCCTGGCGCGAGTGGCCGACGTCCGCGAGCGCCACGAACTGCGCGACGCCGTCGAGGCGGGTGTGGCCGATTTCGGCAAGATCGACATCGTCGTCGCCAACGCCGGAATCCTGCCGATGGCGATGGGGCGTCCGCACGACGCGATGTCATTCGTCGACGCCAGCGATGTGGACCTGCTCGGTGTGATGAACACCGTCGCCGTCACGGTTCCGCACCTGCCCAGCGGGGCGTCGGTCATCATCACCGGTTCGACGGCCGGCATGATCCGGGGGACCACCGACAATCCGAACATGGGGCCCGGTGGACGCGGGTATGGCTGGAGCAAGCGGGTGATCATCGAGTACGTCGAAGAAATGTCGCTGGCGCTGGCGGACAGAATGATCCGCGTCAACGCGATCCACCCGACCAACTGCAACACCCACCTGCTGCAGAACGACGGGATGTACAGCATGTTCCGGCCCGACCTGACTCAAGCGGGCAAGCAGGCCAGCCGTGAAGACGCCGAGCCGTTGTTCACGCTCTTCCAGGCGATGCCGATCCCGTACATCGAGCCTGAGGACATGGCCAACCTCGGCGTGTTCCTCGCCAGCGACGACAGCCGCTACATCACCGGGCAGCAGATCCGCGTGGATGCCGGCTCATTGCTCAAGTGGCCCAACGGCCCTGGGGGATAGCGGCATTCAGCCGGGCCGGTGCAGGAAGCCGTGCAGAGTCGCCTGCACCAGCTCGTCGATGATCGCCTCCCGCGACGGCGGCCGGGTCCCGAAGAAGGTCGACCGCAGCGCCACCATGCCGACGATCATCGCGACGGTCGAATGCGCGGGCAGATCCGGCTGATTCGAGCGCAACCCGCGCAGGCTCATGCCCTCTGCACTGATCTGGCCGAGCACGCTGAGGGCGCGGCGGATGTCGGCGATGCCGGCGGCCTCGATGTCGTCCTCGCTGAGCCCCTCGGATGCCACGAGGGTCAGGACCAGACCCTGATGCTCGACCAGAACGTCATACAGCGGGCCGATGAATTGGCGCGACAGCTCCTCCTCGTCGGTGTCCTCGGGGACTATCGCCTGCCAGGTCTCCCGGAATTCGTCGAGGAAGCTGGTGAACGGCACGACGAGGGCTTCTCGGAACAGCCCGGCTTTGGAGCCGAAGTGGCGGAACAGCAGATATTCGCTCACGCCGGCGGCCTCGGCGATCTCGCGAGTGGTGGTAGCGCGATAATCCTTGCGCGCGAACAGATCACGTGCCGCATCGAGCAGCAGTCGGCGCGCCTCACCGCGCGCGCGCCGGCCGGCCTGGACCTCGGCGGCGCTCTGCTTCTTGACGGCTTTGTGTTGGGGCACCGGTTTTCACCATAGTCGGGCCTTGACCGCTCGCGATGTAATAGTGTCCACTATTACTGATTCCGAAAGGGGCCGATGTGGGCGCAGTAATCATGCTCGGCACGTTGTTGGGTCTGATCGTGCTGATCTTCGGTGTGGTCATCTACTTTGATCCGGAAGCACGGGATCGATGAACACCGGGCTGACGCCGGTGATGATCGCCGGCCTTTCATTCGCCTACATCGGCGGCGTGGTGTTGCTGGCTGTCGGTGGGTATTTGAGCGTCCGTCGCAGCCGAATCCACCCGCTGCTGTTGGTTTCGATCTCGGCGATCTCCTTCTCGTGGATCGAGGCGCCGTACGACTGGGCGATGTACGCACAGTTCCCGCCCGCGCTCCCGCGGATGCCGTCGTGGTGGCCGATGAACATGACCTGGGGCGGCGGTCTGCCGTCCTCGGTGCCCATCGGCTACATCTCGTACTTCGTGTTTCCGGCGCTGATCGGCGCGGCCATCGGCCGGTGGTTGGTGAAGCGCTTCGGGTGGCGGCGGCCGCAGACCTTGTTGGCTGTCGGCTTCGCCGTCGGATTCTGCTGGGCGTTCTTCTTCAACGCCGTCGTCGGTGCCCAGCTCGGGGTCTTCTACTACGGCTATGTGATCCCCGGGCTGGCGATCTTCGAGGGAACCAAACACCAGTACCCGATCTATGACTCCATCGCGATGGGTGTGCAGATGATGGTGTTCGCCTACCTGCTCGGGCGCACCGACGAGCAGGGCCGCAATGTCATCGAAATGTGGGCAGACAAGCGATCCTCGGGCCGGGTCGGCGCCGCGTTGCTCTCGATTGCGGCGGTCATCGTCGTTGGACACGTCATGTACGGGGCCGTCTTCGCGCCGCACCTCGCGACGAAGCTGGGCGGCTATGTGACCGTCGGCCCGACCGAGCAGCTCTTCCCGGGCGTGCCGAACCAACCCAGATAGGTCCACATTGTGAACAACGGCGCGACTGTCGAGTTGTACTACGACCCTTTCGATTTCGCGATCGACGACAACCCATACCCGGTGTGGCGGCGGATGCGCGACGAGGCGCCGCTGTACTTAAACGACAAGCACGGCTTCTATGCCCTGAGCCGATACGACGACGTGTCGAGAGCCCTTCCGGACTGGGAGACCTACCGATCCGGTCGGGGCACGACGCTGGACATCCTGGCCAGCGGCATCGAGGTGCCACCGGGAATCCTGCTCTTCGAAGATCCACCGCTGCACGATCTACACCGACGCCTGCTGTCCCGGGTGTTCACCCCGCGGCGCATGCTGGCCGTCGAGGATCTGGTGCGCGGCCTTTGTGCACGCGCGCTCGACCCGCTTCGGGACAGCTACGGTTTCGACTTCGTCAGCGATCTCGGTGCGATCATGCCGATGCGGACGATCGGCTACCTCCTGGGCATTCCCGAGGACGGCCAGCAGGCCATTCGCGACCGCAACGACAGTCGGATCACGGTCGACGCCGAAGCGGGCGACATCAGTCCGACGATCTTCCAGGACGCAATCGCGGAGTTCGCCGAGTACATCGAGTGGCGCTCGGCCCACCCCTCCGATGACTTGATGACCGACCTGCTCAACGCCGAGGTCGAGGAACCGGACGGGACTCGCCGGCGGCTGGAACGCACGGAGGTGCTCGCCTACACCGCGATGATCGCCGGCGCGGGCAATGAAACCACGGCCCGGCTCATCGGATTCATGGGCCAGTTGCTGGGTGAACACCCCGAGCAACGGCACGAACTCGTCGAGGATCCGTCGCTGATCGCATCGGCGGTGGAGGAGACGCTGCGCTATGAGCCGCCGTCGCCGGTCCAGGCGCGCTACGTGGTGCGCGACGTCGAGCTGTACGGGCACACCGTCCCCGGGGGATCGCACATGCTCCTGCTCAACGGGTCGGCGAACCGGGACGATTCGCGGTTCACCGACGCGGACCGCTTCGACATCCACCGCACGGGTGGGCATCTGAGCTTCGGTCAGGGGCTGCATTTCTGCCTCGGGTCGGCGCTCGCGCGGCTCGAAGCGCGGGTGGCCTTCGAGGAGGTCCTCACGAGGTGGACTGACTGGGACGTGGACTACGAGAATGCCAGCAGGGCAAGGACATCCAGCGTGCGGGGCTGGGCGCGGCTGCCGGTCAGGACACGGTAGCCGGCTGGCGATTCAGCCACCGTCGCACCGTGAAGAACGGTGTCGTCCAGCCGAGCCACGCGCCGAGGCCTGCGGCGAACCACACGTAGTGGTCCTTGTTGCCGTCAAAGACTATGTCCTGCAACGGCTGCAATGCGATGAAGATGATCGGTGTCCAGATTCGATTGGTGATGATGGACAACGCCAGCGTGGCGCTGAGGATCATCTGGCGGCGATGCTCGCGGAATCGGTGCTGTCGTGCCACGAGACACCCGGTCGTCGTGAACCACAGCCAGAGGCTGGCCAGCACGACGTTGCTCACCGCCAGGAACGGCCCGAACGGGGTCGCCGCACCGATGACCAGTGCGCAGACGGCTGCCGGGATGGCGGCGGCCACGTAGACGTGACCGCACCGGCGGTGCAGCGCCGGATGCCGGGCACGGAGCCCCGGCCAGAGCTGAACGACGGTCAGCACCATCGCCATCGCGGCCAGCATCACGTGCCCGACCAGCAGCGGGTAGTGCAGCGCGAATGTCGCCGGCACCCGGGTATGGCCGGTGACATAAGGCGGCAGGGAGAAGGCGAGGAATGCCACGACAACCACGGCAAGCACCTTTGCGTATGTCATACGCAAAAGCGTACGTCATACGCATCACCGGTGCGCGTCGTTTAGGCTGAATGCGATGCCCGACGAGAAGATCCCCCCCGCACTCGCCGCGTTGTGGCGCGACCCGGCGCCCACGCGGCGGGCCGGCGGGCTGAGCCGGGAGCGCATCATCACGGCCGCGATCGAGGTGGCCGACGCCGACGGCCTCGGCGCGTTGTCGATGGGCAGACTCGCCGAGCGCCTGGGATGCGGCACCATGTCGCTCTACCGGCATATCGCCAACAAAGAGGAGTTGGTGGCATTCATGCTCTCGGCCGCGTCCGGGCCACCCCCGGCCCAGCTAGAAGGTGCGGATTGGCGCGCCGCGCTTACCGATTGGGCCTGCGGGCTATGGGACGTCTACCACCGACATCCGTGGATCCTGGCGGCGTCCGCCGCCGGACCCCCCGTAGACCCGGGTCAATTGGCCTGGCTGGATGCCGGCCTGGCCGCACTACGCGCGACGGACATGGGTGAGCGCGACAAGCTGGCGGCCGTCCTGGCGGTGCTGCATTTCGCCCGCGGTGCCGCCGCGCTGGCGATCGAGGCCCCCACCGATGGCGACGGTCCCGACTACCCCGGTCTGTTGCGCAGCGTGATCGACGCGAATCGGTTCCCGGCGCTGGCATCCGCGCTCGCCGCCGGCGCGTTCGATGACGGCGACGACAGCCACCTGGGGGAGTTCCGATCCGGGCTGGACCAGCTTCTCGACGGCATCTCCCTCAAGGTCTGATCAGCCGGCGGGCTGATAGATCGACTTGAGCTCCAGATACGCGGCGAGCCCCTCGGGTCCGAGTTCGCGTCCCAATCCGCTGGCCTTCACACCGCCGAACGGCGCGGTCGGATCGGGCAGGTAGTGGTTGATCCCCACCGTGCCCGACCGCACGCCTTTGGCGACGGCCAACCCGCGCTGCGGATCGGTGGTCCACACCGAGCCGCCCAGGCCGTAGTCGTTGGCGTTCGCGATGCGCACAGCGTCCTCGTCGTCGTCGTAGCCGGTGACCGTCAGCACCGGCCCGAAGATCTCCTCCCGGGCGATCTCGGCGTCATTGGAGACATCGGCGAAAACCGTGGGTGCGACGAACCATCCGGTGTCGATCCCGGCCGGGCGGCCGCCGCCGGTGGTGAGCCGGGCGCCGCTGCTGCGGGCGGTGGCGATGACGGACTCGACGCGGTCGCGCTGGCGTGCGGTGACCAACGGGCCGATCTGGGTGGCCGGATCCAGTGAACTGCCGACGGCCAGCGAGGCCGCCAGTGCGGTCACGACGTCGACGACCTCGGCGTAGCGGCTTCGCGGCGCGAGGATCCTCGTCCCGAGGAAGCAGGTCTGGCCGTTGTTGAGCAGCGTTGCGGCGAAAAGCTTCTCGCCGATCACGCTCAAATCCAGGTCAGCGTCGTCGAGGATGATCGCCGCAGACTTGCCGCCGAGTTCCAGTGTCACCGGTCGCAGCAATCCGCCGCACACCGTGGCGATCTCACGACCGACCTGGGTGGAGCCGGTGAACGCGACCTTGTCGATTCCGGGCTGTGACACCAGATAGGCGCCCGTCTCGCGTCCGCCCGGCACCACGTTGATCACCCCGGCCGGGATGTCGGACTCAGCGACCGCCTCGGCGAACAGGACGGCGTCGAAGACCGTCTCCGGTGCGGGCTTGATCACGAACGTGCAGCCCGCGGCCAGCCCGGGGGCGTACTTGAACGCGCCGAGTGTCTGCGGGAAATTCCACGGCACAATCGCGCCCACCACACCGACGGGAGTGCGGGTGATGGTGGTTTGTCCACCGAGCAGGCCGGCGCGCTCGGTGGTGAACGGCTCGGTGCAGGCCAGCTGCGCGTAATAGCGAAGCAAGATCTGAGGGAAGACGGCTTCGAGTTGGCTCGCGATCGCGACCGGCATACCGTTTTGGGTGCTGACGGCCTGGGCGAGTTGCTCGCCGCGCCGATCGAGCGCATCGGCAAGGGTTTCCATCGCCGCCGCCCGCTTGTCCGCGGGCCACGTCGGCCAGCCGCCGGGGGCATCGAAGGCGGCCCGGGCTGCTGCCACCGCCGCGTCGATATCGGCGTGAACACCCGCGGCAACGCTGCCCAGCCGCCGCTCGTCGTTGGGGGAGACCACAACGATCTCTTCGCTCGAGCTCGGTGCAGTCCACCGGCCCCCGATCAGGAACTTGTCGTAGTGGGTGCTCATGGGGCCACAAGGTATTCACCTCGCCGGGGCCGCGGTATCGCCTTGCCCCGCAATACGCCCGAACGAGCGCCCGAAATATCCCTTCCGGGAGGTCTGTCAGACATGAACCCGCCCGGGCCGTGCGGGCCCGGGCGGGAAGGTATGGAGTTGTGGATTGTTACGGGGCGTAGCAGCGCTCGTCGCCGTTGACGTTGATCCAGCAGTTGGGGCTGATGAAGTGGGCGTTGGGTCCGGGTACGTTCAGCACGCAGTTGGGTCCGTCGAGGTGGTAGCCGATTCCGCAGCCGTCGGCTGCGCTTGCGGTGGGGGCGAAGCTCAGGCCGAGGGCCAGCGCGCCGGCGGCGACGGCACTGGCGAAAAGTCCTGCGGCACCCTTGGTGATTTGTGCAGTCATCGTGTCCTCCGAGTTGTCAGGTGTGTGGTGAGCGAGGCTCGACAGGAATAGTGCGCTTGGCCATACCCCTCGTCTGTCCGCCAAGTGGAGGTTGTGCGGGACGAATTGCGGATCCACCGATCGGGGGACAGACGGCTGCTTACGTCAATCGGAGATCAGTTATAAAGGGTCGTTGCAAAACCTTGTGTGGCACGTGATTTAGCCATTTGCATGGCTCCATGCACGAAGTTGATCGGCGATCTTGCCGAGGTCGTCGTGGCTGCCACCGGCCACTCGGATGACGAAGTTGAAGCGGTCGTCCTCGGATGCGCTGATCCGTTGACCATTGATGGCCAGGAACGTCAGACAGCCGGTCCACGCGAGCCTCTTGTTGCCGTCCACCAGTGCGTGGTTGCGCAACAAGGAATGCAGCAGCGCAGCGGCTTTCACGTGGAGTTCGGGGTATGCATCCTGACCGAATACCGATGCGCGTGGTCGAGCCAGGGCCGAGGCGAGCAGCCCGTGGTCACGGACTGCGACATCGTCTCCGACTGCGCGCCGGGCAATTTCAAGGAGGTCTTCGAGATCGAGGTAGTCGATCATGCGTCCTTGAGTCGCTGTAGGACGCCGGCCTCTTCGGCCACTACGCGCTCGAGCGCAGCCTCGACACGGGACTTGTGCGCCCGTCGGGCGATGTACTCGTCGATAGCCGACAGCGCCACAGCCTGCATCGAGCGTCTCTCGGCGGCTGCCTGTCTACGTAGCGCTTCGGTCTGCTCGTCGCTGGTACGCAAAGTCATACCCATCGCCCGATGATACCGGATTGATACCACCACAGCGATTGGGGAAGTTGTGTGGTCTCAGTAGCAAGTGCTGGTCGCCGTAGCCGCAACCCTGCGCGGCGCTCGCGGTGGGGGTGAAGCCCCGGCCCAGGGCCAGCGCCCCGGCGGCGACGGCACTGACGAAAAGTCCGGGATAGTTGTGCGTCTGTCCGCCAAGCGGACGGATTGCGGATCCACCGATCGCGGGAGGTTTGGCGTTTCGTGTCGGCGCTCATCGCCGCCGGAGTCGAATTCTGATTTAACGCCGGATAGCGGTGGGGTGACTCGCCACTGACGTTTCATAGTGCACTGACATTGCGCTGTATATCGACTGTGAGCGTTGTTATTTTCTTCTCATCACAAATTGACGCACAGGTCGGTTGCGCGCTGCGTTCGTTGCGGCGGGCGACTTTTCAGCACACCAGTGTCCTTTACTGCGCATGTCGAGCAAGGGTTGAGGGATGAAGCCATGAAGTCTGTCCAGTTCGTGGGGCGAGTCGGTGCGCTGGCGGTCGCCCTGGGTATCGGAGCGGTGATCACCGGGATGTCGGGAGAGGCCTCTGCAAATACCGGTGATACGGGGTCGGCCGGCAGATCGACGACATCGCAGGATAAGCGCGCAACCAACTCTTCGTCAGCGAAACCTACGTCGGCGAACGCCCGGAAGTCAGGCATCGGTGTTGCCGGGCCTAGGAATTCCGTGCAGTCCGGCCGGGCGTTGGCGCCGCTATCGCAGTCACGCAAGCTGGCGGGCACGACGACTGCAGCGCCCAGAGTGGCATCGGCCGGGCGAGCAGTTCCGCCCGCCGACGGGACGTCGCGAATTTTCGCGATGCTGACCGGTGCGCTGAGTGCAGCGTCCCGCGATCTGGAGAACGTTCTGGAGAACAAGGCACCCGTTCTCAACATCACTCAGATTTCCGAGGATGTGCAGACGGGCGTGGTGAAAGGGTCCTTCGGTGTCTACGACCAAAACAGCGATCCGGTGGCCTTCACCGTCATCAGTGATCCGAGCAGGGGCACAGTCCGGATCGACAATATAGCGGGCACGTACGAGTACACCCCGACCTTGGAATTGGCGGCCGAGGGCGGCTGGGACGCCTTCACGGTGGAATACAACGACATCGGCTTCCACCTCTTCGACAGTGTCGAGCCCGGAATACAGAACGTGGACGTCTGGGTAAGCGCGATCGACACCTCGAACTACGTCGAGCCGCCGCCGCCAGCTGGCCAACCGCTGGCGGAGGAGCCGTTCGGCAGGTGGCCGGGTGCGCTCCAGTCGATGCGCGACTACCTGGAGAAAGTGCTGTTCGACAAGTCTCCGGTAGTCAAGCCCATCGACGTGCTCGCCGATGCGGAGACCGGCGTGGTGCTGGGAACCCTCGACTCGGTGGACCCGAACTCGGATCCCCAAGTCTTCATCGTCACCAAACAGCCGACGTTCGGAACGGTGATCATCGATGACAACGGCGGCTACTACTACAAGGTCGATCCCGAGAGCGAGCTCGCCCTCACCGGTGGAACCGACAGCTTCACGGTCGAGGCGCACGGCGTCGGATGGCACCTCTTCGACAGCGCAGGACCTACCACCGTGGACGTCACCGTGGCGGTACCAAAGGTCACTCCCCCCGCGTCGGAGACGCCGTCGACGGCAGCGGTGACGGCCGGAACGGGAACGGCGGCAGCCGGTGCCAGTGCGAACGGCAATGTTGTCTATAACTTCAAGGTGTACAACCAGTCCAGCGATTCAGTGCGGTTGTCCTATGGCTCGACGACGGCGGCGTTGCTCCAAGACCCTCCGCCGGACGGCACCATTCTCAAGCCCGGCAACACGATGGAATTCAGCGTCATCTTGAACTACGGAAGGTGGTCGAACGCGGAACTGACATTCACGACGACCAACACGGCGCTGGACCCATTCTCATATACCGTCAACTTGGGTGTACCGCAACGGTTTATCCCCAAGTTGAACGGTGGCGTTGTGAAGTGCACCGGACCCTGCACTCCAGGCAACAGTGGAGATTGGGATCTTGGTGACGGTGGAGGTGGGCCGAGTGGCTTTTACGACACGGCCTCCGTCGTACTGCTGGACCGCCCGGGGACGACGCGGAAAATCGGCCCCGACGAAGCGCCCCTGCAAGAACAGGTGATGCAGGAGTTCTGCGCATTGGACGGCGTCAAGTGCACGTGGGGCACGAGAACCAAGAAATATGTGTGGAGCCCATTCGTCCGCGCGCTCCCGGTATATGACAACTTCAACAAGACTCAGTCCGAGCCGCTGCCGGAGGACACCTTCGAAGTCAGTCATCAATGGGCGTTCGGCTTCAAGATAACCGGAAAAGCGTCGTTCAAGATATTGGACGCCATCGGCGCGGAGATCAGCGCGGAGTTCAATGCGACCTGGACCACCGGGCGCAAGTACACCCAGAAGTGGGCGGGTTCGGCGCCCCCGGACCGCAGGTTCATCGTCTGGAAGAGCAGGGCTCTCATCAGAACGACGGGTGATGTGACGGTGCAGCAGGGCAATACCACCTACGTGATCCAGAACGTCGGCGCAGACATGCCTGATGTGATCGATGGACCCGACGGCACCAAAGCGACGATGCTGACCCAACCCGGTCAGGACGCCACTTGGGTGATCGGTCAGCCGCTCCAGCTGACCTCGGCCCCTCCGCCGAGTACGTACGACAGCAGCTTGACCTACCCCTAGCTCGCCGAGCTATCGGCACTGTTTTCGACACGATCGGATATTTCGCTCCGTTCTCGGCCCTTCCGGCAAATACTGGACGGGCGAACGACAGGGGGCGGCCATGCGCGCAAGCGTGTATATCGGTGGAATCGGTGGGCTCGCGGTGGCGCTGGGCGTGGGCGCCGCGATCATGTCCGGTTGCGCAGTTGCATCGGCCGAACCGGCCGGCTCGGGCTCGTCATCGACCCACTCGTCGTCGGCCCACTCATCTGTCGGTCGTTCGCCGCGACCCAAACCCGCGGCCACCGCGGCATCCCGGCACCGCTTCGCGACCGCGCCGAAGGTAGCAAGACCACTGCGTAACAACGCATCCCGCGCACCGAACGTACCCGATCTGTCCGAGACGACGGTATCGAAGCTCACCCCCGCGGCGAGCACCTCGGCGGTCGCCGCCTCACCGGTCACCACCAAGGTCGGTTGGGTGACCGGCTCGAACACGCTGACGCCCAGCCGGTTCGGCATCTACGGCACCGACCTGGGCATCATGTGGGACAACGGCATGGCCGGTGCCGACCACCAGGTGCTGACGGTCTTCGGTGACACCTTCAGCCGTCCGAACATGACTGGGGTATGGCGCTCCAACGTGCTGCTGCGGACCTCCGATCCGATCGCACGCGTCTTCGCCCCCGGTTCGACCACCGACCCGTTCGCCGGCTCACCGCTGACCTCGGCCGGGATATCCAAGCAGGTGATCGCCGGAAGTGCCCGTTATCTCGGCCCGTTCGGCTCGGAGGTGACGATCATTCCGACCGCGGCCATCTCGGCGCCCTACGACAATCAGTACGGCGTGCGCCAGTACGTGAACTTCATGTCGGTGCGATCCTGGGACTTCAGCGGGGCGTGGACCACCAATTACTCCGCGATCGCCTACTCCGACGACAACGGTCAGAACTGGACCGTCGCGCCGCAGACCATCCGTGCCGCCAGCTGGCTCCGGTCGAGCACGTCATTCATATACGGAAACCAGAACTTTCAGCAGGGTGCCTTCGTCAAGCCGCCGGAAGACTCGCCCGACGCCGGATACGTCTTCTCTTACGGGACCCCGTCGGGCCGGCTGGGCTCGGCCTACGTATCCCGGGTCAACGAGGCCGACATCCTGGATCTGACGAAGTACGAGTACTGGGATGGCGACACGTGGGTGGCCGGAAAGCCCGGGGCGGCCGTCCCGATCCTGCCGGCGACCCGAAGCAATCAGTACGCCGGCGGAATCCTGGGCCAGCTCGGTCTGTTCTTCGGCAGCTGGGTGGCCGGGCTGTTCGGGGTCGGCGGGCCCAGCGGGCATGTCAGCGAGATGTCGGTGCAGTACAACACCTACCTGGACAAATATGTGGCGATGTACACCAGCAGCACCGGCAGCGTCATCATGCGCACCGCCGATTCGCCGCAGGGCACCTGGTCGGCGGCCACCACGCTGGTGACGTCGGTGCAGTACCCGGGGCTCTACGCGCCGATGATGGACCCGTGGTCGACCGGCCAGGACATCTACTGGAACCTGTCGATCTGGGGGAACTACAACGTGCAGCTGATGAAGACGACGCTCGCCTAACCCGCCGGCGGTGCGAAGAACTCCAGCGTGATGCCGTCGGGATCGCGGAAGCTCAGCCCCGAACCGTAGTGGGCGTCGACGATGCCGCCATGAGTGACGCCCAGCTCGTTCAGCCGGGCCTCCCACCGCTCCAGGGCGGCACGATCGGCGCAACCGAACCCGATGTGGTCCAGCCCGACGTTGTGCTCGCTGAACGGCTGATCCGACGGCGCGGTGGTGTGCTGGTGCAACCCCAGCAGGGTGTCGTTGTCGAGCAGGAACACACAGTGGTGGAACCCGGCGTCGGTGTCCTCGTCGAGCACCGGATCCGAGCCGATCAGCGCGCGATACCAGGGCACGCTGACCGACAGGTCACGCACGGTGACCGCAACATGAGCAAGGGTGGGAAAGGTCATGGGACGTCCTTGTCTTCGGTTCATTTCTCCAGTGCTGACGAATCAGCACCGCCACCGGTTCAGCAGCAGGTGTGACGTGGCTGACCGGCCAGGTGCGCGTGCCGGCCCGGATCGGTACGGCCGACCGCACCGACGAACGCGGTTAGGTCGATCCGTTCGCCGCTCAACCAGGTCCCGGTCACCCGGGCCTGGTCGGCGAGCTGCGTCGGATCCACCGCATAGGGGTCGGCGGCCAGCTCGGTGAAGTCGGCGAGCTTGCCGACCTCCAGCGACCCGATCAGGGTGTCCCGGTGCAGCGTCCGGGCGGCGTTGATGGTGTGCGCCCGCAACGCCTGATCGAGGGTGATCGCCTGGTTGGCCCCGTGCACGTTGCCGGCCCGGGTCCGCCGCGTCACCGCGGTCTGGATGTTGAGCACCGGCGTGGGAGGGGATACCGACCCGTCGTTGTGCAGTGAGACCACCGCTCCGGAGGCCACCGCGTCGGCGAACGGCGCCCATTGGCTGCCGTGCTCGTGGTCGAACATCTCACCGTCCAGCAGGTCACCCCAGTAGTAGTACTGGAACGGCGCCATCGAGACGTGAACGCCCAGCTGCGCGGCCCGGTCGAACAGCCTGCGGGTACCTGCACCGAGGTGTTCCAGACGCCAGCGATGATCGGTGCCGATCAGATTGTGCCGCTGCAGCGCCCCTTCGTAGGCGTCCAGGGCGAGTTCGATGGCCAGGTCGCCGTTGGCGTGAAAGGCCATCTGCCAGCCGGCGGGGGCCGCGACGTCGAGGATCGCGTCGAGCTGCTCGCGGTTGTAGTTCATCGACTGCGGCCCGCCGGCCACCGCGGGGTCGATGCCGGCGGTCCGGGTGGCGTCGGTACTCAGATACGGGAACGAGATGGCGATGTTGCCGATCCACGGCGAGCCGTCGGTCCAGAGTTTGACGCCCTGCTTGACCAGCAATGTTTCTGCGGCACTGAAGGATTCCGGATTGTTGTACGTGCCGGTGGTCGACATCTCCCACATGCTGATCCGCAACGGGCAGGACGGCGCGGCCGCCAGCGCCTCGTATGCGGTCTTGAGTTTCGGGTCGTAGGTCATGTCCGAGGTCGACGTGTAGCCGCCGCGGGCCATCAACGCGTAGTACTCGGCGGCGCTGACCAGTGGGTTGCCCAACTCGGCCAGGATCGGTCCGGCGACGCCGATCAATACCGGCGTCTCGAAGCCCTGTCCGTCGAGGGTGCCGTCGGGGTTGCGGCCGTAGTGCCCTCCGGCCGGATCGGCCGGGGGATTGACATCCCAGCCGTTGCGCTTCATCACCGCGGTGTTGAAGTACACGCCGTGGCCGGAGTTGTCGGTGACGACTGCGACCCGGTCGCCGAAGATCCGGTCAAGCTCGGGGCCCTTGGGGGACGGGCGCTGGTGCAGCAGTGCGTCGAACCCGGCGAACAGCAACGGTGTACTCGGGTCGGTATGGGCGATTGCATCGGCGAATATCGCCTCGACATCCGACCAGGTCGGGGCGTCCCACGGGGCGATCGAGCGGGCCGGCAGCTGGGTGGCAACCCCGCTCATCACCGGATGACTGTGCGGCTCAACCAGTCCCGGCAACAGGGCGGCAACGCCGGTGTCGATCATCTCGGCATCGGGGTACTGCGACCGGCAATCGGCGACCGAGCCCACGCCGGTGATCCGGCCATCGGACACCGCGACGGCCTCCGCGCGCGGTCGCGCCGGATCCATCGTGATGACGGTCCCGGCCGTGAGAATCTTCGTCGACATGTTCCCCCTCGCAACGATTTCTGATGTCTTCAGACTATCCGCTGCCCGCGCCGGGCCCTGGCCCGCATGTCCCACAGATACAGCTGATAACCGAAAATCCAGGCCTGGTGCGGGATCAGCCGATCCGCCAGCCGCAGCGCGGCCAGCAGCCATTCGAAGCGGCGCTGCCGACCCGCGTCCCACGGCAGGCGCATCATCGACCGGAACTCGGGCGGCAGAAACCCGGTGGTGGCGAACAGGTTGAACCGGCCCAGCGTCGCCCGCACCGGCCACGGCATGAACGCCATGGCCGCAACACCTTTGAGATGCTCGCGTACGGGCGGGTCGATGCTCAGGTCGTCCAGCGACCGCTTCCAGTACTCGTCGAAAGCCGCGCGGTCGGGCGGCCACATGCTCGCCCGCACCTGCAGCGTGGTGCCCAGACGGCTGGCGTCGGCGTACACCGCGTCGGCCGCGGCATCGTCGAGCGGACCGTACAGGAACTCGTGCTGGTCGATGTAATAGCGATACAGGCAGGCCGCCACCCACAGTTGCAGCCGCGGATCGAAGGCGCGGTAGGAGACCGGGCTGGCCGGGCCCGAACGGACCTGGGCGTGCGCGGTGTCCACCGCGGAGCGGATGAGGTCACGGTCGGCATCGGTGCCGATGGTGGCCGCCGCCAGATAGGTGCCGGTGGTGCGCGCCCGCTTGATCGGATGCTTGTAGACGTTGCCGCTGTCCACCGGGCTCTCGAGAACGCCGTAGCCGACGCCGGGATGGGCCAGCTGCATGATGACGTTGGCCGCCGGCGCCAGCACCGCCGCCGGATTGAGCAGGTCGGAAACCCTCCTGGGATGTCGCGTCATCGCGCCCTCATGGGGGCAGTACATCACGTGTGAGAGAGTGCCGGGGTGTTTGCGCGCAGACGGTGGGCCGGTGTCGGCATCCTTGCCGCGCAGCTGGCCGACATGGTTCTCGGTGATCCCTCGCACGGTCATCCGGTGGCGGGGTTCGGTTGGTGTGCAGCCGCACTCGAGAAGCTGACCTATCGCGACAGCCGGGGTGCGGGTGCACTGCATGTCGGTGTGCTGTTGGGTGGACTGGCCGGCGCCGGTGTGCTGGTGCAGCGTGAAGCCCGCGGCCCGCTGCTGGCCGTGACAACGGCCGCCGCCACCTGGGCCTCCCTCGGGGGAACCACATTGGGCCGCACCGGTGAGCGGGTGGCCGACCTGCTGGCCAGCGATGACATCGACGGCGCCAGGGCGCTGCTGCCGTCGCTGTGCGGTCGCGACCCGTCGGCGCTCGACGCCGACGGGTTGGCCCGGGCGGCCCTGGAATCGGTGGCGGAGAACACCTCGGACGCCCACGTCGCGCCGCTGTTGTGGGCCGCGGTCGGGGGAGTGCCCGGCGTCGTGGTGTATCGCGGCGTCAACACCTTGGATGCGATGATCGGGCACCGCTCGCCGCGCTATGCCCGGTTCGGTTGGGCGGCAGCACGTTTGGACGATATCGCCAATTATGCGGCGGCGCGGGTAGGCGGCGCGCTGGTGGTCGTATGCGCGCCGCTGGTCGGCGGTTCGCCGGGCGGCGCGCTGCGGGCGTGGCGCCGCGACGCGGCGCGGCACCCGAGCCCGAACGCCGGCGTGGTGGAGGCAGCGTTCGCCGGTGCGCTGGGTGCACGCCTCGGCGGCCCGACCCAGTACCACCATCAGCTCGAGATCCGCCCCACTCTCGGCGACGGTCACATCCCCGGCGTCGACGACCTGCGCCGGGCGGTGCGGCTGTCGCGCACGGTTCAGGCGGCCGCGGCGCTGGTCGCGGTCGGTATCACTGCCGTCGGCCGTAGCGGTCGGCGAGCTTGTCCTCGACGGTGACCGGGCCCGCCGGCTTGGCGGCGGCGGCCGCGGCCTCGCGGCGGCGGGCGCGGATCTCCGAATATGCGAAGTAGCCCAGCCCGATGGGCGCCACGATGCCGAAAGCGATCCACTGGATGCCGTACGACAGGAACGGCCCGGCATCCAGATGTGGCAACTCCGCCACTCCCAGCGCGCCCGGCTGATTCTCCACGAGCTGCAGATACGAACCCGCCAATGGCACCAGCTTCACCGCCGACACCACCTGGGTGTCGATCGCGTACACCTGGGTGTAGCCGCCCTCGCTGAAGGGCGGTTTGTCGGCCGGGGCGGTCTCGGAGTCACGCAGCCGCGCGGTGATCGTCACCGTGCCCGACGGCGCGGGCGCGATATCGGGCACCTTCGCACCCTGTACCGCGAGCACATAACCCCGGTCGACCAGCACCGTGGGGCCACCGTCCACCGCGAAGGGCACCAGCACCTCGAAGGCGGGCGCGCCGCCCACCACGCGCAGGCGGGCCAGCACCTGATCGTCGGGCAGGTAGTGGCCGGTGGCCGTCACCTGACGCCACTGCGCGTCTGGTGCCGACGAATCCTGATGCGGCAGAAGTGTTGTCACCGGGACGGGATCGGCTTTCAGCGAGGTCTCGATCTGGTGATTCTCCCGGTTGGCCTTGCTGTTCTTACCCAGCTGCCATGGCGCCAGGACGGTGAAGCACAGATAGGCGAAGGCCACCACCACCAACGCCAGGGCCAGCCAGCCCGGGCGCAGCAGGAACGTCAGCCGCTTCATCAGCCGGTCAGGTCCGCCCCGGCCAGCCGTTCGTCGACCCAGGCGTGCAGGCCGGGCAGGGCCGCCTCGATCACGGTGAACGTCTCCTCGAAATCGGCGTGGCCGCCGTAGTAGGGGTCCTCGACATCGTCGGGATGCCGACCCGACCGCGGGTCGAACGACCGCAGCAATCGCACCCGCTCAGGCTCGACGCCGAGGTGGGTCAGCATCCGCAGATGATTGCGGCCCAGTGCGATGACCAGATCGGCCCCCAGATGGTCGTCGCCCACCTGGGCCGCGCGGTGCTCGGTCGGGTAGCCGTGCTGGCGCAGGACGATGTTGGCGCGCTCGTCGGCCCCGTCGCCGACATGCCAGTTACCGGTCCCGGCGCTGGTCACCCGGACCAGGTCGGCCAGGCCGCGCTGGTCGATCTGGTGGGCGAACATCTTCTCCGCCATCGGGGAGCGGCAGATGTTCCCCGAACACACGAACGTGATGTGCACAGCCCGATCCCCGGGTCGCTGCGCTCCTGCCCCTGGTCTAGACACCGAGCACCTCACGCAGCGCCGAAACCGTCGGGACGTGGGCGGCGGCCGCCTCGGCGGCGTGCGGCTCGAGGAAATCGCTCGCGCCGTAGCCCCACCCGACCACGATCGTGCCGATACCGTGTTCGGCCGCGCCCTCCACGTCGTGCGCGCGGTCACCGACCATCAGCAGCCGGTCGGGCAGCGGATGGAGCTGGCGCAGTGCGTGGGCCAGCACGTCGGCCTTGCTTGACCGTG
Source organism: Mycobacterium pinniadriaticum (assembly GCF_026242045.1). Taxonomy (GTDB): domain Bacteria; phylum Actinomycetota; class Actinomycetes; order Mycobacteriales; family Mycobacteriaceae; genus Mycobacterium; species Mycobacterium pinniadriaticum. The sequence goes on from NZ_JAPJDO010000020.1 coordinate 49,660, forward strand.
AACCGTCGGGGCTGGCGCCGGCGATCACGTCGAAGTAGTCGGCCAGCTCGAAATGTTCGAGGATCCGCCGGGCGGTGGGCTCGGCCTTGGAGGTGGCCACCGCCAGCCGAATCCCGGCCGCGCGTAGGTCGCCCAGCAGCTGCGGAATCCCGTCGAACAGGCTGTTCATCGCCCAGCCCCGGCTGGTGTAGTCAGCGCGGTAGGCCGCGATCGCCTCGTCGGCGCGTTCGCCCAGCCCCATGCCGGCCAGGGTCAGATGCATCGGTGGGCCGACTACCCGGCCGGCCAGGTCACCGGCGGGCACGTCGGCGCCGACCGCGGCCAGCGCGTGCCGGAAGCTGGCCACGATGCCGTCGGCCGAGTCGGTGAGAGTCCCGTCGAGATCGAAGATCACCAACTGAGGACGAGTATCGGAGGCCGTGCATGTCACCCGACCATTGTGGCCGATCGTCGCGCACTACTGTGCTTGACGTGGTGGAGCAGACGTCATGAGCGTGAAACTGGCCGAGGTCATCGCCGTGCTCGACGCCGTCTACCCACCCGGCCTGGCGCAGGGCTGGGACTCCGTTGGCCTGGTATGCGGCGACCCCGACGACGTCGTCGACTCGGTGACTGTGGCCGTGGACGCCACCACCGACGTCGTGGCGACGGTGGGCCCGCGCGGGCTGCTGCTGGCTCACCACCCGCTGCTATTACGCGGGGTGGACACGGTGGCGGCCAGCACCCCGAAGGGCGCGCTGATTCACCGCCTGATCCGGGCCCGGGCCGCGCTGTTCACCGCCCACACCAACGCCGACTCGGCCAACCCGGGGGTGTCTGACGCGCTGGCCGACGTCCTCGGGCTGACGGTCGACGGCGTACTCGATCCGATCGCCGCCGGTCCCGACACCGACAAATGGGTGATCTTCACCCCGCCCGCCGACGCCGAAGCGGTCCGGGCGGCCGTGTTCGCCGCGGGCGCGGGCCACATCGGCGATTACGCGCAGTGCAGTTGGAGTGTGGCCGGCACCGGCCAGTTCCTGCCACTCGACGGTGCCTCACCGGCCGTCGGAACGGTTGGCTCGCTGGAGCGGGTCGACGCGGACCGCGTCGAGGTGGTGGCTCCGACGCGGCTGCGCGCTCAGATTCTGGCGGCCATCCGGGCCTCGCATCCCTACGAGGAGCCGGCGTTCGACGTGGTGCCGCGGGCCCCGCTGCCGGCCGGGGTGGGAATCGGCCGGATCGGCACACTGGCGCACCCGCTGCGGTTCGGCGATTTCGTCGCACGAGCTCACGCGGTGCTACCGCAGACCACCTGGGGGGTACGCGCCGCGGGCGACCCGGATGCGCCGGTGGCCCGCGTGGCGGTGTGCGGGGGCGCCGGCGATTCCCTGCTGGGCGCGGCCGCCGCCGCTGGGGTGGACGCCTACCTCACCGCCGACCTGCGCCACCATCCCGCCGACGAGCATCGACGGGCCAGTGGCGTCGGGTTGATCGACGTCGCACACTGGGCCAGCGAGTATCCGTGGTGCGCGCAGGCCGCATCGCTGCTGCGCGGCCATTTCGGCGCCGCGCTGCCCGTCGATGTCTGCACTCTGCGCACCGACCCGTGGAACATCGATAGTTCGAAAGGCACGTCGTGAAAGCTGAATTGGCACAGCAGCGTTCGCTCCTGGAGCTGGCCGAGCTGGACGCCGAGCTGGCCCGGCTGGCCCACCGTGCGGCCAATCTGCCCGAGCAGCAGAGCTACGAGGAGGCACAGACCGACTATCGCGAAGCCGGTGATCGACTGGCCGCGCTGGCGATCGCGCTCGAGGATATCGACGCCCAGGTGGTCCGGTTCGAATCCGAAATCGAGGGGGTTCGCCAACGTGAGGACCGCGATCGGAAACTGCTCGATTCCGGCACCGTCAACCCCAAGCAGCTCGAAGAGTTGCAGCACGAGCTGGAGACGTTGGAGCGCAGGCAGGCCAGCCTGGAGGATTCGCTGCTCGAGGTGATGGAGCGGGTCGAACAACTGACCGGCGACCAGGCTGCCGAACGCGCGAAAGTCGAAGCGCTCCAAGCGGGTCTGACCACCGCGGGGCACAATCGCGACGAGGCGCTGACCGAGATCGACCAGCTGCGTGGTCAGCGCACGGCTCAGCGGGACGCGATCATCGCCGGGCTGGACCCGTCGCTGGCGCAACTCTACGAGCGGCAGCGCGCGGCGTCTGGTGCCGGGGCCGCCCGGCTGCTGGGCCGACGGTGTGGCGCCTGCCGCATCGAACTCGATCGCGGTGAGCTGGCCAGGATCTCGGCCGCACCGGAGGACGAGGTCGTGCGCTGCCCGGAATGTCAGGCCATCCTGCTACGCCTCGGCGGGGCGTAGTCGTGAAGGTGCTCATCGAGGCCGACGGCGGATCGCGGGGCAACCCCGGCCCGGCCGGCTACGGATGTGTTGTCTACTCGGCCGATCACCAGACGGTCCTGGCCGAGCACGGGCAGGCGATCGGGATCACCACCAACAACGTCGCCGAGTACCGCGGGCTGATCGCCGGACTCGAGGAGGCCCGCCGGCTCGGCGCCAATGAGGTTGACGTCTTTATGGATTCGAAGCTCGTGGTGGAGCAGATGGCCGGCCGGTGGAAGGTCAAACACGCCGGGTTGGCCGAGCTCCACCAGCAGGCACGTGCGCTGGCGTCGACGTTCGACTCGGTGATCTACCAATGGATTCCACGCGAACAGAACCCCTACGCCGACCGGCTGGCCAACGAAGCCATGAACGCTGCCGCCAACGCGGCCGACCCACCGGCCGCAGCGGTGGCTATGCCTCCGGCGGCCTGGACGGGCAATCAGGGTGCCCCGACCCGGCTACTGCTGCTGCGGCACGGGCAGACCCAGTTCTCGCGCGAGCGCCGCTATTCGGGCCGCGGTAACCCCGAACTGACCGATGCCGGTCGTGGCCAGGCGCAGGCCGCGGCCCGCTACCTCGCCGAGCGCGGTGGTATCGACGCGGTGATCACGTCGCCGCTGCGGCGTTCGTATGACACCGCCGCGGCCGCCGCGGCGGCGCTCGGACTGGACGTGACGGTCGACGAGGATCTGATCGAGACGGATTTCGGCGCCTGGGAGGGGCTGACGTTCGGCGAGGCCCGCGAACGTGACCCGGAACTGCACGGCCGCTGGCTGCGCGACACCAGTCTGCACCCGCCCGCCGGGGAGAGTTTCGACGAAGTCTCCGATCGGGTTCAGCGGGCCCGCACCCGGATCCTCGCTGACCATCCGGGCGGCACCGTGCTGGTGGTCTCGCATGTGACGCCGATCAAGACCCTGCTGCGACTGGCCTTGGACGCCGGCACCGGCATCCTGCACCGGTTGCACCTGGACCTGGCGTCGCTGAGCATCGCGGAGTTCTATCCCGACGGCGGATCGTCGGTGCGGCTGGTGAACCAGACCGCCTACCTCGGCTGAGTCCTAACCCAACAGGTGCACCCGTTCCCCGTGTGGGCCGAACAGGGTAAGGGCCTCCACCGGGCCGTCGACGGCGCCGAACCAGTGCGGTGTCCAGGTGCTGAACTCCACCGCTTCACCCGGGGAGATGACGTAGTCCTGCTCGCCCAGGATCAGCCGCAACCGGCCGGACAGCACGTAGAGCCATTCCTGACCTTCGTGGGTGGGCAATTCGGCCGGCGGGGTCTGCCGCCGCGCACTGATCCGGATCTTGAAGGCCTGCAGCCCGCCGGCCCCGCCGTGGCGGGTCAGCGGCCAGAAGGTGATCAGGTTCCTGGTGTGGGACGACGGGTGAACCCGCGGGTCGAGGGCCGGGGAGGCCCCGAGCAGTTCGTCGGTGCTGACCGACAGTGCCGCGGCCAGCCTCGGCAGATGGTCGAGCGCGAGCCGGCGTTTGCCCGATTCCAGCCGGCTCAACGTCGACACATCGATACCGGCCCGCGACGCCACGTCCTCGAGGGTCAGGCCGAGCCGCCCGCGCAGTTCCCGCAGCCGCCTGCGCACCCGGAGATCTACGTCGTCGTTTGCCTGCATGGCAAAAAACATTGCCACCATGGGTGTGCTTTGGGCAAGCTCGGGACATGGATACCGACCACCACGCCCATTGGGAGACGCGCTACGCGGAGAAGCCGCGGATCTGGAGCGGACGCCCCAACACTCGCCTCGCCGAGATCGCAGCCGAGCTCACCGGTACCCGCGCCCTGGATCTGGGCTGCGGCGAGGGCGGCGACGCCATGTGGCTGGCCGAACACGGCTGGCAGGTCGTCGCCGTCGACGTCTCCACGACCGCGCTGGCCCGTGCCGCCGAAGACGCCCGAGCGCGAGGGGTACTGGGGCACATCGACTTCCAGCAACACGATCTGACTCAGACCCTCCCGGAGGGCCCGTTCGATCTGGTGTCGGCACACTTCTTCCACACCATGCTGGAGATGGACCGGCTGGCGATTCTGCGCCGGGCGGCCGCCACCGTAGCGCCGGGGGGCACCTTGCTGATCGTCGACCATGGTGCGGCCCCGCCATGGGCCCCCGAAGAGGTGCATCACCACGAATTCCCGTCCGCGCAGGAGGTATTGGCCGGACTGACGCTCGACGACGCACAGTGGGAGACGGTGCGGCTGGGGCCCGCCGAACGTGACGCCGTCGGGCCCGACGGCCAGCAGGTCCGCCTCATCGACAACGTCATCCAGATGCGACGAATCAGCTCTTAGCGGAACGGGTTCGAGCGACGATCACCGGGATGAGTGCGGAATTGACGATTGCCGCGCCGACCGAGCCGAGCAGCATTCCCTCGAATCCGCCCCGACCGTGGCTACCGACCACGATGAGCTGGGCACTCTGCGCCCGTTCGAGTAGCCGTGGGGTCGGTCGGTCGCACACGACGTGCCTGTGCACGGTGACATCGGGGTAACGTTCCCGCCACCCGGCGAGGCGTTCGGCGAGGACCTCCTCTTCGGCCACCTTGATGTTTCTCCACTCGATCGGCGCCCAGTTGACGCTGGCGAAGTCGATGGGCCCCATGTCACTCCAGGCGTGCATCGCCACCAGGTCCACACCGCGACGCGATGCCTCGTCGAACGCGATCTCGGTGGCGTACTCCGAGCACGCCGAGCCGTCGATACCCACGATCACCGGCGCACCGGCGGTAGCCGCGGTGGGCGGGGTCTCCTCGTGGATCACCGCGACCGGGCAGTGGGCGTGGTGGACGAGCCCGGAGCTGACCGAGCCGAGCAGGGCGCGAGACACCGCGCCCTGTCCCCGGCAGCCCACCACGAACAGGTCGGCCGAATCGGACAGGTCGACGAGCGTGGAGACGATCGGGCCGTGCAGGATCTCGGTCGAAACCTGTTCGGCGGAAAGGGCGGACGCTGCCAGCGCCGCCTCGCGGGCCCGGGCGAGAGCTTGGTCTGCCTCGTCCTCCTGCCATTGGGTGTACTCCGCCGGCGCCGTGACCTCCGGCCACGGTTCGGCCGCCAAGATGATCGGAGCCACGACATAGACCAGTGTGAGCGGCACGCCGCGCAACTCGGCATCATGGGCAGCCCATTGCACCGCGGTGGTCGAACACGCCGAGCCGTCGACGCCCGCGATAACTCCCTGCGGTGATTCTCCGCGTGTCATCGAGATCCTCTCGTTGAGTCTTCTTGGTTTCGACGCTAGATACGGGGGGCGACCCACGCAGGAGTCATTCGTCACAAGACCGCCGGGTCGAAACTCCTCGGCGCGACGTTACTCGTCAGAACTGCGGGAACTGCGTAGGCCCGCCACGAGACGGTCGAGGAGCAGCACCAGCAGGGCGGCCGCACCCGCGCCGGCGAACACCAGGACCGCGAATCGGACATCGTTCATCAGTGCGGGATTGACCAGCATGACGCCCGCCAGGCTCAGCATCACCAACCCGCCGATCAGCTTCAGCAGCCGACCCTGGCGCTCCTGGAGCTTGGTCGCCCGCATCGTGACCACCGCGGCGCCGAATATCGCCAGCTCGTCGAGTTGGTACACCACCATGTAGAGGGCCAACAGCAGCACGAAGATGACCGGCGTGACCTCGTGGGACGCCATCAGATTGGTCCACAACACCGGGAAACCCGCGGTGCAGGCGAGTTCGACGAACGACACGCCGGCCGCCAGCAGGGTGGTGGCGCCGATGAGGGCCGGCATCGAATCAGCGGAGGCGAGCACGCGGCGCATCCGTTGGTAGATGCCCGGTTTCTGGCCTTCCGGAATCGAGAGCGACACACCCTTCTTGAACCAGAAGAAGTCCTTGATGTTGATCAGCCCGAACACCCCGGCGATCAGGGCGACAACGGTACGTACCCAGGGCGCCAGGCTCAGGACCGTGAAGACGGAGAACAGCCCCGCGATGAACAGCGCATACACCAGCGCGGTCACGAAGATGTAGACCAGCCCGATCGTGGCGATCGTGCGCCGCGAGCCGGTACGCAGCGTCAGCGCCAGCAAGACCGAGAGCACCCACAGCGAGCACGGATTGAAACCGTCGACTGCGGCGATGAGCAGCGTGGTCAGCACCAGCGACTGATGGCTGGCATCGATGTCCCCGATGAGGGGCAATCGGATGACGTCCGCTATGGGGCCCGGTCCTTCCGGAGGCGGTCGTGAGTCGGCGGACTGCTCCGGCCCCGCTACGACGACGCCCGCCCCGGCGTCCGGGCAGCCGTGCGCGAGGCATCGGGCCACCGCGGCCTCCAACTGTCGTGGCGTCGAGGGCTCTGAGTAGCCGACCCAATGCTGATCGCCCAGGAAGAACACCGGCACACCGGTGGGTGTGAACCCGAACTTATCGGCCATGTCGACCAACAACCGCTGGTTGTCGCTGTTGCCGCGGACCTCGAAGTCGCGTACCTCCAGGCCCGGATAGCGTTCTCGTAGCTGCGTGAGCATCGGTTTCGCGGCCCCGCAGTGCGGGCAGCCCTCGCCCCAGAAGAAATACAGCGTGACCCGCCCGGGCGGGTCCGCCAAGCCGCGAACGGGCCCGGCCAGCGTTCCGAGGGCCAGCACAATCGCCAGCAGCACGAGGCCGAGCCCAGCACGTCTGCCCAGGCGGCGATGGGTTGCCACAGCTCTCCCCTCGTGGACCATGGATGATCGGGGACCACGACGACCGGATTGACCATCAAGTATTGCCACTCGCGGAACAGCCGTGCCAGGCAGTACGTTGTTTGACGCGAACGAGTTGGCCGGGCGGCCGCGGCTCTTGACGAGTCGAGGAAAGTCCGGACTTCACAGAGCAGGGTGATTGCTAACGGCAATCCGAGGTGACTCGCGGGACAGTGCCACAGAAAACAAACCGCCACCCCCGGGTGGTAAGGGTGAAACGGTGCGGTAAGAGCGCACCAGCATTCCGGGTGACCGGGATGGCTCGGTAAACCCCACCCGAAGCAAGGCCAAGAGGCCGCACCTGGTGCGGCTGCGCAGGCGATCGAGGGCTGCTCGCCTGAGCCTGCGGGTAGGCCGCTCGAGGCACCCGGCGACGGTGTGCCCAGATGGATGGTCGCCGCCGTCCCGCCGCGGTCAACCGTGGCGGGGCGGGACAGAATCCGGCTTACAGGCCAACTCGTTCGCCCTCGCTCTGCGACCTGCTGATCCACTCCGGGCCGTAGGCCCGCAGATTGTCCAGGTGCCGAGTCGATCGCGTCTCGCGTCCGGTCGTCGGAATCCGGTCGGGCCGCCCCGGACTGGTGGTCCTTCGGCCCGCCTCCGGCATGGCGCGGACTCAGCCAACCTCAGCCACCGATAGGTCGGCTGCGGGGGCGCGGAAACCGTATGGAACGGTCCCGATAACCTGCGAGAATCAACAGCTTTGATTCTTGGCAAGGGAGCGATCTGACATGACCGATAAATGGTTCACCGACCTCGGCGCCCCGGGACAGTTGACCCTCGCTGATCTGTGCGACCAAATCGAGCAAAAAATCCATACCAACGCCGACAACTACAAGTTGCCGCAGGAGTTCCCGGACTGGCAGTCATGCGTGGAAGATCGGGACGCCACCATCTCGAAGTTGAACGCGGCCGTTGTCAACCTTTGCCAGATGGTGGAGTATCTGGCATCGGAGCATCAGCGCAGCGCCAGCCACCCCACCACGTAATTCCGGGGATCCGCCTGCCACGCGTGCGGCAGCGGGTCTGGTCCGGGTGTCGTCCGCCGAGCGTCCGCACAAGAATTGGCGGCTGTCGTCGGCAGCCAACACAGCGTGCCCATACAAACGCTCGGGTGACATCTTCCGGCTTACCGGCCAAGCGCGGATGAGGGACGTGTTCTACGTTCTTCTGCTACCGCCGACACCGTGGGCCGCTGGATGTGCGGCAGCCTTGTGGCCGGTGTTGTCGATCGCGGCGGCCCCACCGACCTTGACGCCGTTGATGTTGAAGCCGGAGCCGACTTTGGTGACCGCTGCGTCCGTTTGGAACAACGAGCCCGCTATCGCCAGGGGCCCGGGCCCGCAGTCGCATGGTTCCCCGGCACGACCGAGGTGCCGGTGCTGAACACCGTGAAAGCCCAGCTCGCCACCGCGCCGCCCGGTGGCTGGCCAGCCTGGGTATAGGTAAGCGTGCCCGACAGCGAGGTCGCATTGTTGAATTCGCCGACGGCCGCAGTTGTGGAGTTTTGTCCGCCGGCGTCGAGGAGGAGGCTGGCCTAGGGGCAAGTATTGCGCTACTTGTTGCTGGTCAAGGAGGCGTCGAAACCGTCAGTGCGCCTTCTTGAAGGCCTTCCGCAGGGCGCTCAGCGCGTCGTCGAGTTGCTCACGGCACCGGTTCGCCAGATCGTCCTCAAGCTGATAGAGCAGGCCGTAGGTGAAGGTGTCTTCACCGGCCGCGTACGCGGCCAGCGACTGCTGAGCGAGGTGTGCGCGGGCGACCACACTGTCCTGATGATCGCCGAGCAGGGTCTGGATGGTCTTCGCCCGATCCGACACCTTGGGCTCGCCGGTGGCCGCAGCCACATAACGAAGCCGTTTGGCGCCCTTGCGGATCCGGTGCAGTGCCTCGTCTCGATGTTCGGTGGCCGCCGCCGCGTTCTTGGCGGCCTTGCGCACCCGCCGGTAGGCCGAGTCGATGCTCACCGGTGCCGGCTCCTCGCCGGGAGCGGCCTCCGGCGGCTGCGTGGCCACCAGCTCCTCCAGTGCGTCGAGCAGGCGGAAGTAGCGGGCCGACCGCATCGCGGACAGCGATCGCCGCAGACCGGACTGATAGCCGCGCTGGGCCCCCTCGACCAGACGCTCGTACACCGGACCGCGCACCAGCTCCGACGGGAGGCCCTTCAGCGCCGCCTCGTAGCGTTCGGCGAGCACCTCGGCGTCGCGGGCGACCCCCAGCACGGCGGCCAGCTGGCGCAGCTCGTCGAGGATCCAGGCGTCGTCGGTCAGCCCGAACGACTCCTCGGACGCCTGCAACAGGCTGCGAATCTTGCGGGTGATCACCCGCATCTGATGAACGGAGTCGTACGTGTCGGCCCGCACCGCGCGGTCCCACACCAGCAGCTGCTCCACCTGCTCGGCGACCGCCTGATGCACGGGATCCGAGGACACCTCGGGCTCCTCGGGCGCCGTGGCGGCGGTATCGAGCACCTTCGCCAGCTTGGATCCGTGCCCGGCCGGCACCGCGCCGGCGTCAAGGAGCCGGTTTCCCAGCCGCTGCAGCAGGTCTGTGGCGCCGTCCATCTCGCCGTCGACCAACTCCAGCTCCCACTCGTGCCAGCGCTGTTCCTCCCCGGTCCCGCCGTCGCCCGGGTCGAGTGCCCAGGCACTGACCTCGTCGTCACAGAACTCCGCCAACGCCGCGCCGTCACCGCCGTAGAGCATCACCACATTGCGGGCCGTCGCGATGCGCGCCACCGGCGCCAACGGGCGGTTGCGGACGATCGCCAGCACGATGTCGAGCAGATCCGCCGGCACCGTCGCCTCGCCGGCCTCGGCGGACGTGTCCAGCGGCGCGTGAACCTCGGTTCGGGCGTCGGGCCCGGCGGGCAGCTTCAGATGCCAGCCGGCATCGGGGCCGCCGGTGCGGCGCCGCAGGGTGATCCGGTGGGCGGCCAGGTCGCGTCCGGGGGTGTCGAAGTACACGGCGTCCAGTGACTGTGCCGGCTGTCGCTCCACGCGGGCAACGGCGGCGAGTCCGTCGAAGGACGGGAACACCGTGCCTGCTGGCACGTCGAACTTCTTCTCCACCTCGACATGGCGGTTACCAGAACCCATCTTCACCTTCACTCGCGACGATCACCGTCGGTACATAGTGCCGCACAGCGTGTCATATCCAAGTGAACACGACGCCGCGGTCCGGTGGCCCAGTGCCGACTCCGGTGACGGCGTGGCTAGTCCGACGCGGTGAGAAGGACCTTGAGCGCTCCGGTCTCACCGGCCCGGCCGAACACGTCGTAGGCCAGTTCGAATTCGTTCAGGTGGAACCGGTGGGTGACCATCGCTGCGGCGTCCAGCTTCTGACTGGCCACCAGATCGATCAGGGTGTGGGTGGAGAACGTGTCGACCAAGCCGGTGGTGATGGTGAGGTTCTTGATCCAGATGTCCTCGAGGTGCAGCGTCGCGGGAGCGCCGTGGACGCCGATATTGGCGATGTGGCCGCCTGGTCGAACCAGGGTGACCGCCTGTTCGAATGTCTGCGGCAGGCCGACGGCTTCCATCGCCACGTCGGCGCCCAACCCAGCGGTCAGACCCTCGATGACCGCACGAGGGTCCTCCCGCGCCGGATTGACCACGACGTCCGCGCCGAAGCTCCCGGCGGCCTCCAGCCTGGCGTCAGCCAGGTCGATCGCGACGATGTGACTCGGGCTGAACAGCTGCGTGGTCATGATTGCGGCTAAGCCGACGGGACCGGCACCGACGATCGCGACGACGTCGGCCGGCCGCACTCGGCCATTGAGCACTCCCACTTCGTAGGCGGTGGGCAGGATGTCGGCCAGCACGATCATCTGATCGTCGGAAACCCCCTCGGGAACCGGATAGAGCGAATTGTCGGCGAATGGGACCCGGACGTACTCGGCCTGGGTGCCGTCGATGAGGTGGCCCAGTATCCAGCCACCGCCGCCGATGCACTGCCCGTAACTGCTCTCGCGACAGTAGCGGCAGCTGCCGCACGAACTGACACAGGACACCAGAACCCGGTCGCCGACCGCCACCCGTCGGACACCGGCACCGACCTCGGTGACGGTGCCCACCGCCTCGTGACCCAGGATCCGGCCGTCAGTCACGGCCGGGACGTCACCGTGCAGGATGTGCAGGTCGGTCCCGCAGATGGTGACGGCATCGACCCGCACCACCGCGTCGGTGGGATCGATCACGCCCGGATTCTCGACGTCCTCCCAGGAGCGTTGCCCCGGGCCGTGGTAGACAAGCGCTTTCATGGCCGTTCCCCTAACTGTCGGCGGTGGCCAGTCCCGGCTCCGCGGAGACGGATGGGAGAATCGGGGCCGCCGTGCATAGCCGGATGTGTTCTTCGCTGACGTCCGGGGCGAGCTCGACGAGCCGAAGCCCGTCGGCGGTGACGTCGAGAACCCCGAGGTCGGTGATGATCCGATCGACCACACCCCGACCGGTCAACGGAAGATCGTTCTCGCACAGGATCTTCGGTGACCCGTCCCGGGTGCGGTGCTCCATCAGCACGATGACCCGCCGGGCTCCGTGCACCAGGTCCATCGCACCCCCCATGCCCTTGACGAGCTTGCCGGGCACCACCCAGTTGCTGAGGTCTCCGCGCGCACTGACCTGCATCCCACCCAGGATCGCCGCGTCGACCTTGCCGGAGCGGATCATCGCGAAGCTGGCCGACGAGTCGAAGAAGCTGGCGCCGGCAACGGTGGTGACGGTCTCCTTGCCGGCGTTGATCAGATCCGGATCCTCCATCCCGGCAACGGGATACGGACCCAGTCCGAGTATGCCGTTCTCCGACTGCAGCACGATGTGGACACCGGGGGGCACGTGTCCGGGTACCAGCGTGGGCAGTCCGATCCCCAGATTGACGTAGTCACCGTCGTGCAGCTCGGCCGCGGCCCGCGCCGCCATCTCCTCGCGATTCCAGGCCATCACGCAGCTCCCGCCGCGGGATCGCCGGGAACCCCCAACCGGCGCACGGTGCGTCGCTCTATCCCCTTGGCGGCGGTCTGCGCGCCGGTGAGCAGCAGCACCCGGTCGACGTAGATACCGGGCAGGTGAATGGCATCGGCATCGAGCTCGCCGGGCTCGACGAGTTCCTCGACCTCGGCGGCGGTCACCCTGGCCGCCATCGCGCACAGCGGGTTGAAGTTGCGCGCCGCCTTCCGGAACACCAGATTCCCGTGCCGGTCACCCTTCCAGGCATGTATCAGGGCGAAGTCCGGGCGCAGCGCCTCCTCGCGGGCGAAGGCCTCCTCGCGGCCGTCCCAGGGGAAGTACTCGACCGGCTTGGCCGGCGAGGCCAGGGCAACCGACCCGTCGGCTGTAAACCGGATCGGCAACCCGCCATCGGCGACCTGGGTTCCCACGCCGCTGCGGGTGTAGAACGCGGCGATGCCGGCGCCACCGGCCCGCAACCGCTCGGCCAGCGTGCCCTGGGGGATCAACTCGATCTCGATCTCACCGGAGAGGTACTGCCGCTCGAGCTCCTTGTTCTCCCCGACGTAGGAGGCGATCAGGCGGCGGATCTGATGGTTCTCCAGCAGCAGGGAATTGCCGACCCCGACGATCCCGCAGTTGTTGGACACCAATGTGATATCGCGGCTGCCCAGCTCGGCCAGGGCTGCCACCAGCACCGCGGGGATGCCGCAGACCCCGAAACCCCCGGCGGCCAGCATGATCGAGTCGGGTATGTCGGCGACCGCCTCGGCGGCGGTCGCAACGGTCTTGTCCATGTGCTTCCTTCAGCGCAGTCCGGCGAGTTGGTCGAGTACCCGTTCGGGCGAGGCCGAGCTCGGGATCGTGGTGGCTAGGACCTCCGCGTCCGGGACATCGGCGCCGACGGTCCAGTACTCGTCGGGAACGACCCCGATCCTCGGGCCGCCCGGTGCGGTGTCGATCCCGGATCGTCCCCAGAGCGCCAACGACCAGTCGAAATGCCCGACCACATTGGCGATCGCGGTGTAGGAGTCGAGTTGTTCGGGCTCCGGGCCCAAAGCGCCACGCCCGTCGAGCAGGACCAGCGCCACCGGCAGGGTGCCCAGCCGGCCGAGCCACTCCGCGATGTACATCGAGGCGGAATCGGCCCGGTCGGCGTCCACCCCGTCCAGCGGATTGCCGGGGACCTCGTGTGCCCACGCCAGCCAGCACGCCGGCGAGGGCACGTGCAGCACGAGCTCACGCCGGGCGGTGTTGCCCAGCGTCGTCAGCAGCTCGAGGGTCGCCGTCAACGTCGCCTCGTCGCCCAACATCGTCCGCAACGGGTAGCCGGTGCGGGTCCGCGCCCGCATGGCCTCGACGAGTTCCGGCCGCGCCGCGCAGTGCGCCGCCTGGAGCCGTTGGACGTCAATCCACAGCGCGTCCGGGTCGAGCAGGCCGCGGACCTGGCCGAAATGTCCTGTCGCAAGGGTCGTGTCGGTCCACGGCACCGGTGCCCCCTGGCGGATCACCGCGGTGGAGTAGTCGACGTCGTCGATCAACAACGGTCGCCGGCGCCCGCTGGGCGGTGCGGCGACAAGCGATTTGACGCTCATGGATGGTTCCCTTCGCTCGTGTGGGTGGCGGCGCGGCGGCCCCGGCCCGGACTCGGGACCACCGCACCGTCCGGTCAGGTCAGCCGGGTGGTGTTCTCGCCGTACTTCGCCTCGAGGTCGGCGATCCGCGCCTCGAGCCTGGCGATCTTCACCTCACGGCGATCCGGCACCATGACGATCGGCAGCTCAGCGAGCGGCGCGGTGACGCGCACCGGGCCGTCGATGTTGTAGACGGTGGCCGTGATCTCGTCGGTCTCCGACCCCCAGGAGCCGTAGTAGGCGAGGTCCGTGGGCGCCTCGGGTTTGACGAACTCCGCACAGAACTCGGCGAATGGCTTGCCCCGCTTCAGTCGGGCCCGGCGGGCCTCGGTTCGTGCGCGCTCGGTGCCGACCACGTCGAGGCGGAACGTCGCGGGGTCGTAGCGCACCGCGAAGACATCCTCGGCGACCTTCTGGCTGATCCGGTCCAGTTCGGCGTCGCGCAGCACCGACTCGGGCAGCCGCTCCAGCGGATCGCCGTAGCCGCCGCCGGCGCCCTGGCTGATCATGTACAGCTCGCCGTCCTTGGCGAGGTCGAACTGCAGACCCATGTGGTAGGTCGAGTAGCGCCCGTCCGGGAAGGGACGGGAGTTCATGACCTTCTCCATGGACAGGTCGAACGTCTTGTTGTCCCGCCGGAAATGCTCATAGACGTTGGTGCCCTTGACCATGGCCAGCGGATAGGTGCCGCAACCGTAGCCGCCGTACATGCCGTAGATCGAAGAGAACTTTGCCCCCGAGGTCACCGTCATGAACCCCCACTGCGGGGTCCCCTCGGCGGCGACGATCATCTCGTATCCCATGCCGCCGGTGAACTTCCCGAAGCCCATGTTGTCGCGGACCAGGCGCTTGGCGACCAGCTGCATGAACGGCACCTCCTCTTCCATCACCTCCTGTTCTGCGGTGTCGGCCATGGCGCAGAACAGCGGGGAGACGGCATCCTCGCCGTCGCGGAACGGCTTGGCCCCACCGGGCATGCCGTTGAGGTCGGCACACAGGTTGCCCACCATGTCGCCGTGCTGGGTGATGCCGCCCCACAGGAACGTGTTGATCTGGTTGAACCAGTTGGCCACCACGTTGCTGTACTTGTGCGGGGTGGAGAAGGACATCCGGCTGTAGAGCGCCTGCATCGCGGAGAACCCGCGGAACGAGGCCTGCAGTGACTGCCCCATCGGGGCGTCGTAGGAGGCGTCGGCCCAGGTGCCCTCGTCGGAGATGATCTCGATGCAGCTCATCGCCGCCGTGCAGCGGGGCAGATCGGGCCACCAGAACGCCAGGATCGCCTGCATCATCATGGATTTCACCGAACACAGCGGGGAATTGATCGCCCGGTTGAGGATCTCCGGTCCGGTGCCGCGCAGGTCAACGGTCATGTGGTCGCCGGCCACGGTGATCTTGCAGGCGAATTTGATGAGGATGTTCTCCTTGAGGGTGCTGTCCATGAACTGGTCGAAACGGTATGTGCCGTCCGGAAGTTCGGCGATCCGGCGCCGTACCTCGGCGTCGACGTCCTCGACGGTGACCCGCAGCGCGGCGACGAAGGTGTCGACGCCGACCTCGTCGATCACCTTGTCGATGCGCTCCATGATCTTGCGCACCGCGGTGATCTTGACCTTCAGGTCGGCCAGCTGCAGCTTGGGGTCGCGCACCGAGTGCTGCAGGAAGGTCAGCAGATCCCGGCGCAGGTGCCCACGCTCGACGATCTTGAACGGGCTCATCCGCAGGCCGTCGTCGAACGCGGTCTCCGACCCGGACGGCATGCCGCCGGGCTCACAGGCGCCGTTCTCACCCTCGTGGATAGTGGCAGCCACCCAGGCGATGATCTCCCCGTCACGGATGATCGGCATGATCATCGACTGGTCGGTGTTGTGCACGTTGCCGAACCGGGCGTCGTTATGGATGAACCCGTCACCCTCGTGGATGCCGACGGTGGGCTCGTCCTTCCAGTACTTCATGATGTAGCGGATCGGGTGGTGCAGGATCGCGCTGAACGCGATCACCCCGTGGCACGACAGGTAGGACACGTCGCCGGCGCCGGTGTAGATGGCCGTCGTCAGGTCGCCCCACTTGGCGCCCGGGGCCGCGCCCTGCGCCTCGCACATCTCGTAGCCCTCGTCCAGGGCACCGGCGATGCGCTTGCGGATCCGCTCCACCTGGAGCCGGTCCACGCCGGCGGCGATCGCGACCTCCTCGTGCAGCGACCGTTCGGAGATGGAGTGGCTGCGCATGATCTCCCGGTCGGGCCCGAGGAACAGGGTGGTCTCGTCCATGAACTGGTCCACCCACTGCTGCTCCTCGGCAGTCAGCTTGCCCGTCGTTCGTTCGTTAACTGCGGTCATTTGTCCTTGTCCTCACTGTGTCGGAATGTCAGTCCTGCAGGAACCAGACGGCGCCCTGGTTCGTCGGCTCCAGCCGCCACCCGGGTTCGACGAGGAACGTGGTGTTCTCGGTCGTCACGATCGCCGGGCCGGCGATCACGCTGTCGGGGTGCAGGGCGCTCTGGGTGTACACGGGCGTTTCGATGGGGTCGTCGAAGCCGATGAAGTGCGCCGAGCGAGTGCCGGCCGGCTTCGGCGCGCTGCGCTGTCCACCGTGCTCGAGGGTTTCGAAATTCACCACATCGCCGTCGACGAACGACGCGACCCGGACGGTGTTGCACCGAATCCCGGCCTCCGGTGCCGCCGACGCGGCGCCGAACCGGTGGCTGTAGACGTCGCCGAAGGTCTTGATGATCTCCAGCACGTCGCCCACACCGTTGATGCGGCGGATGTCCTGGAGGGCAACGGCCTGGGTCAGCAGCTGGTTGCCGTACCGCATGTCCAGCTCCAGGCGGTACTTGACGTCGTCGGCCGGGAATCCCTGCCGGATGAGGTCTTCGCGGCCCCGGGCCTCCAGTTCCTCGACGACGGAGTTGAACTCGTCGTAGCTGTCGTACAGGGTCCGGGTGGTGGCGTTGTACATCGTCACATGCACGCCACGCTCATGGAAGTGCAGCTGCTTCATGTTGCCCGCGCCGCATGCCGAGAAGACCGACGAGAACGGCGGCGCCAGTACCCGTTTGATGCCGGCGTGCCGGGCAATGCCGCAGGCGTGCAGCGGGCCGTTGCCGCCGTAGGCCAGCATGGTGAAGTCCTCGGGCAGGTAGCCGCGCACGCGCAGCTCCTTGCCGATGCCGATGGCCATCTGCTCGTCGACGCCGTCCTTGATCACCCGGGCCACGTCGATGGGGTCCATGTCCAGGTGATCGCACAGCTCTTCCTCGATGGCGAACAGCGAGCGCTTCGGGTTGAGCGTGATATAGCCGTTGGCGTAGTTGTCCGGGTCGAGGTAACCGAGCAGCAGGTCGGCGTCGGTGACGGTGGGGGCCAGACCACCGCGGTCGTAGCAGGCCGGCCCGGGATTCGAGCCGGCTGACTTCGGGCCGATCTTGACCGAGTTGTGGATGCGGTCGTATGTGGCGATCGAACCGCCGCCGGCGCCCAGGGTGTCCAGGTGCACCATCGGCACCGACACCAGCCAGCGATCGATGGTGGGCAGGAAGTCGTAGTGTTTGACCCCGCCCTCGGGGACCAGCCCGATGTCGAACGAGGTGCCGCCCATGTCCGTGGCGATGACGTGTCCGATGCCGGTCTCGTTGGAAAGGTGCTCGGCTGCACCGACTCCGGCGATCGGACCCGAGTGAATGGTCTGCAGCGCGTCGGTCGAGTTCATCTGCGCCATACCGCCGGAGTTGTGGATCACCAGCATCGGCTTGTCGTAACCGAAGTCGCGCAGGTTGTTCGACAGCTGCGAGAGCGCGTGGAACATGATCTCGTGCAGATAGCCGTCGATGATCGTCGAGGTCGCCCGCACGTACTCGCCCTTGCGGCCCGAGACCTGGTGGCCCAGCAGCACCGGGATGGCCCCGAGCTCGTGGGGCGGGAACTCGTCGAGGATGATCTCCTGGATCGCCAGCTCATGCTCGGGGTTCTCGGTGGCGTTGACCAGGGACACCACGATGGCTTCGGCGCCGGCGTCGACGAGTTCGCGCACCACCGCACGCACGTCCTCGGGATCCAGCCGGGCCACCACGGCACCAGCCGAATTGACCCGTTCCCTGACCGAGCGGATCATCGCCCGCGGCACCAGCGGTTCCGGACGTTCGGCGGCCGGAAGGTTCTGCTGCATCGCGTAATCCAGCCCCTCGCCGTAGCCGCGCCCCCGCGACAGCGGGATGGTGTCCTCGAAGCCGTGGGTGACGATGGCGGCCACCTTCGGTCCGTTGCGCTCGATGAGCGCGTTGGTGCCCAGGGTGGTCGCGTAGCGCACGGAGTCGACCTCCGAGAGCACCGTGGAACGGTCCAGCCCGGCTCGCTTGCAGGCCAAGTCGAGCGCGTCGTTGAAGCCGATCGCCAGATTGTGGTGGGTGGTCAGTGCCTTGGCGTCGACGTAGAGGTTGTCCCAGACGAAGAAGCAGTCGGTGAACGTGCCGCCGATGTCGACTGAAATGCGTTTCATCTCTTCAGGTCTCCAGAGGTTCGGGGGTGATCAGTGGACGTGGCCGATGGCCTTGAGCGCGGCGGTGTACTTCTGGGCGTCCTCGCCGGGGCCGTAGTTGTGCACCTGCTCGGCGTCTAGGCCGCGCTCCTCCCACTGTTTGCGCAGCGCGGCGATGTCGATGACCATGTCGATGCTGGGCGGATGGCCCGGGGGCAGGTATTCGCACTCGATCTGGGTGCCGCAGCCCGGGCAGTAGTACTCCAGGATCCGGCAGTAGGTCGGGTCGGGGCTGAACGTGTACTCGTAGCGATCGGGATCCAGGATCGGCTGGTGGATCTCGCGCGGATCGCGGTCGTAGACCAGCGTGCCCGGCTTGTAGTTGCCGTGTGCCGAGCCCATGTCCTGGGCGCACACCCGGCACACCCAGCGCTCGGTGTCGAGATCGATGACGAGATATTCGGTCATGGGGACCCGCATCGGAGTCCTCCTTTCGTGCAGGGGATTCGGTGATGTGTTGACGGTCAGATGTTGTCGGTGAGCATCAGGTCGCCGGCCCGGGTGACCTGGAACGACCAGCCCGGCATGACCCGGGCGGTGAAGAAGGGTCCCTCGACGATCGCCGGCCCCTCGCCGCGGTGACCGGGGCGCAGCTCGTCGAGGACGTGCACGGGCACCTCGTCGACGGCGTCGGCCGCCGAGCGGACCGTGCGCCGGCCCGCCGCGGGGGCGGCATCGGCCTCGACCGCACTGTTGTCGGCTAGGTCGGGATGCGACAGGGTCGCAGCGACGGTCAGCCGCAGGGATACCACGCTGCCTGGGTAGTCGACCTCGTCGCCCGGACGGTAGGGCAGATGGGAAGTCGTTGCCTCGTCGAGGCTTTCGACCAGCAACTGCCACGACTGATGGCAACCGTCAAGTGAATAGCCTTCCTGGAACATGTCCCGCTCGGCGCGAGCCAGCAGCGCGTCGTGTGTCATGAGGGCCGAGCCGGTGGTGGACTCGGGGACGATCACCTCATAGGTTTTGCCGATGTCGGAGAACGAGATGCCGAAGGCCGAGAAGACCGCAGCTGTCCGGGGAATCAGCACTCGAGTGATGCCGGCCAGCCGCGCCGCGCCGGTCGCGCTCATCGGACCGGCACCGCCGAAGGCCAGCAGCGTGGTGTCCTCGGTGACCAAGGGGGCGAACGCGGCCGACAGCGCCTGGAAATACGCCTGCTCCATCCGGATCAGCGCCTCTTCGAGCGAGATGCCCAACGGTTCGGCAATGGTCTCGGTGATCACCGTGCGGGACCGGCTCGGATCGAGGGTGAACGTCCCGTCGAGGTAGGTGTCGGGGTCCAGGATTCCCAACAGCAGGTTGACGTCGGTGATGGTGGCCTGCTTGCCGCCGAAACCGAAGCATGCGGGTCCCGGCGCGGCACCCACCGACTGCGGACCCACGGTGATCGACCCGTCGACGATCTGGATCACCGACGAGCCCCCCACACCCTCGGATCTGACGTCGCTCATCGGGTAGGAGATGCGCACACCTTCGATGCCGCCCCGGTCGGCGACGGCCACCGTGCCGTCCCGCACCACGCCGACATCGGTGGTGGTCCCGCCGATGTCCATCATCAGCGCGTGGGCCAGCCCATAGACCTTCGCCAGCGCCGCGGTGCCTTCCAGCCCGCCGCGGGGACCCGACGAATACGTCTTGAGCGCGATCGATTTCGCCACCCGTGACGAGGCCCCGTCGTTGCGGTAGACCAGCAGCGGGTTGACCACTTTGTAGGCCTGCAGCCGCCGCTCGGCGCTGTAGAGAAACCGCTCCATGGTCGGGTGCAGGAACGCGTTGACCACGCACGACCACACCCGTCTGGCGTCGTCTCGGTCTCCGGCCAGCTCCCAGCTGTAGATGAAGGGCACCGAGCCGAGCAGGTGGCGCGGGAATTTTCGAAGCAGTACGTGGCGCAGCCGGTGCTCCTCCTGCGGGCTGGATCCGGCGACGACAACCCGCGCTGCGCCCAGGGTGGTCAGCCGGTTGATCTGCTGCACCGCGTCGAACTCGAAGGTCTCGTCGTCGGAGACGGGGTCGATGGACAGGAAGCGATCAGCCACCAGGCCGGTGAAGAGCTTCTGTTCGGCGGCGGCCCGCGTCATATCGCCGTCCAGACCCGCCAGTGTCGTGAGGATGCCGATCATCGGCCCGCGTCGTTGGACTAGAGCATTGGTGCCCTGGGTGGTGGAGTAACGGATGTGCTCGGTGGCGTGTAGTAGCCGGGTTATGTCCGCTTCGCCGTAGACCGCCTCGGACGCCTTCTCGATGCCGGTGAACAGGCACTCCGATAGGTCGTGTGGTGTGGTCAGTGTCTTGGTGAAGGTGAACCCGCTGCCATCCCAGACGCAGATGTCGGTGAGAGTTCCACCGTTGTCGATGTTGATGAGGGTTTGCATGCCGTTCCGTTTCTGTCCCGGAGGTGGTGTGTGCGCTGTGCCACACCGCTCCAAACAGAGTGGCCCGGGTCTCAGGAGCGCCGAATGTCCCAAGATGGGACACATCGCGGCTTGGTTGTGATCTGGATCTCGTCCACTATGTAATTGCAGGTGTACGAGTCGAGGAGCGCCGATGCCCAACAGCGATACCCGGTTGCTCAGGGTCGCGGCGGCCCGCGCCGACTTCCTGGAGCACGGCCCGTCGGGGGCTGCCGGTGTATCCGACGTGGTGGCCGCGTCCTGGGAGCGCAGCCAGGCGGCGGGGGTCGACGTGGCCCGCCCGAGTACCGCGTTCACCGGTGAGATCGACCGCGAATCGTTACTGGTTCGCTGTGCGCGCCCGGTATTGCAGCAGTTGGAGATCGACACCGCCGATATGCCGCTGGTCATCGCGCTGACCGACAACAAGGCGAGGGTGGTGCAACGCATCGATTCTTCGACCGCGGTGGCGCGCCTGCTCGACCGGGTGCAATTCGCTCCCGGCTTCGACTACTCGGAGTCGGCCATGGGCACCAACGGCGTCGGGACGGTGTTCGAGGCCGGCCAACCGGTCAGCGTGGTCGGCCCGGAGCACTTCACCGAGAACCTGCAGATGTTCGCCTGCACAGGCGCGCCGGTGATCGACCCGATAACAGGGCGGGTGGAGGGTGTGCTGGACATCTCCTCGCTGGCCCAGGCCTGGAGTCCGATCATGCATGCCTTGGTCAAGAGCGCCGCCAAGGACATCAGCCGCAACCTGCTGCTGGACCGCAGCCAGGCGCAACAGGCCATATTCGACACTTTCCTGCGGGTGGTCGCCCGGTCGACCCGCCAGGCGGTGTTCGCCTTCGGTGATGCGGTCTTCATGGCGAACCCGGTGGCCCAGCAGCTGTTCGACGCCGACGAGCAGCGGATGCTGCGTGAGCACGCGACGTTCCTCATGGCGCGTCGGGACCAGGCCAGCGACACGCTGGCTCTGCCGGACGGCCACCGCCTCGTGCACATCCGGGGCACCCGGATCGTCACCGGATCACAGGTCGCAGGCATGGTGGTGATCGCCGACTTGGTGACCTCGACGCGGGCGGGCTCCCCGGGCGACATCGACGAACGGGTACTGCCGCGGATCGGGGTGGCCACCCAGCAGACGTCGCAGATCGTCGACGGTCTGTTCCGGTCTCAGTCGCTGGCTGGCGCGCGGTCGTCGACGTGGCTGCGCGCGTGTGGCGAGTTGCGCGCCGCACTGGAAGCACAGCGGCCGGCACTCGTGGTGGGGGAGGGTGGCGTCGGCAAGTTCACGGCGGTCGCCGAGCTCTTTCACTCCGTGTATCCCGGCGCACGCAGCATCTCCGTCGATGCCACCCAGCTCGGTGTGGAGGGTCCGCCTTCGGACATCAGTTCGCTGCTGGGCAACCCGGGCGAGCCGACCCTGCACATCGTGCGCAACATCGATCAGGCGAGCACCGATGGTGTCGATCGGCTCGAGGCCTATCTGTGCGCGATCGAGGAGCTGGACGGCCCGGTATGGGCGGTGGCGACGCTCGCGGAATCCGCCCCGCTCGCCGACCTGCCGGTCAATGAGCTGCTAGACCATTTCACGGTGGCGATCACGGTGCCGCCGCTGCGGTGCCGCACCGACGACCTGCCCGCTATCACCGCCACCCTGCTGAAGGGAATCGCTCCCGACCGTAAGGTGCGGATCAGCCCGGAGGCCCAGCGGCTCATCAACCGGTATTCCTGGCCGCGCAATATCTCCCAGTTGCGGGAAGCTCTAGTCCACGCGCTGCGGCGCCGCCCCGTGGGCGAGATCCAGGACGCCGATCTGCCCGGCTATTGCCAGACGGTTTCGCGGCATTCGCTGACTCCCATCGAGGCCGCCGAGCGTGACGCCATCGTGGCGGCGCTTCGGGAAGCGGGCGGCAATCGGGTTTCGGCCGCGGCGCATCTGGGGATGTCGCGCTCGAGTCTGTACCGCAAGCTCAAGACCTACGGGATCACCGCATGATCCGGTGCCCGGGAAGTGTCCCAACTTGGGACACGCCGCGGCCGGCGGACACCGCCTACCAGATCCGTGAGGATCTCGGTGTGGATTTCTGTTCGACGGTGTCCGAACGTAATCCGATCGTCGCTGCGCCGCTGAGGCACACCGACTGCTCCTTGGTCAGCGACGGCGCAGCACCGTGCTGAGCGGGTGAGCGCGGCGGGGCCGGCGGCAGATCAACCGACCAGCTGAGGAGCGAACTCGCCGGCCTGGTCCCATGCCCGACGCTCAGCGGCGAACGCCTCGGCCTGCTGAGCCCGGAATTCGGTTATCCCGTGCGCGTTGTGGGCCAGGAACTGATGGTAGCCGGGCATCGAGAACGTGCCGTCGGTAATCTCGACGTCGCCCCGCCCGGCGGCCATGTCGGCGCGCAGGTCCAGCAGCTCCTCGGCGCTGACCGGATAGAAGCCGATCCGGTCGAAGTAGCGCAGCAGCCAGGGGGTCCCCGGCTCGAAGGAGCGAGAGTCGTGCGGGTGGCGGTGGTTCCACACCTGTGTCGTGCGCCCGACGAACTGGTAGCCGCCCGGTCCCTCCATGCCGTAGATGCACAGGTAGGCGCCACCGATTCCAACGGCGTTCTCCGGTGTCCAGGTGCGTGCCGGGTTGTACTTGGTGGTGACCAGCCGGTGCCGGGGATCCAGGGGAGTGGCGACCGGTGCACCGAGGTAGACATCACCGAGGCCCAGCACCAGGTATTGGGCGGCGAAGACGATGTCATGCACCTGCTCAACAGCCGCCAAACCGTTGATACGCCGGATGAATTCGATATTCCACGGGCACCACGGGGCATCGGCGCGCACTCCGTGGATATAGCGCTGGATGGCCTCGTGGGTGGCGGGGTCGTCCCAGGACAGCGGCAGGCGTACGGTCCGGCTGGGCACGACGAGTTGGTCGGTGGTCGGCAACGACTCCTCGGTACGGGCCAGCAGGTCCACCAACTCCGCTGCGCTCACGACGGCGGGATCGAACTGCACCTGCAGCGATCGCACGCCGGGAGTCAGCTCGGTGATACCGGGAACCGCACTGGCCGAGAGGGATTCGTAGAGCACATGAACCCGCGCGCGCATTGCCAGGTCCAACACCATCGGCCCGTACTCGACGAGCATGCCGCCGTCGCCGTCGCGCCGAACCGTGACGTCGGTGCCCTCGGTGCCGACGAATCGGGTCAACACGCCGTCGTCGGCGTCGCTGGAGTTCGAGATCACCAGCGGCATCGCGGCCCGGCGGTCGGCGCCGATACTGCCCAGTGCCGGCGCACGGTCGGCGCGCACCGGCACGAACCGCACGGTGTCGCCGGGTGCCATCTGCCCGAGTTTCCAGCGATCACCCCGTACCACGGTGACCGGACACACGAAACCGCCCAGGCTGGGCCCGTCGGGGCCGAGCAGGATGGGTGTGTCACCGGTGAAGTCCAAAGTGCCGACGCAATAAGCGTTGTCGTGGATGTTCGACGGGTGCAGTCCGGCCTCACCGCCGTCGGTGCGGGCCCATTGGGGCTTGGGGCCGAGCAGGCGCACACCGGTGCGGTCGGAATTGAAGTGCACGGTGTAGTCGGTCGCGACCAGTGTCGCGATGTCGTCGCGGGTGAAGAATTCCGGTGCGCCGTGCGGGCCTTCGGTGACGGCGAGCTGCCAACGATGGCCGATGGCCGGCTGTTCGTCGATGGCGGCGCGCGCCGGCCGGGCCGACGTCGGGCCGGGATCGTCGCCCAGCACCAGCAGGTCGCCCGCCCGCAGTGGGCGTCCGTCATGGCCGCCGAAGCAGCCGAGGGTGAACGTGGCAGAGCTGCCCAGGTATTCAGGTTCGCACAGGCCGCCGGCTACCAGTACATAGCAGCGCATGCCCGGACCGGGGACCATGCCGACGTCCAACACGCCGCCGGCGGGTACGGTGATGGATTGCCATTGTGGCACCGCGGCGCCGTCGAGGGTCACCGGCGCGGCCGCGCCGGCGACACAGACCCGCCCACCGTCGGGAAATCGCAGTGCCGGACCGGCTTTCGTGCATTCCAGGCCGGCGGCGCCCTCGGGATTGCCGAGTACCCGGTTGCCGATCCGGAAGGACAGGTCGTCCATCGGTCCGGAAGGGGGCACGCCGACATGCCAGTAGCCGACGCGGCCGGGCCAGTCCTGAACGGTGGTCAGCATTCCCGGCCGCGCCACCTCGAGGGTTCTCATGGGCCCGTGATCACCATCCGCACCGGGGTGGGGTCGAATCCGTTGCACGGGTTGTTGATCTGCGGGCAGTTGGACACCAGTACCAGGGTGTCGGTGTCGGCGCGCACGGTCACCGATTTGCCCGGTGCCGAGAGCCCGTCGACGATGCCCAGCGTGCCGTCGGCCTCGACGGGCACGTTCATGAAGAAGTTGATGTTGGAGACGATGTCGCGCTTGCCCATTCCCCACTTGGCCGCTTCGGCGAGGAAGTTCTCCGCGCAGGCGTGCTGGTGGGCGGTGTGGTGTCCGTATCGCAGGGTGTTGGATTCCTTGGAGCAGGCGCCGGCGATGGTGTCGTGGTTGCCGACCTCGTCCGCGACGATTGTCACGAGCGCCCGGCCGTCAGCCCCTCGCAGCACCGAGCCGGTGGTCAGGAAGATGTTGCGCTGTGCGGTGACGGTGGCCTGTGCGCTGTAGCGGCCGGCCGGGTCCACCCGGTCACCGTTGACCGCGTAGAACAGGGTGTCCACCGCCTGATTGCCCTGCAGATCGATGATCTGCAGGGATTGTCCGGCCCGCAGGATCGCCGACCAGGGTGTGCAGGCGGCGACGATCTCGTCGGAGATCGTCGCCGAGAGTGCCGACGTCATCGCAGTTCCTCACTGGATTGTGCTGCCGCCCAAGTGGCTTCGGTGTTGAACAGGGCCCGGTAGTACTCCGGGTCGGTATTGATCGGTAGCCCCAGTTCCTCGTCGGCGCGCCAGGCCACGATGTCGAGTGCGGTCGTGGCGGGCCGGGGATCCAGCGGATGAGCGGTATTGACCACCGCGACGACGACGGGCAGGTGGATCAGCAGTTCGACGGCCGTGCCGGGACCCGCCGAGCCGGAGAACGTCAGCTCGCCGGAGTTCTCGACCCGCACCCCCTTGAACAGGGTGGCCGACGGCGCGACGTCGCGAATGTCCATGCCGTGCTTCGCGGCTGCCAGCAGCATCTTGTGCCGGCCGGCGGGCGGCAGACCGCACAGCAGGTCGTGGTGGCCGGAACTGTCGGCGACGATGGTCGCCAGCAGGCGGCCCTGGTCGGACAACAGCGGATGGCCCACCCCGAGGTAGGCCTGCCAGGGCACCTTCATCGTGTCCGCGACGTTGAGCCGCTCCCAGGACGCATCGGCGCGGAAGAGCAATAGGTGCGCGCAGGCGCCGCCGTCGGGGTCGGACAGGCGCAGGCGTGTGCCCCGCCCGAGCACCCGGGCGACGTAGGACTCCGCCGGCACGGCCTCGGCCCAGACCAGCCGGCCGCTGTCCACGCCGTCGGGCATGGTGGGCACCCGCATATTGGCGCCGCTCGCCTGGGAACGTGCGTGCGAGCGGGCGCCGTCGGTCGACGCGGTCGTCATCTTCACTCCTGTCCGGGCCCGCGCCCGATTAACTGTCACTTGAAAGTTTTCCCAGCCACCGTTCCCGCCGGGTGTCGCGGGTGTAACGACTGGGTTGACTGTATTTCTATCGGATGACAGTTATTAGCGTGACCGGTGGATGCGACAATGGCGTATGCGCAGCGCGGGCCACGATGGGCGAGGCCGTCCCCGGCTCGAACAATCTCGTCGGCCGGGGAGCACGGCGCGCGAAGAGATCCTGGACGCCGCCGCCGAACTGTTCACCAAGATCGGCTACGCCGGAACCTCGACCCGCCGGATCGCCGACGCCGTGGGGATGCGTCAGGCCTCGCTGTACCACCATTTCGCCACCAAGGACGACATCCTGGACGCGTTGCTGGCCGGAACCGTCGACGAGGCCCTGCGGCTGGCCGGTGACCTGCTGGTGCAGGGCGGTCCGGCCGCCGAACGCCTGCACGCGCTTCTGGTCGCGGACTGCTCGCAGTTGTGCGCCAGTCGTTGGAACCTCGGAGCTCTGTATCTGCTGCCGGAACTGCGCGTCGACCGGTTCGCGCAGTTCCGCGCCAACCGCGAGGAGTTGCGTCGCCGCTACCGCCGGTTGGCGGCCCTGGTGATCGCCGAGTGCGACGGGATCGCCGACGCCGACGATCTTCCGTTTCGCCTCGTAGAGTCGGTGATCAACCGCCGATCCGACGACGAGGAATGCGTCCCCGAGACGCCGGCGGTGATCGCCGACGCGGCCCTTCGCATCCTGGGCTGGCACAGCGATTTCGGCCGCCTTCGCCAGCGCAGCGCCGAGTTGTTGGAGACCGCCCGCTGGGAGCCCGCGGTCACCGGCTAACGTTCGGGCGGTGAGCGCCTATCAGACCCTGTCCTTCGAGCAGGCCGGCCCGATCGCGCGGATCGTGCTGGACCGGCCTGACGCCGCCAACGGGATGAACGACGTGATGACCCGCGAGCTGGCGGAGGTCGCCGCGTGCTGTGACGTCGCGGAGATCAAGGCCGTCGTGCTCACCGGAGCCGGTCGGTTCTTCTGCGCCGGGGGAGACCTCAAGGCGATGGCGGCGTCGCCACTGGGGCCGGGGCGGTTCGTCAAGGGGATCGCCGACGATCTGCACCGCGCCATCTCGACACTGGCCCGGATGGATGCCGTGCTGATCACCGCCGTCAACGGCGTGGCCGCCGGTGCCGGTTTCAGCCTGGCGGTCGCGGGCGATCTGGTGCTGGCCGCCGACACCGCGTCGTTCACCATGGCCTACACCAAAGCCGGGCTGAGCCCGGACGGCAGCTCCTCGTACTACCTGCCCCGGATCATCGGCGTGCGCCGCACCCAGGAGCTGATGCTGACCAACCGCACCTTGAAAGCAGCCGAGGCCGCCGACTGGGGCCTGGTCAACGAGGTGGTACCCGCCGCCGAACTCGAGGGGCGAGCTCAGGCAGTTGCAGAGCAGATCGCCTCTGCGGCAAAGGGTTCCAGCAGTGCGGTGAAGAAGCTCATGCTGGCCACGTTCGGCAGCGGGCTCGAGGAGCAGATGGAACTCGAGGGCCGGCTGATCGCCGCGTGCGCCGACAGTGCCGACGGACGCGAGGGGATCGCCGCGTTCCTGGGCAAACGCGCGCCGAAGTTCGGCTAGAAGCTGTGCTCCTCGGCCGGGAATGCGCCGGTCGCTACCTCTTCAGCGTATTGCGTTGCCGCACGCCGTAATTCGCCGCCGACATCACCGAATCGCTTGACGAACTTGGCGGTCTTGCCACTGGTGAGCCCGGCCATGTCCTGCCAGACCAGCACCTGCGCATCACAATTGGGTCCGGCACCGATGCCGATGGTCGGAATCGTGAGCTTGCCGGTGATCTGGGTGGCCAGTTCCGCGGGCACCATCTCCATCACCACCGCGATGGCGCCGGCCTCCTGGACCGCGATCGCGTCGTGAATGGTTTGCTCGGCGGCGTCACCGCGGCCCTGGACGCGGAAGCCGCCCAGGCCGTTGACGCTCTGCGGGGTGAAACCGATGTGGGCGACCACCGGAATGCCCGCTGAACTCAGCGTCGCGATCTGCTCGGCGACCCGCTCACCGCCCTCGAGTTTGACCGCGTGCGCGCCGGTCTCCTTCATGAACCGGGTGGCCGTCGCCAACGCCTGGCGCGGGCTCTCCTCATAACTGCCGAACGGGAGGTCGGCCACCACCAGCGCGTGCTCGGCGCCGCGCACCACCCCCCGGACCAGGGGAATCAGTTCGTCGACCGAGATCGGCACGGTGGTGTCGTAGCCGTAGACGACGTTGGCGGCGGAGTCGCCGACCAAAAGCACCGGAATCCCGGCCTCGTCGAAGGCCCGGGCGGTCGAGTAGTCGTAGACCGTGAGCATGGCCCACTTGTGGCCTTCGGACTTCCACTTCAGCAGGTGGTGGGTGCGGACCTTGGTGCGTGACACCGGCGGCACGCCGGCGCCGCCGTAGACAGTCTGTTCAGACATCGTTGTCCCTAGTATTTCGTCTCTGTCGATCCTCGTGGCCCATCCGGGTCCCCGGGTTCGTCTGACGTTTTCAAGTGTGCCACCGCGACACCGCAAAGGTGAACGCCCAGTGAAGTGGACTTTCTCACACCTGTCACACGGGTGCCGTCATACGATCGGCGGCATGGTGCAACACCTGCAGCGGCTCAGCGGACTCGACGCCAGCTTCCTGTATCTCGAAACCCCTTCACAGCCACTGCATGTGTGTTCGATTCTGGAGCTCGACGCCTCCACGATCCCGGGCGGCTATACCTTCGAGCGGCTGCGCGACGAACTGGCCTTGCGGGTCAAGGCGATCCCGAGCTTCCGCGAACGGCTCGCGAACAGCTTCCTCAACCTCGACCATCCGGTGTGGGTCGAAGACGAGCACTTCGACATCGACCGGCACCTGCACCGCATCGGGCTGCCCGCGCCCGGCGGGCGGGTCGAGCTGGGCGAGATCTGCGGCCACCTGGCCTCCCTGCCCCTGGACCGCCGCCGCCCGTTGTGGGAGACGTGGGTCATCGAGGGTGTCGACGGCACCGATGCCCGCAACGGTGGCCGGCTGGCCGTGCTCACCAAAGTTCACCACGCCGCCGTGGACGGTGTGACCGGCGCCAACCTGATGTCGCAGCTCTGCAGCACCGAACCCGACGCCCCGCCGCCGGATCCGGTCGAAGCCGCGAGCGGCAGCGCCACCAATCAGCTGCGTATCGCCCTGGGCGGGCTGGGCAACTTCGCAACCCGGCCCCTGCACCTGGCCACCAAGGTGATTCCCTCGACAGTCAGCACCGTCGTCGACACCATCGGCCGCGCGGTCGGCGGCCGGGCGATGGCCGCGCCGTTCGCGGCACCGCAGACCAAGTTCAACGCCAGCATCACCGCCCACCGCAACGTCGCGTTCGCCGAACTCGACCTCGAGGACATCAAGACCGTCAAGAACCATTTCGGGGTCAAGGTCAACGACGTGGTGATGGCCCTGGTCGCCGGGGTATTGCGGCAGTACCTGCTCGATCACGACGAACTGCCGGAGACCTCGCTGGTGGCGATGGTGCCGGTGTCGGTTCACGACCGCTCCGATCGTCCCGGCCGCAACCAGGTGTCCGGGATGTTCTCCAAACTGGAGACCAATATCGAGGATCCCGCCGAGCGGCTGAAGGCGATCGCCGCGGCGAATACCACTGCCAAGGCGCACAGCTCCGCGATCGGGGCGACCCTGCTGCAGGATTGGAGCCAGTTCGCCGGTCCGGCCATCTTCGGTGTCGCCATGCGGGTGTACGCCCGCAGCCGGCTGACCGAGGCGCGCCCGGTGCACAACTTGGTGATCTCGAACGTGCCCGGTCCGCAGATCCCGCTGTACTTCCTGGGCGCCGAGGTGACCGCGATGTATCCGCTGGGGCCGATCTTCCACGGGTCTGGTCTCAACATCACCGTGATGTCGCTGAACGGGAAGCTCGACGTCGGGATCATCGGATGCCCGGAACTGCTGCCGGATCTGTGGGATCTGGCCGACGACTTCGCCGTCGGCATGAAGGAACTGCTCGACGCCACCAAATAACCGCCCCCGGCGGGTCGGTTTCCGAGGTGTCCGCGCCGAGCATGGCAGCATGTTTGCCATGAGGCTCAACCACCGACCCCGCGCTGTCCGTACGGCCCTGGTGCTTTCCGCCGTGGCCGCGCTCGTCGCGAGCGCGGGCTGCAGCACCACGGTGGGGGGAACCGCTGTGCTCGCCGGGCCCCAGGTCGGGCGGCCGACGCAGTGGGGTCCATGCCGGCTGGCCGGTGGCGGAGGCGGCAACGCCCTGCCGATCCCGGCCAGCGCGCAGTGCGGCAAGATCGCCGTTCCCGTCGACTACGCCAACCCGGACGGCGACGTCGCCGACCTCGCCTTGATCCGGTTCCCGGCGACGGGGCAGAAGATCGGCTCGCTGATCATCAATCCCGGCGGGCCGGGCGAATCGGGGATCGAGGCCGCCGCCAGCATTGTGGAGAACCTGCCGGACGAGGTGCGGCAGCGCTTTGACCTGGTCGGCTTCGATCCGCGCGGGGTGGGTTCGTCCACCCCGGCGCTGTGGTGCAACTCCGATGCCGACAACGATCGGCTGCGCGCCGATCCGCAGGTCGATTACAGCCCCAAGGGCGTCCAGCACATCGAGAACGAGACCAAGGCCTTCGTCCAGCGCTGCGTCGACAAGATGGGCAAGGAGTTCCTGGAAAACGTCGGCACCGCCAGCGTCGCCAAGGACCTCGACGCACTGCGGGCCGCCGTCGGCGACGACAAGCTGACCTACCTCGGCTACTCGTACGGCACCCGGATCGGCGCGGAGTACGCCGAGGAGTACCCGGACAAGGTGCGGGCGATGATCCTCGACGGCGCCGTCGACCCCAATGCCGATCCGATCCAGGCCGACATCGACCAGGCCGCGGCATTCCAGCAGGCCTTCAACGACTACGCGGCCGACTGTGCCAAGGATCCCAGCTGTCCGCTGGGCACCGACCCCGCCAAGGCCGTCGACGTCTATCGCAACCTGGTCGACCCGCTGGTCGACAAACCGCTGCCGACCACCGACCCGCGCGGACTCGGCTACAGCGACGCCATCATCGGCACGATCATGGCGCTGTACTCGCCGAACCTGTGGCGACACCTGACGCGGGCCCTGACCGAGATGACCGACGGCCGCGGTGACACCATGCTGGCCCTGGCCGACATGTACATGCGTCGCGACGCGCAAGGCCACTACACCAACGCCACCGACGCACGTATCGCGGTGAACTGCGTGGACCAGCCGGCGATCACCGACCGCCAGAAGGTGATCGAGGAAGACAAGAAGATGCGTGAGGTGGCGCCGTTCATGAGCTACGGCGAATTCACCGGGCACGCGCCGCTGAGCACCTGCGCCTTCTGGCCGGTGCCGCCGACCAGTACCCCGCACGCGGCCAATGCGCCGGGACTGCCACCGGTGTTGGTGGTGTCGACGACCAACGATCCGGCGACGCCGTATCAAGCGGGCGTGGATCTGGCCAAGCAGCTCGGTGGAGCGTTGCTGACGTTCAACGGAACTCAGCACACGGTTGTCTTCCAGGGCAACACCTGCGTCGACAATTATGCCGCCGCGTATCTGGTCGACCTGAAGCTGCCGCCGCCCGGCGCGACCTGCTGACGTCAAATATCCGACGCCCCAACACTTCTACGCCCGCGTCAACATTCGTTACCGATCTCCGTCGGATCTGAGATCGGAGTGTGACCGAAGCCTTGCCGCGGTCGGTGCGCTCACATGCGACGATGGCTGCCATGAAACACACGGGTCGAATCGGCTCGGCTGTGTTTGTCACTTCCGTCTGTGTGTCACTGGCCGTCGGTGTGATGGCCCCGCCGGCCGCTGCCGCGCCCACCCCCGAGCCGGGACAGACGTCGGCGCCTCAGGTCACCTGGGGGAGCTGTCAGCGATTCCTCGGCGACGACGCCGACGCCCTCCGGACCGCGCAGTGCGCTGCCGTGCCGGTGCCGATCAGCGACGCGGATCCCGCTGGGCCGCAAGCGCAGCTGGCTGTCATCAAGATCCCTGCCAGCGGTGAGCGGATCGGCGCCCTGTTCATCAACCCCGGCGGGCCCGGCGCCTCGGCGGTCGATGCCGCCGCCGGGATGGGCTATGCGTTGGCCGGTAGCCCGATCGCCGAACACTTCGACATCGTCGGGTTCGACCCGCGCGGGGTCGGCTACTCGACGCCGGAGGTGCGCTGCCGCACCGATGCCGAGTTCGATGCGTGGCGGCGCGATCCGATGGTCGACTACAGCCCTGCCGGGGTGGCCGCGATCGAGCAGATCAACCGTGACTACGCCAAGGAATGCGCCGACAAGATGGGTACCGCGTTCCTGGCCGGGCTCGGAACCGATTCGGCCGCAAAGGATATGGACACCATTCGCCAGGTGCTCGGCGACGACAAGATCAATTATCTGGGGTTCAGCTACGGCACCGAGCTGGGCACCGCGTATCTGGAGAAATTCGCCAACCGGGTCCGTGCGATGGTGCTCGACGGGGCGATCGACCCCGCGCAGGACACCGTGGACTCGATCATCCAGCAGATGGACGGCTTCCAGGTGGTGTTCAACGACTACGCGGCCGACTGTGCGAAATCGGCCGGCTGCCCGTTGGGAACCGACCCCGCGCACTGGGTCGACCGCTTCCATCAATTGGTCGATCCGCTGGTGACCAATCCCGGCCCGACGTCCGATCCGCGCGGCTTGAGCTACACCGACGCGATCACCGGCACGTTCAATGCGCTCTACACGCCGCAGTACTGGAAGTTCCTCACCAGTGGCCTGCTGGGCCTACAACGCCAGACCGACGCCGGTGACCTGTTGATGCTCGCCGACGAATACGAGGGTCGCAATCTCTACGGGCACTACAACAACGGGCAGGACGCGTTCAACGCGGTCCGCTGCGTGGACGCCCCGACTCCCACCGACCCCGCGGTGTGGGCCGAGATCGATCGGCGCACCCGCGAACTCGCCCCGTTCCAGGCCTACGGGCAGTTCACCGGGTTCGCGCCGCGCGATCTGTGTGCCTTCTGGCCGGTGCCGCCCACGTCGGAGCCGCACCCGGCACCCCCGGCTCCGCCGGGCAGTGTGGTGGTCGTGTCGACCACACACGACCCGGCCACCCCGTACGAGGCAGGTGTCGGCCTCGCGCGCGAACTGGGTGCGCCGCTGGTCACCTACGACGGCACCCAGCACACGGTCGTATTCAACGGAGACGAATGCATCGACTTGGCGATCATGAACTACTTCATCAACCTGACGCCGCCAGTGAACCTTCACTGCTGAATTCAGCCCGCCTGCGGGACCACATAGGTGGGCTGGTAGGGGTTCTGGCCCGCCTCGATGGCCTTGGCCTTCAGATAATCGTCGACTGACGGGTATCCGGCGATCTCGGCCTGCTTCTGCAGGGCCTGCTGATGGGCCAGTTCGGTCTGGGCGCGGGCCGCCGTCACGTCGGCATCGGCCTTGGCCTTGGCGGCTTCCGCGTCGGCGATGCCCTTGGCTTTGACCGCGTTCGCATCGGCGATGGCCTGTTGCTCGGCGGTGATCGCGGCTTTCAGGTTCGGGTCCACCGGATCGGGCTTCATGACGGTCACCTGGAAGTTGGTGAAGTACTCCTCGCCGTTGGTGCGGTTCCTGGTGGCCTGCGGCAGGTTGTCGCGCAGCGCGTTCTGGAATTCGATGCGCACCTTCTCGTCGTTCCAGATCTGCCGCCAGGTGTACTTCTGGGCCACCGACACCAGAGTGTTCTGCAAGGGCTGACCAACGACGTAGCGAAGCAGGTTCTTCCAGCCCTGCGACACTGTTCCGTCGCTGTTGAGCCAGCCCTGGTACTTCGTGCCGAAATCACGGTGGAAGTTCATCAGCCTCTGGCAGTCGGTGGTCAGATCGAAGGTGACCGAGACCGGGACCTTCAGCTCGGCGGGAGCCGACGCATTCGACACGACGATGGTGGCCGGTGCTTCGGCGTCCGGGGCGTCGAGGGCATCCCAGCTGATCTGTCGCGACGGGTAGAGATAGGCGGTGAATCCGCCGGGCGGGTTGAACTCCGAGGTTTCCGGGTTGATACAGCCCTCCACCTTCGGGTCGGTGGGAATCATGAAGTAGTCGTCCACCTTGACGGCGGTTGTTCCGGCCCCGACCTGCGTGCTGCAGCCGCTTAGGACGATCCCGCCCACCACGAGCACCGCGACCACGCCGCCGATGGCGATTATCCGACTCTTCAACTGTCTTCCGTTCCTCGGTTCCAGATGATCTCGTTCAGTCTTTCTTGACGCTCGGCTTCGTAGCGCTCCTGCTCGCGCCGGAGCAATTCGCGGGCGTATGCCCTGCGCTCCTTGGCCGACAGGAACAGGAGGGGATCCTTCACGCCGCGAAGCTCCTTACGGAGTTGGTGGATGTAGATGCCCATTGCGACGATGACGATGCCCGCGATGAGAAGAATAGGGATAACCGCCTTCATCGGCTCAGTATCTGGACAAAGTCGGCAATCGGCCTGACGATGCGGCTTTTACCGCTCGCGTAACACGGAATTAACAGCCGGTGCCTACGCTCGCGGTCATGGACCGTCAGAAGGAATTCGTGCTGCGCACGCTTGAAGAACGGGATATCCGCTTCGTCCGACTGTGGTTCACCGACGTGCTCGGCTTTCTCAAATCCGTGGCGATCGCACCCGCCGAACTGGAGGGTGCTTTCGAAGAGGGGATCGGCTTCGACGGCTCCTCGATCGAGGGGTTCGCGCGTGTCTTCGAATCCGACACCGTCGCCCGCCCGGACCCGTCGACCTTCCAGGTGCTGCCGTGGACCACCAGCGCGGGCCAGCATCACTCGGCGCGGATGTTCTGCGACATCACGATGCCCGACGGCTCCCCGTCGTGGGCCGACAGTCGACACGTCCTGCGTCGCCAGCTCGCCAAGGCCAGTGACCTCGGGTTCTCCTGCTACGTGCACCCCGAGATCGAGTTCTTCCTGCTCGAGCCCGGCCCCTACGACGGCTCGGTGCCGGTACCGGCCGACAACGGCGGCTACTTCGACCAGGCCGTGCACGATTCGGCACCCAACTTCCGCCGGCACGCGATCGACGCGCTGGAACAGATGGGCATCTCGGTGGAATTCAGCCACCACGAGGGCGCGCCCGGTCAGCAGGAGATCGACCTGCGTTATGCGGATGCCCTGTCCATGGCCGACAATGTGATGACATTCCGCTACGTCGTCAAGGAGGTCGCCCTCGGTGAGGGGGTGCGGGCGTCGTTCATGCCCAAGCCGTTCGCCGAATATCCCGGCTCGGCGATGCACACCCACATGAGCCTGTTCGAGGGCGAGAACAACGCCTTCCACAGCCCCGACGACCCGCTGCAGCTCTCCGACGTCGCGAAGTCGTTCATCGCGGGCATCCTGGAGCACGCCAGTGAGATCAGCGCGATCACCAACCAGTGGGTCAACTCCTACAAGCGCCTGGTGCACGGCGGCGAGGCCCCGACGGCGGCGTCGTGGGGTGCGGCCAACCGCTCGGCGCTGGTGCGGGTGCCGATGTACACCCCGCGCAAGGCTTCCTCGCGGCGCATCGAGGTGCGCAGCCCCGATTCGGCCTGCAACCCCTATCTGACGTTCGCGGTGCTGCTGGCCGCCGGGCTGCGCGGTATCGAGAAGAACTATGTGCTGGGCCCGCAGGCCGAGGACAACGTGTGGATGCTGACCCCCGAGGAGCGCCGCGCGATGGGCTACCGCGAGCTGCCGGGCAGCCTGGGCATCGCCCTGGCGGAGATGGAGAGCTCCGAGCTCGTCGCCGAGGCGCTCGGCGAGCATGTCTTCGACTACTTCCTGCGCAACAAGCGCGCGGAGTGGGAGGAGTACCGCAGCAACGTCACGCCCTACGAGTTGAAGCAGTATCTGTCTCTCTAGCCGACCCCTCTAACGGCGTGCGCTACCGTCGTGCACGTGGCAAAACCGGCGACACAGCGTCCACGCGTGCCGAGCGTGGGTCGACTCGGTCTGGTCGAACCCACCGCAGCCGCCGATCTGACCGGGCTGGGCTGGGACACCGATGCCCACGTCGAGCTGTTGTGGTCGTTGTCGCGGGCTCCCGACGCCGACCTGGCGCTGCACACGATGACCCGTCTGGCGGATGCGCTGGACGGTGACTGGCAGCAGCTGAACGCGGCACTTCTCAAGGATCGCGGCCTACGCGGCCGGCTGTTCGCGGTGATCGGATCGTCGCTGGCGCTGGGGGACCACCTGGTGGCCAACCCGCAGTCGTGGCATCTGCTCGAAGGCGCCGTGACGCTCCCCGATGCCGCCGCGCTGCGCCGTCTGTTCGATGACCGAATCGCCGAATTCGGCACCGCCCCAGCGACGATCATGCCGAGGTTGCGCGCGCTGTACCGCGACCAGGTGCTGATCCTGGCCGGGCTCGACCTGGCGCCCGCGGTGGAGAACGAACCGGTGCCGGCGTTCTCCACCGTCGGCGAACACCTGTCGGACATCGCCGATGCGGCGCTGGACGCCGCGCTGAAAATCGCCGTGGCGACGGTGTGCAAGGACGGCGCGCCGGCGCCCCGCCTCGCCGTCATCGCGATGGGCAAATGTGGTGCGCGCGAACTGAACTACGTCAGTGACGTGGACGTCATCTTCGTCGGTGAGAACGCCGACTCGGTGACCACCCGGGTGGCCGGGGAGATGATGCGGCTGGCATCCGACACCTTCTTCGAAGTGGACGCCGCGCT
Source organism: Mycobacterium pinniadriaticum (assembly GCF_026242045.1). Lineage (GTDB taxonomy): Bacteria > Actinomycetota > Actinomycetes > Mycobacteriales > Mycobacteriaceae > Mycobacterium > Mycobacterium pinniadriaticum. The sequence continues at coordinate 86,601 of NZ_JAPJDO010000020.1, forward strand.
GCGGCCCGAAGGTAAGCAGGGTGCCCTGGTTCGCACCTTGGACTCGCACGTCGCCTACTACCAGAGGTGGGCCAAGACGTGGGAATTCCAGGCACTGTTGAAAGCCAGACCGGCGGTTGGGGACGCCGAACTGGGGGAGCAGTACATCGACGCGCTGAAGCCGATGGTCTGGACCGCTTGCGAGCGTGAGGATTTCGTGCCCGAGGTCCAGGCCATGCGCCGCCGGGTGGAAGCGCTGGTGCCCGCCGACGTGCGCGATCGCGAGATCAAGCTCGGCACCGGGGGGCTGCGCGACGTCGAATTCGCCGTTCAGCTTCTGCAGTTGGTGCACGGCCGCACCGACCCGTCGCTGCAGGTGCCGTCGACGGTCGACGCGTTGGCAGCGCTGGGCTCCGGTGGTTATGTCGGACGCGACGACGCCGCCAACCTGACCGCATCGTATGAGTTCCTGCGGCTACTCGAACATCGGCTGCAATTGCAGCGTCTGAAGAGAACGCACCTGCTACCGGCGGCCGACGACGAGGAGGCGCTGCGCTGGCTGGCCCGGGCGGCGCATATCCGTCCCGACGGTACCCACGACGCGCTGGGTGTACTCCGGGAAGAGATCAAACGCCAGAACCTGCGAGTGTCGCGCCTGCACGCCAAACTCTTCTACCAGCCGCTGCTCGAATCGGTCGGCCCGTCCGTGGGGCTGACGCCCGGGATGACGCCGGCCGCCGCCGAGCGGCAGCTCGCGGCGCTGGGCTACGAGGGCCCGCAGAGCGCACTGACGCATCTGAGCGCGCTGGTCAACCAGAGCGGCCGTCGCGGCCGGGTGCAATCGGTGCTGTTGCCTCGTCTGCTGGACTGGCTGTCGGACACGCCCGACCCGGACATCGGCCTGCTGGCCTACCGGCGGGTCAGTGAGGCCCTGTCCGAACAACGTTGGTATCTGAGCACTTTGCGCGATGAGAGCGCGGTCGCCAAACGGCTCATGCACGTGTTGGGTACCTCGGCCTACGTGCCCGAGCTGTTGATGCGGGCTCCGGAGGTCATCCAGCAGTACGCCGACGGCCCCGGCGGGCCCAAGCTGCTCGACATCGAGCACCACGGGGTGGCCCGGGCGCTGATCGCCTCGGCCGGACGTCATCCCGATCCGGTGCGGGCGATCGCGGCCGCGCGGACCCTGCGTCGCCGGGAGCTGGCCCGGGTGGCATCCGCGGATCTGCTGGGCATGCTGGAGGTCCGCGAGGTGTGTGGCGCGCTGACCTCGGTCTGGGTGGCGGTGCTGCAGTCGGCGCTGGACGCGGTGATCCGTGCGAACACTCCTGACGACGGGGTGGCACCGGCCAAGCTCGCGGTGATCGGCATGGGCCGCCTCGGCGGCGGGGAGTTGGGCTACGGCTCGGATGCCGATGTCATGTTCGTCTGCGAACCCACCCCCGGCGTGGAGGACGCGCGTGCCGTGAAATGGTCGGTGACGGTCGCCGAGCAGGTGCGTACCCTGCTCGGAACACCGAGTGCCGACCCGCCTTTGGAGGTCGACGCCAATCTGCGGCCGGAGGGCCGCCAGGGTCCGCTGGTGCGCACCCTGGCTTCCTACGCGGCGTACTACGCACAGTGGGCGCAGGCGTGGGAGATCCAGGCGTTGTTGCGGGCCCACCGGGTCGCCGGCGACCTGGACCTCGGTCGCCGCTTCCTGCTGATGGTGGACAAGACGCGCTACCCGGCCGGCGGGGTGTCCGCCGATGCGGTGCACGAGATCCGGCGGATCAAGGCCAGGGTGGATGCCGAGCGGTTGCCCCGCGGCGCCGATCCGAATACCCACACCAAGCTCGGTCGCGGTGGATTGGCAGACGTGGAGTGGACCGTACAGCTGCTCCAACTGCGTTATGCGCATAAGGTCCCCGCGCTGCACAACACCTCGACGCTGGAGACGCTGGATGCCATCGGCGCTGCCGAACTGCTGGCCGAGGACGAGGTGGACCTGCTGCGTCAGGCCTGGCTGACGGCGACCCGTGCACGCAACGCGCTGGTACTGGTGCGCGGAAAGCCCACTGACCAGTTGCCCGGCCCCGGCCGTCAACTGAACGCGGTCGCCGTGGCCGCGGGCTGGCACAGCGATGACGGCGGGGAGTTCCTGGACAATTATCTGCGCGTGACCCGCCGGGCGAAAGCTGTGGTACTCAAGGCATTCGGAAGTTAGGCGCGATGGACTTCGACTGGGGCGTCATCAGCGCCGACGAGCATGACCGGATCAAGGCGTTGCATGAGCCGTTGGCGGAGGCCGTGCGCCGGCTGATCGACGCCAGCCTGCACAGCGGAGCCGACGCAGACACGATCCTTGCGGCGCGCCAGGCGATCGACTCGGTGAGCGAGATGTTGGAGCGCACCCCCACTGACCGGCCGCGGACACTGCGGCATGCCGAGACGGGCCTGCCCGTAGTGTGGCGCAATCCCGCTGTGGGAAGCCATAACCCGCTGGCGCCGCCGATGACGACCCATCATGAGGATGGCCGGGTCTGGACGGAGTTCACGCTCGGACCGGTCTACGAGGGGCCACCCGGTCTGGTCCACGGCGGCATCTGCGCACTGCTGCTCGACCAGCTCCTCGGTGAGGTCGCGACCCGCCAGCTCAGCAAGCCCAAGTTCACCGGCACGATCACGCTGAAGTACCTGCGCGGCACACCGTTGGGGCCGTTGCGCGGCGAAGCGTGGGTCGAGCGCAGTGAAGGCTACAAGACGTACGCGCGTGGATTTCTCGGTGACGCTCAGGGTAAGACCGTCGAAGCAGAAGGAGTGTTCATCATGCCGGCGTGGGCCAGGGAGAGCGGCGGGCAGGAGCGAAGCGACTCGGGGGTCGTGACCTGATGAAGTTGAAGTTCTATGTCAGCGTCGCATTCCTGGAGACCAGGGATATCATCGAGATCGCCAGGGCCGCCGACGACCTGGGTTACGACGGGCTCGGCATCCCCGACCACGTGGTGAACCTCGAAACCCTGGAAACCCCTTATCCCTACACGAAGAACGGCGAGCGGCGCTGGCAACCGTTCACCGACTGGCCCGATCCGTGGGTGCTCGTCGGTGCGCTCGCGCAGGCCACGGAGCGGTTGAAGTTCGTGACGACGGTGTACATCCCGGCTATGCGCGATCCGTACTCCGCGGCCAAATCGATTGGCACCGCCGCATATCTGGCCGATGGCCGGGTGGAACTCGGGATCGGCGTGGGATGGTGTGAAGAAGAGTTCACGCTGATGGGCCAGCAGTTCGCCAAACGCGGCAAACGCACCGACGAGATGATCGAGTTGATGCGCGCGCTGTGGCAGCCGGGCTGGACGGAGTTCGACGGTGAGTTCTACCAGACCCCCCGGCTGGAGATGACCCCGACGCCGCCGCACATCCCGGTCTACAGCGGGGGATTGTCGGATATCGCGTTGCGACGAGCGGCCCGCCTGGACGGCTGGATCGGCGACTTGATCAGCCTCGACCAGGCCATTCTCCGCGTCGACAAGCTGCGTGAACTGCGCGCTGAGAATGGCCTGACCATGGACGGTTTCGAGATCCTCACGCCGCTCACCGATGCGTTCACGATCCCGCACTACGAGCGGGCCGCCGCCGCCGGTATCACCGGCATCGTGACGATGCCGTGGATGTTCTACTCCGGACCGGACGCGTCGCTGGCCGACAAGATCGACGGAATGCGGCGATTCCGCAAGGACTTGGCGCTGGACGCCTAGCGCCGCACCGCACCCTGCAGGGCGAAAGCGCCGGCCCCGGCGAACGCGATGAGGAAGAACGAAAAGCAGTACATCACGGCCATTTCCCCGCCGTTTTCGATGGGCCACAGGGCTTTCGGCTGGTGCTCGGTGAAGTAGGCGTAGGCCATCTGGCCGGATCCGATGAGTGCGGCGATCCGGGTGAAGAATCCGACCATCACCAGCACGCCGACGACGAGTTCGATCAGTCCGGCCCACCAGTACGGCCAGGTGCCGACAGGGACGGGGCCACCACCCTGGGCGATGGGCCAGGCGAACAGCTTGACTGTGCCGTGGATGGCGAACAGGAAGCCGATGACGATCCGGAACAGGCCGAGAACGGGGGAGGAGTAGGCGTCGAGGCGGGCATCCAGTTTCTGTGCCATGGCTGTGAAGCATAGTCATCGGACCGCAGTCCGAATAGGGCTGAAACGGTCTGTTCACGCCTGGTCACGGCGTGTTCAATTCGAGCAGCACCGTTTACCGGTCCCGCAACGAGCAGCGTCACCGCCATGTCGGCGCCGAGCCTCGGTGGTCATCGCCTCGAGTCCGTGTACGGCCACGGCGACGGCGCCCACCTGCCGTTTGGTGACCGGTTGGGGTCCCGCGGCGTCCGCGGACGGGCGCCACGGCTTCTCAGCCATCCGCATCGCGGTCTCTGCATCGTCGGAATGGGTGATAACGACCGGGGCGACCCGGTCCTGAGGTCAACCGCTGCACCGGCGTCCCTCTCCGACCGGCTCAAAGCGGGGGCGCGAAAGCGTCGTCGTAAGCCTCGAACACCGCCTGGCGAGAGTAGGTCCGAAGAAAGTGGTCCCCGGCCTCGCGGGAAACCTCCGCGTTGCGGGCCGGAGAGGTCAGGGAACAGAGCAGGTCCGCGGTTTCGGCGGGGTCGTCGGCGACCAGGATGCCGGTTCCCGGCCCGCTGGCGATACCTTCGGCGCCGATTCGGCTTGAGACCACCGGCACCGACCGCCCGAGCGCCTCGAACACCTTGAGCTTGATACCGGAACCGAAGCGAAGCGGGTTGACGAGTGCGACCGCCTCGTTGAGCACTCCGTCCAGATCGGGAACGTAGCCCTCAACGGTGACACTGTCGGCCAATTCGGCCGCCTGTGCGAGCAGCGTCTGCCGTGCGTCGCGGCCGATCACCCGAAGCCGGGCATCGGGCAGCTGATCGAGCACCAGCGGCCACACATCCCGCAGGAAGGACTTCAACCCATCGTCGTTATGCGGCAACGACAGGAGCCCGATGAAGACGAACACCGGCACCCCCTGGTACCGCCTTCTGGCGGAAGTGGGGACGTTGACCAGGGGAGGCAGGCTCTGCACCCGGCCAACCGGCACTCCGGTGCGCCGGCTCAGCTTGTCGGCCTCCTCATCGTTGATTAGCAGGCAACGTCCGAAGGTGGTGGCCACCCTGTTCTCGCTTCGCGCGATGGCCGCCCGCTCGAGGCGAAGCAGCGCCGACTGGCTCTTGCGATGGGTGGCCAGTGGGTGCAGCCAGTGCGGAACGTGTTCGGCGAAGTTGCCGAGCGGGCTGACCTCGAGTTCGGGATAGAGCGCCGCGGCTTTCAGCATCCGGTCATAGCGTTCCGAGAAGAGGTCGTCGAGATAGCAGATCTGGTGCCGTGCGACCCCATGGGGTACGTACTGCGCCATCCGGACCGTGTCATAGACCTGAAGGCGAGGTTTGATGTCATCGAGAACGCGGTGCACGGCAGCTCGCGTGTCCCGGGAGCCCAAGAATGCCTCCTGCATGCTGGCCCGCCCGGTGATCACCTTGGTGACGACGTTTCTCAGGATGTGTGCGCTGCTGGGGCCCGGCACACAGTGCAGCGTGACCGGGAACTCCCCGGGCGGTGGCTTTCCGATCTTGATGTAGTGCACGTTGCTGGGACCGTTTCGGTCGGCGAAGTAGTCGAGGAATCCGGCGAGGACGACCTTCTTGCCGGCATCGGTGGGGTACGGGTCCACGGCACTGATCAGCGCAACCGACACCGCGACATCCTCGCACGGGTTTTTCACGACGCGGAGGAAGATCGCCGGCCCCGGCAGCGTCCGGATTGAAAGGCGGGCCTGTACCTTCTCCGGAAGGAGCAGGCCTGGAAGCGCGACGTCGCGCCATTCGCTGGGGGTGTGTTGTGACAGGGTCGGAGCCGAGGGACGGGCCCGCAACAGCCGGTTCTGGCGGGGACGGGTCCGTTTCAACACCCTCGACTGGCCGGCAGACTATATGGAACTACCTGATCTTCGCGTTGAGTAAGAGTTCGACGCTGCTGATGACCGTAGTCGTCGCGAGGATGCTGACTCCCACCGAATTCGGCATCTTCGCGTTGGCGGTATTGGTGGTCAACCTGTTTGACTATGTCAAGGATCTGGGCGTCGCAGCCGCCCTGGTACAGAACCAGCGGGACTGGCGCCTGCTCGCGCCGACGGGCCTGACGCTATCCGTACTATTCGGGCTTCTGGCCAGCGGCGCGCTGGCCGCCGCTGCCGGTCCGGCCGCGAGCGCTCTCGGCCACGCCGAGCTCACCGGGCTGATCAGGGTTCTTGCGATAAGTTTGGCGATCTCCGCGCTGAGCACCATTCCGGCGGCGTGGTTGCGACGGTCGATGAACTTCTCGGCCCGGCTGGTACCGGAATTCGCCGGAGCGGTAGTCAAGGCTGGCCTGACCATCGGACTCGCCGCCGCGGGATTCGGCGTCTGGAGCCTCGCTTACGGCCAATTGGCCGCCGTTGTGATCATGACGGTCCTCTACTGGGCGGTGGCCCACACCCGCCCGGCGTTCGCTTTCGATGGCACGGTGTCACGCGAACTCGTTCGTTTCGGGTTGCCGGTAACCGCTGTCACGCTGTTGGCCTATGCCATCTACAACGTCGACTACCTTGCAATCGGTGAGCGTCTAGGAGCCACGGACCTTGGGTTGTACACGCTGGCATACCGGATTCCCGAACTATTGGTGCTCAATCTGTGCGTGGTGGTCAGCGAGGTGCTGTTCAGTGCGTTGTCTCAGCTACAGAGCGACCGCGACTCACTGACCGCGCACTACATGCAGGCGCTGACCGTCGTGTTCGCTCTGACGGCCCCTCTTGGCATCGGCCTTGCAGTCGCGGCGGGTCCGTTGGTGGAGACCCTCTACGGCGGTGACTACGCTGCCTCGGCCCCCATCCTGTCGGTTCTGGCCATCTACACTGCGGTGTACTCGGCTTCCTTCCACGCCGGGGACGTCTTTAAGGCGCTCGGTCGCCCGGGTTTGCTGACGGCGATAAACGCTGGAAAGCTCGTCGTTCTCGTCGGCCCCATCTGGTGGGCCGCAGGGCACAGCGCACTGATGGTCGCCTGGGCACTGTTAGGGGTCGAGTTGCTGCACTTCGCGGTGCGTATGGCGGTGCTGCACGGCCTGACGGGTACTCGGTGGGCTGCTGTTGCCGGTGCACTGCTGCGCCCCGCGGCCGCCGCGGCGCCGATGGGCCTTGTTTTGTTGGGATTGGGCTGGTGGATGGACAGTTGGGCGGCACCGGCCGAACTCGCGGTCCTGATTGGCGTCGGTCTATGCACATACTGCGCCGTACTACGATTCACTGCACCGGCGCTCGCCAAGTCGGCGTACGGCGTGATCCGGCGCCGACTGTTTTCCTCCGGGGCGCCGACATCGACGACGGCGAAAGAGGGATCATGACCAAGCGTCGAATCACCATAGTGGTCGTTGCGGTGATCGGTGCCGTCCTTGGAGCGGTGCTCGGCGTGCTCGCCGCGCCGAAACCCAGTCGATTTGTGGCTTCAGCAAACGTCGCATTCCTCCCAGGGCCCGACCTGACTACGGTCGAAGCCTCGAACTTCTGGGAGGTCCTCACCCGAGGGCAGATCACCCGGACCGCTGCCATCGTATACAACGACGCGCGCTGGCTGACACCGGCAGCCGATGCCGCCAAGGTTCCGATCGGCGAACTGACCCTCATGGCGGCGGCGGTGCCCGAAACCACGATGCTAACGGTCACGGTGACAGCCAACTCGGCCGCCGCCGCGGAGGCGGCGCTGAACAGCGTCCTCGTCACCGCCACCCCCGAGGTGAGTTCATTGGCCGCCCCGTACTTCGTGAAGGTGCTGTGGCCGCCCAAGAACAGTGCCTATCCAGAGGCCACACCCGGCCCGATGCAGGTCGGGGCGGCCGGAGGGCTCGGGGGCCTATTGGTAGGCGCGGGCGTCGGGTGGTTCGTTGCACGCCGGCGATACGGCCGGCGGCTCGCTGACTTCTCCCCGGGGGCCCTCCTGCCCGACGCCGATAGAGACGGCGCTGCCACCCAAGCGCACCCGTGACCGATCCGCCCCGAGCACGGTCGCGCGAGCTTGCGATGCTCGTCGTCGTCGGGGGGATCGCCGAATTCGGGGCGCTGACGATGCTGGGATCACGCAGCCCACTGCTGCTGGTCCTCGCGCCGATCGGAATGATTGCGCTCGTTGTCGCGGCGAGGCGGCCCCTGCTGGCGCTGTCGATCATGGTAGTCGTCGAGTTCACCAATTTGTCCGGGCTGGTCGGGGCGCGCAGCGGACTCCCCATTTTCCCGGCCTCGCTCATGCTGGGGGTGCTGGCCGTCGCGCTGGCGTTGCGTGATCCACACGCTAGGGGGCGGCTCAACTCGTGGACCGTCCTCTGCTGCGGTTTTTTGGCCGTCTTCCTGGCCACCCAGCTGGTTGCGACGATAGGAAGCGTCGACCCAGGGGCATCCTTTGCGGGCATGTACCGCCTGACCGTGGACTGCGTGTTCATCGTGGTGGTGTTGGCGTTGGTCCAGATCACCGGGCGGCCCTGGACGGTGGCCACCGTCATCGTGGTCACGCTGGCTGCCATATCTGCCCTCACCGTGATCGACGAGGTTTTCTTCGGCGGTACTGCATCCTTCGGAGGACTGTCGACGGTGACGACGGCATCGGGGGAGGGGATCACCACCCTGCGCTACGGAGGCCCCCTCCCTGACTCCAATTTCTGGGGCCGGCATCTGGTGATGGGATTGCCGATGTCCGCCGCGCTGTTGACACGGGCGCTGCGCTTCCGGCGGCCGCCGGCCATCGCGGCGTGGGTGGCGGTGCTGCTGATCCTTCTCGCCGGCACCTATCTGACGCAGTCCCGCGGAACGTTTTTGGCTGCCGGTGCGGCGATACTCGTGTGGTTCGCGGCTGCCGAACGGCCGGTGCGGCGATGGAGCCTGCTGATGCTGCCTGCGGGACTGGCGGTTTTTCTGGTACCCGGCATCGGCAACCGGCTGGTGGCCGCCCTCGATGATGTTCTGCGGGCTAAAGAGCACAGCAACGTCGACCCGTCGGTCCTGGGGCGGCTCGCCGCCCAGCAGGAGGCGTGGGCGATGTTCGGCGAACGCCCGGTGTTCGGATTCGGCCCGGCGACCTTTCCGGAACAGGTGATCCAGTTCGCCGGCCGCGTCGCCATCGCGGTCCGGGAACCGACGAACGCCCCGCACAACCTTTATGCTGAGCTTGCCGCAGAGTCCGGCGTCGTCGGTCTGCTCGGCTGGGCAGTGGTGGTAATCGGATTCATCATGGTGGCCGTGCTCGGAGTCATGGCCTGCCCGCATCCGCGGGATCGGATCCTCGCGGCTGCGGTATGTGCGGCAATCGTAGCGTGGTCGGTGGGCAGCATCGGGCTGCATTTGGCCTATTTCCGGACTTTCGGAGTGGTTCTGGCACTCGCGGCCGGGGTGGTTCCCATCTGGCCCGTGCCGGCCGAGCCCTTACGCAGACTGGCTCGTGGCGTCATCGCCTGGAGCGCGGCCGGGCTGGTGGGAACCACGGCGTCTCTGGGCTGCCTATGGGCGACCGGTTCCATGGTCGTCACCGCCAGTCAGGCGGTGACGCTGGTTCCGGCCGGGCCGATTGACGGTTGGTACTCCTACGCTTTGGACGTCCGCTCCAGGATCGAACAGCTCTACACGTTCGCGATACTGCTCGAGGAAACCGGGTCCAACGTCCAGGTCGTCGCCGACCCGGTGCGTGGCGTGCTGACGTTCAGCGCCATGGCCGAGACACCGGACCAGGCCCGCGACGAAATCCAGGTCGCCGTCGCCCATGCGGATTCCGCGTTGCACGGCGCAATCGGATATCAGCAGTACTACCTGTACAACGTCGGCAGCATGACCATCACCCGCTCACGAGTCGACACGGCGCCCGCATTCGTCGGGGCTCTCGGGGTGGGTGCCGCTACTGTGATCGTGACCGGTGTGCTGCTGCTTCGGGCGCAGACCAGATGGCGCATACACGGTTTGGTCGGCCGACCTGCGACACAGGAGTCACCATCGGTACCAAGTCTGAATCGATAGTCCTCGTTGAGCTTTCGCCGTCCGGGGGACTGTTTCAGTTCGCCTTTGAACTCGGCAGTGCGTTGGCCGAACGCGGTCTGCGGGTCGAACTCTGGACCGGCCCCGAACCCGAATTGGTCTCGGCTCAGCCGGGCTTCACCGTCCGGCCCGTGCTGCCGACATGGCACCCCGGGGACACCGAAGTGCGATCCCGTCTGTTTCGGTTGGCACGACGGGCGCTGCGGGCAGCCCAGTTGATCGTCGCCTGGGTGGTGCTCAGTGTGCGATTGCTGGTGGCCCGGCCGTGCGCGGTGCTGTGGTCACAGTGGCGATTCGCCTTCGAACCGGTGTTTGTCGTCGTCCTGTCGACGGTATTGCGCTCCACCATTTTCGGGATCGTTGCGCATGAACCGGTCCCCCGGTCGGACGCCAAGGACACCAGCATTCCGAAGACGGGCGGGCTTTTGACTCGGACCTTCCGCGCTGCCTGGCAGCGGTTGGATGTGGCCTTTGTGCTCGGCCCGCGGACCCGTGAGCTCGCGGTCTCGTACTGGCAGCCGCGGTGTCCGGTCCACGTCATCCCGCACGGTGCAGAGCCAGGGATGCGCGGAGGAGCGCAGGTGCGCCCGATCACCGAGACCGGGCCAGTGGCGCTGTTCTTCGGAGTGTGGTCCAAATACAAGGGGCTCGAGTTGTTGTTGGACGCGTTCGAGCGGGTGAGAGCTGAGCTACCGGAGTCCCGACTGGTGTTGGCGGGGGCTGTAGGTGCCGATATCGACGTGGATGCGGTGTTGGATCGCGCTCGTCGAATCGGCAACGTCGAGGCGCGTCCTGGCTACGTGCCGATCGAGGAGGTGGCTCCACTGTTCGATTCCGCGCGGGTGGTGGTGACCCCGTACATAAGGGCCACCCAGAGCGGCGTTGCCCATCTGGCCTACACCTTCGGCCGGCCCGTGATCGCCAGTGCCATCGGAGACCTGCCGGAGGTAATCCAGGACGGTGTGACGGGACTGCTGGTGGACGCCGGTGACGTGGAGGGGCTCGCTCGGGCGATGGTGCGGCTCCTCGAAGACCCACACCTGGCCGCCAGACTGGGGTCGGCAGGCGAGAAGAGCGTCGACGACGCGTGGGCTGTCGCGGCAGCCCGGGTCGCCGGGGCACTGGCCGAGGTGGCATGAGCCGCTGCAAACGAGGGATACCGATGGCCATCACCGCCCGGGGAGCACAGGTGGTCGGTGCGGTCCTGGCCGCTGTCGTGGTGAGCGGGCTGGGAGGCTGCACGTCCGCGCCGGTCTCCGGGACGCTGAGCAGCCCATTCGCGTCCTCAAGCCCGTGGCGCCAGGTGATCCCGGCGGACGCGTCGGTCGATCCGGACAGTGCGGTGATGATCGCCGCCGTGCAGCCCCGGCCTGGGTTGTTCGCCAACCTGGTGGAATTCGGCATCCCGATCTACGGTGCCGACAAGTACACGCCCACCCATGAGGTCAGCTGCATCGAGGTCAACTACGGTGTGTGCCCATTCGCCGGCTGGCCAGTCGCCATTCCGGATGACGCGAAGCCCAATTCCGGCTCCGACGGCGCCCTGGTGACCGTCGACGAGTCCAGCGGTGTCGTCTTCGAATTCTGGCGAGCGGCCAAGAAGGGCGAAACCTGGTCAACGGCCTTCGCCGCCGTTAACAGCCTGCACGGATCCGGTTGGGGAGGAGCGGCCACCGGGTCGGGTGCATCCCGGCTCGCCGGCGTGGTGCGCATCGCCGAGATCGCCAAGGGAGAGATCCCGCATGCATTGGCACTGCAATCCGACAACGCCTGCACGACGTTCCGACCGCCGGCGCTGAAGAGTGACGGCCACTCGACCCGCGACGATTGCATTCCGGAGGGGGCCCTTCTGCAACTCGACCCTTCGCTGGATCTGAATGCATTGAACCTCACACCCGGAGAGAGGGCGGTCGCGACAGCGATGCAGCGCTACGGCGGTTACTTGATGGACGTCGCGGCGACGCCGCTGAGCGTCAGCTTCGAGCTTGACCGGGACGCGGCTCCCGGCACTGTCGGCAAGACCTATGCCGACGCAGGCTTCCGCTGGGATTACGACGCGATGGAACATGTCCCGTGGGACAAGCTCAGGGTGCTGAAGTGACGCCCGGTATCCGGGCTCTCGTGCTCATCGACGCCTTCCGCATGGGCGGCGCGGAAACCCTGCTGGCACCGATGATCGTGGCCTCCCGCGACACGGATGTCGCCATGGACGTGATGAGCGTGTCGCCGGCGGCGTGGAATTCCGAGAAGACGATGACGATCTTGGCCGAGGCGGGGATCGCTACCTACTCACTCGGCATACGCCGGTTGCTCGACCCTGTTGCGCTACCCCGGTTGGCCGGGGCAATCCGGCGGGGCCACTACGACGTCGTGCACGCGCATCTGGAGATGGCGATGACGCTCGCGGTTCCAGCGGCGCGGCTGGTGCGACGGCCGGCGGTGTGTACGTTCCACCATGTGGCGCGTCCCCTGGAGGGTCGGGCGGCGTGGCGCGAGCGCCTGGCGGTCGAGGCAGCGACCCGTTCCCGCCGCGCACTGTTCGTGTCGGAGGCCTCGCTCCGTTCGTTCGCCGAGACGTACCGTCCGCGGGCCGTGCCGGCCAACTGGGAGGTCATGCACAATGGCATCGACATCTCGAATTTCGCCCCGGGCGATTGTGATCCGAGATTGCGGGCCGAGCTGGGGGGCGGCACCGACGGTCCGATCGTGGTGCTGCCTGCCGCATTCCGTGATTTCAAGGGCATCCCGGTGGCGATCAGGGCCTGGCCGCTGGTCAGGCGGCGGTTCCCCGGCGCGGTGTTGGCTCTGACCGGCGGTGGTGAGGCCGAGGAGGAACTGCGCCGACTCGTCGCCGAGCTGGAACTGGCCGAATCGGTGATCTTCGCGGGCGTGCGCACCGACATGCCCGCCGTCTACCGCGCCGCCGACGTCGTGCTGCTGCCCTCCACCCACGGTGAGAACCTCCCCACCGTGCTGATCGAGGCCTCGGCGACGGGGCGTGCCATCGCGGCCTCCCGAATCGGCGGGATCCCCGACATCGTGCTCGATGGCAGAACGGGACTGCTCTTCGAGCCGGGTTCGGAGCAGGGGCTGGCCGACGCGGTCTGCCGGCTCGCCGGTGACCCCGACCTCCGCCGGAATCTCGGGGCGGCGGCCGGTGAGCGGGCGCGAGAGGAATTCTCGGCCGCCGCCTGGATGCGACGGCTGCGCTCGACGTACCTCGAGGCGATGGGCCCTCGCCGGTGATCCGGCCCACCGTCGTCTACCTGGTGTCGCGTTTCCCGGTCACCTCCGAGACGTTCATCGTGCGCGAGATCGAGGCGTTGAATTCCTCGGGCAGGTTCGACGTGGAGCTGCGATCGCTGTTCTCGTCACCGGACAGTCCGGTGCATGAGATTGCCCGACGATGGAATGAGCGCCTGGTCCGGCCCACTCCCGCCGCCGCGGCGGTTGGCTTCGGCTGGGCGCTTCTGACCCGGCCGCTGGCGCTGTTGGCAGTGCTTGTAGCGGTTATCGGCGGCTACCACCGACGTCCTCCGCTGGCTGTCCGGGCGTTGGTCACGGTTCTTCTGGCATGTGCGCACGCACGGGATCTGGCTCGTCGGCCTGGCCCGCTGCATGTGCATGCGCACTATGCCACCTACCCTGCGCTGGCGGCATGGGTTTGTCGGCGCCTCATCGGTACGGACTACAGCTTCACCGTGCACGCCCACGACCTCTACGTCGATACCTCGATGTTGGATCGGAAGATCTCTGACGCGCGCTACGTAGTGACGATCTCGGAGTACAACCGGGTCCTGTTGGAACGGCACAACGCGGCGCACACGCCGATACACGTGGTGCATGCCGGCATAGACACCGCCGCTTACCGATTCCGGCCCCGTGGTGTGCCCAGGCAGGGCGCCGTTCGGGCTCTGACCGTCGCGTCGCTGCAGTCCTACAAGGGTCACGCGGTGCTGCTGGATGCGCTCGCACTAGGCGGCCCGGGCGTCGATCGGATCGCGCTCGACCTCATCGGTGATGGCGTGTTGCGCGGCGATCTGGAGGATCTGGTCGACCGACTCGGCCTGCGTGAGCGGGTCCGTTTCCTGGGGAGCTGCAGCGAGGACCAGGTCCGTTCCGCACTCGAAACTGCGGACCTGTTCGTCCTGCCGAGTATCGTCGCCGACGACGGCCAGATGGAAGGGCTGCCGGTGGCCTTGATGGAGGCGCTGGCCTGCGGGGTGCCGACGGTCTCTACCGATCTGTCCGGCATCCCGGAGATCGTCGTCGACGGGGTCACCGGGCTTCTGGCCAAGCCCGGCGACAGTGTCGGCCTGAACCGCACCCTGGCGGAGATGGTGCAATTGGGAAGCGCAGCAGTGAAATTCGCCGAGGCCGGAAGGTTGCTGGTCACTCGCGAGTTCGATCTGGAGAAGACGATCTGCGAACTCGGCGAACTGCTAGCCGGATCGTTTTCCGGGACAGGCCACCTCTAGGTCGTCTCGTCTCGTTTGTGTGCGCGATGCGAATTGCCGTGGCTCCTCCGCGATCTGCGACCGCCCAGCCAGAAGGCTCCGACAGCGATGACTATCGCTGTTGTGACGCCGACTGCCGTCCACCAAGCCGGTACGGCGGCAGCGGTCTGACCAGACTTCTGGTCATTTTCGGGCGACACGGGTGGGCCATAAACACTCTGCGGTGTGCGGCCCGGGACCAGCTGCGGCGCTTGGCCCTCAACCGCGACCACGACGCTTCCGCGCAGCTTCGACCACCCCTTCGGATCGTCGTCGAGCCACCGCAACAATTCGTCGAGCTGCTCCGGCGCCCCGTTCGATGTCGCCACCAGCAGTGAGCGTTGGCCGTCGATGACGGTCTGCAGTGACCCGAACCGGATCCCCGGATCGAGGGTCAGGGTGGTTTCCTGGTCGCTATCGCCAAAGCCCTTGAGGGTCAGCTGACGGTCCCGGTCGCTGACGGGGAGCACGACCGAGGAGTCCTCCCAGCTGTCTGGACTGACGAGGATCGCTGGGTCGGTGCTGTCGATGGCCTGCTTCAGCGATGTCACCTGGGTCTGCAGCGGCATGACGCTGAGGTGTTGGAGTCCAACGATGATTTGTGTTGCGCGTGCGGTATCAGCAAAGTTCTGAGTCCCTAGGCCAACCTGCATCCGCGGCATCAGGGCCTGCGGCAGCGAAAGGAAGCCGGCGGGGATAGGCGGCTGGGCCGGAGTGCTCTCGACGACGGTATCGCCGTTGATCGTCAGGGTGATGGGCCTGAACTCGTTGCAGCGCCCGGTGTGTCCGCTCGTTTCGATCCCGATAACGAGATTGGTGTAGCGGCTCAGGAGCCGGTCGGGGACCTCGACCCAGTGATCGATCGCGCCGGCCCGCTCGACTGACCACGAGTCGAAGATCTCTCCGTCAACCGATGCGGTGAGTTGTGCACCGAGGTCACTGGGGACAGGGGTGTAGGAACCCATCAAGTGCAGCCGAAACCCCTGACTAGGGTGGCCGAAACGGGTCTGATCGAGTGCGATGCCCACCTGTGGAGAAACACTCGCGTTGGACAGCGACGGCTGGCCCAGCTGAGCCAACGTCGTCGAGTCACCCGGCAGCGGCGGGCTGGGATGCAACTCACTCGCTGTGACCTTGGTGCTGACCGCCATGTTCAAGGAGGGGTCGGTGAGCAGCCTCGTCTGGTTGGTCAGTTTGTCCGGTGGCCCGGAGATGAGAAGTTGGGGGGCGGGGCCGGTGAGTGAAAGACCAGCGTCGGGGCCTTCTTTGATGACGATCTGGCGTTCCATCGGTTGCGGCGCCACGTCGATTGTGGTCGCGCCGTCGGCCAGCGGTGCGAGGATCACGCGTGGTTCCTGGGTTCGATATCGTGCCTGCACCGCAGCGGCCAACTGTACCGCTGCGTCGGATTCGGCCTGCGACGGCGTCGACGGCACCCCAATCGTCAGCACGCGCAGGATCGGTGGCAGGAAGTCGGCGACGTTTGTCGGCGGCACCTCGGTACCGGCATAGGTGATCGAACTGTCGATCAGCCCGACCGGGTTCAGCTGATCCAGACAGTAGCCGTCCTCGGCAAGCGAGGTCAGTCTGAGCGTCACACTGGCCGAATCGTCGACGACGTCGAGGCCACCCAGCGGAATCACCACGGGGGCGAGGTCGGCCAGCGGCAAGCCGATCCTGCTGATCAGCCGGTCGTCCTGCATGACGGACAGGATCCCGGACCTCATCGGAAACGGCAGGTCGACGGTGGCGTTCAGGGTGTCGGGGATCAGTCCCGGCGGTACCGGAAACGACAGCGAGGCCGACGTCGCGTCACCGAAGAACCACAGCGAGGTCTCCGAACCCACAGCGGCCAGCGACAGTGTCGTGGCGAGGGCGGAACCTGGGTCGTCATCCGGTTCGGCATTGCTCGGGGGTGCTACCCAGACCAGCAGAGCCATCACGGCGGTGAATGCTCCGACGCGGAGCAGCAGTCTCGGTCTCATTGCTGGAATAGTAGACAGCCGCGTCCTCTCGTTGTCTTAAGGCGCGTGCTGTCGGTCTATCCGCTGTGGACGCGCGTGCTGCCGTTCGGTCAAGCCTGCAGGCCAGCCGTCCCGCCCAACGGAGCGAGCACCCTCAACTCCGACCACGGAATCTTGCCCATGTCGTAAAAGTCCCAGGCAAGCCCGGCGTCGGCCCATACCGATCCCGGATAGCTCGAGGTGGCGTCGTCGGCCAGTTCGAACGCGAACGCCATGCGAGCCGACCCCTGGTCGACGATGTAGGCGCCGTAGGTCTGCAGGGTCTTGGCGATCACCTTCTCGCCCGGCGTGATCCCGGGGATGGAGTCGATGTCCAGGTTGGGGTTCAGCTGAATGCGGTAGCCCTCGGGTATGGGGACGGCGACTCCGGCCCAGTTCTGACCGTCCGATTTCCCGGCCGGATAGACGAAGTCCGGTCCCGCGAGGTCGGTGGAGAAGGCCAGTGCGTGGTTGAGCCCGGTATCGGCCTCGACGGCGGCGCTGAACTCCGCGGCCGTGACGACTCCCGCATACCGGGCGATATTCGCTGCGGTCGCCGATCCTGACTGGTCGATGCCGTCGCCGTCGAGGGCTGTCATACCTCCCCACGACCCGGACCAGGTGTCGGTGGCGCGGTCATACTTGGCCTGCCAGATGCCGAAGGCCGTTCCCGTCACGGAATCCAGAACCGCAATGTGGCCGTCCGAACCTGGGGGCACCACGGTTCCCTCGGGGATCGGTACGGTGGCGGTACCGAACGGGTCGTTGCCCCACGGTTGGGTGAGGTCTACGTCGTACCGGGGTGTACTGGTTGTGATGTCTGACGTCGAAACCAGGGTGACTGCGTATTCGTAGAGGTTGGCGATGTGAAGTTCACCGGGATCAGCCAGGTAACCGACCCAGGTCGCGCTGTTGTCGTCCATCACCGCGTCCGCGGAGATCGGTTTCCAGAGCCAGTCTGCGGCCTGGAAGTATCCGGGGATATCGGAGCCGGGCGGCTGCGACTCGACCGCGGCCGCGACTACCGTGACCGAGTCGAGTCTCAGGTTGCGATCGCCTAACCTGCGTGAAAAAAGGTCGTTGGTGAACGCGATGCTCACCGTGTGGGTGCCGGCCGGCGCGGAGAAGGGAATGGTGTAATCGGCCCAGGACGTAGCCGACACCGAAACCGTCGACACCAGTTTTCCGTCAACCGAGACGCTCATGACCGGTGCACCCCGGAACTGGTCTCCCTTGGCCCGGATCACCAAACTGGTGAGTTCGGGAAGCGACACGATCGTCGAGGCTGACGAATTCCTCGCCAGGACAAGAGCCGCACCGCCCGATGCGGTCGCGTCCGTGTAGGTTCTGCCATTCCTGGCCCGGGAGAGGGTCAGGGATTCGGCTTCGATGACGACGTCCGCGCCTTCCGGGGCGGTGGTGCCCGCAGTAGCGGCGGCGATATCCGACCCGTTGCTCGGATCAGTGGTTTGCGCTGCACTGACCGTCACAATGGGTGCCGGGGAGAAGGGTCGGCTCCGCCGCCACACGGACGTCAATGCGGTCAGCAAGAGCGAGCCCTGCGCGCGAGTAGTTGGCGTTGCGTGAGTGGCGGCGGCGGTGGCGGCTGGAGCAGATGCCACGGCCGACAGGCTCGCCGAGGACTCCGTGGGTTCGGATACCGATGTCGCGGAGCGGGACGGTGATGAAGTCCGAGCGATTCTGTCGTTGCGGGCGCGGGTGGCAACTCGGGGTGAGTCGCCCCGAGTGCCCAACGTGGCTTCTCTCGAGGATCTGGGTGTTTTCAGCTTGGCGCCGCGGGCAGACGGTGAGGCTGAATCTTGCTTGGTGGCCGGTCCCTTTGTGCGCTCAGTCGAGGATTTTGGCGAATCGGAGCCGTCGCTGTCTGCCAGGGCGATGCCGGGCGATGCGACGATGGCGACCCCGACTCCCAGGGCCACCGCCAATGCCCCGACGTGGCCGATATGCTTGGTGTTCGCGGACTGAGTGCGCTTTGCTGCGTCGGTGGTGTGTCGCGCTGAAGCGCCCGGCAAGAACTGTTTCAAACCACGTTTGTCAATCGCAGCAAACTTTGGATCAGCCAACGTGTCGCTTGATTCGAGGGTTCCGCCAGTCCCTGTCCGCTGGCGCATGGATATGTGTTCTCCTGCTGACATGTCCAGCCTCCCAAGCGAGTTCGGGGTTGGCGTCCGGCGACTGTTCTGCGGTGAACCAACAGATCCCGATGGACGGAAACTATCAGCTGCGAATGCATCCCGCCCGGGCTTCGCGAAGTGGTTGACAAGAATTTCGCAGGGGTTCTCCAACGTTGCGAGTGGGTCTGTGCTCAGCCGTACTTGAAAGGTGTTGTCGCAGTCCATTTGTCGATTGACAACCGGGTTTCCTTATGAAACGAGTGCCTTGTCTGGCTGATGTGCGGCGTCAATGCAGCGCAGAACCCCGCGACGCGAAAGAGTTTGACGGGTCCGGTCGACGGGGCGCGGAAACGGCTGAGGCTAAATCGTGCCCGTGTCCGGAGACGGTCGCAAAGGGTAGTCGTCTTGGATTCCGGGGTAGTGGTTCGCGCCAAAGCGGTCGCCGTGGCTGGCGCTGATCTTCTCGATCCAATTCATCTGGTACTCCAGCGACACCAGGAACAAGCCCGTTCGTCTGGTGGGCGCCGTTCTTGCCGACCGGTGTGGCGATCTGCTGCTCGCGTCCATCTGGTCCGGCGGTCAATGATGACTGCCCCGGAACCGGCGCCCGAATTAATGGTGAGGTCCGCTCACAACGAAACCACCCGCGTCATTCCCGGTGTGGGATGCGCGCGGGTGGTCTCGTGAAGCCGGACGTGATTACACGTCGTAGTACAGCGAGAACTCGTACGGGTGAGGCCGGATCTGCACGGGCAGGATCTCGTTCTCACGCTTGTAGGAGATGTAGGTCTCGATCAGATCGGGCGTGAACACGCCACCCTCGGTGAGGTATTCGTGATCTTCTTCGAGACGGTCGATCACCGCGGAAAGCGACGTCGGCGCCTGCGGAATGTTGGCGGCCTCGTCCGGCGGCAGCTCGTAGAGGTCCTTGTCGACCGGAGCGAGCGGCTCGATCTTCTTCTTGATCCCGTCGATACCGGCCATCAGCATGGCCGCGAACGCCAGGTACGGGTTGCCCGAGCTGTCCGGGCAACGGAACTCCAGGCGCTTGGCCTTCGGGTTGTTGCCGGTGATCGGGATACGCACGCAGGCAGAGCGGTTGCGCTGGCTGTACACCAGGTTGATCGGCGCCTCATAACCCGGAACCAGACGCTTGTAGGAGTTCACCGTCGCGTTGGTGAACGCCAGCAGCGACGGCGCGTGGTGCAGAATGCCGCCGATGTAATGCCGTGCCAGGTCCGACAGCCCGGCGTAGCCGGTCTCGTCATGGAACAACGGCTTGCCGTCCTTCCACAGCGACTGGTGGGCGTGCATGCCCGAACCGTTGTCGCCGAACAGCGGCTTGGGCATGAAGGTGACCGTCTTGCCGTTCGCCCATGCGGTGTTCTTGATGATGTATTTGAACAGCAGCACATCGTCGGCCGCGTGCAGCAGCGTGTTGAACTTGTAGTTGATCTCGGCCTGGCCGGCGGTGCCCACCTCGTGGTGGCCGCGCTCCAGCGTGAAGCCCGCGTTCTGCAGGTTGGTGGCCATCTCGTCGCGCAGGTCGACGTAGTGGTCGTAGGGGGCGACGGGGAAGTAGCCGCCCTTGGGGCGGACCTTGTAGCCCCGGTTGGCCGAGCCGTCGGCCTCGAACGGCTCACCGGTGTTCCACCAGCCCGATTCGGAGTCGACCTCGTAGAAGGTGCCGTTCATCTTCGAGTCGAAGCTCACCGAGTCGAAGATGTAGAACTCGGCCTCGGCGCCGAAGTAGCAGGTGTCGGCGATGCCGGTGCTGACCAGGTAGTTCTCCGCCTTGCGGGCGACGTTGCGCGGGTCGCGCGAGTAGGCCTCCCGGGTGAACGGGTCATGCACGAAGAAGTTCAGGTTCAGCGTCTTGGCGGCGCGGAACGGGTCGATGCGCGCGGTTTCGGGGTCCGGCAACAGCATCATGTCGGACTCGTGGATGGACTGGAAGCCACGCACCGACGAGCCGTCGAACGCGAGGCCGTCCTCGAACACGCTCTCGTCGAACGCGGAGGCCGGGATCGAGAAGTGCTGGACAACACCAGGCAGGTCGCAGAACCGAATGTCGACGTACTCGACCTTCTCGTCCTTGATCAGCTTGATGATGTCGTCAGCGTTCTTTTCTGCCACTTACAACTCCTTCGGTGCAGCCGGTTTTGCGCATGTGTCGGCACAGTGGTTTGTAAACCCGCGGCTGACGCTATGAAGCTGATGTTGCACCTCCGTCAAGCTCATGTTGCGCCAACGTTACGCATCCCGAGTGCTGGCGCAGCGCAAGGTGTTGCCGCGGACCCGCCTATCCTAGGCACATGGCGCGTGAGATCGGATCCTGGCTGTCCGGACCCGAAGGGGTGAAGCCCGGTGACGACGGCGGCCGGCCCGGCCAGGCGCTTGGGCTGCCCGAATCCGGGCCGCGTTCGCTGGCGAGGATGGGCCGGCGCTTCCTGGCGCTGCTGATCGACTGGTTGATCGCCTATGGGCTGGCCGCGCTGGCAATGTCGTTGGGAATCGTCGGCATCTCCACGCTGTCGACGGCGGTACTGCTGATCTGGCTGGTGCTGGGCGTGCTGTCGGTGCGATTGTTCGGGTTCACGCCGGGCCAGTACGCGCTCGGGTTGATGGTGATTCCGGTGGACAACCGCCAACACGTCGGGAGCGGGCGTGCGCTCGGGCGCGGTCTGCTGCTGTCGCTGGTGATCCCCGGCTTGTTCACCGACGCCGACGGGCGCGGGCTGCAGGACCGGTTCACGATGACGGCCGTCGTGCGCCGCTGAGAATTGTCCCCCGCCTATGGCATACTCGAACGCATGTTCGAAGAGTTGTGGGAGGTTGATCCGGACGCTGAGGAATCGGTGCTGGTGGAGCGGATCGCGGCGCTGGAGCGGTTGAAGTCGGCGGCGGCGGCTGGGCAGGCTCGGTTGGCGGCCGCTCTGGATGCTGCGCGTCGGTCTGCTGAGGCGGCGGCGGGGGTTGGGGCGGCGCGGCGGGGACGCGGGCTGGCTGCCGAGGTGGCGTTGGCTCGGCGGGATTCCCCGGCTCGGGGTGGGCGGCATTTGGGTTTGGCGAAGGCGTTGGTGTACGAGATGCCGCACACGTTGGCGGCGTTGGAGTCCGGGGTGCTTTCGGAGTGGCGGGCCACCATCGTGGTGCGGGAGTCGGCCTGTCTGGATGTTGAGGATCGCCGCCGTCTGGATGAGGAATTGTGTTCGGACCGCGACTGCTTGGACGGTGTCGGGGATGCGGCGCTGGCCGCCAAAGCCAAGGCGATCGCCTACCGGCTGGATCCGCATGCGGTGGTGGAGCGGGCGGCCAAGGCTGCTGATGAGCGTACGGTGACGATCCGCCCCGCGCCGGACACCATGACGTATCTGACCGCACTACTGCCGGTGGCTGCGGGGGTGTCGGTGTATGCCGCGCTCACGCGGGAGGCCGACGGGTGTTGTGATGGACGCTCGCGTGGGCAGGTCATGGCCGACGTGTTGGTCGAGCGGGTGACCGGTCGGCCGACAGATGAGGCCGTGCCGGTGGCGGTCAATGTGGTGATCTCTGATCAGGCGCTGTTGGGTGTGCAGCAGGGTGCGGCGGTGATCGCCGGTTACGGGTCGGTGCCCTCGGCGGTGGCTCAGAAGATGGTGCTGGATGCGGTGGCCGATACGCGGTCTCGGGCCACGCTGCGCCGGTTGTATGCCGCCCCGGCCAGCGGGGCGTTGGTCGCCGTGGAGTCGCGGTCGCGGTTGTTCCCGAAAGGGTTGGCCGATTTCATCGGCCTGCGCGATCAGCGGTGTCGGACCCCGTATTGTGATGCGCCCATCCGGCACAGTGATCACGCGAAGCCGTATCGGCGCGGCGGTGCCACCAGTTCGGTCAACGGGCTGGGCATGTGTGAGGCGTGCAACTACGCCAAGGAGTCAGCGGGCTGGACAGTGACCACCGACGTCGACGAGAACGGTAGGCACACCGCCGAATTCACCACCCCTACCGGGAAGCACTACCACTCGATCGCTCCACCGATGCCCGGCACACCGAAGATCCCGATGACCGCCGCGGAGATGTACCTCAACGGCGAACTGTTACGCGTCATCGCCGCCTAACCGCAATGCCGGACTTGACCGTTCATCATGGTCATCGTCACGGCAGCCCGGTGGATATCGTGCGGGTCGACCTCGAAGATGTTGGTGTCCAACACGATGAGGTCAGCGTGCTTTCCCGCTTCGATGGAGCCGACCTTGGCCTCCATCCGTAGTTGATAGGCCGCACCCATGGTGTTGGCGTGCACTGCCTCCGCGACGCTGAGCCGCTGATCGGCAGGGGAAAGCACGGGAGCGTCCGGCGTGCCGACCAACTGCCGGGTCACCCCGATCTGGATGGAGTCGAGCGGCTTGTAGGTGGAGAAATAGCCCGCCGCGGGCCAGTCGGTGCCCATCGAGATGTGGCCGCCGGAGCGCAGGATGTCCTGCGGGCGATACATCAGATCCTGACGGGGCCGGCCGTAGCGCTCGGCCATGTTCTGCAACGTATCGGGGTCGGCCGACATCCAGTTGGCCGAAAACTGGCCGATGACACCGAGTTCGCCGAATCGCTGACCGTCGGGGTCCTGCACATAGACCAGATGGGCAATGGTGTGCCGGCGGTCGCGTGGCGGATTGGCGGCGATGGCTGCCGCGATCGAGTCCAACGCTGTCCGCACGGTGTGCTCACCGCAGGCATGGACATGCACGTCGAATCCGGCTGCGTCGACCTCACAGACCAGCTGGTGCCACTGCTGTTCGGTGAACGGCGATCCGCCGATCGAATCCTGCGTGTCCGCGTACGGCTCGATCAGCCACGCGGTGTATCCGCCCTGGGTGCCGTCGCCGATGATCTTCACCACGGTGACGTTGACGAGCTCGGTCGAGATCTGGTCGCGGATGTCGGTCAGCTTGGCCACCGCGTCATCGACCGGGGGTGACTTCACCGCGTAGCAGGCGACCACGCGAAATGGCAGCACACCGCGTTGCTCCAGGTCGGTGTAGAGGCCGATGAGAGCGCCCTGGTCTTCGCCGATCGGCGGCACCCCGGCATCGAAGACAGTGGTGATCCCGGCGGCCGACGCCGTGGGCAGCCAGGTCTCGAGCAGCGTCTGCATTGCGTGCGCAGAGATCGGCTCGACGGCATTGACCAGGCTCAACACGGCGTCGACCTCGAGGAGGTAGCCGGTCGGCTCGCCGTGCTCGTCTCGGGCGTAGTAACTGAAACCGGGGATCGGATCGGGGGTGTCGCGGTCGACGCCGGCCATCTCCAACGCCTTGCTGTTGGCCCACATGCTGTGGCCGTCGATCGCGAAGAAGAAGCCGGGCCGGTCGGGCAGCACACGGTCCAGTGCGCCGCGCGTCGGTCCGTCGGGCCCGAACATGTCCACCCGCCAACCGAATCCACGCACCGGGCCCTCGGGATGTTCCTTCGCGTACGCCGCGATGGCGGCCAGCGCATCCGCGCCGGTCGGCACCTGCAGGTCGACGCCGCTGGTGAGGAACGCGCCGAGGAAGGGATGGATGTGACCCTCGACGAACCCGGGCAGCATCAGGTTGCCATCCAGGTCGATGACGTCGGTGTCCGGGCCGGCCAGTTCCATCGCGTCGGCGTCGTCTCCGACGTAGGCGATCGTGTTTCCGGTGACGGCCACCGCCTGCGCCCACGGTTGAGCCGGTGACACGGTGTAGACCCGCCCGTTGCGGAACACGAAGTCGGCGGTTGTCCGGTCCGCCGCGGTGGGTGGTTTCGCGCACCCCGTCGCCGTCGCCGTCCGCCGCGTCAGGACACCGGTTCCCAAGGCGCTGAAGTGCGGCGCCCACTCACATGCAGTACACACAGCGGCCCCCCAGCCTGGTCAGCGCCTCCGCACCGTGCGTTGGACACCCTTCATCTTCGCCTGAGCGGGCATCGGCCCCTTGGGCATCGCGGCCGGGCCCATCCGGGTCCCCAGCGCGGCCAACTTGGACTCGAGCGCATCCATCTGCTTGACGGTGATGTTGGCCGGCAGCCGCGTCAGGTGCCGCTCCAGTTTGGACAGCGGCACCTCGCCCTCGCCGTTGCCGACGATCACGTCATAGATCGGTACGTCACCGACCAATCGGGCGGTGCGCTTCTTCTCCTGGGCCAGCAGCGGCCGGACCCGCGCCGGGGAGCCCTCGGCGACGAAGATCACACCGGGCCGGCCGATCACCCGGTGCACCGCGTCGAAGTGTCCCGTGGCGGCCACGCCCGGGGTCACCCGCCATTTGCCCCGCAGGTTGTCCAGGGCCCAGGCCGCCGCGCCGGTCTGCCCCTCCGCCTTGAGGAACACCGACTTCTGCGCGCGCCGCCCGAAGATAATGAATGCCACCAGGCCGCCCAACACGACGCCCAGCGGGATCAGCATGTACATGGTGAATCCGCCGACGACAACGCCCGCGGCCACCGCTGCTCCTGTGATCAGCACGAATGCGCCGATCATGTAGGGCAGTAGCCGCTTGTCCTCCTTGCGCTGCATCTGGAACGCCTGCCACAGCTGGCTGCGACGCTGCTTGGCTGCGGCCTTGCTGGCAGCCTTCGCCTCGGCCTTGGCCGCCTTGCTCTGGGCGGCGGTGCGGGATTTCGCCATAACTACCAAGAATACGGACAGGCGATCAGCGGTAGGCCGCGGTCACCGCGTTAGCCCGTGCGCGGCCGCGGCCTGCTGGTACAGGCGGCCGGCGCGGTAGGAGGACCGCACCAGTGGCCCGGACAGCACGCCGGCGAATCCGAGCCGTTCGGCATAGTTGGCCAGCTCG
>NZ_JAPJDO010000021.1 GCF_026242045.1 Mycobacterium pinniadriaticum
CACCTCCGCGGGTCGGCCCTTGGCTTTCGCAACCTCACCAACTACATCGCCCGATCACTACTGGAAACCGGCGGATTCAAACCCCAACTACACCGTCAATCATGAAGAGCCCGTAAAGGTCCCCGACACGCCGAGCGTGCGGGGACCTTTACGTCTGCTCGCGTGGCCCTAGGTGATCCGGATGGTGAACACTGAGACGGCCGGTCGGCCGGGCGCCGCGGTGCGGTAGCCGCCCGTTCTCAGCGCGTTGGTCGGCGCGGCCATCGGCTCGATGGCGACGAGATCGTCGTTGCCGGGGGCGAAGATCTGCGCGGCCGGGAACCCGTGGTCGAAGATCATCTCGATCCGGCGGTCGCCGCCCGCGAGGCTGAACATCCCGCCCTCCGTCACTCCGTCGAAGCCGTCGTCAAATGTGCTGTCGCCCAGAGATTCCGAGAATGCCGGCCACTCTTCGACGTCGCCGGTCGGGATACCCCGGGCATCTACCGGCAGATGCCGTAGGCCCGGAGTCTGCAGCCGCCATCGCGATCGGGGCACCCCGGGAATGGTCAGGTAGGGGTGAAAGCCGTAGCACAGCGGTACCGCCGCCTCGGTCGTGGGCGTGACGGTGGTGGTCACCGTCAGTGCGCGGCCGGCCAGGGTGATGTCGAGCGTCAGGATGTGTGGGAATGGGAAGTTGGCCAGCAATCGCGGCTGGGTGCCGAAATCCAGCTCGGCTGTCAGCCGGCTCTCGGATTGTTCGGTGACCAGCCAGCCCGGGTAGGCGGCCAGCACGCCGTGCATCGGCAGGCCGTTGGCATCGGTGCGGACCCCGCCGACGCCGGGGGTCAAGGTCACCGCGCCACCGTCGACGTCATAGCCATTGGCGCCCAGCCGATTCGCCCAGGGATAGAGCAGCGGGATGCCCATCGTCTTGCCATCCGACAGGTAGGCCTGCAGACCGCGGCGCTGCCCGAGCAGCTCGACGCCGTCGTCGAACAGCGAGGTGCAGATCATGCCCGCCGGCGGCACGTACGTGGCGGTCAAGGATGAGGATGGATCGCGCAGAACGACGGACGGCAGTTCGGCCACCGTCGAAGTCTATCGGCGGGCGCCGATGTAGCTCGTCAGATCGTCGATCGTGCGCAGGGAGGCGTACGCGGACTCCGGGATCTCGACCTCGAAGCGCTTGTGCAACCGGACCAGGAAGTTGAGCCAATCCATCGAGTCGAGGTCGACCTGGTCGCGCAGCAACTCGGTGTCGGACAGATCGCCCTCTTCGATTTCCGGTGCGATCGCGAGCAGTTCTTCCACGACCTGGTCGCGGATCCCGGTGTCGCTCACGTCGGGCTCCCTTCTACAACTCGTCGGGCTGCTGGAGCAGCCGGTTGATCTCGGCGAGGAACAGCGCGCCGCGGTGACCGTCGCTGGCACGATGGTCGGCGGCCAGGCTGGCCTGCACCGTCGTGGCCACCCGGATGCCACCGTCGACGACGACGACTCGCTGTGCGGGCCGGCCGAAGCCGACCAGCGCCACCTGCGGCGGATAGATCACGCCGAAGACGGAGTCGACACCCTTGTCGCCGAGGTTGGTGACCGTGATGGTCGGGTCCGACATCTCCGAACTGCGTAGCGATCCGGCCCTGGCACGGGCCACCAGATCGATCAGGTCACCCATCAGTTCATCGAGCTTTTTCTCGTTGACGTCGTGGATGGCCGGCGCCACGAGCCCGCCGCCGCGCAGCGAGATCGCCACGCCCACATGCACACCCGCGGCCGGCTGATACCCGTCGTCGTGCCAGAACCCGTTGAACTCGGAAAACCGCTGCGCTGCCAGCGCCACCGCTTTGAGCTGCAACACCGCCGGTAGTAGCCGCTCGGTGATCGGCCGGTTCACGTTCTGCTCGGTCAACCAGCCCAGGGCGGTGTCGAGCACGATCTCGTCGGCCAGGTAGTAGTGCGGGATCTCCCGTTTGGAGCGGCTCATCGCCGCGGCGATCGAAGCACGCATGGCCGCCCCCCGCGCGGCTGCCTTCTGCGCCGCGGACTTCGGTTCGGCCGGGGCGGCGGGCGCCGCGGGCTTGAGCTTCGGCTCTTCGTG
Organism: Mycobacterium pinniadriaticum; assembly: GCF_026242045.1. Lineage (GTDB taxonomy): Bacteria > Actinomycetota > Actinomycetes > Mycobacteriales > Mycobacteriaceae > Mycobacterium > Mycobacterium pinniadriaticum. Next base: position 2,081 of record NZ_JAPJDO010000021.1, read on the forward strand.
ATGCTTGGTGGCCGCTGCATGCTCGACGTCGGTCAGCGTGATGGCGCCCTGCGGCCCGGTGCCCGTCACGCCGCTCAGGTCGACGCCCAGGGAGGCGGCCGTGCGTCGGGCCACCGGAGACACCCACAACCGGTGACCCACGGGCGCGGCGGGGACAGGCCGGCGCGCAGCGGCGGGCGGTTCGGTGGTAGCGGCCGCCACCGGCGCCGCAGCCGGTGAGGCGGTGCGAGGTTGCACCGCCTCACCGGGCTCGGCCAGGGTTGCCAAAGGGGTGCCGACGGCCACGGTCTGTCCGACCGGAACGAGCAGCTCGGCGACCACACCGTCGTGCCAGCACTCGATTTCCACTGCGGCCTTGGTGGTTTCGACGACCGCGACGATCTGGCCGCGGCTGATCGTGTCACCGGGCTTGACCAGCCACTCATCGAGGGTGCCTTCGTCCATGTCGGCGCCCAGCGCGGGCATGGTGAACTCGATCACTGGTCGCTCACCCCGGGTCGCTCCGCTCCCGCCCGCTGATCGTCCCCGAACAGCCCCTGCACGGCGGCCACGATCTTGTCGGGCTGTGGCAGCGCTGCCTCCTCGAGGTGCTTGGCGTAGGGGATCGGCACCTCGACACTGCACACCCGGGCGATCGGGGCATCCAGGTCGTAGAACGCGCCCTCGACGATTCGGGCGCTGATCTCGGCGGCCAGGCTGCCGGTGCGCCACGCCTCGTCGACCACCACCGCGCGGTGCGTCTTGCGCACCGAATCCAGGATCGTGGCGTCGTCCAAGGGCCGCAGCACCCGTAGATCGATCACCTCGCAGTCGATTCCGGCCAGGGCGAGCTGGTCGGCGGCGTCCAGTGCCTTGGGCACGCACCCGCCGTAGGCAATCAGCGTGACGTCGGTTCCGGCGCGGCGCACGGCGGCCCGGCGGATGTCCGTCGGTGCCAGCGTTTCGGCGTCGATGGAGGTGTTGTACAGCTGGACGTGTTCGAAGATGATCACCGGATCGGGGTCCTCCAGTGCCGTCAGCAGCATCCCGTAGGCGTCGGCGACCGTCGCCGGTGCGACCACCGTGATACCCGGGATGTGCGCATACCAGCCCTCCAGGCTGTGTGAATGCTGGGCGGCGAGTTGCCGGCCGGCGCCGGTGGCCATCCGGACGACCAACGGAACCGAGAACTGTCCGCCCGACATGTGTCTAAGGGCGGCAGCGGTGTTCACGATCTGGTCCAGCGCGAGCAGGCTGAAGTTCACGGTCATGACTTCGACGATCGGGCGCAGCCCGTTCACGGCGGCGCCGATGCCGATGCCGACGAAACCGAGTTCGGACAGCGGGGTGTCGCGAATCCGCTCTGGTCCGAATTCCTCGAGGAGCCCCTTGGAGGCGGCGTAGGTGCCGCCGTAGCGGCCGACGTCCTCACCCAGCAAGACGACGCGTGAGTCGTTGCGCATCGCTTCGCGGATCGCATCGTGGACGGCGGTGCGATAGGTGGTCTTCATGAACGTGCCTCCGCACCAGCAGGTGTCATCAGATCGCGGGTCAGTTCGGCGATGCTCTCCAGGGTTCCAGCCTCGGCGTAGGCCACCGCCTCGTCGACCTCGCCGGCGGCACGCTGTTCCATCGCGGCGATGTCCTCGGCGCTGACGGTGCCCTCGGCCAGACACTTCTCGGTGAACAGGCGGATCGGGTCGCGTTCGCGCCAGTGTTCGACTTCGGTCTTCTCCCGGTACAGCTCGGGGTCGAACATCGAGTGCGGGCGGAACCGGTAGGTGCGGAACTCGACGAAGAACGGTCCGCCGTTGGTGTGGATGTGGTCGACGGCGGCAGCGGTGGTGGCGTGGCAGGCCAGCACGTCCATACCGTCGACCGACGCGGTCGGCACCCGATAGGACGCCGCCTTGGCGGTCAGGTCGGTCTGGGACAGTTCCCGGTCGATCGCCGTGCCCATCGCGTAGCGGTTGTTCTCGCACAGATAGAGCACCGGCAACTGCCACAGCTCGGCCATGTTCAGCGATTCGTGAAACGCGCCTTCGGCGATGGCGCCCTCGCCGAAATAGCACGCGGTCACGCGGTCGCGCTTGAGTTGTGCGTCGGCGAACGCGAGCCCGGTCGCCAGCGGGAGGCCGCCGGCCACGATCGCGTTGCCGCCGTAGAACCGGCGTGATGCGTCGAACAGGTGCATCGACCCGCCGCGGCCACGCGAGCAGCCCTCCTGCTTGCCGAACATCTCGGCCATGATCGAGGTCATCGGGATCCCGCGGAGCAGGGCGTGTGCGTGCTCGCGGTAGGTGGCCACCACGGCATCCTCGGAACCCAGGGCGCGCAGCGAACCGGTGGCCACCGCTTCCTCGCCGACGTAGAGGTGTAGAAAGCCGCGGATCTTTGCGGCGCTGTACATCTCGGCGCACTTCTCTTCCATCCGGCGCACCCGGATCATGTCGGAGAGCAGCCCGTGGGCCAGATCCCGGTCGGTCATGCCGGCACCTCCACCGTCGAGGTGTCGCCCTCCGGCAGCCCCAGTTCGCGCGCCTTGAGCAACCGGCGCATGATCTTTCCCGACCTGGTGTGCGGTAGCGCGTCGACGAAGTCGATCTCCTTGGGCGCCACAGCGGCCCCCAACCGTTTGCGCGCATGGCCCATCAGGTCGCGACGCAGATCGTCGTCGCCGGTGTATCCCGTCTTGAGGGTGACGAAGGCCTTGACCAACTCGCCGTAGGTGGGGTCGGGTTTGCCGATCACCGCCGCCTCGGCGACCGCGGGATGGTCGGTCAGCACGTTCTCCACCTCGAAGGGCCCGATCAGATGCCCGGAGGATTTGATGACGTCGTCGGCCCGGCCGACGAACCAGAAGTACCCGTCGGCGTCGCGCTTGACCAGATCACCCGACAGGTAGAGGTCGCCGACGAAACTCTTGCGGTAGCGCTCGTCCTGGTGCAGGTAGCCGCGGAACATCGACGGCCATCCGACTCGCAGTGCCAGCTCGCCCTCGACATCGGGCTCGTCGACCACACTGATCGCACCGGAGTCGTCGCGGTGCACCACGCAGGCGTCGACCCCGGGTAGCGGCCGGCCCATCGATCCGGGCTTGATGTCGAACGCCGGGGTGTTGGCGACCATGATGCCGCCGGTCTCGGTCTGCCACCAGTTGTCGTGAATCGGCAAGCCCAGCACCCGTTTTCCCCACCACACCGCCTCGGCGTTGAGCGGCTCACCCACGCTGGCGATGAACCGCAGCCGCGGGAACCGGTATTTGGCGGGCAGCTCCGGGCCGGCCTTGATGAGCATCCGGATCGCCGTCGGCGCGGTGTACCACACCGACACCTGCTGATCCTGCAGAATTTGGTACCACCGCTGCGCATCGAATTCGGCCTCGTCGATGATCGAGGTGACGCCGTGCAGCAGCGGGGCGATGATCCCGTACGAGGTTCCGGTGACCCAACCGGGATCGGCTGTGCACCAATAGATGTCACCGGGGTGAAGGTCAAGGGCATAGAGTCCGGTGATGTAGTGCATGGCCACCGCGCCGTGCACGTGCTGGGCACCCTTCGGGGTGCCGGTGGTGCCGCTGGTGAAGTGCAGGAGCGAAGGATCTTCGGCGGTGGTGTGTTCGATCGGCGCGTCGTCGCCCGCCGCGTCCATCAGCCGGTGGAAGTTCTCGGTGCCCGCGATGTCGTCGCCGACCACCAGGACATGCTTGACCGACGGGAGGTCGTCGCGGATCTTGGCGATCTTGCGCTTGTAGATCGCCGCCGTCGTCACCAGCACGTCGGCGGATCCGATGTTGACGCGGGTTTCGATCGGCTCCGGGCCGAACGCGGAGAACAGGGGGGAGACGACGCTTCCGTTGCGCAGCGCACCGAGCATGCTGACGTAAAGCTCGGGGATCCGGCCCATGATGACGAAGACGCGGTCGCCCTTGCCGATCCCCAGGCCGCGCAGCACGTTGGTGAACCGCCGGGTCAGCCTGCCCAGCTCGCCGTAGCTGACGTCGTGGGTGCTCAGCTCCGCGGTGTCAGGGGTGTCGGCGATGAAGCGCAGAGCGGTGCGCTCGGCTTCGGGCCCTTCGGCGTGCCGGTCCACGGCGGCGTAGCCGATATTGCAGCCGGCATTGTCCATCGCCGCGCACAGGTCGGGCACGTCCGACCAGTTGAACGAGGCGCGGGTCTGGGCGTAATCGGTGAGGTTGGGCGCGACCTTCAGATCGCCGGCGCCCTTATGGATGACGTCCATGGGTCCTCTCAGACGCGTGGTGGAGACAGGACGCCGTCGCGGCGGGCCCGGCCGAGGTTGGCCATCACGCGATCCAGCACGGTGGCGTAGGCGGCACCGTTGTTCAGGATGTCGTGAAGGTCTTGATGGCGGAGGTAGGCGTCGAGGCGCCGTTCCAACGGCCAGTCCCAATAGGTGCGCCCGGTATAGGGCGAGCACAGGAACTCCCAAGCAATGGTGTCGAGTTCACACTCGACGGTCTCGTCTGCCGGACCGGCAGTCGTCATTTCAGCCCCTCACTACCACCCACCCCCAGATGTGATGGTCGTCTCAGCGCGGGCGGTTCGAAAGGGACGAAAGTCACAGAACTCGGTACAAAGGTCGCGCTCGACTCGGGTCACCCCAGCGGGTCGTGCTGGATCCGTTCGGGCGGGGCACCCTTGGCGACCAGCGCGTCGTAGGTGGCGCGCACCATCTCGGGACCGCCGCAGATCAGAATCTGCCGATCGCCCCAGGCGCCGTATTTGGTCACCACCTCGGGCAGCCGGCCCGTCTGGCGCACATGCAGACCGCGCGGCGGCTGGACGTCGGGATAGTCGGTCGCCCACGGCGGGTCGCCGGCGTACTCCGACACCGGCGACACTGACAGCCACGGGTTGGTTGCGGCGATCTCCCACAGGGTCCGCAGGTCGTACAACTCGCAGGGATAGCGGGCTCCGAAGAACAGGTGTACCCGGGGGTTGTCGCCGAACCGGCACAGGTCCATGATCAGTGCCCGCAGTGGTGCCAGTCCGGTGCTGCCGGCCACCATCAGCACGTCCTCGCCGTCGCGGTCGACCTCCATCGCGCCGTGCGGGCTGGACAGCCGCCACCGGTCGCCGGGCCGGGTCTCGGCCACGATGGAATTGCTCACAATGCCGCCCAGCACGGCGCGCACGTGGAATTCGATGAAGCCGTCCGGATCGGCCGGCATGGCCGGCGAGAGATACCGCCACCGTCGGGGCCACTGCGGGATCTGGACGTTGACGTACTGACCCGGGTGGTAGGCCAGCGGCCGGTCCAGATGCAGGCGGACGATCGCGATATCGCGGGATACCCGGTGATGTTCGACGACGGTGCCGTCCCACCAGGCCGGTCCGTCCTCGGCGTCGGCCGCGCCGGCCATGATGCCGGTGATCAGGTTGATGGCCTGGGTGGCGGCGTCGTCGACCGCCCCGGACCAGCTGTCGATCAGATGGCTGCGCATCGTGGCGTACCAGGCTTGCCGCATGCTGTCGTAGTGCTGTTGGGTCACCCCGTATTTGCGATGGTCACGACCCAGCTGCGCGAGGAAGGCCACCGGGGCCTGGGCGCGCTGGGCCACGAATTCACCGAACACCCAGTGCATGGCTTCGCCGAACGCCGAGCGTTGCGGCGCCAGCTCTGGTCCGAACAGGTCCCGCACTTCGGCGTCGAGCGCGAACCACCGGGTGTAGAAGCGCTGGACGAGCAGGTCGGAGTCGGACCCGGGCGCCCCGGAATTTTCGAAGGCAGCCTGCAGTACCGCAAGCGCGTCACGATCCTCCAGGCCCACGGCGGCGATTTTAGGCGCGTCGGCGGGCTCCGGTGATCACGATCTACAGGCCGTGGATGCCCTTGTACAGCACCATGAGGCCGATGACGACGAGGATCACGGCGACCAGCGTCGCGTGCTGAGCCTCCATCCAGTTCTTCAGTCTGGTCAGTGGTTCGTCCAGCCGCTCGCCGGCGACCAGGTAGGCCAGCACCGGCAGCGCCACCGATGACGCGGCCACGGCGGTGAACACCGCGTCGGCAGTCCAGGCGCCGGTGACGCCCAGGCCCGCCGACCCGATCGCCAAACCCGCTGCGGCACACATGAACAGAACCTTCGGATTGATCACGACCAGTACCACCGCGGTCACGAAGGCGCGGCCGGGGCCGATGCTGGTCATCGATGTCAGCCAGCCCGGTGTGTGTCCCGAACGCTTGCGGGTGAACCAGCGGTAGAGGCCGAACACGATGAGTGCCGCGCCGATCGCGATGCGGACGTACGGTGCCCAGACCGGTTGCTTGTTGAGTCCGCCGAGCGCGTTGGATATCAGCACGAATCCCGCCGTCAGGGCGCCGATGCCGAGCACCCACCCCACCAGGAACGCCATGCTGGTGGGCCGTGGTGCGGGGGTGTGCAGCATGAGAATGCCCGGGATGATCGTCAGCGGGGACAGCGTGATGACGAGCGCCAGGGGGATGAGTTCGGTCAGCTCCGAGCCCAGACCGGTCGTCACAGATGCCTCCTGGCGCTAGACGGACACGTGCGATCAGGGCTGACCGTACTATCTCTGCCCGTGGGCAGAGACCTCGAGGAGGAAAAGGGTGATGACGGCCACGACGGTGGACACAACACCCTGATCTACGTCTCCGGGGTCGCCGCGGTACTCCTGCTGGTGGTTTTGGTGTTCGCGGTGATGCGGACCTCGAGCGACTCGCAGAGACACGACGGTCCGGTGACCTACCCGCCGGCGACGCGGGCCACGTCGACGACCACGACAAGGACCACGACGAGGACCGCGACAACGTCACCGCGGATCTCGACCACCGACCTGAACCCCGCCAGCGAGCCACCGCCGTTACCCACCGAGACCGCGGAGGAACTGACCACCCCTTCGGAGACGGAGGAATCCTCCACTCCCACGACGACGGTCACGCTCACCAACCCGTACGCCACGACGTCGCCGCCGAACGCCGGGCACACCTAGGTGCGTACTACCTGCGGGGGATTCTGCCCGTGCTCTGCGTCAACGTGGTCTGGGCGGTAGTTTTCTACCTCGTCACCGTGCACTTCTGGACACAAGCCGGGCAGGTGTGCCACATCGCGGTGGTTGGTGCAATTGTCATGTTCTGCAACCGATCCCATGCGAAACGCGATCGGGTGACGCCGGCGAGGAGCGCGCGATGACGGCACATGTCCATTTCGGCCACATCTTCCACCTGGCCGGACGTCCCACGGTCACCGAAGCCATCGACGCGTTGGTATCCATACCCGACGGCGCGCTGGTCGTCGGGGACGACGGAAAGATCCTCTTCGCCGGCGAGCGGGCGCAGCTACCGGACCGCCATGCATCGGCCACGGTGCACGACCATCGGGGCGGCTATCTGCTGCCCGGGTTCGTCGACACGCATATCCACTTTCCCCAGACCTATGCCGGCGATTCCTACGGCGGAGGTCAGCTTCTGGAATGGCTGACGTTGTGCATCTTCCCGTCGGAGTCCAAGTTCGCCGACCCGGAGTTCGCCACTCGAGCCGCAGTGGAGTTCACCAGGCGACGGATCGCCGCGGGCAGCACGGCCGCCATGGTGTTCGGGTCCGCGTTTCCGCATGCCCAGGACGCGCTGTTCGGGCAGACACTCAAGGCTGGCCTGCGAATCGTTTCGGGGCGGGGCATCCAGACCCGCGGTCCGGAGAGCGCCCGGCCGCTGATCACCTCCGAGCAGGACGCGATCCGGCTGACCCGTGCCGAGATCGACAAGTGGCACGCCGCTGATACCGGGGACGTCGACACCGCGCTATTGCACGTCGCGATCGTCCCGCGGTTCTCGCTGTCGGTGACGACGGAAACGCTGAGGAATCTCGGTGAGCTTTACCACGAGGTCCGCGACAGGGGCGTCTACGTGCACAGCCACCTCAACGAGAACAACCGTCCCGGTACCGGCGAAGTCGACACCACCAAACAGGACTACCAAGTCGATTCGTATCTGGACACCTACGACGGGAAGTTCCTGCCCGGGTCGGCGGTCGGCGGCAAGAGCCTGCTGGGCCGCCGGACGATACTCGCTCACTGCGTGCACTGCACGGACGCCGAGTTGGCGCGGATGGCCGAGACCGGCACCTCGATCTCGCACTGTCCGGTCTCGCAGCTGTTCCTGGGCTCGGGCACGATGCCGTGGAAACGGACGGTGGCCTCCGGAGTGAATATCGCGGCCGGAACCGATTTCGGCGGCGGCGACGAATGGCTGATCCCGCGGGTTCTGGGCGATGCGTTCAAACAACACATCACCGAGCCCGGCGACGATGGGGTGTCGATGCACCCGGCCGAAATGCTGTTCCTCGGGACCCTCGGCGGCGCGCGGGCCCTCGATATGGAGGACCGCTTCGGCAACTTCGATCTGGGGAAGGAGGCCGACTTCGTGGTCGTGCGGCCGGCTGACGCGCTGGCGGGACCGCTACGGAACGCGGTCCGCGCCGACGAGGCCGATCTGGCGCGCGATCAGACCCTGTTCACACTCTTGATGGGTATCCGGGAGTCGTCGATCGCGGAGGTCTACGTCCGGGGTAACCGCGTCACTGCCTAATGGGGATCTGACCGCTTGAGGGTCCACGCCGGCACCCAGTGCGTCACCGCTCTGCGCTTGGACCCGTAGGCGATTTCGTAGGTGACCAGGCCCCACCAGTCGCCCTGCTCGCAGAGTCCCCAGCAGGACAGGGCACCCTTGACGACCTTGTGCATCTGCAGACCGTGCGGGTGGTAGCGGCCGGTCCGGTGCGGTTGGCGCGGGAAGAGCACCGTCAGGTCGACCAGCACGGGCAGCGGTGGGTGCACCGGCCGGAACGGCGGCCGCAGCGGCTGACCGTTGTAGCCGATTGCCTTGAGCTCTCCCACTGTTCGATCATATGTTCGAACAGTGGTTCACTCCAGGGTTCCGCCGAGAGCCGCCAGCCTGCGGTGCATTCCGCCGTATGCCACTGCCGGCGGCAGCAGGTGTTTGTCGATCTTGGTCACCGCGCTGTAGTTGACGTCCACCACGTTGGCCAGGGGTGACCGGCACAATTGGCTGCACAACTGGTAGGCGTCCATGGTCGTCAGGTCGTACAGTTCGCCCAGCCAGCGCACCATCTCGACCTGGCTGCACCGCCAGGCGTCCTCGAGCGGACGCGCCGAACCCACGGTCAGCAGTGCGTCGTCGTGCTCGAAACGCGGCCAGGCCGGTGCCCCGCCCTTGATCAGGTCGACGATCAGGATCACGTTCATAGCGCCCTCGAGCGCTGTCCCGCAGGTTTCGCCTTCGCCTTGGCGGTAGTGGCCGTCGCCCACCGAGAACAACGCGCCCTCGACGTTGACCCCGAGATAGACGGTGGTGCCGGCGCGCAACTCCGGCGTGTCCATGTTCCCGCCGAAATAGTCCGGCACCAGGGTGGTCCTGACCTCCCGCAGGGCCGGGGCCACGCCGACGGTGCCCAGCATCGGGGCCAGGGGGATGTCCAGGGAGAAGTCGCTCTCGTGCGCGGCGAACGTCGCCATGCCGCGGTCGCGGTCGACCCGGTATATCCACGCCAGTTCGGGTAGCGCGGGTTGCAGGGTTGCGGTGCGGTCGGTGCCCGTGAGGGCGCCGAACAGCGGAATGGTCGTCGAGGCGGCCCAGTCCCGGGCCGGCTCGATGGACACGAAGTGCAGCGCCAAGGTGTCACCCGGCTCGGCACCGGTGACGTGGAACGGCCCGGTCTGCGGGTTGAGCTCCTTGGTGTTGAGGACCTGACTGGGTTTGTCGGCGCTGGAGGTCACCCGGCCGGCGAACGCGTCCTCGGTCCACAGCCGCAGGGCTGTCCCCGGTGCCACCTCCATCACGGGCGGGGCCCCGCCGAACGTCCAGGTGTACTGGTCGCGGGTGGGCTTGAACTCAACTGTGCGCATCGACCGTCCTCGTCGTCAGCGCGCGGGGCAGCCATGCGGCGAAGACCACGCCCAGGGTGAGCCACATGATCGCCTGGGTCAGAATCGAATTCAGCCGGAAGTCGGCGAGTAGCCCGGCGGGGAAGTGCGCGGGCATCTCGTCGAACCGGGGCAGCGTCAGCGCGACGACGGTCACCGCTGGCAGGTAGCAACCGAACGCGAGGCCGATCGCTGTCCAGCCACCGACCCGCGGACTCAGCCGCACCGCGAGGATGGTTGCGCCGATTGCCAGCGCCACCGACACCACCAGGATCACCAGGTAGGCGGACGTGCGGGGGCTGATCGTCTCGGCCGCGCCGACACCGGGCGGGTTCGCCGGAAAGGCGAGGAACGGCACCAGATTCACGGCGAGGAAGCCGACGGCGGCCAGACCGCCGGCCGGCCAGCGCGGGTCGACGACGATACCTCGGCGGTTCAGGTAGATGAGCAGTGCCGAGACCGCCACGGACAACAGCGCGCCGAGGACGATTGCGAACATGACCGTGCCGACGCCGGCGCCGACATTCTCCTGTACCGCGCGGCTGAACAGCTCGTGTTCGGCGGCGGGTGCATGCGGGTGCGCGCCGCCCTCCTCCTGGCCGATCGCCAAATCGACAAGCGGGGATACCCGGAGGCGGACGTACGCGAATGACACGAGGCCGCTGACCAGGCCGGCCACCAGGCCCAGGGCGATGATTCTGTTGTTCATGTCGGTGGTCCTCAGTGGCACGGGAAGCCGAGCAGATGCCGGGCGTCGTGGATGAATTCGTGGACGTGGGTGTCGGACCCGAAAATCGACACCGCACCCTGATCGAATCCGATGAAGTAGAAGACGATCAGTGCCAGCACGGTGGTCACCGTCAAGCGCAACGCGGTGCCCGTGGTGGCGGTGTCGGGCAGTTCCAGCATCGCGCTGCGGGGCAGGGCGGGCCGTCCGGCGGTCGAAGACATCTGCTTTCCTCTCGATCGGGTAGTTACTTCCAGATGGCAAATATTCCTTCAGGATCTGAATACGCCGTGTTTCGGCAGCCGGTCAACCCGTGGCGCCCGTTCCGGGGTGGACGAAATCTACGTTTAACAATCAAACGGTCTGACGTAAAACCTGTGTTACGCATGGCTGTACGGATTGCGAATGCATCTTTCGATTGCCCATAGTTCCAGATGGAAGTATTACGACCGTGAACTAACGATTGGAGACTCGCATATGCACGGTCCACATGATCTGGGCGGCCGCGACGGCATCGGGCCGATCGCCGCCGAGTTCCTGGAGCCGGGGATCCCGAACTGGCGCTACCCCTTCGAGGGCCGGATGCACGCCGTGACCGCGATGGCGATCGCCAAGGGCGCCTTCAATCTCGACGAGCAGCGCCATGGTATCGAGTTGATGAAGTGGAGTGACTACCTGGACTCCACCTACTACGCGCACTGGCTGTTCTCGGTGGAGAAGCTGCTCAACGACAAGGGCTACATCTCACACGAGGAGATCGACGCGCGGATGCGCGAGTTGGGCGCCCCGTCGATGACCCCGCACCCACAGAAGCCCGGGGAACTCTCGGCATTCGCCGAGCAGATGATCGACGTGCTCTGGAAGGGCACGCCGCACGATCTGCCGGCGGACAGTCCGCCCCGCTTCGACGTCGGTGCGGCCGTCAAGGTGCGCAACATCAACGAGGTCACCCACAACCGGCTGCCCGGCTACCTGAACCGCGCCGCGGGTGTAGTGGCCAAACAGTATGGCGCGTTCCACGACCCGGCCGACAGTGCACACAAGCAGGTCGACACCCCCCACCAACTCTACATGGTGAAGTTCAGCTCCACCGAGCTGTGGGGCGACGAGGCGGTCGAGGAGTTCAATCTGTACGCCGACCTGTTCGAGAACTACCTCGAACCCGCCTGAGATGAGGAGATGAACGAGATGGACTGGCTGTCATTGTCCGACGTGGAGGCGCGCGTCAATGCGCTCGAGTCGCTGATGGTCGAGAAGGGCCTGGCCGAGCACGAGGCGGTCGACGCCGTGGTGGCGTCCTTCGAGAACGATATGGGCCCGGTCAACGGCGCCAAGGTGGTCGCACGGGCGTGGACCGATCCCGCTTACCGCGAGTGGCTGCTGACCGATGCCACCGCCGCTATCGCCGACATGGGATTCACCGGCCTGCAGACCGAGCACATGATCGCGGTGGAGAACACCGACGAGCATCACAACGTCGTGGTCTGCACCCTGTGTTCGTGTTATCCCTGGACCCTGCTCGGCATTCCGCCAGCGTGGTTCAAATACCCGCAGTACCGGGCGCGGGTGGTCAAAGATCCGCGCAGCGTTCTCGCCGAGTTCGGCGTGACCCTGCCCGATGAGGTCAAGATCGACGTCTGGGATAGCAGCGCTGAGATTCGCTATCTGGTGATTCCGCAGCGTCCCGCAGGCACTGAAGGGATGACCGCCGACGAGCTGGTCGGACTGATCAGCCGGGACTCGATGGTCGGCACCGCGCTGGTCTCTGCACCGGGGAGCGCCTAGATGACCGCCGCACTCGACCTGACCGGATTCGACGATCCGGGCGGGGCCGGCGCTTTGCCCCGGTCCAACGGAGAGCTTGTCTTCGACGCTCCCTGGCAGGGACGGCTTTTCGGGCTCGTAGTGCACCTGTGCAAGTCCGGCGCCTTCGAATGGGACGAGTTCAAGGCGCACCTGATCGCCGCGATCGCCGAGTCCGGGGTCGACGAGACCTGTGACCCCGGGGTGTACTACCGCCAGTTCGGCGAGGCCTTCTGCCGACTGGCTGCCGAGAAACAATTCTTCGACGTGCACATGTTGGAGAGCAGAACCCTGAGCGAAGGCCAGCGGCTCTCCCATGCCGATCACGATCACGATCACGATCATGACCACGACTGACGTTGGCAGAGAAGGGAATCCGAAGATGTCCAAAGTCAGTGCGCTGGCCCTCAGCGTGGGCGTGTTCGGGATGCTGTCCACCTTGCTGACAGCCACCGTATGGAGTCTGCCGGTCTGGGTCCTGTTCTTGGCGTGGGCCTCGTTCTTCTTCGTGGGTTCCGGGCTGACCGGGTTGCTGAAGTCTGTCGCGTGCAACTGGACCGGAGTCGCGATCGCGACGGCCACGCTGTTGTCGGTACACACCACCTCCAGTGCGGTGCTGCTGGCAATCGCCGTCGGCATAGGCAGTTTCGCGATGGTCCAGGTGTCGCGGCTGCCATGGATCTCGGCCACGCCGGCGATCGTGTTCGGCTTCGCGATGACCGTCGGAACCATTGTGGCTACTGGCAACTCGATCACCACGATCGGGGTGTCCAACCCGGCGCTGATCGCCGCGACGACAGCGCTGGTCGGTGCCGCGTTCGGGGTGGCCTCGGAGTGGGGCGCCGGGGTGATCAGCGCGATCGCCGGTGGTTCGCGCCTGCGGGGCGCTACGCCCTGAGTTAGTCTGAGCCGGCAAATATTCTTCTCTGGAAGTGATTGATTTCAGGAGCCCAGGATTTCCGTGCCGACATCGACAAGCAACCTGGAAACCATTGCGGAAGTGTTCTTTCGGGCCGAGCGCCGATGGACCGAGGCGTTGTGCAACGGCCTGCTGGACGCCGACGTCAACAACATCGAGGGTTGGCGGGTGCTGGGGGCGCTGCGAAGCGGTGACGGTTTCACGATGAGTGAGATCTCGGCGGCGATGGCGATCCCGCCGCCGACGCTGACCAGGATCGTCGACAGACTCGTCGACTCTGGCCTCGTGGTGCGTCGCGTCGACGCCACCGACCGCCGACGGGTGCTGGTGTATCTGTCGGCGCGCGGTAGGGCGAAGCTGCGCAAGCTGACCAAGCGTGAGTCGGCGCTGAAGGCCGCACTCGTCGACGAACTCGGTGAGGACAATGCCGTCCAGTTCATCCGAACGCTGTCCCGGATCGGGGAGCTCTTTTCCAGTACGTGAACAGCCACGCAACGCGGCAGTAACCCGGCGCAACGAGGATGGTGTGTCGCGCTCGGTGGCACAGGTGGACGGAGGCCGACGTGGAGCGGACGACCGCACTCAATGTCGCCCTGGTCATCCCACGGTCGGGGTCGGCCGGAATCTACGGGCCGTCCTGCGAGGCGTGCGCCGAACTGGCGATCCGCGACCTCAACGCCACCACCGGTCTGCTGGGCAAACAGGTCCGGTTGATCCCCGTCGACGGCAGCCGACCACCGGCCGTCGTGGCTGCCGAGGTCGCGCGGCTGGTCGAGCGTGGCACCATCGACGCGATCACCGGCTGGCACATCTCGCCAGTGCGCCAGGCGATCGCGCGGGTGACGGCCGGTCGGGTGCCGTATGTGTACGGGCCTCTCTACGAAGGGGGAGAGCGCACCCCCGGCTTGTTCCTGACCGGCGAGACCCCGTCCCGACAGCTGCTGCCGGCGATGGACTGGATGAAAGACGAGCACGGCGTCGATCGCTGGATCGTGATCGGCAACGACTACATCTGGCCGCGGCAGACCGGTGCGGCTGCCGCCGGACATGCGCGCACCCACGGCGCCCCGCTGGTCGGTGAGATCTACTTGCCGCTGGGCACCGAGGACTTCTCGGCGGCGATCCGCGACGTCGAGCGGAGCGCGGCCACCGGTGTCGTCCTGCTGCTCGTCGGAGGCGACGGGGTGATGTTCAATCGGCAGTTCGCCGCCGCAGGCCTCGATGCGTCGGTGCCGCGGCTGAGTCCGCATGTCGAAGAGAACATGCTGATGGCCAGCGGAAGCGAGAGCAATCGCGGGCTGTTCGCGGCCGCCGGTTACTTCGAAGCCCTCAACACCACGGCGAGCATGGATTTCGCCGGGCACTACTACACGACCTATGGACCCGCCGCGCCGGCGCTGAACAGCATCGGAGAGTCTTGCTACGAGGCGATCACGCTATTGATCGCGCTGGTGTCGCGGGCGGGATCGCTCACGGTGGCCGATCTGACGGCGGCGGCCGTGGGGTTGACCTACATCAGCCCGCGCGGTGAAGTCACCATGCGGGGCAATCAGATGAGCCAGGATGTCTACGTCGCCGAGGCGATCGACCTGGATTTCGAGGTTCAGGCCCGCATCTCGGCGGCCTGAACCATTTTTGTGTCAAAAGCCTCTGGGGTGTGCGCGGAAAATTTCGTAAACTTGAGCGGAACAGACTCAAGATTGACCGCGTTGTAAACCTCGACAAGCTTTTCTAGACGAAACGGAGATGTCGTGGACTCGTTCAACCCGACAACCAAGACTCAGGCGGCGCTGACCGCCGCGTTGCAGGCTGCCAGTGCGGCCGGCAACCCGGAGATCAGGCCCGCCCACCTGCTGTTGGCGCTGCTCACGCAGACCGACGGTATCGCTGCGCCGCTGCTCGAGGCTGTCGGGGTCGATCCGGCCACGATCCGCACCGAAGCGCAACGGCTGGTCGACCGGCTGCCGTCGAGCAGCGGGGCGACCTCACAACCTCAGCTCTCCCGCGAGTCGCTGGCGGCCATCACCGCCGCCCAGCAGCTGGCCACCGAGATGGACGACGAATACGTCTCCACCGAGCACCTGATGGTCGGATTGGCCACCGGTGATGCCGACACGGCCAAGCTGCTCAGCGGTCACGGCGCATCCCCGCAGGCCCTGCGGGAAGCGTTCGTGAAGGTCCGCGGCAGCGCGCGGGTGACCAGCCCGGATCCCGAGGCCAGCTATCAGGCGCTGGAGAAGTACTCCACCGACCTGACCGCTCGCGCCCGTGAAGGCAACCTCGACCCGGTCATCGGGCGTGACAACGAGATTCGTCGCGTCATCCAGGTGCTGAGCCGTCGCACGAAGAACAACCCCGTGCTGATCGGCGAGCCCGGTGTCGGCAAGACTGCGATCGTGGAGGGCCTGGCCCAGCGGATCGTGGCCGGCGACGTGCCGGAGAGTCTGCGCGACAAGACCGTGATCTCCCTGGATCTCGGATCGATGGTGGCCGGAGCCAAGTACCGCGGTGAGTTCGAGGAGCGCCTCAAGGCCGTCCTCGACGACATCAAGAACTCGGCCGGTCAGATCATCACGTTCATCGACGAACTGCACACCATCGTCGGCGCCGGGGCCACCGGCGAAGGCGCGATGGACGCCGGCAACATGATCAAGCCGATGCTGGCCCGCGGCGAACTGCGGCTGGTCGGCGCCACCACCCTCGACGAGTACCGCAAGTACATCGAGAAGGACGCCGCCCTGGAGCGCCGCTTCCAGCAGGTACTGGTCGGCGAACCCTCGGTGGAGGACACCGTCGGCATCCTGCGCGGCCTCAAGGACCGCTACGAGGTGCACCACGGTGTGCAGATCACCGATTCGGCGCTGGTCGCGGCGGCCGCGTTGTCCGACCGCTACATCACCAGCCGGTTCCTGCCCGACAAGGCCATCGACCTGGTCGACGAGGCCGCGTCGCGGCTGCGGATGGAGATCGACTCGCGGCCCGTCGAGGTCGACGAGGTCGAGCGACTGGTCCGCCGGCTCGAGATCGAAGAGATGGCACTCGCCAAGGAAACTGACGATGCGTCGCGCGAGCGCCTCGAGAAGCTGCGCGCCGAGCTGGCCGACAAGAAGGAAGAACTGGCCGAACTCACCACCCGCTGGCAGAACGAGAAGAACGCCATCGACATTGTGCGTGAGTTCAAGGAGCAGCTCGAAGTCCTGCGCGGTGAGGCCGACCGGGCTGAACGGGATGGCGACCTGGCCAAGGCCGCCGAGCTGCGCTACGGCCGCATCCCCGAGGTGGAGAAGAAGCTCGATGCGGCACTGCCCCAGGCGGAGGCTCAGGCCAACGTGATGCTCAAGGAACAGGTCGGTCCCGACGACATCGCGGACGTGGTGGCGGCCTGGACCGGTATCCCCGCCGGTCGGCTGCTCGAAGGCGAGACCGCCAAGCTGCTGCGCATGGAGGAGGAGCTGGGCCGCCGCGTCGTGGGCCAGAAGAAGGCCGTCCAGGCCGTCAGCGATGCGGTCCGGCGCAGCCGGGCCGGGGTCGCCGACCCCAACCGGCCGACGGGCTCGTTCCTGTTCCTCGGTCCGACCGGGGTCGGCAAGACCGAGCTGGCCAAGGCGCTGGCCGACTTCCTGTTCGACGACGAGCGGGCCATGGTCCGCATCGACATGAGCGAATACGGCGAGAAGCACTCGGTGGCCCGCCTGGTCGGTGCCCCGCCTGGGTACATCGGTTACGACCAGGGCGGACAGCTGACCGAGGCGGTGCGGCGACGCCCGTACACGGTGGTGCTGTTCGACGAGGTCGAAAAGGCGCACCCGGACGTGTTCGACGTGCTGCTGCAGGTGCTCGACGAGGGCCGGCTGACCGACGGTCAGGGCCGCACGGTCGACTTCCGCAACACCATCCTCATCCTGACCTCGAACCTGGGGTCGGGCGGCACCGAGGAGCAGGTGATGGCGGCGGTGCGGGCGGCCTTCAAGCCGGAGTTCATCAACCGCCTCGACGATGTGCTGATCTTCGACGCCCTCAACCCCGACGAACTGGTCCAGATCGTGGACATTCAGTTGGCGCAATTGGGCAAGCGGCTCAGTCAGCGTCGTCTCGAGTTGGAGGTGTCGCTGGAGGCCAAGCAATGGCTGGCCGACCGCGGGTTCGACCCGGTCTACGGCGCCCGTCCGCTGCGGCGGCTGGTGCAGCAGGCCATCGGCGACCAGCTGGCCAAGCTGTTGCTCGCCGGCGAGGTGCACGACGGCGATGTCGTGCCGGTCAATGTCAGCGCCGACGGGGAATCCCTCACCCTGGGCTGAGCTTGGCCACCGAGCAGACGCAGAATCGCACGATCCAGGCGGAAACTGTGCGAGTCTGCGTCTGCTCGCGCTCGCGCTCGGGGCCGGTTTCCTGCTGTCGGTGGACCGCGCCGAAATCCTCGAACTCGCCGCAGCGACCGGCCCAACCGGGGATTAGCCCGCCAACTGCGGAAGAACGCGGCGCGTAATGTGCTTGTGACCTGCTGGAGTTCTCGCTTCCGGCCGGTGAGCAGATACGCTACGTCTAATGGTTCCGTTCTGGTTCACGCTGTCCGCGCTCTGCTTCGTGGGTGCGGCGGTGCTGTTGTACGTCGACATCGGCCGTCGACGTGGCTTGGGCCGCCGCCGCAAGTCCTGGGCGCGGTCGCACGGGTTTGATTTCGAACCCGAGTCCGCCGAGATCATCGAGCGTTGGAAGCGCGGGGTGATGTCGACCGTCGGCGATGTCACCGCCCGCAACGTGGTGCTCGGTCAGATCCGCGGCGAAGCGGTGTACATCTTCGACCTCGAAGATGTCGCGACCGTGATCGCCCTGCACCGCAAGGTCGGCACGAATGTCGTGATGGACATGCGCCTGAAGGGCATCGCCGAGCCGCGTGAGAGTGACATCTGGCTGCTGGGCGCCATCGGTCCGCGGATGGTCTACTCGACGAACCTCGATGCTGCCCGCCGGGCGTGCGATCGCCGGATGGTCACCTTCGCCCACACCGCGCCCGACTGCGCCGAAATCATGTGGAACGAACAGAACTGGACCCTGGTGTCCATGCCGATCTCCTCGACCCGGGCCCAGTGGGACGAGGGGCTGCGCACCGTGCGGCAGTTCAACGATCTGCTGCGGGTGCTGCCCCCCATCCAGCAGGCGGCACTGCCCCAGTCCGCCGGCCGACGCAACGCATCTCCGGGCCGCCCGCTGGCGTCTGCGGGGCGTCGCGAATTGCCGCCGGGACGGGCCGAGGTCCCGCCGCCACTGCGCCCGCAACAGCCGCGCAGTTCCAGCCCGGCTGGTACACAGGCTCCGAACTATCAGCGCTGAGCCGGTAGGGTCTCGGCGTGCCTCGTCCCGTCGCTCTGATCACCGGGCCCACCGCCGGCCTGGGCGCCGGCTACGCCCGCCGCTACGCGCGAGACGGCTACGACCTGGTTTTGGTTGCGCGCGATGTCGCGCGCCTCGATGACCTGGCCGCGGAGTTGCGAGCGGCCAACGGCATCGGCGTCGAGGTGTTGCCCGCCGACCTCACCGAGCGCGGCGCGCGCACCACGGTCGCCGATCGGCTGAGCACCGGAGTGCAGGTGCTGGTCAACAACGCCGGATTCGGCACCTCCGGCGAATTCTGGACCGCCGAACCCGCCCAGCTGCAGGCTCAACTCGACGTCAACGTCACCTCAGTCATGCAACTCACCCGCGCGGCGTTGCCGTCGATGATCGCCGCCGGTTCGGGCACGGTGATCAATATCGCCAGCGTGGCCGGGCTGCTGTCGGGTCGCGGGTCGACGTATTCGGCGTCGAAGGCGTGGGTGGTGTCGTTCACCGAGGGGCTGGCCAACGGTCTCGCGGGCACCGGCGTGAGCATCCACGCGGTCTGCCCGGGGTTCGTCCACACCGAATTCCATCAGCGGGCCGGCATCGATATGACATCGATCCCGAACATCATGTGGCTGGGCGTCGATGACGTGGTCGCAGAGAGCCTGGCCGACGTGGCCAAGGGCAAGATCATCAGCATTCCCGGCCTGCAGTACAAGCTGCTGACCACGGTCGGTCGGCTGGTCCCGCGCGGGGTGGTCCGTGCGGTCAACAATGGAATAGGACGAAGCCGTGGGCGCACCTGAACTCAACGCCGCCGACCGCGCCGAACTGGCTGAACTGGTCCGCCAGCTTTCGGTGGTGTTCGGCCGTGTCACCTTGTCCTCGGGCAAGGAGGCCGACTATTACGTCGACCTGAGGCGTGCCACCCTGCACCACCGGGCGGCACCGCTGATCGGCAGGCTGATGCGCGAGCTCACCGCTGACTGGGACTACGCGGCCGTCGGCGGCCTGACGATGGGGGCCGACCCGGTGGCCGGTGCAATCATGCACGCGCCCGGCCGTCCGATCGATGCCTTCGTCGTCCGCAAAGCACTGAAAAGCCATGGGATGCAAAGACTCATCGAAGGCGCCGACGTGGCCGGCAAGCGGGTTCTGGTGGTTGAGGACACCAGTACCACCGGTGGCTCGGCGCTGACAGCGGTGCGCGCGGTACGCGAGGCGGGCGCCACGGTTGTTGGTGTCGCCACGGTGGTGGACCGCGCGACCGGTGCGGCCGAGGCGATCGAGGCCGAAGGGGTGCCGTACCGCAGTGTGCTGGGCCTGGCCGATCTCGGCTTGCCGAACTCCTGACGCTGCGGGTAGCGGTGAGCATTGACAAGGAGCCGGTCGAGGCTTCGGAATCCCACTGGGACGACGTCGTTGACGTGATCTGCGCCGGATCGGGCCCCGGGGTGCTGGCCCATGCCATCCGGTGCAGCGGGCTGGACCTCGACGTCGAGGTGGCCGTTGCGGAATTGGCCTTCGAGACAACAGATCCCGATACCACTGACTATCTTCGGTCGATGACCGACGACTTGGGTCCGGCGACTGCCCGCGACCTCGAGTTGGCAGTCGTTCGTGCCCGGCCGGTCACTGTCGCCAAGGATCGCCGCGCCACGATCGAGCCGTTCTTCGGATCGCGGCTGCGGGACTGGTCGGCACGCTGCCTCACCTCAGCGTTCGGCGTCATCTACAGTCAGATACCGGACGACATGACAGTGATGTGCACCGACTCCGGCGAGACGATCCGAGCGGGTGTGGTGGACGACTATCACCCCCAAACCGACTGCCCTGGAATGGAACTGACCGAATGGTTGCGCGTCCAGGCCCACGACCACGGTCTGCTCGGCGAGCCCGGAGCGGCGCTGCAGCGGTTGGTGTTCGAGGAGGGGCGAGTTGCCGGTGCAGCGTTGTCGACACGAGGGGGAACGCGACTGGTGCGGGCGACTCTGGGTGTCGCACTGTCGATCGGGCCTGCGCCCGACAGCGCCGAGTGGCCGATCGGGCCCCAGTTGCCCGGCGGCGCGGCCCAACTGGTCGAGGTGAGCCGAACGGCCAGTCGGTTCGGTCGCATCGAACTGCTGTACCCCGCCTGACTCAGGCTCCGTTCGGTTCGGAAAAGTTCACCGGGATAGTCTTTTTGGCTAGTAGTTCGGCCATCGCCTCGCCGGGAATCGGGCGGGACAGCAGGAATCCCTGAGCGCGGTGGCAGCCGTGCTGGAGCAGAGTCATCGCCGCGGTCGGTGACTCGACGCCCTCGGCGACCAACTCCAGATTGAAAGCCTCGGCCAGCGCGATGATGGCACGCACGATCGCCAAGTCCCCCGCGTTGGTACCGAGATCGAGGACGAACCCCTTGTCGATCTTCAGCGTGTCCACCGGAAGCGACTTCAGATGAGTCAGCACGCTGTAGCCGGTGCCGAAATCGTCGATGGCGACCTGCACGCCGACATCCTTGAGACCAGCCAGGGTGATCCTGGTGGTCTCGATATCCTGCACCACAACACTTTCGGTGATCTCCAGGCAGACCGATCTGGCGTCGAGGTTGAACTCGGCGATCGTATCGGCGACCGATTCGACGAACCCGTCGGTGACCAGCTGAACCGGGGAGACGTTGATCCGCAGCACCGCATCCTTGCCGACACCGCTGGCCCGCCAGCCGCTGAACTCTGCGCAGGCGGCGCGCATCACCCAGCGGCCCAATTCCCCTGCCAGATTTATCGATTCGGCGACATTGATGAATGAATCCGGCAGCAAAAGCCCTCGAGTGGGGTGTTGCCAGCGCACCAGCGCCTCGGTCGCCAGGATCTCTCCGGTGCGCATGTCGACCTCGGGGAGGTAGTGCAGGATCAACGTCCCGGCGTCGATCACGTTCTGCAGATGCAGCTCGATATCGTTGCGGAACTCGCTCTTCAGGGACATCTCGTCGGTGAATACCGCGATCTTGTTGCCGCCGGCGTTCTTGGCGTTGAGTACCGCCTGATCGGCCCGGCGCAGCAGGTCCGATGTGGTGTCCCTGCCCGGAACCCCCAGTGCTACACCAGCACTGACGGTCCGGGTGAGGATTTCGCCGCCGATGGTCACCCTATCTCGCAGCACGGCCTGCAGCCGATGAGCCAGCGCCAGGGCAGAGTCGGCGTCCATCGGTCCGGCCGGGATCACGACGAATTCGTCACCGCCCAGACGGGCGATGACGTCGCCCTCGCCGGCTTCCTCACGCAGCCGGTCGGCGAACGCCTGGATGAACCAGTCGCCGGCGTGGTGACCCAGATAGTCGTTGATCGCCTTGAGTCGATCGAGGTCGAGGAACAGCGCAGAGACCGGGCCCGGCTGGCCCGCCCGCAACCGTTCGTCGAGGTGCGCCAGCAGCGCCCGGCGGTTATTCAGTCCGGTCAGGTCGTCGTGCTCGGCGAGGTAGCGCAGTTGGTCCTCGGCGACCACGCGAGCCTGCACCTGGGCGAACAATGAGGCGATCGCCTTGAGCGCGTTCAGTTCCTCCGGTGACCAGTCTTTGATGCCGAATTTGATGAACCCCAGGCACCCCGTCGTGGTGTCGCCGGACAACAGCGGAACCGACGCCATCGACGTCAGGGCCATGCCCGTGCCCTCTTCTACCAGGCGCTGATACTCGTCCTCGGACACCGGCTCGGGACGGAAGAACACCGGCTCCTTGGCTGTTTCGGCGGCGGCGAAGACAGGGTCGGCGTCGGCGAAGTAGATGAGTTCGAGAGGGTCCGGATCGCGATCGTGCGGTGGCCACTCCGCGATCAATCTGGTCGCGTGGATGCTGTGCTCGTTGTAGCGAAGAAAGCTGACGTCCACGCCGAACGAGGACGACAACTCGCCGAGGACGTGCTGGCTGACCGCTGGGGACCGCCGCGTCGGCCGCCATGAGCTGCGTGGCGACCAGCGTGACGAGGTTCTCCAGGCTGTCAGCAGTCCCGGTCTCTGAGTGTGGGGTCATCGTGCCATCTCGTGATTAGTAGAGCTTAGGAGATGGTATCGGTTTGCGCCCCCGGTGCTAGCTGCCGCTCCCGTACTGCATGCCGAAGCCACTGAATTCATCGGAGATGGTGGCCAGCATGCTCATCTCCTTGACGATCTTGGCCAACTGCCGAGGCTCGGCGTGGTTGGCGAAAGTGCGTCGATCCCACCACATCATCTTCGTGCGGTAGCGATCGCTGGGGTAGGCGGCCGCCGGGATCTTGGTCGCCACTACGCCACCTGAAGTGCTCCAGCGGTCGAGCACGTGGGCGGCCGCGGTGGCCAGAATGAACTGGGCACCCAACAGGGTCATGGTCGGAAACGCGGTGCGGGCGAAGGTCCGGGTCAGTTCCCCGCTGCGGGCGGGATCGTCGCTCACCCATGCCGATTTCATCTCCACCACGCCGAACGGCAGCCGGTCGGTGATCATCTTGCGGACCGTGTCCTGCCCAGGCTGGCCCTCCCATTCGACGATCGCGTGCGATTCGTCGGCGCTGAAATAGGGGCCCTTCGCCCGCAGGCCGCCCAGCATCCGGCCGTTGTCGTCCAGTGCGGTGTAGAACAGCGTGGTGTCGCGGCCGTCACGGAACGAGTCCAGGTCCAAGGCTGCTTCAACGCCATGCTTCTGGTAGCTGCGCACGGCGCCCTGCAGGTACTCCTGCCATAGCCCGGGTTCGCTGTCGGGTTGCGCGAGCACGATTGTGCAGCCCGTGTCCGTGTCGTGCCAGCTAATCGTCTCCGGCAGGTGGTAGACCTTCTGATCAGGGAAGTCCAGCACTGAAGCGTTCATCGTTTCCCATCTGTCGGGCGGCCTGCGGATAGGGTTTCCGCAGCGGACGCCGGGGTTGCGCGAGCGTTATTTATTCGAACTTGCAAATATCAGTATCTCGCCGAAAGGCGCCAAGACTCCAGAAGTTGGTTGGAAAAGCCCTGGTTACCGCGGGGTAGCCACCAAAATTTGCGGTGAACGCCGGTCGACGTGGAGCCCTGCGTGAACATTTGTGCGCGCAACATTCCAGGTCAAGGGCGGCGTGGCGGCTAACCGAACGGGAGACCCTACACTCGTCATCGTCTGAGACCGCTTCGTTATTACCGGCGGAATGTGGGCCGGATGGTACGTCCACGGGATGGCCAAGGGGCCAGAAAGGGCGTTGGGTGATCTGTATCGCACCGGCGTTGCCGGCCGCGTCCGGCGTTGCCGGAGAACGGAAATTTGCCCGCCGGACCGGGAGCGCGGCCGCCGGCGCCGACATGATCTTGACTGGTGGCTGCGTGAATGCCCCCAGCAAATATTGCTATTGGGCAACTCGGGCCCGCGTGGGGGAGTCGTTGGCCCTGCTGGGCTGGGATGTGTCGGTTGCTGATTTTCGCGGTGACGGTGATGTTGCCGTCATCGATATCGATGCTGCCCCCGGCGATCCCACGGTTTCACACGCTCGAGTGGGGGTCACCGGTGACTGACGCCGGCCCCACCGAGTGGAGCACCGGCGCCCCCGGCGTCGGCCCGTGGGTGGGAACGCCGCCCGACGACCCTCGCTACGACGAAGAGCTATTGCGCGTCGGCGATGCCCGCAACGTCGTCGACGCGTACCGGTATTGGACGCGGGAGGCGATCATCGCCGACATCGATCGCCGCCGGCACGCCCTACACGTCGCGATCGAGAATTTCGGCAACGACGCCAATATCGGCGCGGTGGTCCGCACCGCGAACGCCTTTGCCGTCGACACCGTTCACATCGTCGGACGCCGGCGCTGGAACCGGCGCGGGGCGATGGTCACCGACCGCTACCAACGGCTGGCCCACCATGACAGCACCGACGAGTTACTGGCCTTCGCCGCCGACACCGGACTGACCGTCGTCGCCGTCGACAACATCGCGGGCGCGGTGCCGCTGGAAACCACCGTTTTGCCGCGGGACTGCCTGATGGTGTTCGGCCAGGAGGGGCCCGGCATCTCCGAGGCGGCCCGGCTCGGCGCGGCCATCACCGTGTCGATCGCACAATTCGGTTCGACCCGCAGCGTCAACGCCGCCGTCGCCGCCGGCATCGCGATGCATGCCTGGATCAGGCAGTGGGCCGACCTATCCCAGGCCTGGTAGGGCAGGATTGGCGCATGGATCAGCTGTGGGCCAACCGCGCCGCCAGCGCCGAAGCGGCGGTGGTGAAGCGACACCTGCGCCCACTGTGGGGTCTGCCCGGAACACAGCTGGGCGCGGTCGGTTGGCCGCCCACTCGCCGTGACCGGCTGTTCGGCACCTGGCACTACTGGTGGCAGGCGCATCTGCTCGACTGCCTGATCGACGCGCAGCTGCGCGATCCGCGACCGGACCGGCTGGGCGGGATCAGAAAACAGATGCGTGGGCACCGGCTGCGCAATATGGGCCGTTGGACCAACAGCTACTACGACGATATGGCCTGGCTTGCACTGGCCCTGGAGCGCGCCGAGAAAGTGACCGGCATCGCCCGAGCGCGCGCCCTGAAGACGCTTTACGACCAGTTCGTCGATGCCTGGGTGCCTGAGGACGGGGGCGGAATCCCTTGGCGCAAACAGGATCAATTCTTCAACGCGCCGGCCAATGGTCCCGCCGGGATATTCCTGACCCGTTGCGGAGTCCGGTTGCGACGGGCCCAGCAGATGGCCGACTGGATCGACGAAACATTGATCGATCCCGAAACCCACCTGGTCTTCGACGGCATCAAGGCCGGTTCGCTGGTGCGCGCGCAATACACCTATTGCCAGGGCGTCGTATTGGGGCTGGAGACCGAGTTGGCTGTGCGCACCAGCGACGACCGGCATCGGGTACGGGTGCGTCGGCTGGTCGCGGCGATCGGAAATCATATGGCGCCCAGCGGAATTCTGAAAGGGGCGGGCGGTGGCGACGGCGGCCTGTTCTCCGGGATCACGGCCCGCTACCTCGCGCTCGCGGCCACCGCCCTTCCCGGCGAGGTCGCCAAGGATACCGCCGCCAGGGACTCCGCCCGCGCGATCGTGCTGGCTTCGGCGGAGGCGGCGTGGGAGAACCGCCAAAGCCTCGACGGTCTGCCGTTGTTCGGACCCTCCTGGGACTGCGCCGCCGAGGTCCCCACCGCGGGCGGCGGGCAAGGGCAGTTCGTCGAGGGTGCGGTGAACTCATCGCAGACGCCCGAGCGTGATCTGTCCGTGCAGCTGTCGGGTTGGATGTTGATGGAGGCTGCACATACGGTGACAGCGTGAGAGGCAGTCGGCTGGGCCGCGACCCGACAGCGAAGCGATTCGGCGAGAACGCGGCCGCAGCACTGCTGCTGACCTTCACCGTCGTAGCTATTCTGTGGGCGAATTCACCCTGGGCGCATACGTATTCCGAATTCTGGGAAACGCCGGTCGGATTGAGCTTCGGCGAACTGCACGGCGAACTGACGCTCAAGGAGCTCGTCAACGACGCGCTGATGGCGTTCTTCTTCTTCATCGTGGGTCTGGAGGTCAAGGCCCAGTTCACCATCGGCGAATTGACCGAGCGCTCCCGGGCGGTAGTGCCGGTCGTCGCCGCGATCGCCGGACTGACTCTGCCCGCGGTGATCTTCCTGCTGTTCAACCCATCCGGCGAGGATGCCAGCGCGTGGGGGGTGGTCATCTCGACCGACACCGCGTTCCTCGTAGGAGCGTTGGCCATCATCGCACCCAAGTACCCGGCGCGACTACGGACCTTCCTGCTCACGCTCGCCGTCGTCGACGACGTGGGGGCGCTGGCCGCCATCGCGCTGTTCTACTCGGACCGGATCCGCGTCGTTGCGCTACTGATCGCCGTCGTGCTGCTGGCCGCCCTGATCGGTGTGCGCCACCTGCCCGCGGCGGCGCGCGGGCTGACCTACTCCGTTCTGGCCGTGGCTCTGTGGCTGGCGCTGTCCGCCGGCGGTGTGCACCCCACGCTCGCCGGGGTGGCGGTGGCGCTGGTGATCCCGGTGTTCACTCCCGAACGTCAGCGGGTGGAGGCGGCGGTCGAGGTCATCCGGGCGTTTCGCCAATCACCGAACTCGCAGTACGCCCGTGCCGCCACCCGCAGCCTGCGCGATTCGATCTCGATCAACGAGCGGTTGGTGACCGGGTTCGGGCCGTACGTGTCCTTCGGCGTATTGCCGTTGTTCGCCCTGGCCAACGCCGGGGTGCGGCTGGATGCCGACACCGTGATGGCGGCGATCCGTTCGCCGCTGACCTGGGGTGTGGTGGCCGGCCTGGTGGTCGGCAAGCTGGTCGGCATCACCGGGGCTACCTGGATTGTGCGGCGCATCGGGCTCGGCCGGCTCTCGCCGGGGCTGACCTTGCGGCGGGTCGCCGGCGGCGCGGCGCTGTCGGGGATCGGCTTCACGATCTCCCTGTTCATCGTGGACTTGGCCATCAAAGATCCGCGTTCGGCCGATCTGGCACGCGTCGGTGTGCTGGCGGCGTCGCTGATCGCGTTCGCATCGGGGTGGGCGATCTTCCGGCTCACCGACTGGTTCAGCCCGCCGGTGGCGGTCGGACATCGGCTGGTTCGAGACGTCGACCCCGATCGCGACCACCTGCGCGGGCCGGTCGACGCGCCGCTCACCCTGGTCGAATACGGTGACTTCGAATGCCCGTTCTGTAGCCGTGCCACCGGATCGATCGACGAGGTCCGCGCGCACTTCGGCGACCAATTGCGTTATGTGTGGCGTCATCTGCCCCTGGAGCGGGTGCATCCGCGGGCGTTGGACGCTGCCCGCGCCAGTGAGGCGGCCGCTCTGCAGGGCAAGTTCTTCGACATGGGGACGATCATGTTTCAATTCCAGGATTTCCTGGAATGGCAGCACATCTACCGGTATGCCGATCAAGTCGGCTGTGACATTGCCCGATTCGACGACGACCTGCATTCGCCCCGGGTGCTGCACCGCGTCGACGACGACACGCAGGATGCCGAGCTGATGGATCTCAGTGCCACACCGACATTCTTCGTCAACGGTGTTCGTCACCGCGGGCCGTGGGATTCGGCCAGCCTGATCCGTGCCCTGGAGGCCAGCCGGCCCGGCTCACCCTGAATCAATCGACTCGATGGCCGGGGCGCCGTCGACTGCGGGTCGATGCCGGGCCGGCGTGTGCAAGCCTGAGCACCAGGACGAGCGACTCGTCGGGCTCCATCCCGGCCAGCTGCGCGAACTCCGACTGGAGCTGGACGAGTCGACTGGCGAAAAATGGTGACATCTCGCAGAGTTCATGCCGATGTACGGCATGCAGGAATACCGGCGAGATAGGGTGCACAGCCAATCCGTGTTGCTGGGCGACGATCCAGATCGCTTCGGCCGCGGACCCGCCGCGGGCATAGTCGATGAGTTGATCCCCGCTCGTGGTGACGACCGCCACCGCCGACGTCGCGCGAACGCGCTGGGCGACATCGTCGCCGAGCGCGTCACCCGCATCCCAATTCGCGAGGAGCTCCATCACGTCGGGGCGCCGCAGTATCTCCATCACTGCCAGGTCACCCGGGTCGAGTTCCAATCCGCGGACGTCGATGCCGCTGTCCGCGGGTTGATCTCCGGGCCAGCGCATCTCTGAGATCATTTCCTGATGTAGGCGAGGGGTGAGGAAGCGGAGCCGGTCGGTGGAGGCGAGAATTTCTGCAGCCCTGAAGATGTCATCTCGTTCGGTGAGCAGGTGCAGCCCGGCACCCTCCTGTGCTGCCCAGGCGTGCAGCGCGTCGATTGTCCGGGTGGGTACGGCCTTCGGATTGCCCTGATTACGGTTGGTCTCCCTCCGCAGCATCGGCTGGTATAGGTCGGCGAGGCGCGGGTCTTCACCGTGGGCCAACCGCAACGTCACCTCGAGGAGTGCCGGTCCGTCCGTCGCCCACTCGACCGAACCGAGAACACCCGCCTTGGCCGCGGCGACGCGGGCGTTGAAGGCGGCCGCGCCGACAGCCACCGCACTCCCGCGGAAGGCGACGTCCATCATCGAGGTGTACTGCGGCGCCAATCGAATTCGTACCGCGTCGGCCAGGATGTCGATATCCCACGGCTGAGCGTTTCCGCCCGACGGTGCGCGGACCGCGGCGAGGGCGATGGCGGTCTTCGCATCGCCGGGTTCCCCGCCGCCCGGCGCAGCGGCGTCGGCGGCGTCCACCGGTTCCTCATCGCCGAGCGCCGGCTCGGCGACCTCGTCCAGGGCCTGGCCGATGTCGATGCGGACCTGGCCCGACCGTAGTGGCTCACCCAGACCGATGCGGCGGGCGGCCTCGGCGACCGTGGTGGCGCCGAGAGCGACCTCGCCTGCCAGCTGCGGCCAGGTGGAAAGCGTGTGGCCGACCTCGACCAGTGATGCGGTCAACCGTCCGGACGACCGGCCGGCGTCGAGGTGGCGCAGCATGTACGGAATTCGGTCCTGTTGTGACAGTGCCGACAGCTGCGTGGAGTCCACCCCGCCGAGCACGCCGTGCATGACCGGACGATCCGGCTCCAGGTCGAAGCGCTCCACATCGATCAGGCCGCGGTCGCTGGTGGCCATGAGTACCGGCAGACGCCGCTCTCGGGCCGCCTCGCGGATTCGGACCTTCATGTCCAGTGAATCGCATTCCTCGACCACGATGTCGATGTCGTCGAGGAAATCTTCGAGGGAGTCCGCGCGCACACCCGCTGTCATCACCTCGACGTGCAGGTAGGGATCGAGCTCGGCGATTCGTCGTGCGGTCACCACGGCCTTGTTGATCCCGATGTCGAGGATCGTGGCTGGAACCCGATTGAGATTCGACAGCTCGAGGTGGTCGAAATCGGCGAGCCGCAGTGCGCCGCAGAGTCCTTCGGCGGCGAGGGTGTGCGCGATGACGTGCCCGACGCTGAGCCCGGCGATGCCGATGCGGACGCCGGCGAGGCGCTGCTGTTCGGTGGTCGTGATGAGGTTTCGATTGCGGTCGGTGCGCACCGCCCGGAAGCCGTTCGGCCCCAGGATGGCGACGACTGTGCGCCGCCACGGGTAGTGCGCCCACCTGGTTGGCTCGTCGAGCAGTTCGGCGGCGGGCACCGGGTGAAGTCCCCGCAGATTGTCCAGAAGCGCAGCGCGGTGGTCGATGAACTCGATATGGGGGTCCGAGCGGAGGCGATCCAGTTCGGAATCGCCATCGCTGAGGATGGCTGCGGTGAAGCTCGCTGTTTCATCAATGGCCATGGCTAGCGCTTTCGGATTCGGGCGCGAATCGGCGCGCCGGCGATCATCGTGAAATGCAGGGCAAGCGGGAAATCTGCTTCCAGGGAGTTGATTTCGGCTCGGCGAATGACTGTTGCCAGGGCGAGGGTGACTTCCAGCATGGCGAAGTGGTCACCGATGCACGAGCGAGGCCCACCGCCGAACGGGATGTATTGCCATCGCTCGAGGTTCCTGACGTTGTCCGGATGGAATCGGTCGGGGTTGAAGCGCAGTGGATCATCCCACAGGGCCGGATCGCGTTGCACGGCCATTCTGCCGAGCACCACCATGGTGCCCGCCTCGACCCGGTAGCCACCGACTTCCAGGTCTCGACAAGCCATCCGGGTGCCGGTGGGCGCCGGCGGGCACAATCGCAACGATTCACGCACGACCTGGGTGGTGTACCCGAGGGCCGGCAGATCGTCAGGGGTCAGCGGCCGGTCCGGCAGTGCTGCCAATTCTGTGACGACACGGTCCTGACAAGCGCGGTCGCGCCCGAGGGCCCACAGCGCGTAGGCGAGGGTGGTCGCCGTCGTG
The DNA here is from genome assembly GCF_026242045.1 of Mycobacterium pinniadriaticum. Lineage (GTDB taxonomy): Bacteria > Actinomycetota > Actinomycetes > Mycobacteriales > Mycobacteriaceae > Mycobacterium > Mycobacterium pinniadriaticum. Next base: position 32,481 of record NZ_JAPJDO010000021.1, read on the forward strand.
TCATGGCCCGCGAAGAGGAAGATGATGATCTCGTCGCAGATTTCACTGTCGGACAGCCGCTTTCCCGTCTCGGGGTCCTCTGCGGCGATGAGTGCATGCACCAGCGGTGCGACTCGCTCCGGGTCGCGACGGCACTCTCGCACGATGTCGCCGGCCAGTCGATGCAGTTTGGCGCTGGCCGCCCGGGCGCGGTGGCGTGCCGGTGTCGGCAACCAGTGCGGGGCGCGCGCCGGGCGGGTTGCTCGCGAGATCGCGTACGACAGCGCGACGCGTAGGGGCTCCGCGACGTCGTCGGCGCGCTCCTCGAGGTCCATGCCGAGCACTGAGCGGCCGAGTGCGCGCAATGTGAGTGCCCGCGATTCGGCGTCGAGGTCCACCTCACCGCCATCGGTCCAGGCGGTGCACACCGATTCGGCAGCCGCAGCCATGTGGCCGCCGAACTCGCGGACCCGTTGTTTGGTGAACACCGGCTGCAGTGTGCGTCGCCGTGGCCGCCACGGTTCGAACGGAAGGTCGGCCAGGTTGGCACCGATGATCCGGCGCATTTCATCGAAGACCGGGCTCGTCTTGTCGACCGAACCGTCCTTGATGCTGAGGACGTCGCGCAGTGCGCCCGGTGACGTGACGAGCACCATCGGCGGCATCAGCCAGCGCGGGCCCACGGTGAAACGGGTGACGGGTCCTCCGGCGTCGCGCAGTCGCTCTGTGCCGGTGCTGAACTCCTTGACGGCCTTCAATCGCTCGCGGAATGGCATCGGATTCGCCGGTGCCAGCGGCAACGATTGGAGACCACCGCTGGGAGGGGTCTGTGACACTTGAACCTCTCTAGGTCCCCCGGCCATTTCATTGAGGACCGCAGTGTACCGAGTGGTGCCGGGTTTAATGATGGGGCGCGAGTGGGTGCGAGCAGAAGGGTGTCGGGTATGGGGATTCGACCGCTCTGGCGGGTGCCGGGCATCGTCGTGCGAGAACGACGGCATTCGCCCGGGCGTGAACGCATCCCCGAACCGATGGTGATGGACGACGCCGAATCCGTGGCGTACTTCCACGCCGGCGGCGGGTCGAACCCGGGGATGCGGGCGGTGTATGACCTGTGCGCCCGCGCGATCGATGCCTTGCTGCCGCCAGGCGGGCGCCTCCTTGATCTCGGCATCGGCTCCGGACGGGCATTGAGCGCGGTCCTGCAGCGGCGCCCCGACGTGCATGCGACCGGCGTCGACCTGGCACCCAACATGCTGGCCGCAGCCCGGGAGCTGTTCGCTTCCGAGGGTCTCGACGGACGCGTCGAACTGGTGCAGGCGGATATCACCGCGCTGCCGCAGGCACTGGCCGCGGGGACCTGGGACGCCGTCTCGTGCATGTGGACCCTGCATCAGCTACCGGACGTCGAGGTGCTGGGCGCCGCGTTGCGGCAGATCGCGGCCGTCCAACGCGCCAGCGGAGCTGCCTTGTGGATCTCCGATTTCGCGCGACTGAAGGACCCGTCCGCGTGTCCGGCCATGCTGCAGTGTGTGGATCCGGATTCGCCGATGGGATTGCGCCAGGACGCGATTGCCAGCGAGGCCGCCGCATTCACCCGCGACGAACTGTCCGCGCAGCTGGCGGCGGCGGGGCTCGGGGGATTGAGCTCAGGCCATTCGACGCCGCTGCCCTACCTGCAGGCCTACTGGATGTTCGGGGCGCAGGGCAAACCTGCACCCGTCGGTCAGCGCCATGCCCGGCTACACGGCCAGACCCGCCGGGAGGCGGCGTTGTTGCGCTGGGGATTCACCGCCAAACCGTTCTGAATCGTCTCGGCGAGATCTCGAGATCCACGGAAGTCCCTTTGCTGCAGCGCTTGCCGACGCAGTTCGTGCCGATCAGAGTTCGCGAAATTGTCCTTTTCGCAACGCCTTGGTCACCGAGTCATCCCAACGTTCCAGCTGGGTAGCGGTGAAGAACGGCTCGCCGAGGTGGCGTTCGATGTGCGGGCGAAGGATGAATGCGCCAACGCGCAAGATCAGCGGATTCAAGACGGCCCATAACGGATCAAGGTCCTCCCGTAGCGAGCCCTGTTCACGGAAGTGATCTCGTTGGGCCGTGCTGATACCCACCAATCCGTCAAACACCACCGAGCCGATCTCGCCGCCCTCGCACAATGCGCGCGCAAGATAGTTGATGACAAGAGGATGATCGGTGGTTAACTTGGTCATCCGTTTTCCGGCCTCTTCCAAAGCCTCCGCGGGTGCATCAGGCATCGCCGCGGCCCCGAGAGCCTCGCTGATGACCCGTAACACGTGGTGGTCGACGGTGTTGACCAGAGCGGCCTTGGTCTTGAAGTAGTGCTGCACCAATCCGAGTGACACGCCGGCGGCATCGGCGACCATCCGCATCGAGGTGGCGGCAACGCCCTGGCTCGCGAAGCTCCTTAGCGCGGCATCTCGGATCCGTTCCTCACTGGACGGCGCCGGTGACGCGGGCGGGGTATACGGGAAGAGTGGTCCGAGCTCCATTTGTTGTCAGTGTAGGCATCCCGGATGCTGGTACACGACGACGCGTATTACGATGTATTCGTATTGTCAAGCAATACATATAACTTGTCGGGGTTCGGGCTGGTATTCGACCGTTCAACCGGGCGCCTGCCATGCGCTGTCCAGATCTTGAAGGAGCTAACGCATGACGGCAATACGGCCCGCCCGGCGGGGATGAATCAACGGTGATTCTTCGATGAGTGACGTCACGATTCCGGCCGTGGATGGCAGCCTCCGCGGCTACCTCGCCATCCCCGACGGAGATGGGCCGTGGCCTGGCGTCGTGGTCGTGCACGACGTGCTCGGAATGACAGCCGACTTGAAGCGGATCACCGACCGCTTTGCCGCCAGCGGTTACCTGGCGATCGCTCCGTCGCTCTATGACGGCCCCAGGCCCAAAATCAAATGCGTCGTTGGTACCGTCCGCGCGCACTTCACAGGTCGCGGCCTCTCCTACGACAATCTCCTGGCCGCCCGCGAATACCTGATCTCCGACAGTCGATGTACGGGCCGAGTTGGTTTGGCAGGCTTCTGCATGGGTGCGGGTTTCTGTCTGCAATTGGCCCCTGGCGGGCTATTTGACGCGACGGCGCCCAGCTATGCAATCCTTCCCAAGGACGCCGACAAACTCGAACAATCATGTCCGGTCGTAGGGAGTTTCGGCGCCAAAGACCCCATCGTTGCCCGCGACACTGCCGACAAGCTTGAGGCAGTCCTCACCCGCGGCGATGTACCGCACGATATTAAGAAGTACCCCCGTGCCGGCCACAGTTTCATGAATGAACATCCGCTGCCCGCACCAATTCGGTTGGTGGCCGGCATAGCGGGCATCGCGTACTCCGCGCCGGAAGCAGAAGATGCATGGCAACGCATCCTCGCCTTCTTTGCGGAGCATCTCGCGGCAACCGGCAAAGATCTCGACTCCCTGGACCGCATCTGACCGGTCTATACGGGAAGCGTTGTGCCGGTTTCCTGTTCAGCGAACTGGACGACCCGGGCAGCGGAGTCGTAATCGCATGCACCGGGGGAGCGGCCGATCAGGGCTGGCTGGCCACGCAGTCCGAGCCGCGAGCTCGCCCCGACATAGCTTCCCGGCGGTATCGGCTCGCTGATGCAGTACAGCGTGGGCACCGCACCCTGGTCGATATCGTTGCCCAGCCGATTGGCCAACCCCTGTGCGATCTTGTGCCCGAGGGACATCAACCGCGAATCGGAGGTGTGCGAGAGGTTGGACGCGACCCAGCCGGGATGGACCAGGTGGGTCACGGCACCGGAGTCAGCGGCACGCAGGCGGCGGTCGAGGTCCAGGCCCCACAACATCATTGCGAGCTTGGAGTGTGTGTAGGCCCCCATCGCGGTCCACTTGGCGTGGCGCAGGTGCATGTCGTCGAGCCGCAGTGTCGCCATCCGGTGGCCGTCGGAGGCGACATTGATGATCTGCGAGCGCACCCGGGCGAACAGCAGATTCGTCAGCGCGAACGGTCCGAGCAGATTGGTGCCCAGCGTCGCTTCGAACCCGTCGACGGTCTCGCGGCGGTGGTCGATCAGGGCACCGGCGTTGTTGATGAGGATGTCGACGTCGCCGTCGAGCCGGTCGGGGAAGGCGCGGACCGAGGCCAGGTCCGCGAGGTCGACTTCGAGCACCTCGGTGGAGCCGCCGATCTCGGCGGCCCGCCGCGCCCCCAGCGAGGTGTTGCGGACGGCCATGATGACGTGCGCGCCGGCGTGGGCGAGGGCCCGCGTCGTCCCGAGACCGACACCGTTGGTCGCGCCCGTCACGACGATCCGTTTACCGGTCAGATTGCCGAGCCGGGTCGGCGCCCACTGCGTCACGTCGGCGAGCATAACGGGCAATTCTGGACAAACAAGACCATCTAAGCATTCACTCTGCCATCATCCCTGTTGATATGAGCGACAGTGCGCGGGCGATCACGAACCTCATCTACACCTACGCCGAGCTACTCGACGCTGGCGACCTCGATGGGGTCGCCGAGTTGTTCCGGCACGGCCGCATCTGCGGGGTGGAGAACGGCCCACCCGAGACGGTCTTCGAGGGGCCTGAGCGGGTTCGTCAGATGTATGAGATGGCAACGCGGATCTACTCCGACGGGACGCCGAAGACCAAGCACAACACCAGCAATGTGCAGCTCTACGTCGACGACGAGGCGGGTACCGCGCGCGGCAAGTCCTACTACTGCGTCACCCAGGCCACGGACACCCTGCCCCTGCAGATCATCGTCACCGGCCACTACCACGACACGTTCCATCGGATCGACGGCCACTGGTGGTTTGACGCGCGCACCATGTTCGTCGACCAGGTCGGCGATGTGAGCCAGCACCTGAAGTTCTGATCCGGTGGCTACCGCAAGCGCTTTCGCGATGTCGGCGATCCTCGCCGACGCGGTCGCCAAGGAAGGTCTGACCGACTGGGGGCCCGGGGATTTCCGCGAGCCGCTGTCGGTGCTGCTCGACGACTATCCGGGGGCCGGACTCAACGCGATCGGCGAGCACATCCTGCGGTCCGGGATCGTGCACAGCCTGCGGGTGCGCCTTCGCGCCGAGGAATGGATCCGCCGCCATCCGGAGATCCTCGACGAGCAGATCGCCGCCCCGATCGTGATCGTGGGAATGATGCGCAGCGGCACCACCCTGCTGCAGCGTCTGCTCGCCGCCGACACCCGGCTGCACTGCGCGCGCGGCTGGGAGGTGGTGGAGGCCGCCCCCAAGCTCGATTACGACTTCGCCGGGACCGACCCCCGCATCGCGATCAGTGCGGCGCGGGAGAGCAAGTCCCGCGAGCTGGCGCCGGAACTGTTCGCCATTCATCCGATGTACGCGCGGGAGGCGGAGGAAGAGATCGTCTTCCTGGCCGACGCGTTCCTGTCTCATGTTCCCGAGTCCGGGGCATACCTACCCAACTACCGATCATGGTTGAACACACAGGATTTCGCGCCGGCATACGACTACCTGCACCGCATGCTGCAATTCCTGCAGTGGCAGAAGCGTCAGCGCGGGGTCACCGCCGGACGTTGGGTGCTGAAATCGCCGGCCCACCTGGGATACCTCGACGCTCTACGCGCCCGATTCCCCGACGTGCACGTCGTACACATGCATCGCGATCCACGCACCACCGTCGCCTCCGGAGCGAGCCTCAACGCGACCCTGCACGCCATGCACGCCGACGAGGTCGACCCGAACCGGGTGGGTGCCCAGTGGCTCGAACGGATGGGCTGGACCAACGACCGAGCCATGGCCGTGCGGGACAGTTGGACCGACGAGTCGGAACGGATCACCGACATCCATTACCAGGACGCCGTCGCCGATCCGATCGGCCAGGTGGGCCGGCTCTACGACGCATTGGGCCTGTCGTTGACAGATGCCACGGTGACCGCGATGACCGACTGGCTGGCGGCGCGCCCGCGTGAGGTTCCGCGACCACCCTATGGCCTGGCCGCCTACGGTCTCACTGATGCCCAAGTAGAAGAACGATTCGTGTTGTACAACAAACGGTTTCGAAAGGACACGCCATGATCGCCGATGATGCGGTGGCCACGCCGTCGCAGCACGAGCAGGAACTGGCCGCGCTCGAGCTCACCGAACACCCGACGGTCAAGCAGGCTTACCGGACCGTCGCGGAAAACTGGTTGAGTCGCGCCAAGGCCTCCGACGCCATGCGTGAACGGTTCGACGACGCGTTCGCCGAGGTGATGTTCTCTGCGGCGGTGTGGTCGTCCAACCAGGACAAGCTGCGCCCCAAGGTCAGCTGCATCACCCGGCTGGCCCACCCGGTTGCCGACCGCCAGATCCCCGGATCACGTTGGGGCATAGACAATCCCGATACCGTCTACCGAGTTATTCCGATCTCGGGCGACGAGCGCTACGAGATACGCGGCCGCGTCGGTCAGCACCGCATGACGGAGAACTACTTCACGCTCTGGGATGCCAACATGGGCACCGTGGCCGTGCTCAACGGGCGGACCATGGACGTCGACGGCGACGGCAGTTACACCATCACGGTGGATTCCGAACCCGCCGGAGGGCGGCCCAACCATGTGCAGACGACGCCGGAGGCACACGAGTTCTACATCCGCGACGTCCTTTTGGATTGGGAGCACGACGATCCCAACCACATCGCGGTGGAGCGGCTGGGTGCGCCGCCGGCCACCGCCGCCCGCACCCTAGACGAGCAAGCCGAGGCCACCGCGGACATGATGGCCTACTTCGCCAACTTCACCGGCAAGCTCAGTCACGGCATCTACAAGATGCCGGCCAACCACTTCAACCTGGCCTGGTCTGCCGACAAAATCGGCGCGATGAAGAATCAGGTGTACGTCATGGGCCGGTTCGATCTCGGCCCCGACGAGACGTTCGTCGTCGACGTCAAGGACGGCGGCGCCGAGTACTTCACCGTGCCGTTGAGCAATATTTGGGGTACCACGCTCGACATCGTGGACCGCACCGGGAGTCTGAACAAGGCGCAGTCGGTACCCAACGCCGACGGCAGCTACACCTATGTGATCTCTCCCGTCGATCCCGGGGTGGCGAACTGGATCGACTCCGCCGGCCTGTCCGAGGGCATCCTGACGCTGCGGATGGCCGAGTTCGACGAGGGCGGACCCCGCCCGGATCTCGGCGCGCACGGCCGGGTGGTGCCGCTGGACAAGCTCGACGCCGAGGTGCCCGACATTCCCCGGATGACCCCGCAGCAGCGGGCCGAACAGCTGGCCGAGCGCCGCCGCGCCTACCTGCGCCGGCTGCCCGAAGGCACCCCGAACGAGAGGACCAACTGAGGTGGGTTGCTGGCTGGTTACCGGATGCTCTACCGGCATCGGGCGCGAGATCGCCCGGGCGGCATTGGAATCCGGGAAGAATGTGGTGGTGACGGCCCGGCGGATCGAGTCGGTGCAGGATCTGGCCGACGAGTTCGGCGACCGTGCCCTTGCCATTGCGCTGGACGTCACCGACAAGGACCTGATCGCCGACGCGGTGGCCGCTGCCGACGCCACGTTCGGCGGGGTGGACGTATTGGTCAACAACGCCGGCAACGGGTACTTGTCGGCCGTCGAGGAAGGTGAGGACGCGAAGGTCCGACTCTTGTTCGATACCAACTACTTCGGTGTCGTCGACACCATCAAAGCGGTGCTGCCCTCGATGCGGGAACGTGGGGCCGGGCACATCATCAACATCTCGTCGATGACGGGACTGGTGGCCAACCCGCCCAACGCGTACTACTCGTCGACCAAATTCGCGCTCGAAGCACTCACCGAGGCGCTTGCCCAGGAGGTCAAACCACTGGGGATCAAGGTGACGGCCATCGAGCCCGGCGCCTTCCGCACCGATTGGGCCAAACGGTCGATGTGGGAATCGTCCACGCCGATCGGCGATTACGACGAAGGCGTCGGCACCCGTAAAGCGTTGATCAAGGATTTCGCCGACCACCTGCCCGGGGATCCCCGCAAGGTCGCCGAGGCAGTGGTGATGGTTGCGGGCCTCGACGAGCCGCCACTGCGCCTGTTGCTCGGCCGCGACGTGCTCAAGGCGGTCCGGGACAAGATCGCCGCCCTGTCGGCGTCGATCGACCAGTGGGAAGCCGTCACCAAGGACGTGAACTTTCCCAGCTGACTATCGCCCAAACCGACGCTTCGCAGCAGAAGCGCGAGTAGATCGCGACATTTCGTCGATCTCGGTGTCAACTCCAGAGCGTCACATGAACTTTGGGACGGAACCTGGTGACACCCACCCCGGTACCCCGGATCATCGCTTGCGTGCAGCGCGGGGTGGTGATGAAGTTCAGCAGTTCGGTGACGGCGGGCTGACGCGCGGTGGCCGGCAACGTCGACCCGCACCATTCACCGGAGAGCTGCAGACCCGGTCCCTTCACGTGGACCAGCCGGCCTGCGGAGAGGTCCTTGCCGACGGCGAAGCCGACCGCCAGTGACACCCCGCCCACCCGCTGGACCTCCTCGAGGGCAGCGGCGTCGCTCTGGAAGATCCGCTGATTCGCCTCGGGAATCGCCAGAGATCTTAGGAGGGAGGCGATTTCGCCGTCCACGCCGCCGGCCGACGGGCCCAGCATCCAGTGCTGCTCACGCAGCAGCGCCGGCGTCGGAGTACCGGTCACCAGCGGACTGCCCGGCGAGGCCACCGTGATGATCTGGTATTTCAGGAATGGCCGCACGGTACTCGCGGCGGCCGCCGGTCCCAGCGCGATGTCGACGGCCCGGGATTCGATCAGGCCGGGGAACCGGCTCGTGGGATGCACGCTCAGCTCGACCGACAGGTCGTCGGCTCGTGACGAGAACAGTTCGATGAGGCCCGGAGCGGCGTGCTCGGCGAAGGCGCTCGATGCGGCGATGCGCAGCAGCCGACGGCCGTGCGCGGCCTCGGTCACCTCGATCGCGGTCTGCTGCTGCAGGCCGAGGATCTCGATGGCCCGGCTGGCCAGCCGGAGTCCGCCCGGAGTGAAGGCCAGCCCCGCCGCGGTCCGGCTGAACAACGGGTCGTCGAGTTCCTTGCGTAGCTGGGCCACGTGCATCGAGATGCCGGCGTCGGAAACGCCCAATTCCTCGGCGGCAGCATGCACGGAGCCCAGCCGCACGACGGCCGAGAAGGCCCGAAGTTGCGCCGGTGTCACGAAATCAGCCTACGTTTGAAGTCGTGCAGGACGTTCTCGCGGAACTGGCGGCGATCTGGCGGACCGGCGACACCGCCGGCCTCGGCACAGTCGTGCGCACCTTTCGATCGGCGCCGCGCCAGCCGGGCGCGGCCATGGTCGTCGCCCCCGACGGCGCGGTCAGCGGCTCGGTGTCGGGCGGATGTGTCGAGGGCGCGGTGTACGAGTCGGCCACCGAGGTCGTGGCCACCGGGGTACCCCGCCTGGAGCGCTACGGAGTCAGCGACGACGACGCCTTCGCCGTCGGCTTGACCTGCGGTGGCATCCTCGACATTTTCGTCGAGCCGGTCTCGCAGCGCAGTTTCCCGCATCTCGACCGGGTCGTCGAGGCGATCGCCACGCACCGGCCGATCGCGGTCGCCACCGTCATCGCCCATCCTGAGCCGGAATGGCTGGGGCGCCGGCTGGTGATCAGCCCCGACAACACCGCGGGGGGCCTCGGATCGGACCGTGCCGATGCGGCGGTCACCGACGACGCCCGCGGTCTGCTGGCCGCCGGTCGCAGCGAGGTTCTGACCTACGGTCCGGACGGGCAGCGCCGCGGTGAGGGCATGGAGGTGTTCGTCGCCAGCCATGCGCCGCGCCCCCGGATGCTGGTGTTCGGGGCCATCGACTTCGCCGCCGCGGTCGCCCAGCAGGGCTCGTTCCTCGGCTACCGGGTCACCGTGTGCGACGCCCGGGCGGTGTTCGCGACCCCGGCGCGGTTCCCGACCGCCGACGAGGTGGTCGTCGAGTGGCCGCATCGCTATCTGGCCGCGCAGGCCGAGGCCGGAGCCCTCGACGCCCGCACGGCCATCTGCGTGCTCACCCACGACGCCAAGTTCGACGTGCCGCTGCTGGAGGTGGCCCTGCGGCTGGAGGTCGGCTACGTCGGTGCGATGGGATCCCGGCGCACCCACGACGACCGGCTGGCCCGGTTGCGTGAGGCGGGGCTCGGCGAGGCTGAGTTGAGCAAACTCGCCAGCCCGATCGGGCTGGACCTGGGGGCGCGAACTCCGGAGGAAACGGCGGTCTCGATCGCCGCCGAGATCGTCGCCCGGCGATGGGGTGGCGGCGGGCGTCCCCTGTCGGCACTCGACGGTCGGATTCACCACGACGACGACGACGGTAGCCCGTCGCTGTCAGGGGAGTTAAGCGATCACTTAAGTCGCTCTTGACGGCCGTGAAACACCAGGCTGACACTGGGGTCCCCTTCGGCGGACGTGAGGTCGGTCACATGCAAGTTCCGGGTCCCTTCGAATATGAACGCGCCACCAGCGTCGATCATGCTGTCGGACTGTTGGACCGCCTGGGCGAGGGCGCGTTCGTCGTCGCCGGCGGTCACAGCCTGCTGCCGATGATGAAACTGCGCATCGCCAACCCCGAATATCTGATCGACATCAACGACCTGGCCGGCGAGCTCGGCTACCTCACCGTCGAACCGACCCTGGCCCGGCTGGGGGCGATGACGCGGCACCGTGACGTGCTCGAGTCCACCCCGTTGATGGAGGTCTGTCCGATCTTCGCCGACGCCGAACGGGTCATCGCCGACCCGGTGGTGCGCAATCGCGGCACCGTCGGCGGGTCGCTGTGCCAGGCCGATCCGGCCGAGGATCTGTCCACCGTCTGCGAGATCCTCGACGCGGTGATCGTGGCCCGCGGACCGTTCGGCCAGCGGGAGATCGGCATCGACGATTTCATCCTCGGGCCCTACGAAACCTCGCTGGCCCACAACGAGATCCTCACCGAGGTGCGGATACCGTTGCGCCACAACACCTCCAGCGCCTATGCCAAGGTCGAGCGCCGGGTGGGGGACTGGGCGGTGACTGCGGCGGGGGCCGCGGTGACGCTCGACGGCGACGAGATCGCCGCCGCCCGGATCGGGTTGACCGCGGTCAACGCCGACGCCGAGGGCCTGGTCACGGTGGGCGAGGCGCTGATCGGGGCGCCACCAACCGAGGAGACGTTCGCGCGGGCCGGCCAGTTGGCCGCCCAGGCCTGCGAGCCCACCACCGATCAGCGTGGCACCGCCGACTACAAGAGGCACCTGGCTTCCGAACTCACCATCGCGACCCTGCGCACCTCGGTGGAGCGGGTCCGGGCCATCCCGGCACTGAGGGGGAATTGATGCACGTCACCATGACCGTCAACGGCGAGCAGGTCGACGCCGAGATCGAACCCCGGATGCTGCTGGTGCACTTCCTGCGCGATCAGCTGCTCCTCACCGGAACCCATTGGGGCTGCGACACATCCAACTGCGGAACCTGTGTGGTCGCCGTCGACGGTGAGCCGGTGAAGTCCTGCACGATGCTGGCCGCGATGGCCTCCGGCCACGATATCCGCACCGTCGAGGGCCTGGCCGACGGTGCCACGCTGGATCCGGTGCAGGAGGGTTTCATGCAGTGCCACGGCCTGCAGTGCGGGTTCTGCACCCCCGGCATGATGATCACCGCGAGAGCCCTGCTGGACCGCAACCCGGACCCGTCCGAGGAGGAGATCCGCGAGGCCATCTCCGGCCAGATCTGCCGCTGCACCGGCTATACGACGATCGTCCGCTCGATCCAATGGGCGGCGGCCCACGCGACTGAGGGGGTGGAGGCGTGACCACCGTTGAACGCCGGCCCGAGGACACCGCTGACAATGACAAGAAGCCGTGCGGCTATGGCCGGATGCTGCGCAAGGAGGACCCGCGCTTCATTCGCGGCCGCGGTAATTACGTCGACGATGTACAGCTGCCCGGCATGCTGCACCTGGCCATCCTGCGCTCGCCCTACGCGCACGCCACGATCAACGGCATCGACATCACAGCAGCCCAGGCTCATCCGAAGGTCAAGGCCGTCGTCACCGGCGCCGACCTGGCCGAGAAGGGGCTGGCGTGGATGCCCACGCTGTCCAACGACGTGCAGGCCGTGCTGGCCACCGACAAGGTGCGCTTCCAGGGGCAGGAGGTGGCGTTCGTCGTCGCCGAGGACCGCTATTCGGCGCGAGATGCCCTGGAGCTCATCGATGTCGATTACGGGCCACTGGATCCCGTCATCGACGTCCGCACCGCGCTGGACCCGTCGGCCCCGGTGATCCGCACCGACCTGGAGGGCAAGGCCGACAACCATTGCTTCGACTGGGAGACCGGTGACGCGGCGGCGACCGATGCCGTCTTCGCCAAGGCGGATGTCGTCGTCAAGCAGGAAATGGTCTATCCCCGAGTGCATCCCGCGCCGATGGAGACCTGCGGCGCGGTGGCTGACCTGGACCCGGTGACCGGCAAGCTGACCCTGTGGTCGACCACTCAGGCCCCGCACGCACACCGCACGCTGTACGCGTTGGTGGCCGGGCTGCCGGAGCACAAGATCCGGATCATCTCGCCCGACATCGGCGGCGGCTTCGGCAACAAGGTGCCGATCTACCCCGGCTATGTCTGCGCGATCGTGGCCTCGCTGGTGCTGGGAAAACCGGTGAAGTGGATGGAGGACCGCAGCGAGAACCTGACCTCCACCGGATTCGCCCGCGACTACATCATGGTCGGCGAGATCGCCGCCACCAGCACGGGCAAGATTCTGGCGATCCGGTCCACCGTGCTGGCCGACCACGGTGCGTTCAATGGCGTTGCCGCGCCGGTGAAATACCCGGCCGGCTTCTTCGGGGTGTTCACCGGTAGCTATGACATCGACGCCGCGTACTGCCACATGACCGCGGTGTACACCAACAAGGCGCCGGGCGGTGTCGCCTACGCCTGCTCGTTCCGCATCACCGAAGCGGTGTACTTCGTCGAGCGACTTGTCGACTGTCTGGCCCACGAACTGAAGCTGGACCCGGCGCAGTTGCGGTTGGCCAACCTGTTGCGGCCGGAACAGTTTCCGTACAAGTCCAAGACCGGCTGGGTATACGACTCAGGTGACTACGAGGCGACCATGCGGTTGGCCATGGACATGATCGGTTACCAGGAGCTGCGCGCCGAGCAGGCCGAGAAGCGTGCCCGCGGCGAGCTGATGGGCATCGGCATGTCCTTCTTCACCGAGGCGGTCGGGGCCGGTCCGCGCAAGGACATGGACATCCTGGGCCTCGGCATGGCCGACGGCTGCGAATTGCGTATCCATCCGACCGGCAAAGCGGTGCTGCGACTTTCGGTGCAAACTCAGGGGCAGGGGCACGAGACGACGTTCGCCCAGATCGTCGCCGAGGAACTCGGCATCCCGCCTGAGGACATCGAGGTGGTGCATGGCGACACCGACCAGACCCCGTTCGGCCTGGGCACCTACGGCAGCCGGTCCACTCCGGTATCCGGTGCGGCGGCGGCGTTGGTGGCGCGCAAGATTCGCGACAAAGCCAAGATCATCGCCTCCGGCATGCTCGAGGCATCGGTGGCCGACCTGGAGTGGGAGAAGGGCTCGTTCCACATCAAGGGCGACCCGTCTGCCGCGGTCACCATTCAGGACATCGCGATGCGTGCACACGGCGCCGGGGATCTGCCCGAGGGTCTCGAGGGTGGTCTGGATGCCGAGGTCTGCTACAACCCGGAGAACCTGACCTATCCCTACGGGGCGTACTTCTGCGTCGTCGACGTCGACCCCGGTACCGCTGTGGTCAAGGTGCGCCGGTTCCTGGCCGTCGACGACTGCGGCACCCGGATCAACCCGATGATCATCGAGGGCCAAGTTCACGGCGGCATCGTCGACGGTATCGGCATGGCCCTGATGGAGATGATCGCCTTCGACCCCGACGGCAACTGCCTGGGCGGATCATTGATGGACTACCTGATCCCCACCGCCGTCGAGGTGCCCCACCTGGAGACCGGGCACACCGTGACCCCCTCACCGCACCACCCGATCGGTGCCAAGGGCATCGGCGAGTCGGCCACCGTCGGCTCACCGCCGGCCGTGGTCAACGCGGTGGTGGATGCGCTGGCGCCGTTCGGAGTTCGGCACGCCGACATGCCGCTGACCCCGTCACGGGTGTGGGAAGCCATGCAGGGTCGCGCCACCCCGCCGATCTAAGCGCGGTGACGATGCACAGCGAGGAACGAGCGATGAGGAGGAGCGCGCCATCGATATAGTGTCCGTCACCGATCGCGCCAAACAGCTTCTGTTCGAACGTAAACCGTTCGTGCACGCGACGGTGGTGCGCGCCCAACCGCCGACGTCGGCGCGGGCCGGTGACGAGGCGATCCTGCTCGCCGACGGCACGATCGAAGGTTTTGTCGGCGGCCAGTGCGCCCAGAATTCGGTACGCAAGGCCGCTCTCGGTGCGCTGCAGGCCGGTGAGAGTGTGTTGTTGCGGGTTCTGCCCGACGGCGACGTCCATTTTCCCGACGCTCCCGGCGCAAGCGTGGTGGTCAACCCGTGTCTGTCCGGCGGGGCGCTGGAAATCTTTCTGACACCTCAATTTCCGGCACCCCTGGTGCGAATCTGCGGCGCCACGCCGATCGCCGAAGACCTGGCCCGGGTATGCGATGTGCTGGGCTATGACGTCCGTCGAGACGGTGACGGTGACATCCCCGAGTCGCTTCGCTCCTGCCCACCGAGTGACATCCCCGAGTCGCTTCGCTCCTGCCCGCCGAGTGACATCCCCGAGTCGCTTCGCTCCTGCCCGCCGAGTGACATCCCCGAGTCGCTTCGCTCCTGCCCGCCGAACGGAGGTTTCGACGGCGTCACCGCGGTGGTGATCGCCACGCACGGCGGAACCGAGCCCGAGACCATTCGAGCGGCTTTGGACGCCGGTGTCGGGTACGTCGGCCTAGTGGCCAGCCGCACCCGCGGACGCTCGGTGCTCGACGGTCTCGACCTCGACGACACCGAGCGGGAGCGGGTGCACACCCCGGTGGGATTGCCGATCGGTGCCAAGACGTCCGCCGAGATCGCGGTGTCGATCGCCGCGGAGGTGATCGCCGGAATCCGCCGGGACGGGCTGCCGGTCGCCCGCCGTCCAGAGGTCCCGACCGTCGCGGTCGATCCGGTATGCGGGATGACGGTCAGCACCGGGCCGGACACACCACATGCGCGGCTCGGGGGCGAGGTCCACTGGTTCTGCTGTGCCGGCTGTAGAAGCAGCTTCCTGGCGGCGCGCGCGTGACGTTCAGCAGCGTCGACGACGTCATCGGGCAGTTCGACGAATGTGGATATCTGCTCGACGTGGGCACCGCGTCGGCGATCTATCTCGCCACGGCCCTGAAGCGACCACTGCTGCTCGAGGGCGAACCGGGTGTGGGTAAGACGACCGCCGCCAAGACCCTTGCCGCGGTGCTGGGTACACCGATGATCCGGCTGCAGTGCTACGAAGGGCTGACCGCGGCTGAGGCGCTCTACGACTGGAACTATCAGCGTCAGCTGCTCGCGATCAAGCTGGCCGAGTCGCGCGGCGCGTCGATCGACGAATCCGACCTCTACAGCGAGACCTATCTGGTGGATCGGCCGATCCTGGCGTGCGTACGGCACCGCGGACCGGCTCCACCGGTGCTGCTGATCGACGAGATAGACCGCGCCGATGACGAATTCGAGGCGCTGTTGCTGGAATTCCTGGGTGAATCGGCGGTGACGGTACCGGAGCTCGGCACCTTCGCCGCTCAGCGGCCACCGGTGACGGTCCTGACCTCCAATCGCAGCCGCGATCTGCACGATGCACTGCGCCGACGCTGCCTGTATCACTGGATCGACTACCCGGCGCCGGCCCGCGCCGCGGCGATCGTGCGGCGCAGTGTGCCCGGCGCGACGGCCCCCTTGATCGAGCACGCCACCCAGTTCGTCGGCCGGGCCAGGGACCTCGATCTGGACAAGCCGCCCGGGGTCGCCGAGACCATCGACTGGGTCGCCGCGCTGGTCACACTGGGGGCCGGTGATCTGGTGGATCCGGCCGCCCTGGCAGGCTTGAGTGCGCTGGCCAAGACCCCCGACGACAGCGCAGCCTTGCGCGACGCGTTCACTGAGTACCGCACCGAACTGGCCACCGGATGAGGGAGAGCCCATGAAGATCGACAACGAGTTCACCGTCAGTGTCCCGATCGCGCAGGCCTGGGAGGTCCTGAGCGATATGGAGCAGGTGGTCCCGTTGATGCCCGGCGCGCAGCTGACCGGCCGGGAGGGTGATGATTTCCTGGGCAAGGTCAAGGTCAAGGTCGGCCCCGTGACCAGCGAGTTCAGCGGCAAGGCGCATTTCGTGGAACGGGACGAGGCGACCCACCGGGCCGTTGTCGACGGGCGGGGCAAGGAGGCCCGCGGCACCGGAAACGCCGCGGCCGTCGTCATCCTGCAGCTGCACGAGGCCGGCGAGCACACCCGTGTCACCGTCGAAACCGACCTGAAGATCGTCGGCAAGCTGGCCCAGTTCGGCAGCAGCATGCTCCAGCAGGTCTCGGAGAAGCTTCTCGGGCAGTTCGTCGACTCACTGGAGGCCAAGCTGGCCGCGGGTGAGGAAGGTGCGGCGGCCCTCGCCCCCGCCGCCGGCGAAGCCGCCCCTGCCGCGGAGACGCCCCGCATCGCGCCGGCCCCAGAACCGGAGCCGATCGACCTGCTTCAGCTGGCCGGCGGGACCGCGGTGACGAAGTACGTCGCCGCGGCCGTTGCCGCTCTGGTGCTGCTGATTCTCATCGTGATCCTGCGCCGGCGACGCACCGAGTGACCGCACCGGCGCTGCTGCGCGGAGTCGACCTGGCCGCCTTTGCGGCCGCGCTGGTCGCCCGCCTGCGCGCCGGTGGGGTGACGGTGGCCGCCAGTGGCCCGGCGGCGTTGGTCGCCGCGATGCGCGAGCTGGCGCCGACGTCGCGTACCCAGCTGTACTGGACCATCCGGCTGTCCCTGGTGAACCGCGTCGAGGACTTGGCGGCATTCGACGCGGTCTTCGATGCGGTGTTCGCCGACGCGGTCCTGCCCATCGACCCGATCACGCTGCGAGCCCACCATGGCCTCGCCGCGAGCCCGGTTCCCGCAACCGGGCATCGGGACGGCAGCGGCCCGCAGGCCGGCGGGTTGCCCTGGGCCACCCGCCCGCCCTCACTGCGCACAACCGATACCGCCGCTGAGGCCACCCTGATACCCGACGTGCTGCCCAGCCGGATCGTGGCGCGTGCCGAGGAACCGTTCGAGGAGTTCGACGACGCCGACCTGCGGGTGATCGGGACATGGCTGGAGCAGGCGGTCGAGGCCTGGCCGACGCGCCGTACCCTGCGCGCCGAATCCAACCGGCACGGCAGGCGCATCGACCTGCGGACCACGATGCGGGCCTGCCGGACGACCGGGTGGGAACCGGTGGTGCTGGCCCGGACCCGACCCCGCCGGCGCCGGCGCCGACTGGTGTTGGTGTGCGATGTCAGCCGGTCGATGCAGCCCTATGCGGCGATCTATCTTCACCTGATGCGGGCCACCGCCCTGCGGCAGGCCGGTTTTCATCCCGAGGTGTTCGCGTTCTCGACCGCACTGACGCGGCTCACCGCGGTGCTGGCCCATCGTTCGCCGGAGACCGCACTGGCCAAGGCCAACGCGAAGGTCACCGACCGTTACGGGGGCACACATCTGGGTAGCTCGATCGCCGAGCTGCTGGCCGCACCGCACGGCGCGGCGTTGCGCGGTGCGGTGGTGATGGTCGCCTCCGACGGGTGGGACAGCGACCCGCCCGAGGTTCTCGAGCGAGCCCTGACCCGGCTGAAACGCCGTGCGGCGCATCTGGTTTGGCTCAATCCGCGGGCGGCGGCGCCGGGATTCCAACCGCTGGCCGGGTCGATGGCGGCCGCGCTTCCGCACTGCGACGTGTTCCTGCCCGCGCACTCACTGGCCGGGCTGCGCGACCTGTTTACCGCGCTGGAGCGGTTGTAGGGGCTCAGTCCACGTTCGACGGGACCGGTTCGCGGGACTCCGGGCGTGGCCTTCGCGGGGTGTCCGGCTGACGGCGAGGGTCCACAGCGAGGGTGAATTCATTGACTAGATACAGCTCTGTATGTATGTTCGGTGCGTGTTGCATCACATCTCGATACGGAAGTGATGCAACGCACGCCCTACGGCACCGCCTCGAAGATCGGACTCATACCAATGGCCAGCGCCCACGAACCCACCCCTGCGAAGAAGCCCGCCCGTGCAAGACGCCGCGCGAGCGACGTTTCGCCCGAGTCGCGATCCACGCCCGGGGTGAGCAAACCGGCGACCCGGTCGCCGCGGATGGACAGTGCGTCCATCGGCGCGCGTGCGGCTCAGGTCGGCGGCCTCGCGATCGCTGCGTACGTCATCACGGCTGTGACCACGGGCCAGACAGTCGCGTCCGCCGACGTGGGGAATGCGGATCAGGGTAGTTCCGTCGCCTCGTCGAGGCAGCATGACGCAAAGGCACCGCGTACGAATAGTCCTGGGCCGCGCGCTGGATCGCGTAAACCGGCCAGTAGGCCCGCCGCCGCGAACAACGCCGGCGAAGCGACTCCCTCGTCGGCGGTTCACGAGTCGAGCACTTCTCGATCGGCGAAACGGACGATAAGCACGGGTGGTTTCCGAGCCTCGTCGAAGAGGAATGCGGACGTTGACCTTTCGGCGCCCACACCATTGCGGCCGAGCACACCGTCGACCGGCGCCTCCAGCAGGAGGCCGGCAACGGACGGCCCCCGAGACGGCGTGCCGGAAGCGGAATCGGCAACGCACGTGATCGGTGAGGGCACGTCCATGGAATCGCCGCCCGCGGCCACAGCCATGAAAGTCGCCGGTCTCGGGTCGAGCCCCGCCTCGGCGCCATCGCCGACCGCGCCTCCGCGGCTCGCGGTGGATTGGAGCCTGTTTGGTTGGATACGCCGCACGGTCTTCAATCGGCCGCCGACCATTCGCTATGACGCCAGCCTCAACGCTCAGGACATGAGCAACGGCGTCATCACCGGCAATATCGGCGCCGGTGATCCTGACCGAGATCGCTTGACCTACACCGTGGTTGCCGACCCCAAGTACGGGACCGTGGACATCGACCAACTCACCGGGGATTTCACCTTCACGCCCAGCGCGCTCTTCGCGCAGTTCGGCGGGGCCGACGCATTCACCGTCAAGGTGAGTGACGGCCGGTTCCATCTACTGTCGTTCCTGTTCTCACGGGATCGGGGCACTCCGAGAGCCCGGATCGCCGTTCCTGTCACGTCCCTGCCCGACGCCTCACCGTCGTCCCCGTTGGAGACGTTCAAGGTGGAGAAGGTGATCGACTTCGACGTCCCAGAGGGTGTGGTCGTCACCGGCGCGGACCTGACCCCGGACGGCGAGCACCTACTGCTCGAGGTGAAGATCGACGGAAAAACCCAGATCGCCGTGAGCAACTTGGATGGCGGTGATTACCAGTGTATTTCGTGTGGCGTGGTCACCAATGCCGCCAAAGCCCGTGTGCTCGAGGACAATCAGCGAATCTGGTTCGCCAACACCTCCGGGCAGCAATCGGCCGACGACCCGCTCGGGGGAGCCGGCTTGATCAGCTACGCGATGCTGGAGTGTGAAGGTTCGGTCTACTCGTGTGGCAGCCCGACCGTCAAGAATGTGGAGTTTCCGTCAGACCGGGGCCCACTGGCCACGATGACCCAGAATCGGGAGGCCAAGCCCGATCCGTTCGGCGAGTACGTGACATGGACGGAGAACACGCCTGTCACCGGCCCGCGGATGAGTATCGCCAGGCTGGTTGCCACCGAAGACGGATACACGCTCGTCGATCAACGAATCTTCAGCCCGCAATGGGACGAGGACACCGAATACGCGGCGGACTTCGCCAACGCCACGCGCTTCTACGAGGGAGCAAGCTGGCACGCCGGCGGCCGGTACCTGAAGTACCAGACCACCACCACCGGCCTGAACTACGACATCTGGTTGCTGGACACCGCCACCGGTGAACGACGCCAACTCACCACTGACCTGGACTACAACGAATCCGGTGACATCTCGCCGGACGGCGAGTCGATCTACTTCAGCTCGGCGCGCGGTGCGGACCGCATGGATGTCTTCACCGCCCTGGTGCGGCCGTCACTACTCGACGTCGCGGCCTTCCCCCAGATCGGGCGGGTGAGCTTGTGGAACAACCGGCGCGCGATGAACGAGCCCTGGGTGATGAGCCTCGACGAAGGCCAGCAGCTCGACGGCTATTCGGGTCAGCCGATCATCATCGACCCCGACTGGACGATCCGCGGGTGGAGCTGGTTCCCCGATTCCACCCGTGCCCTGATCAACGAGCAGCAGCGCCCGGACACCGTGACCCCGGGAGCACCCGACACCCCTTGGCGCTTCAGCATCATCAGCTTCCCCTCCCGAGAGGCAACGACCCCGCTCGCACCGGTGCACCAAGACCCCGAGGCCATCGCCATGTGGTCGGTGCCGGTCGAGGAATACAACCCGATGATGGGCCGCCAGGAACCGTCCCGGGTCCTCAAGGGGAAGTACTCCGGAACCGCCACCCTGCAATACAGCGGTGCTTTCGCCGGGGGTTCGTACTCGGTGACCTACGAGAACTATTCGGATGACGGCAAAACGTTCATCAACGGCACCGAGCAGGTCACGGTCGTCAACCCGATCGGTAATGCCACATGGAGTGCCGATCTGACCAGCACCGGTGAACGCACCGGCTATCTGAAGGGCAGCATCAAAGCCGGCAAGGCCAACGCGTTTACCGGCACGGTGTCCTCCGAGATCAATGGCGTCACCTACACCGGTGTGCCCATTCAGACCGATTTCCCGGTCATGGAGCAGCCCCAGCTCGCGATCTCGTCGTTCGACAACCGGGTCCGGGTGACCGCGACGGTGGCTGAGGATGGATACCCCCGAGCCGTCCGCGGCGCGACGGTGACCGTCGGGGCTACCACGGTCACCACCGACGAGCATGGTTACGCCCAGATCGCCTTCGCCCCCGGTGACACCGTCACTGTTGACGCCGGAGGCTTCCGATCGGCGAGCCAGCAAGTGCCTCTCACCTGACCGTGGCGCAGTTCCTGTCCGGGCACGCGCTGCCCGGGCAGGAACTGCGCACTGCCGGCCGCCTACGGGACGGCCTTGTCCTGCGGAGAGGCGACCATCAGGGGCCCGGTCATCGAACCGTCAACGGCCGCTTTGAAATCGCCCTGGGTGCCGTCGGTGTCGATGAGCGCGCCGTCGGCACCGCTG
The DNA here is from genome assembly GCF_026242045.1 of Mycobacterium pinniadriaticum. Lineage (GTDB taxonomy): Bacteria > Actinomycetota > Actinomycetes > Mycobacteriales > Mycobacteriaceae > Mycobacterium > Mycobacterium pinniadriaticum. The sequence continues at coordinate 53,726 of NZ_JAPJDO010000021.1, forward strand.
TCGCCATCCTGTACCGCAAACGAGGTCGACGGGCTGGCCGCGGAAGCGACGGCGATACCGCCGAACAGGGCCGCCAGGCCGATACCCATCGAAGCCACGAGTCCACTGAGGAGGATCTTTGTCATGTGCTGTGACCTTTCACGCGATCAGCGCAAACTAACGGCCACAGCTGTGTGAACCGCTGTGCTTCACCTGGGAGTCAGCTTCGGCGCGGCCGTGGCCAGTGAGAAAGCCAGCGGTGAACTTTCCGCGAGCAAACCGTTGCCGTGCGCTAACGATTGCGTCAATTGCGGGGTGCCCATGGATCTTTCCGGCTATCGTCCAGGGCGCAACCGGAACAAAGGACGTGAAATTCGATGAACAAGATCACGGTAAGCACTGCGGCGGGAGTGGCCGTTGTTCTGGGCATCACGCTCGTCGGCTGTGGCTCCAACTCCGACTCGGGGACATCGACCACCAGCTCCGCGACAACGTCGGCCGCCGCCACGACGACCGCCGCGTCGTCGACCCCCGCCGCCGCGGGTGACAAGACGACGATCAACCAGTACATCACCGACAACGACATCGCCGAGACGCCGATCAAACCGGACGAACCCGGCACTCCGACGTTCGATTTCCCGTTCCCGCCCGGCTGGAGCCCGGCCGGTGACCGGACGCCGGAGTGGGCCTACGGCGCGATCGTCTACGACCAGCCGGAGGATCCCAGCGACCCGCCGATCATGTACGCGATCGCCTCCAAGTTGACCGGCAACGTCGACGCGGCAAAGGTTCTCGAGTACGCGCCCAGCCAGCTGCAGGATCTGCCCGACTTCACGCCGATCGGCGATCCGGAGAAGGCCTCGCTGTCAGGTTTCGACGCCGTGATGTACGCCGGTACCTACACCAACGACGGCAAGAAGCGAGTCGTCGCCCAGAAGACCGTGGTGATCCCGGGCAAGGACGCATTGTTCGTGCTGCAACTCAACGCCGACGCTCTCGACGGGCAGCAGAGCGTCGTCATCGACGCCGCGAAGTTGATCGACGAGAAGACGAAGATCACGCCACCGGCGTGACCGTCAACCGGATCCGAGACCTCTAGCCCGCTTACCGACGGAGAAGCATCGACATGAACATCCGAATCACGGCTCCAGGCTTCCTGATCGCCGCGCTGTGCGGCGCAGCGCTGGTGTCCTCACCGTTGGTGACCGCACCTCCGGCGCACGCGGCATGTGACGCGGGCCAGGTTCTCGACGGCCGCACCGGCATCTGTTGGTCGCAGTCCCAGACCACACTCGGGGTCTCGGGCACCGGCGGCACCTGTCTACCCGGCCGGCTCGGCCTGTGCATGGCCGGCCTGCAGAATTCGCAGATGCCTGGAGCCAACCTGCCGGTGGCACCGCCTGCCGGGCCTGCGCCGAGTTCGTGGCCGTGACGGTCGAGGACTGACCACGCCGACGGTCAGGACTCGGTGACCGGGTCTGTCACGTCCTTGGCTGCTTTGCGGCGCTTGTACCACTCCCACACCATCGGGGCCACCGATGCCACCGCGATTCCGATGAAGATCGGCTCGAGCAGCTTCTGGACGATCTCGAACTGGCCCAGCCCGTAGCCCAGCAGCGTCAGGCCGATGCCCCACACCAGCGCACCGACGATGTTGTACAGCGTGAAGATCGCGTATTTCATCTGGGCCGCGCCGGCGGTGATCGGAGCCAACGTTCGCACGATGGGGATGAAGCGGGCCAGCACGATCGCGAACGGTCCGCGCTGCTCGAAGAAGAGGTGGGCCTCGTCGAGGTAGCGCTGTTTGAGTACGCGGGCGTTCGGCTTGAACATCGCGGTCCCGAGGAATCTGCCCACGAAGTAGCCGACCTGGCCGCCGAGGATCGCGGCGATCGGGATGAATACCAGCAGCTGCCATAGCTGGAAGTTGGTCTCCACGTCGGCGCTGCGGGCGGCGGTCCCGGCGGCGAGCATGCCCGCCACGAACAGCAACGTGTCCCCGGGGAGCACCGGGAACAGCACGCCGGACTCGATGAAGACGACGACCAGAATGCCGACCAGGGCCCACGTGCCGAATTGCTCGATCAGCTTGAGCGGGTCGAGGAAATCCGGCATCAGCGCCAGGGTGGTGGTTGTCACGACGCCCAAGGGTACCGGTGGCTATCCAGATGTCCCTGTCGCCGCCCGTGCCAGTCGACCAGCTTCTTGTCATACTGACCTGGTCAGCCGGAGAGTCGAGAGGAAGTGCCATGCCCATCGCCACGCCCGAGGTCTACGCAGAGATGCTCGGCCGCGCCAAGGAGCACTCGTTCGCGTTCCCGGCGATCAACTGCGTCGGCTCGGAGAGCGTCAACGCCGCCATCAAGGGATTCGCCGACGCCGGCAGTGACGGAATCATCCAATTCTCCACCGGCGGAGCTGAATTCGCTTCCGGTCTGGGCGTCAAGGAGATGGTCACCGGCGCGGTGGCGCTCGCCGAGTTCGCCCATGTGATCGCCGACAAATACCCCATCACCGTGGCGCTGCACACTGACCACTGCCCCAAGGACAAGCTCGACACCTACGTCCGCCCGCTGCTGGCCATCTCGGCCGAGCGGGTGGCCAAGGGCGCCAACCCGCTGTTCCAGTCGCATATGTGGGACGGCTCGGCGGTCCCGATCGACGAGAACCTGTCGATCGCCCAGGAACTGCTCAAGCAGGCCGCTGCCGCCAAGATCATCCTGGAGATCGAGATCGGCGTGGTCGGCGGCGAAGAGGACGGTGTGGAGGCCGAGATCAACGAGAAGCTCTACACCACCGCCGAAGACTTCGAGAAGACCATCGAGGCCCTCGGCGCCGGCGAACACGGCAAATACCTGTTGGCCGCTACGTTCGGCAACGTGCACGGTGTCTACAAGCCCGGCAACGTCGTGCTCAAGCCCGAGGTGTTGGCCGAGGGCCAGAAGGTGGCATCGGCCAAGCTGGGCCTGCCCGACGGAGCCAAGCCCTTCGATTTCGTCTTCCACGGCGGCTCGGGCTCGCTGAAGTCGGAGATCGAGGATTCGCTGAAGTACGGCGTGGTGAAGATGAATGTCGACACCGACACCCAGTACGCGTTCACGCGTCCGCTCGCGGCGCACATGTTCACCAATTACGACGGGGTGCTCAAGATCGACGGCGAGGTGGGCAACAAGAAGGTCTACGACCCGCGTAGTTATCTGAAGAAGGCCGAGGCCTCCATGTCCGAGCGCGTCGTCGAGGCCTGCCAAGACCTGCACAGCGCGGGCCGTTCGGTGTCGGCCGGCTAGTAGCGATTTCGGCGCGTTTTCGTTCGCCCAGCGGCGGTTAACGCGCCGAAATCGCTCGTTGGACCAAGGCGAGGACGCGTTCGGGATACTCGGTCAGGTCCAGCCAGGTGAACCGCAACACCTGGTAGCCGGCGAGGACGAGGGCGTTTTGTTTCCTGCGGTCTCGCTCGAACGCTTCCGGATCGGTATGGAAGGCGAATCCGTCGACCTCGACCACCACCTTGGCGGCACGGAAAAGGACGTCGACCTCGTACCCGATCACCTTCTGGTTCGCCTTCCACCCACAGATGCCGGATGCGTTCAGTAGCCGGGTGAACAATCGCTCTGCCGCAGACTTCGTGCCGTCGTCGGCCGCCTGTAGCAGCCGACGCGCCGCGGGGGATCCATACCTACCCGTGTTGCGGAGATGGGCCGCCCATAGCTGCCGGAGTTCGGTGTGGCGCTGCAGAGCCTGGTCCATCAGCTTGGGTCCGCCGCCGCGGCGTACCGCCGCTTCGATCGCCGTGAGCGGAAGCGCGGTGACGCGCAGTCCGCGGTACTCGACGACGTCGAGGTGTGAGAGGTTGCGTCGCCGTAGCCGAGATCCGCTGTGGCGACGGCCGTGGCTGTTGCGCGGCACCGTCACTTCGACGACGTCGGGCGGGAACCGGGTCAGCTCAAGCCACCACGCTGCCGCCAGACCGCTCGCACAAGCCGCTTGTCCGTAGCCCCACACCGCCGCTCGGACGCGGGCCGCGTCGGTGAACTCGCGGTCGGCCACGAAGTAGACCCCTGCCGAGCACCGGCGCCAGTGCCCCGCGCGGACACGTCGCCGGACCGCCTGTTCGGTGAGCCCGGCGTCGTGTGCCTGAGCCAGGGTGATGACGCCGTCGTGGCGGCGCAGGAGATCGTGGAGCACTTGACGCACGTGAGTCAGACGCACGCAGTGCCGCGAACGGTTCCCTCCGCGGTGATTTCGGCGCGAAAACCGCCGCTAAGCGAACGAAAACGCGCCGAAATCGCTCAGGACGCCTGGCAGATCTTCCACTGGTTGTCGCGGAACTGCAGGTCGAAGCTGCGGGTGGAGCGGGTGGCCGGATCGAAGGCCATGAACGAGGTGACGTTGGCTTCGGCATGATCGCCGTTGACGACGACCTCGTCGATGCTGGCCACCACCGGATACTGCCCGGCCGCCGCCACCCGCGCGTGGGTGTCCGACCACGCACGATCGTCGTACGTGACGTAGCTTTCCCTGGTCTGGCCGCAGGTGATACCACGCAGGGCCGCCAGATCGCCCTTCTGCACGGCGGTGTCGAAACTCTGGATGGTGGATCGGACCATGTCCTCCTGCGACACCTTGGGGGAGTTGTCGCGGGTGAGCAGAGCGGTGGCCAGGATCGCGACCGCCGCCAGCGCCGCGATGATCGTGATCACCGCGAGCACCATGCCCCAACTGCGTCGGCGGGTCGCCACCGGGCGCGCCGGGATGGCCTGCGGGCCGGTGCGCGGCGGGTCGGCGGCCGCGAAGACCTCGGTCGGTGTGGAGAAGATCTCGGTTTCGGGGTCCGGTGTGCGGTCGATGATCTGGGTCGAGCCCGCGTCGAATCCCGGTGCGGTGTAACGGCGTTCGGGTGGTGTGTCGGCCGCTCCGATGACCTCGGTGGCCGCGTCGTTCTCCTCAGTTGGCTGCTCGCCGTCGACAGGGACGACGGGTGTGGTCGCGTCGTCGTGGTCGGGCCCGGATGGGTTCGACATGGGCTGCTGCCGTCCTTCTGAAGTGCTGGTGCTACCGACCCTAACGGTTGGGTGCGACCATCTGCGCCCGGTGGCACCGGCACAATGGGGCAATGACATCGTTTGGTGATCTTCTGGGGCCCGAGCCCGTGCTGCTACCCGGTGACATCGAGGCCGAAGCCGAACTCTTGGCTGGTGAGAAGCCGGCGATCGTCGCGGCTGCCCACCCATCGGCGTCGGTGGCGTGGGCCTGTCTTGCCGAGGAGGCGTTGGCCGACGACAAGGCCGTCACCGCCTACGCCTATGCCCGCACCGGCTATCACCGCGGACTGGACCAATTGCGCCGCAACGGCTGGAAGGGCTTCGGCCCGGTTCCCTACCGCCACGAGCCCAACCGCGGATTCCTGCGTTGTGTGGCAGCCCTCGCGCGCGCTGCCGACACGATCGGGGAGACCGAAGAGTTCGCCCGCTGCCTGGATCTTCTCGACGACTGCGATCCCGCGGCCCGCGTCGAACTCGGCCTGGCCTAATCCGGCGCCAGTGATTGGCGCAACTCGGTGATCTCATGCGCGACGAACGGCGGGGGATCGCCACGCTCGGGCGGCACGGCGCCGCCGCGCACGGCGGCCGCAAGCGCGTGCAGCGCCCGAACATCCGGTTGAGCGGACCGCCCGCCGAACAGGGACCGGCCGAACTCGGCTCCGTCGGCGCGGTGCTCGACGGCCCAGCAGGCCGCGATGGTCCGGTAGGCCAGCTTCTCGGTGGCCGCGACCGCCGGTAGCAGGTGTTCGGCGGTCGCCCTTGTGCGCTGCCCACCGGCCAACGCGGCCTCGTCGGCTTCGATCAGTCCGATCGCCGCGATCTGTAGATCTCGCCGCGCCGTGCGCGCCGTCAGGCCCGCGGTCTCGCCGGCGGCGATATAGGGGAAGACTCCGGCGGTCGCCTCCAGCGTCCGCCCGATCGCGTCGGTCAGCCGGGCCGCCTCCTGCCACCGCGCCGCCACCAGGTAGACGGCCAGCCCGACCGCGCAGCCGATCAACGTGTCGATGCCGCGCGCCCAAAGGACGTGGCCGATGTCGACCGCATGTGTTCCCGACGAGATGGTCAACGCCGCTGCCGTGATGAAAACCGTTGCCAGCGTGTAGCTCCGAACGACCAGCAGCTCGATGATGAAGTTGAGCAGCGCCAACAGCAGCACCAGCCAGAGGTCGTGGGGATGCAGCGACAGGATCACCGCGGCCAGCCCGAGACCCACCCAGGTACCCAGCAATCGCTCGGCGCCGCGGCGCAGGGTGCGGCTGCGGTCGGCGCCCTGGTGCAATACCAGCACCGCGGCCGCCATCGCCCAGTAGGCGTGGTCGACACCCAGCGCGATCGCCGCGGCGCCGGCCAGCGGCACACCGACGGCAACCCGTTGCATGACGTGCCGGACATGCGATCCGGGGCTGACGGCCCGACGCAGCACCGTGACCAGGGCAGGCGCGCCCAGGGTGATCCGCTCGGGATCTCTCGTAGCGACGGTCTCGGGCGCCAGTTGCAGCGACGCCAGCCGGCGGGCCTGGTCGGCGGTCTGCGGATCCGGGCCGGCCCCGCGGGTCACGGCGGTGACCGCGGTGGTGAACAGGACGTGCACGGCATGGTTGGCGGCCCGCAGCCGGTGCAGGACGCTGGCCTCGGAGGCTGGCAGTGGCTGATAGTTGACCAGCACACTCCACGACTTGTGCAGTGCGGTCGCCGCGCGCAGCCGGGCCGCGCGTTCCCGCGGGGAGTCGGCGGCCGCGATGTAGTCGGCGACGGCATCGGCGGCGGCGGTGACCGCGGCCCGCTCCGGCCCGCGGAAGCTGACCAGCGCCCCGGCCATCTGCACCAGCCAGGCCACCGCGCCGCCGGCCAGCACCAGTACCCCGATCGTCCAGGGCGCCAGCTGGGCAGCCGAGACGCCGATACCGGCCGCGCAGGCCACCACGAAGACGTAGGCCCCGGGTGGCCCGACGGCCAGCGCATTGCACAGCCACACCGCCGCGACGGCGACCAGGGACACCGTCAGTACGCCCAACCCCGGCACCTGCGCTGCCCAGTCGCCCAGGGCGACGGCCGCGGCCAGTGACACCGCCACCGTCGCGAGCTCGATGCCGCGGTTGGCGTAGGGACGGTCGCCGCCGAAGCGCGCGGTGAACGAACCCAGGGTGGCGATCAACCCGGAGCTCATCGCACCCAAGGCCCACCCCGCCGTGGCAGGGATGGCCGTGCTGATCGCCGCGCGCAGGCCCTTCGGCCAGCGCGCCGGGGTGGCCAACTACCTCACCAGTCGGTCTGGCCCGGGCAGTCGTCGGCGCAACCGGGCGGCTCGACCTGGACGGTCGCGTGTTCCAGCCCGCGGGCGGCCAGCACCGCCCTGGCATCGTCGAGTACCCGGTTGGAATCCCCGCTGCTGGTCAGGTGGGCGGTCGCCATGTCCTTGCCGGGCACCAGCGTCCACACGTGCAGGTCGTGTACCTCGGTGACGCCCTCGACGGCGGCCAGCGCGGCGCGCAGTTCTTCGACGTCGATGTGTTGCGGCGACGATTCGGACAGAATCCGCAGCGCGGCTCGGGCCAGCCCGATCGCCCGCGGCAGCACCCACAGGGCGACGAACACCGCGACCACCACGTCGGCGTAGGGCCAGTGCGTCGTCACGGTCACGACGCCGGCGATCAGCACGCCGATGCTGCCGACGGTATCGGCCACCACCTCCATGTAGGCGCCCTTGACCGCCAGGCTTTCCTGGGACTGCGAGCGCAACAGCAGCACCACAGCGAGGTTGGCTGCCAGACCGGCGACGGCCACCACGATCATCGGGACACCGGGGATCTCCGGCGCGTCGCCGAGCCGCTCGAACGCCTCGTAGAGGATGAACCCGGCGACACCCATCAGCAGGACGGCGTTGGCCACCGCGGTGAACACCTCGGCCCGATGCCAACCGTAGGTGCGTGCCGCGGACGCCGGGCCGTGGCGGGCCAGCAGCACCGCGGTCAGCCCCATGAACATGGCGACCAGATCGGTCAGCATGTGGCCGGCGTCGGCCAGCAGGGCAATCGAATTGATCAACAGTGCGGTGGTCAGCTCGATGACGAAGAACACGGTCAGGATGCCGGCGGCCATGAGCATCCGGCTCACCCGCGCGTCACCACCGTGGCTGTGATCGTGTCCGGAACCCATAGGGGAAATATATGCACAGAAGTGCATATGTTGCAAGGGCGGCGGCCTTGAAACGGGCCTTACCGCACCCGCACCCGCACTGCCGATCTCCCGCAACGTCGGGCACGCCGCGGCGCGGCGGCCGTGGTCAATCGCTACTATGTCCGGCAAGCAACGATTCTCATGTGGGTAGAGGTGTCGTAAGGCGGCAATGGCTGTGGTGAGCGTGGGTGAACGTCGAACTCAGGCTGAACGTACCGCCGCGATGCGCACCCGATTGCTCAACGCAACTGTTGAATGCCTGGTCACCTACGGCTACGCGGGTACGACGACGCCGAGGATCGCCGAGACCGCGGGCGTGACACGCGGTGCCCAGGTGCACCATTTCCGCTCTAAGGAAGATCTCGTGGCCGCCGCGGTGGAGCATCTGGCGCAGCAGCGGATTCAAGCCGCGATCCGGCAGAGCAGCGGTGTGTGGAAGAACCCCGACCCCGTCGCCGCCGTCCTCGAATTCCTGTGGGAGTCGCATCAGGGCGACATGTTCGTGGCGACCATCGAGCTGTGGGTGGCGGCGCGCACCGATGACGTTCTGGCCAAAGAAGTAGCCCGGGTCGAACCGATGGTGAACAGCACGTTGATCACGGCGTTGGCCCAGCTGCTTCCGGACCACGCGGACCGCAAGCAAGTGCGCAACGCCCTGTTCACCGCGATGGACGCGCTCCGGGGGATCCTGATCGTCGGATTCGTTGATCGCGATGTGGCGCAGGCGCGAAAGAGGTGGGACCGCGCGTCGGTCTATCTGTCGAGGATGTTCTCAGAAGCCCTCGCGTACAACGGTTCTGACTAACAACTGAAGCGCCGCTGGATCGATCCCGTCCCTCTTACATACAGTCTGGCATGCAGGTATTCTGCCAATTGTGGGACTCGGACGTCGAACGCAATCTGAGCGAACGGCTGTCACGCGACGAAGATTGCTTGAAGCCACGGTCGAGTGTCTGATCGCGTACGGATACGCCGGCACGACCACCTATCGGATCGCGGCGCTAGCGGGCGTGACCCGGGGCGCCCAGGTGCATCACTTCCGCTCGAAGGAAGATCTGGTCGTCGCCGCTGTCGCACATCTCGCCGAGCAGCGGGCCCGAGCCGCCCTGGACGGCCACCGCCGATTCCAGAGTGGCTCCGACCTGTCCGCGGATGTCCTTGGCTTTCTCTGGGAAGCTCATCAAGGCGGGATGTTCGTTGCCACCATGGAACTTTGGGCCGCGGCGCGGACGGACAACGTGCTCGCAAGCCAACTCGCCCGGGTGGAGTCGATGGTCAACCACGCGTTGGTCAACGCGATCACGCAACTGCTGCCGAGCCTGGGCGCTCAACAAGCGCTGCGTAACGCGATCTATACCGCCATGGACGTCCTGCGCGGGATTTTGGTCGCCAGCTTCGCCGATCGGGAGCCCGGGGAGGTTCGTCGTCGGTGGGATCGGGCGTCGGTGCATCTGCAACCGGTACTGGAGCAAGCAATCAGGGAAGAGCGGTGAAGCCCCTTGCATAGATACGTGCCGATCGGTATGTTTCTGACATGGCGCATCGGCGACTGCGATGCCGGGAGAAGGAGTGGTGATGGCGAACAGAGTGTTCGTAGTCGGTGTGGGGATGACGAAGTTTGAAAAGCCTGGCCGGCGGGAGGGATGGGACTACCCCGACATGGCCCGCGAGTCCGGGACCAAGGCACTCGAGGACGCGGGGATCGATTACGACCTGATCGATCAAGCCTTCGTGGGATACGTCTACGGCGAATCGACCTCCGGACAGCGCGCGCTGTACGAGTTGGGCATGACCGGCATTCCGGTGGTCAATGTCAACAACAACTGCTCGACCGGCTCGACGGCCTTGTACCTTGCCGCGCAGGCGATTCGCGGGGGACTGGCCGAGTGCGCCCTGGCGCTCGGCTTCGAGAAGATGCAGCCGGGGTCACTGGGTTCGACGTTCAACGACCGGGCCCAGCCGATGGAGAATCACTTCCTGGCACTGGCCGAGATATCGGAGGTCCTCTTTCCGCCCGCACCCTGGATGTTCGGGGCGGCGGGACGTGAGCATATGAAGGAATATGGTTCTACCGCTGAACATTTCGCGAAGATCGGCTACAAGAACCACCGGCATTCGGTCAACAATCCGTACGCGCAGTTCCAGGAGGAGTACAGCCTCGACGACATCCTCGCAGCGCCGATGATCTATGACCCACTGACCAAATTGCAGTGCTCGCCGACCTCGGACGGGTCCGGCGCGGCGATTCTGGCATCGGAAGCATTCGTCGAACAACACGATCTCGCCGGGCAGGCCATCGAGATCGTCGGCCAGTCGATGACGACCGACTTCACCAATAGTTTCGACGGGACCTGCAAGGCGCTGATCGGCTATCACATGAATGTCGAAGCGGCACGGCGGGTTTACGACCAGTCGGGCCTCGGTCCGGAGGACTTCCAGGTCATCGAGCTGCACGACTGTTTCAGCGCCAACGAACTGTTGCTCTACGAGGCGCTGGGGCTCTGCGCCGAAGGGGAGGCGCCCAAGCTGATCGACGCCGGTGACACCACGTACGGCGGGCGGTGGGTGGTCAACCCGTCCGGCGGGCTGATCTCCAAAGGCCATCCGCTCGGGGCCACCGGACTGGCGCAATGCGCCGAGCTCACCTGGCAATTGCGTGGCACCGCCGACAAACGGCAGGTCACGAATGTCACTGCCGCACTGCAACACAACATCGGACTCGGCGGGGCAGCCGTCGTGACCGCCTACCAGCGCGCCGAGCGCTGATCCAACAGACGAAGGGAAGTATCACCGTGGGACACATCGAAGCGACGCGCGACCTGGCCGCCAGCCCGGAAGCCTTGTGGGCCATCATCTCCGATCCCAACACCTGGGACCAGTGGTTCACCGTGCACGACAAGTGGCTCGACGAACCGCCGGCCGAATTGACGCCCGGCGTTCGCCTGACCGCCAAGATCGTCATGCTCAACATGGCCAACAAGATCGAATGGCAGGTGAAGTCCGTCGACGCACCCACGAGCCTGGCACTCGGCGGTACCGGGATGGCGGGCGTGAAGGCTGATTTCGCGTTCACCATCGAACAGGTGGGAACGGGCTCGCGATTCACCGTGGCCGGGGACTTCGAAGGCGCGCTGGTGAAGGGTGCGCTGGCCAAGGCCGTGGAGAAGGATGGCGCCAAGCAGCTGGACAAGACTCTGGCCAAGCTCGACGAGTTGGCATCGGCAGCCGTCTGACATGACCGAGACGCTGGAATTCGACGACTCCGGGCTGGACACCTGGACCGAGGATGACCACTTCGAGGTGACCCGGGAGCGCATCGCCGAATACGCCGCGGCCACCAACGATCCGATTGCCGCGCACCGAACGGGCGACATCGCCCCGCCGGTCTTCGCGATCGTCCCGGTATTCGAGTCGATGATGATGCCTACGGTCGACGTGCTGCCCGTCGAACTCGTACCGCGAGTGGTGCACGGTGAGCAGGACTTCTTCTTCCACCGGCCCATCCGCCCGGGCGACAGGCTGGTCTCCCGCGGCAAGATGATCGGTTACGAGGGGCTTGAAAACGGCACCCGTGCAGCCATTCTCGTCGAATGCCGGACTGAGGGCGGCGAACTGGTCAACGAGCAGTACGTGACCTGCTTCGTCCGTGGCTTCAACGCCGGCAAGAAGATCGGAGAACTGACGCCGTCGCACAAGTTCGACGAAGCATTGCGGGTGAACGCCCCCATCGCAAAGGTGACCCAGCACGTCGATCTCGACCAGACGTTCCGGTACTCACCTGCCTCCGGTGACCCGATGCCGATCCACCTCGACGAGGAGGTCGCCAGGGACGCCGGACTGCCGGGCATCATCGCGCACGGGCTGTGCACCATGGCGTTCACCTCGTGGGCCGTGCTCACCGAAGTCGCCGGTTCCGACGTCACCAGGCTGCGCCGGCTGGCGGTGCGCTTCTCCAAGATGGTGCTTCCCGGCGACAACCTGGAAACCCAGATCTGGAAGCAGTCCAGCGGCGGCGGTGTCACCACCTACGCCTTCGAGACCAGCCGGGCCGATGCCGGTGAAATGGCGATCACCGACGGCCTCGCCGTGATCGCCGACTAGACCTGAAACAACCTACAGGAGTAGACAAATGGGAATTCTTGATGGACGGGTTGCCGTCATCACCGGCGCCGGCCGCGGCATCGGCCGTGAGCACGCGCTGCTGTTCGCCAACCAGGGTGCGGCGGTCGTCGTCAACGACCTGGGCGGCAGCAACACCGGCGAAGGTGCCGACTCCGGGCCGGCCCACGAGGTGGTCGCCGAGATCACCGCAGCCGGTGGCCGCGCGGTCGCCAACGGTGACAACATCTCGAGCTGGGACGGGGCCAAGAACCTCGTGCAACAGGCGATCGACGAGTTCGGCCGCCTCGATGTGCTGGTCAACAACGCCGGCATCCTGCGTGATGCGTTCATCGCCGGGATGGACGAGTCCCAGTGGGACGCCGTGGTCACGGTTCACCTCAAGGGCCACTTCGCGATGCTGCATCACGCGTCGGAGTACTGGAAGGCTCAGTCCAAGGACGGCGATCAACCGGTGGCCGCGGTGATCAACACGGCGTCGGGTTCCGGGCTCACCATCCCGAACGCCGGACAGGCGAACTACGGTGCGGCCAAGGCCGGCATCGCCGCGCTGACCCTGATCGCGGCCGAGGAACTGGAGCGGTACGGGGTGCGGGTGAACGCCATCGCGCCCATTGCCCGTACCCGGTTGACGCTGGCGACCCCCGGCATGGGTGCGCTGATGGCCGAACCGGACGACGGTGGTCTCGATCTGTTTTCGCCGGCCAATATCTCACCGCTGGTGGCCTACCTGGCCAGCGAGAAGTGCTCGGTCACCGGACAGGTGTACGCGGTTCAAGGCGGTGCCATCTCCCAATTGAGGGGGTGGCACGACGTGGAGACCATCGAGACGGACAAGGTGTGGGAGATCGACGACATCGCCGCACGCCTGCCGGGAGCCTGACCATGATCGAGTGGTCGGACACCGACATCATCATGCGCGACACCGTGCGGGAGTTCATCGCCAAGGAAATCCGCCCGCACATCGAGGAACTCGAGAGCGGATCCCGCTCGCCCTACCCGATCGCGCGAAAGCTGTTCAGTGAGTTCGGCCTCGACGTTATGGCCGCGGAGGCAGTGAAGACCATGCTCGACCGGGAGCGGGCCAGGGCCGAATCCGGGGACAGCGCCCAGGCCACCACGCGAACCGGCGGTGGGCTGGGCGAGCTGGGGGCCCAGGCCTCGATGGCCGCGGTGCTGGTCACCGAACTCGCCTCGGTCAGCATCGGCTTGCTGTCGACGATCGGGGTCAGCCTCGGCCTGGGCGCCTCGACCATCATGACCCGCGGCACGCTGGTCCAGAAGGAACGCTGGCTGCCCGAACTGATGACGCTGGAGAAGATCGCGGCATGGGCGATCACCGAACCCGATGCCGGATCCGATGCCTTTGGTGGCATGAAAACCTATGTCCGGCACGATGGTTCGGACTACATCCTCAACGGCCAGAAGACGTTCATCACGAACGGCCCCGATGCCGATGTCATCGTGGTGTACGCGAAGCTGGACGAGGGACCCGAGTCCGGCGTCGACAAGCGCAACCGGCCCGTGCTGACCTTCGTCCTCGACGCCGGGATGCCCGGGCTCACCCAGGGCAAACCGTTCAAGAAGATGGGCATGATGTCCTCGCCGACCGGGGAGTTGTTCTTCGACAACGTCCGCCTCGGCCCCGACCGGCTACTCGGCGAGACCGAACAGCACGGCGGGGGTGACGGACGCGACAGTGCCAGGGCGAACTTCGCCGGAGAGCGGATCGGGATCGCGTTGATGTCGCTGGGCATCATCAACGAATGTCACCGGCTGTGTGTCGACTACGCCCGGACACGCACCCTCTGGGGCAAGAACATCGGCCAGTTCCAGTTGATCCAATTGAAGTTGGCCCAGATGGAGGTCGCCCGGATCAACGTGCAGAACATGGTGTTCCAGACACTCGAGTCCGTTGGCCGGGGGCGGTTGCCGTCCTTGGCCGAGGCGTCGGCGATCAAGCTCTACTCCTCGCAGGCCGCCACCGAGGTCGCCATGGAGGCGGTGCAGCTCTTCGGCGGCAACGGATACATGGCGGAGTATCACGTGGAACGGTTGGCCCGCGATGCCAAGTCGTTGATGATCTACGCGGGTAGCAACGAGGTCCAGGTCACCCACATCGCCAAGGGACTGCTCTCGGCATGATCAGCATCGACACGGGCTGCCACAACGGTGTGCGGACCCGGGTTCTGTCGGTGGACGGCGCCGGACCGCCCATCGTCCTGCTGCATGGCTACGCCGACTCCGCCGACACGTGGCGGGCCGTGCTCGATCAGCTCGAGGCCGCCGGCCGGCGCGCCGTCGCGGTCGACCTACCCGGGTTCGGGTGGGCGGACCGCAGGCGGCCCGGCCCGCTGCTTCCGCAGTTCGACGCCTTCGTCGATGCACTGCTCGCGGACTGCGGACCCGCGGTGCTGGTGGGGAACTCGCTGGGCGCGGCGACCGCGGTCCGGGCTGCAGCCCGCAATCCCGAGGTGGTGCAGGCGGTTCTGGCGCTCAACGATCCGCTCAACGCCCGCCATCTGCCGGCGCGGCTGGCCCGCGGCAGACGGCTGCCCGCCCAGCTCTGGGACACCGCGGCGATGCTACCGATCCCCCCGGGAGTACTCCGGTGGGCCACCGACAAAGCCGTCCGGCACGTTCTCTACGGTCCCGGCGCGGTTGCCGACCCGGCGGTGGTGGCGCGCTGGCGGCGCACCGTCGGGGGACCCGCGGCGCTGGCCACGCTGGGCCGCTACGCATTCGAGTACGCCCACGAGACCGCGGACGGACATCGCGGCCTGCGCATCACTTGCCCGGCCGTCGTCGCGCACGGGGCCAAGGACCGCATCATTCCCGTCCAGGCCAGCCGAGCCCTGCACCAGCAGATCCCCGGCAGCTCCTTTGTGGTGTTACCGCGATCCGGCCATTGCCCCCAGCTGGACAACCCACGCGAGGTCGTCCGGCTGATCATGAGGCTGCCGTGACCACGCGACCGGTGAATCTGCTGCGTGCCGTTACGGTGCTACAACGGCGGGGAATGATCAACCTCGCCGATCCGGCCGGACTGCTGAGAGCCGCACACGCCCTGCGCCGCTACGGGTCATTCGGCGGCCTGGTCACCTACACCGCGTCGCGCTACGAAGACCTGCCCGCAGTGACCGACGAGCAGGGCACGCTGACATTCCGCGAACTCGACCAGGTGTCCAACGCCGTCGCGCGGGTGTTGATCACCCGTCGGCTCAGCTGCGACTCGGCTGTCGGGCTACTCAATCGGGGGCATCGGGGCCTGCTGGTCAGCCTGGCTGCCGCCGGAAAAGCCGGAGTGCGAACGGTCTTGCTCAACACCGGTTTCGCGGGGCCCCAGCTGCACGACGTCTGTGTGCGTGAGCGGATCCGGATCGTTCTCGCCGACCAGGAGTTCGCCGAGCTGTTCCCCGCCCTGCCGGGCGATGTCGACGTGGTGCTGAACCAGTCCGCCGAGGACGACCACGATCAGCGATTGCTCGACGACATGGCCGCCGGACAATCCGTCGACCCATTGCCGTACCCGAAGCGCCCCGGCGGACTGGTGCTGCTCACCAGCGGGACAACCGGCACTCCGAAGGGCGCCCCGCGTGACCGGATCAATCCCCTGCAATCCGCCCAACTCTTGGACCGCGTACCGTGGCCGGCGAACAGCAGCTACGTGGTGGCAGCGCCGCTGTTCCACGCCACCGGATTGGCCACGGCAACAGTCGGATTGGCTCTGGGCAACCGCATCGTCCTGGCGCGGCGGTTCGATCCGCGGGCCGTACTGAGCGCGGTCGCCCAGCACCGGGCCGGTGCCATCATCCTGGTTCCCACCATGCTCAACAGGATCCTGGACCTCGGGTCCGACGTCATCGGCCGATACGACACTTCCTCACTGCGGGTCATTTTCGCCGCCGGATCCGCGCTGTCACCGGAGGTGTGCCGGCGAACGCTCAACACGTTCGGCGACGTGCTCTACAACCTCTACGGCTCCACCGAGGTCGCCACCGCGGCGGTGGCCACCCCGGAAGAACTGCGGCTTGCGCCGGGTACCGTCGGCCGACCACCCGTCGGCTGCCGCATCGCCGCGTACGACGAACACGACCAGCCCATCACCCGGCCCGGACGGAGCGGAACACTGTATGTGTCCAGCGGGCTGAGCTTTTCGGGCTACACCGACGGTGGCCGCAAGCGGGTGCTCGACGGACTGATGTCCAGCGGCGACACCGGCCACTTCGACGAACACGGCCTGTGGTACGTCGACGGCCGTGACGACGACATGATCGTCTCCGGGGGAGAGAACGTCTACCCGATCGAGGTGGAGAACCTGCTCAGCGAGCATCCGTCGATTCTCGAGGCGGCCGTGGTCGGAACACCCGACCAGGATTTCGGGCAACGCCTGTGCGCCTTCGTTGTCGTCCGGGGAAGCGCCATCCTGGACGCCGACGGAGTCAAGGCCTATGTGCGTCAGCGGCTGGCCCGCCACAAGGTGCCGCGAGACATCGTCTTCCTCGACGCGTTGCCGCGCAACGAGACCGGGAAGGTGCTCAAGAACAATCTGCTGGCCAGGTCCGCCGAGTGACCCCCGCCGAATCGGTGTCGCGACGTGTCGGCCAGTTGCGGTCCCATCAGCCGGCCTGGGCGGCCCTGCCGGTGGCCAGCCGGGTGCGGTGGCTGTCGGACTACCGGGACTGGTTGTGGGACAATCAGTCCCGTCTCGAACGGCTGTTGATCGAGGAGACCGGTAAGCCGGCGACGGAGGCCGGTCTGGAGATCCCCTACGTTGTGCAGGCGATCAACTACCACAGCAGACGGGCGTCGCGGTTGCTCGCCGACCGACGGCCGCGACCGCACGGCATGCTGGCGATCACCAAGCGTCAGTTGATTGTTCAGCGCCCCTACCCGGTGGTGGGTGTCATCACGCCATGGAACTTCCCGCTCGGCCTGTCCCTGCTGGACGCGGTACCTGCGCTGCTCGCCGGATGTGCGGTCGTGGTCAAACCGTCCGAGCTGACGTCGTCAGCAGTGGCGGCAGCGGTCGCAGGCTGGACCGAAATCGGTGCACCGCAGGTGTTCGGCATGGTTGGTGGCGACGGCGGCGTCGGCGCGGAAGTGGTCGGTGCCGTCGACTTCATCCAGTTCACCGGTTCGGCGCGCACCGGAAGAGCCGTCGCGCGGGCGGCGGCGGACCGGTTGGTTCCGTGTGCCCTCGAACTCGGCGGCAAGGACGCGATGATCGTGCTCGACGATGCCGACATCGAGCGGGCGGCCAACGCTGCGGTATGGGGCGCGATGGCGAACTGCGGACAGATGTGTGTGTCGGTCGAACGGGTGTATGTCGAAGCGCCGGTCTACGACCGGTTCCTCGCGGCGGCGGCGGGCAGAGCCGCTGAACTGCGGGCAGGGACCGACATCGGCGGATTCATCAATCCCGCCCAGGGCGACGTCGTGGCCAGCCACGTCGAGGACGCTCTGGCGCGCGGGGCGAGGGCACTGGTCGGGGGCCGCCGGCCGGGGGACGCCACGGTGCTCGCCGATGTCAACCACGCCATGGTCTGCATGGCCGAGGAGACGTTCGGTCCGACGTTGCCGGTGATGTGCGTCGCCGACGAGGACGAGGCGATCCACTTGGCCAATGACTCCCGCTACGGGCTCTCGGCGGTGGTCTTCAGCGGTGACCGCCGGCGCGCCGAACGGTTGGCCCGCCGTCTCGAAGCGGGCACGGTCAACATCAACGACGTGTTCGCCAATCTGTTCACGTTGGCGCTTCCCCAGTCGGGTTGGAAGGAATCGGGCCTCGGCGCCCGCGGCGGCAGCGATGCGGTACTGAAGTTCTGCCGTTCCCAGGCGATCGTCTCGGCTCGAGTGATGCCCCGACGCGAACTCACCTGGTACCCCTACACCCCGGTCCGGCGCGCCGTGCTGCACCGGGTCTCTCGACTCCTCGGTGCGCGCGGCCTTCGGCGCCGTCTCGGCTAGCAAAAGGAAGAGAACACATGGCGAAGACGAATCTCACGAGTCGGGTCGTGGCGGTGACCGGCGGCGCCCGGGGGATCGGGGCGGCGATCGCGGCGGCCTTCATCGAAGCCGGTGCCAAGGTGGCGATCGGCGATATCGACGTGCACCTGGCCGAAAAGACCGCCGGGGCGCTCGGCTGCTGGTCGGCGGGGCTGGACGTTGCCGACCGGGCCGGCTTCGCCGAGTTCCTGGACTCGGCGGCCGCGGCCCTCGGTCCGGTCGACGTGCTGATCAACAACGCCGGCATCATGCCGGTCACGCCGCTGGTCGACGAGCCGGCCCAGTCTATTCAGCGCCAACTCGCGATCAACGTCACCGGTGTCATCTACGGGACGCAGCTCGCGATCGAGCGGATGGCCCCGCGAGGCACCGGACACGTGGTCAACATCGCGTCGGCCGCCGGCAGGATGGGCTTCGGCGGGGTGTCGACCTACTCCGCCACCAAGTTCGCGGTGGCCGGCTTCACCGAGGCCGTCGCGCTCGAGGCCGCGTCCTCGGGGATCGTGTTCACCACGGTGTATCCCGGCATGGTCACCACCGAGCTGTCCGCGGGAATCCCCGACCACTGGCTGATGCGGTCCTGCTCACCGGAGGTCGTCGCGGCGGCGGTCATGGACGCGGTCCGCCGGGGTAGGCGCTCGGTCTACGTACCGCGCCGGTTGGGTCCGGTCGCCGCGGTCTACGGTGCCCTGCCCGTTCGGGCACGTGCCGCGGTGATGGGCCTGCTCGGGGCCGACCACCGGATGCTGGACGGTGATGCCGATATCCGGCAGACCTATGAGTCGCGCGTAGGTAAGGCTCACCAGACCTAACATTTGTGCCGAGATTTCTTGTGAAGTAGCTCACAGAACGCTCACGGCTCGCTAGATTGAGCAATGCCTACCGGGGTATGGACCCGCCGGGGGGCAACGACGGAGGGGATCGCTGCCCCCCGCCTCGGTCCTTGTCAGACCCAGGCGGACCAGAAACGCGTCAGCTGGGCCCCGATCGAGGCCAGCGCCCCGGGCACCCCGGACAGGTCGAAGAACCAGAACACCACCGAGAAGAACCACCGGTTCAGCGCCGGGGCCAGCAGCAACACGATCAGGAACAAGAACCCGAACTGCTTGGCCGGCGCCACCGCGCGCTGCGTCTCCGGGCTCAGATGCGGCTCCAGTGCCCCGTATCCGTCCAGACCGGGGATCGGCAGCAGATTCAACAGCAGCGCGGTGATCTGCAGGAAACCCAGAAACGCGACCGCAGACCAGAACACGCCGTGGCCGGGGTCGTAGAACGTCCGCGTCACGCCGAGCAGGACGACGGCCAGGATCAGGTTGGCCGCCGGCCCGGCCAGGCTGACTAGGGTTCGTTGACGTGGCGTCATGTACGCCGTCCGGACGTAGACCGCCCCGCCGGGCAGACCGATGCCGCCCAGCGCGATGAACAGCAGCGGAAGGCCCAGCGACAGCAGCGGGCTGGAGTATTTCAGCGGGTTGAGCGTCAGGTACCCACGAACCGCCACGTCATGGTCACCGAACCGCCAGGCCGTGTAGGCGTGGCCGAACTCGTGCAGACACAGCGACACCAGCCAGCCTGCGATGACGAAGATGAACACACCGACATAGGACAGCGGGCGCACCGTCTCGGCGGCCAGCCAGGACAGCACCCCGCCGCCGACGGTGATCGCGACGATCACCAGGAAGACGGGACTGGGCCGCACCGACTGGCGCAGCGGACGGATGTTCACCTCACGAAACTACCCGACACGCGGCGCCGACCTCGGGGTCAGGAGACCCGCAGCCAGCCCGTGGTGTGCCGGTAGAACGCCGACCGTTTCACCTCGCGGGGCATCGGCACGCCGTCGCGCACCACCCGGGCGCCGGTGGTTCCGAGTTGGACGGCCCGGCCGGTCAGCCAGCGCCGCGGACGCATCCGGCCCGTCAATGCGGCCGCGCGCAGGCCCGGCATCGAGGTCGTCGGCTCGATCCGCACGGCCGTCACCTTCCCGTCGAACAGCACGTCGTCGTCGACGACGGCTTCACCGTGGATCACCCGGTCCTCGCCGGGCGGAAGCCAGAACGCCGCCTGCGCCACCACCGTCCCGGTCTCGTCGCGGATCAGTGGAATGCGTTGTGCCACACCGGTCAGGGCGCGCCGGGCGCCGCGCCACCCCGACGCGTGGGCGACTTCGACGTCGAGGCGATCGATGCGCATCAGCCGGGTCAGCACGGTGGCCAGGTCGGCCGCGGAGCCGAGTACGACGACTCGGCGGGCCGCAGCCGTCGCCGCATCGATGTCGTCTGGGCCGCCGATAGTCACCACCGGCAGTTGTCTCAGGACGGAAGGCGTTGTGCGGTGGCCGAATCTGAGCACGACGGTGTGTCCGTGGTCACTGTTCACGAGACTCCTCTCAGCGCGCGATCGGCGGGCGTGGACCGTAGCCTTGTCGGTGTGGGTGCAATGACACGGGGGAAATTGCAACGCGACCGCCTGTTAGCGAATTATGTTTCATCCGTTGGGTTTTCGTTAATGCTAATCACATGTTGTTGCGTCGTTGTTGCCGGCACCGCGGAGTCTCGGCCGACGAAGGCGGCGCGAATGTTGCCGTACCGGCTGATGGCCACCGAAGCGCTCATCATGACCGGCTCGGGTATGCCTGTGGTTGAACCGGAGTGGATGGATTTGGTGGTTCGCCACTTCATCAACCCCGCCCTCGGCGAGCAAGTCGCGGCCGGCCCGCTGACGACGCCCGAGCAATTCTGGCCGTTCAGCGGTCGGGATGATGAAACCATCGACACCTCCATCGAGCGGGGCGTGACAATTCTGCTCGCCGCGCTGGAATCCGGCCGAGACTCCAACACCGATCTCGTCGTGTTCGGATACTCGCAAAGTGCGGTCATCTGCTCGATCGTGATGCAGTCCCTCGCTGAAGCCCAAGCCACCGGCGAACCGGTCGGTTCGGTGTCGTTCGTGCTGATCGGAAATCCGACCCGCCCCAACGGCGGGCTCACTGCCCGGTTCCCCGGTCTGTATCTGGCGGACCTGGACTGGACCTTCGCCGGCCCGATGCAGACCGACGCGGCATATCCCACCGCTGACATTGCCCGCCAATACGATCCGATGTCGGACTTCCCGCTGTACCCGCAGAATGTGCTCGCCGACCTCAACGCCCTGATGGGGCTCACCGTTCACGACTATTCACTCGTCACGCTCGACCCCGACGACCCGCGGTACGACCCCAATACCGTCGTCGAGCACAATGCGGCCACGAACACGACCTATTACCTCATCCCCACCGAGGAATTGCCGATTCTGGCCCCGCTCCGGGCGATGGGCATCGCCCCGCGCCTGGTCGACGTAACCGAACCGGTCCTGCGGGTGCTGATCGAAACCGGATACGACCGCACGATCCCATCCGGTGAGCCCACCGCTGCCAGGTTGTATGAAGACGGCGACATCGACACCGAGAAACTCAAGCAGGATTTGGCCGCGGCCGTCGAGGTGGGCATCGAGACGCTGAAGAGCCCAGCTAGCCCTGGTTCGGCCCGCACGGCCTCACGAGCCGGTACCGGCAGCCACCGGCCTGCGCGCCACGGATCTGCGCCCTCCGCACGCAACACCGGAACCGTGTCCAAGAGCCGGCCGGCAGCACGGTCCACGCACCGGGCCCACTCGGCACGCACGATGTAAGACCAGCGCGACAACCTGGCTCCGAGGGAGCCACTAAGATCGGCGGGTCGTGTGTTTTGCTGATAAGCAGGAGAAACGCCATGCCGGCAATCGTCCTCATCGGCGCCCAGTGGGGTGACGAGGGCAAAGGGAAAGCCACCGATCTGCTCGGTGGACGGGTGCAATGGGTGGTGCGCTACCAGGGCGGTAACAACGCCGGGCACACCGTCGTCCTGCCGACCGGCGAGAACTTCGCCCTGCATCTCATCCCCTCGGGCATCCTGACCCCCGGGGTCACCAACGTCATCGGCAACGGCGTCGTCGTCGATCCGGGCGTGCTGCTCACCGAGCTCGCCGGGCTCGAGGACCGCGGCGTCGACACCTCGGGGCTGCTGATCTCCGCCGACGCCCACCTGCTGATGCCCTATCACGTGGCCATCGACAAGGTCACCGAACGCTACATGGGCAGCAAGAAGATCGGCACCACCGGCCGCGGCATCGGCCCCTGCTACCAGGACAAGATCGCCCGGATGGGTATCCGGGTCGCCGACGTCCTGGACCGCGACCTGCTCGCCGCCAAGATCGGGGCATCGCTGGAGTTCAAGAACCAGGTGCTGGTCAAGATCTACAACCGCAAGGCACTCGACCCCGACGAGGTCCTCGAGGCGTTGCTCGCCCAAGCCGAGGGTTTCAAACACCGCATCGCCGACACCCGGCTGGTCCTCAACACCGCGCTCGAGTCCGGCGAGACCGTGCTGCTGGAGGGCTCGCAGGGAACCCTGCTCGACGTCGACCACGGCACCTATCCCTACGTCACGTCGTCCAATCCCACGGCCGGCGGTGCGGCCGTCGGTTCGGGTATCGGACCGACCCGCATCACCACGGTCCTCGGCATCCTGAAGGCCTACACCACCCGGGTCGGCTCGGGGCCGTTCCCCACCGAGCTGTTCGACGAGAATGGCGAGTACCTGGCCAAGACCGGAGGCGAGATCGGGGTGACCACCGGGCGCCGGCGACGGTGCGGCTGGTTCGACGCGGTCATCGCCCGCTACGCCACCCGGGTCAACGGCATCACCGACTACTTCCTGACCAAACTCGACGTGCTGTCCAGCCTGCAGACGGTGCCGGTGTGCGTCGGCTACGCGATAGACGGCAAACGCACCCACGAGATGCCGATGACGCAGATTGATATCGCGCGCGCCGAACCGATCTATGAAGAACTGCCCGGCTGGTGGGAGGACATTTCCGGGGCCCGCGAGTTCGAGGACCTGCCGGCCAAGGCTCGTGACTACGTACTGCGCCTGGAAGAGCTTGCCGGAGCCCATGTTTCATGCATCGGGGTCGGGCCGGGACGGGACCAGACGATTGTGCGCCGCGACATCCTGGCGGCCCGCGCGTGAGCGATGAGCGCTCGCGCGAAGAGCCGACCAGCCGAGCGGAATTCGAACTCGACCCTGACTACTACAAGCACGGTGGTTTCCCGAAGTTCGAACCCGCCCGTCCCGGACCGGGATTCGGCCGCTTCCTGGCCGCCATGCGCCGAGCCCAGGACCTGGCGGTGTCGGCCAACCCCGATCCGGACACCTGGACCGCCGCCGCCGACCGTGTCGAGGAGCTAGTGGCGTTGCTGGCCCCGTCCGAGGCGGCTGAGGGGGTGGGCCCGGCCAACCGGGTTCCCAGCCTTCCCGGCGCGGGCAGCCTGCTGATGCCGCCGTACCACGTCAGCAAGTTCGATGCCGAAGCCGTCGAGCTGACCGTGAGTTTCGGCCGGTTTCACGTCGGGGGTAACTACGCCGTGCACGGTGGTGTGCTGCCGCTGCTGTTCGATTCGGTGTTCGGCATGGTCATCCATGCCACCGGACGCCCGATCAGCCGGACCGCATTCCTGCACGTCGACTATCGCAACGTCACGCCGATCAACACCGAGCTGACGGCGCGCGGCTGGTTGCGGGAAGCCGAGGGGCGCAAGGCCTTCGTCAACGCCGAATTGATCGACCCGGAGGGGACGGTTTGCGCAGAAGCCCACGGTTTGATGGTGCGTCTGCTGCCTGGGCAGCCTTGACATCTGTCACCATGGCCACGTGCCCGACTCCAACATTGGCGCTAAACGCTCGCCCACGCTGAAACGCCTGACCACGCCACGTGCGGCCGCCGCGGCCGGCGTGGTATTCGCGCTGTTGTTCAGCGCCAACCTCATCCTGATCCGATCCTCGCTGCCGGAGGGGGCAGAACCCGGTTCACAGTGGCTGGACGCGGCGAGCGGCAAGATGAAGGTCGCGGCGATCCTGATGCCGTTCGCGGGGATCAGCTTTCTGTGGTTCATCGGTGTGGTGCGCGACGGTCTGGGCCGGTTCGAGGACAAGTTCTTCGGAACGGTTCTGCTGGGCAGCGGGCTGTTGTTCCTGGCGATGATGTTCGCCACGAGCGCGATCGGTGCCGGACTCTCCGGCAGCAACGTGGCGTTGGATCACGACACCGCCGCCTACACCGATATCGCGACCTTCGGGCAGATGGTGGTGCTGACGCTGTCGAAGACGTACGCGGTGCGGATGGCGGCGGTGTTCATGATCTCGCTGGCGACCATCTGGCTGCGTACCGGATTGATGCATCGCTGGCTGGTCATCGCCACCTACCTGTTGGCGGCCGCGCTGCTGGTCTCCGGCGACATCAGCATGTGGCTGGTGCTGGCCTTTCCGGTCTGGGTCTTGGTCGTCAGCGTGCTGCTGCTGGTGCGTGCCGGCGTGTTCGAGGGGCACCGCGAGGAGTACGGGGCCTGACGGTCAGCCCTGCAACGCCTCGAGTGTGGCCGCGTCTCCCGACTGCGCCGGGTTTCGTGACATCGGCCCAATAGCGCAGCCAGGTTACCAATGAGTGAACGGCAGCTCCGCATTACAGCGAATTCGTCCTGTGAATAGAGATCGTTGCTGAATTTTAACCCCTGTGGTCTTTACATCTGGGGACTTTCGTCACTGCAGTGCTTCGACCTTGGGGCCCTCCTAGATCAGGAGCATCCCGTATTCACTTGTGTCGTTAGGTAAATCCAACGCCGAGAAGGCAATTAACGAGGGGGAGCAGTCGCATGAGCGCTGTCACTTCTGACACCTGTCCGTCCGTCGAGCCGAGTCGACGCCGGTGGCCCATCATTCCGTTGATGACCACGGGAGTAGCTATCGTCGGCGCTTCGGTGATTGTGGTTACGCCACCGGGAACTCCGTCAGTGGCCGGTGCGGTGCTGAAAGCCCCGTCCGGACAGCTGCTGGAGGTCGCGCCGGCCGCGGCGAGTTCGCCGCTGACGACGTCGGCATCGGGTAGTTCGGACGGCGCCACGAGTGGCGGCTCGGGGGCGGCACCGGCCGCCGTTGCCGAAGCACTCCCGGCCGGCGAGTCATCGGCGCCGGCAGCGCCGGGCAGTAGCGTGGCCGCAGACACCAGCGCCACGGCCCTGTCCTCGGCGAGGCCCGGATTCGCCGTTCTGCTGGACCCGGCCAGCTTGGCCGGCGACCACAAGCCGAAGGCCTTCGCCGTCGCCAACTCCGTCACTCCGAACGCGGCCGCGGTCACCGACTCCGTCGGCTCTTTCATCTCGTTCTTCATCGGCAATGGCGCCGACGCGCCGCTCGACTGCACCGGTGATGCCTGCAATGGCGGCAACGCCGGAATTCTCTGGGGCAACGGTGGAAACGGTGCCAACGGCGGCTGGGGCGGCAACGCCGGCTTCATCTTCGGCAACGGCGGTGACGGCGGCGCCGGTGTGGACGCGGTCTATGACGAGAACGGTGTGCTGGTGAGTGCAGCTGTCGCCGGCGGGGCGGGCGGCAACGGAGCCTTCCTGGTCGGCAATGGCGGCCAGGGCGGCGCCGGTGGTTCGGACGGTTCGCTGGAAAATCCGCTTGCCACCGGCGACGCGGCGGGTGCCAATGGCGGCGCAGGCGGCCGAGGCGGCTTCGTGCTCGGTGACGCCGGTGACGGTGGCGCCGGCGGCGGGGCATTCACGTTGGCCGGCAACGCCATCGCCGGTGCCGGCGGCGCTGGCGGGGGCGCTGTCCTCGGCGCAGGTGGCGCAGGTGGCGCGGGTGGCAGCACCCAGGCAGGACCGCTGGAGGAGGAAGAAGAAGGCGGCGGTGGCCCGCCTGCGAACCCGGGTGGCGGCGAAGAAGACACCGAGGAAGAAGGTTTCACCTCCACCGCCGGCCAAGGCGGGGCCGGCGGCGGGACGTTCGTCGGCGCGGGTGGCATCGGCGGGGCCGGTGGCTCGGCGTTGTCGGGAAAGTACTCCACCGGCGGTGACGGCGGTTCCGGCGGCATGTCGAGCTTCGGAAACCCCGGCGATGGCGGCGATGGCGGCTCGGCGGCCGCGAGCAGCAAGGACTCGACCGCCGACGCAGGCTCCGGTGGTTCGGGCGGCGGCGGCCTGCTTGGCCCCGGCGGCCTGGGCGGTGACGGTGGCACGGCAAAGGCGAGCGGGAACTCCGCGGTGGCCAACGCCGGCACAGGTGGATCCGGCGGCA
Organism: Mycobacterium pinniadriaticum; assembly: GCF_026242045.1. Lineage (GTDB taxonomy): Bacteria > Actinomycetota > Actinomycetes > Mycobacteriales > Mycobacteriaceae > Mycobacterium > Mycobacterium pinniadriaticum. The sequence continues at coordinate 80,208 of NZ_JAPJDO010000021.1, forward strand.
CAATGGTCGTCGGTGCCGGCGGCAACGCCGGGTCCGGCGGAGCGGCGACGTCGCACGGCAGGGCTTCACAGGCGAACGGCGGCGATGGCGGTACCGGCGGCCATGCCATCATCATCACGGTCGGCGGGGACGGCGGCAACGGCGGAGATGCCACCGCCACCGCGGCGGAAGGTGCCACTCCTGCCGTGCCCACTCCCGGCAAGGGGGGCCGGGGCGGGTCCGGGATCTTCAGTATCTCCGGAGCGGATGGCGTCGACGGGTCGGTGGTGAGCCCCGAAGAGGGCGAGACGACTACCGCCGCCGCTACCCCCGCCAGGAAGGCTGCCTCCGCCAGCAAGGCGGCCAGCGGCACCGCGAGCAAGGCCTCCGCGGGCAAGAGGACCGGCGGCTCCGGTCGCTCCGGGAGGTAGAAAGGTCAGGCGTCCACGCGACGCCGTCGGGCTCAGATGATGGCGGGCGCCGACTGCTCAGGCAGTCGGCGCCTGTTCATCAAGCTATGGCAACAAGTTTCGCCGCGACCTCGTGCGAATACTCGGCCTACCGAGCCGGGTATTTCAACGCGTCGCCCGCAACCATCACGCAGTTACCGGCGGCCGTACGTTGACCTTCACCAGGTCACCGCCAGCGACCTCAGTCCGTAGATGAAATGGAACGGCTTGAATTCGATCTCGTCGAACGGTTCGGCACACGCCAACCGCGGAAAACGCCGCAGCAGTGCGGGAAACGCGATCCGCATCTCCATACGGGCCAGCGGCGCACCCAAGCAGTGATGCACACCATGCCCGAAGGCCAAGTGGCTCAACACTTCCCGACGGACATCCAGTACATCGGGGTTCCCGACCAGCATCGCATCGCGGTTTCCCGACGCCAGCGCCGCCAGCACCAGACTGCCGGCCGGGATCGCGACACCGGCGACTTGGACGTCGGCCGTGGTGATTCGGGGGATGCTGCTGTGCACGATCGACAGCCAGCGCAGCAGTTCCTCGACGGCCGGGCCGATCGCGTCCGGGTCGTCGCGGACGGCGGCGAGCTGGTCGGGATGCCGCAGCAGGGCCAACGTGCCCAAGCCCAGCATGTTCGACGTCGTCTCGTGGCCGGCGAGCAGTAGGAGCGCACAGACCCCGATCAGCTCGGCGTCGCTGAGCTCATCGCCGTGCTCGCGCACCAGCATGCCCAGCATATCCTCGCCCGGCAGCCGGCGGGCCGAGGCCACCAGCGAGCCCATGTACTCGCGGCCCTGCCGAACCAGCTCCACGCGTTCCGGGATCGGGATGGACAGGTCGAGTTGACGGGCGCTGCGGCGCTGGAAGTCGTCGCGGTCGGCGTACGGTACGCCGAGCAGCTCACAGATCACCAGGGAGGGGATCGGCAACGCGAACTCGGCGACCAGATCAGCAGGGGCGCCGGCCTGTTCGAGCGCGTCCAGGCGGGATGCGACGATCTCGACGATGCGCGGCTCCAGCGCCTTCATCCTGCGCACGGTGAACTCGCCGGTGAGCATCCGGCGTAGCCGGGTGTGCTGCGGCGGGTCGAGGCCCAGCAGGTTGCCCGCGCGCAGGTCGGACTGTTCCTCCTCGGGCAGCACCGGGGCGCCGGGCACCGCGAAGCCGGGCGGCCTGCCGTTGGCGAAGTGCTCGTGATCGGACAGCACCGCTTTGATGTCCTCGTAGCGAGTGATGAGGTAGACCTGCATGCCGAACGCGTTGACGGCGGTGACCACGCCGCGGCCATCGCGGATGTCACGCAGTTCGGGTGTCGGGTCGAACCCGTTGCGCCGCATGTGCAGTGGCGGCAGTGCGGCGGCGTGCGTCATGACACGACGGTACGCGCCTGCGGCGGCTCGATGTCCCCGCGGCTGAATGCCGGCCACCAGATCGCCGGCCCGATCAGGGTGAACAACGCCGGGATCACGACGGTGCGCACCACGAAAGTATCCAGCAGAATGCCCAGGCCCACGATGATGCCCAGCTGGGTCAGCACGATCAGGGGTAGTACGCCGAGGACGGCGAACACCGCGGCCAGCACGATGCCTGCACTGGTGATGACGGCCCCCGTCGCCGACACCGCACGCACGATCCCGCCACGGGTGCCGTGCTGCGGGGTCTCCTCGCGGGCGCGGGTGACCAGGAAGATGGTGTAGTCCACCCCGAGCGCGACCAGGAACAGGAACGCGAACAACGGCGTGGTGTTGTCCAGGGCGGGAAATCCGAGCAGGTGCACGCTGACCCACCCACCGAGCCCCAGGGCGGCCATCGTGGACAGCAGGGTCGCGGCCACCAGCACCAGCGGGGCCAACGCGGCCCGCAACAGGATGTAGAGGACCGCGAGGACCACGATCAGGATGGCCGGGATCACCACCCGGCGGTCACGAATCGCGGCGTTCCTGGCGTCCAGAGCTTGGGCGTCGGAGCCTCCCACCAAGCCGTGGGGATCGGCTTGGTGGACCGAATCACGAAGGGCGGCAATCGTATCGAAAGCGGCGCTGGAGGCGGGCTCGGCGGCGATCACCACCTGCCACTGGGCGAGCCCGGTATCAGACCGGCCGACCTGGTTGACCGAGACGACGCCCGGCGTGTCCTGGATCGCCCGGTCGATCGCCGCACTCTTGTCGGTGCTGCCGATGACGCGGGTCGGATCGGTGAGTCCGCTGGGGAAATGTGCGGCCAGTGTCTCATAGCCCGTGACCGAATCGGCCTTCACCCGGAACTGATCGATCTGGTTGAGCCCCACCGGGGTTGCCAGCAGCCCGGTAGCCAGCACCGCCAGCACCGCGGTGGCTGCGATGGCGACCCGCCCGGCATGATCGGAGACCCAGTCGGCGACCCGATGCCAGGCTCCGGTGTCGGTGGCGTCCTCGGTTCCTGCACGAGGAATAAACGGCCAGAACAGCTTCGGGCCGAACAAGCCCAGCAGCGGGGGTAGCGCCAGTAGCACGAACACGGCGGCGACGAGCAACCCCGAGGCAGCCTGCACCCCGAGGCTGCGGGTGCTGGGTGATGAGGCGAGCAGCAGCGTCAGCAAGGCCAGCACCACGGTCGCATTGCTGGCGGCGATCGCCGGGCCGGCGAACCGGACCGCGGTGTGCAGCGCGCGGCGATGGTTTGGCGCGGTGCGCAATTCCTCCCGGTAGCGCGAGATCAACAGGAGCGCATAGTTGGTCCCCGCACCGAATACCAGCACGCTGGTGATGCCCGAGGTCGAACCGTCGGCGACCAGGCCGGTGGCGTCGGCGATGGCCGAGCCCAGCACCGCGGCGACCCGGTCGGCGAACGCGATCACCAGCAGCGGCACCAACCACAGCACCGGGGAGCGATAGGTGACGATCAGCAGCAGTGCCACCACCCCGCCGGTGACGGCCAGCAGCGTGATGTTGGCTCCGGCGAAGGCGTTCGCGATATCAGCCCCGAACGCCGGGCCGCCGGTGACGCTGGCGGTCAGGTCGCCGGGCAGGCCGGCCCTCGCCGCCTCCCGCAGCGCCTTGACGTTGTCGTTGAGGGCGAAGCCGGACAGCGTGGAGTCGACCGGCACCGGGGCCAGCGCGGCCTTGCCGTCGTTCGAGGGAGTGACCGGGATGGGTGGCCCCCCCGCGCCGGTCGCGGCGACCATGCGCGACCGGGCCGCTTCGGCGGCAGCGAGATCGGCCGGGGTCAGCCTCGCGCCGTCGCTGCGGGTGACGACCAGGATCACCGGAGCCGCGTCACCGCCCGGGAAATCCGTCAGTAGCCTCGAGACCTGGGCAGATTCGGCGCCGGGAGGCAGGGCCACCGGTGACTGGTCGGCCGAGGCGCTCTGCCCGACAGCGCCCATCAGCCCGCCACCGATCAATGCGACGATCAGCGCCAACAGCCAGGAGTGGCGACTGCTGAGGAGCGCGCCAATCCGATCCCACAGCGGGCTCCCGGTGTCAGGTGCTCGGTGCATTGCCCCAACATAGCTTCAGTTTCTTAACGGTTCATCTACTGAACGGATAGCCTGGTGGCATGGACCCATCCGGCCGGCCCGCGCTGGAATCGGCCGTGGTGTCCGACGTCCAGGCGTTGTCGGCCGAATCCGATCAGATCGGCCGGGCGTTTGCCGGCATCCACAACCTCTCGGCCAACGATTTCCGTGCGCTGGTGCACGTCATGGTCGCCGAGAATGCCGGAACCCCCTTGACGGCGGGCGAACTGCGGACCCGGATGGGCCTGTCCGGTGCGGCGATCACCTATCTGGTCGAGCGGATGATCGAATCGGGGCACCTGCGCCGCGACTCGCACCCGACCGACCGTCGCAAGGTGATCCTGCGTTACGCCGACCACGGCATCGAGGTGGGCCGGGCGTTCTTCACCCCGCTGGCCACCCACACCCACCACATGATGGCCGATCTGCCCGACGAGGATCTCGCCGCCGCGCATCGGGTGTTCACCGCCGTGCTGGCCGCGATGACCGCGTTTCGTATGGATTTGAATCTCTGACCACAAGTTCATCGGCGTTCTGCCGCGGCGCCACTGCACGTTTTCCGAACTTTGCTGCGGACTTCGCCGGGGGCAAGTAAAGATATTGCCGGCGAGCGGCTCTTGGGGATCTTAGATGGTTGCCGCAGAGCTGTCGCTGGTCATTGGCGAACGAGGTCGGGGAGTGGACAGATGAGTCGCGCCAAACAAGTGTGCGTCGGAGTAGCAGCGGCAGGCATCTTCGGGCTGGGCTCGTCGGTCGCCACCGCGGTCTCCTATGCCGAACCGGGTCACTCCGAGGCCGGCCCGTCGTCAAGCGCCGCGAAGGCCGGCTCGCCGAGCGCAGGACCGCGCGCTCGCACTCGTCCGCACACCCAGACCCGCCACCCGGTCGGCGCGATCACCCGACCCGCGGTGTCGCGGGCGTCGGTGTCGGCGGCCCGCAAGCCGGCAGCGGCCGGTCGAACCTCGAAAAAGACAGCGGCCGAATTGATCTCGTTGACCCTATCGACGCTCGGGGTCGCTCCGGTGACCTCGCCGGGTGCGACCTCGTCGACCGCCTCGCCGGCGACGGGCCGGAGCCGTCGCGGGGCGGTGGTGACGGCAACGGCCGTGGCCGCGGCCGGCGGTGGGGCTTCGGTCAGCGCCCAGGCCAGTACCCCGACCCACGTGCTGGTGATCGGAATCGACGGTACGAATCTCAGTGCGATCCTGGCCGACGACGCCAACGTCAACCTTCTCGGCCTGATGAACACCGGCACCACCGCCGTGTCGACGATCGTCGGGCACACCACTATCTCCAACCCGTCGTGGACCGGGATCTTGACCGGCGTGTGGGGCGAGACAGCCGGTGTGATCAACAACGTGTTCACCCCGTGGACCTACGACAAGTGGCCGACGATCTTCAATCAGCTCGAGACCTACGATCCGGCCATCGAGACCACGGCGATCGCCGACTGGGCGAACATCGCCCAGATCGCCGGCGCGGGATCAGCCCCCGCCGACAACATCCTCTATTACGAGAAGTACAACAACAGCTGGCTGGACACCGACGACCTGGTCGGGCAGGCGTCCGTCGACGCGATCGAGGGCACCACGGCCGGCGTCTCGAGCTTCCAATTCAGCTACTTCGTGGGGGTCGACAACACCGGGCACGAGTATGACGCCGGGTCGCCGGAGTACGCCAACGCCCTGCGCAACGTCGACCAAAACGTCGGCTACATCATGGCGGCGGTGGACGATTGGAACGCCGCTCATATCGATGAACCGTGGACGGTGATCGTGACCACCGACCACGGTCAGGTGCCGTGGCCGACCATTCGTCTCGGTTCGGACATGCGCGCGCATGGCTTCCAAACACCTTGGGAAACAACCACGTTCGTGATCGCCAATGGTGCCGACTTCACGCCGGGAGCAATCAACAACACCTACCTCAACATCGACGTCACACCCACGGTGGCCGAACTCTTCGGGCTGGCACCGGAGCCCTATTCGGCCGGCAAACCCCTGATGGACCGCGCCGCGAACGATTACGCGCCGCTGGATCCCGGCCTGGACGCCCTCAAGTTGGCCCTGACGGACGCGATCGACATGTACGGCTATCCCGATATCGCCACCAACGTGGCCCTCGTCATCCGGACCATCGCGGCGACCATTCCCTATGTCGTGTACACGCTTTTCGACGGCCTCACCGCCGACATGCCGCAACCGTTCAAACTGCCGATTCAATTCGTGGGCGCCGTCCTCTACCAGCTGACGAACATCCCCGCACAGCTCATCGCACGGCTGACCGGGGTGACCGGGAATCAGATCATCCCGCCGGATCTGTGGCCGTACACCACCGTGCCGGGCACCCAGCCGGAGGCCCCCGCCGTGCCGATTCCCGCCGCCATCGCCGTGTAGCGGTCGCAACCCGGCGGGGTTGTCGGCGCCGCCTGGTTAGCTGGGGTCGTGCTCGACACCGTGGCCGTGGAGAACTACCGCTCACTGCGCCGGCTGGTTGTGCCGTTATCTGGGTGCAACGTGGTGACCGGGCCGAACGGCAGCGGAAAATCCAGCCTTTACCGGGCGTTGCGGCTGCTGGCCGACACCGCGCGCAACGGCTCGGTCAACGCGCTCGCCCGCGAGGGTGGGCTGAGCTCCACGATGTGGGCCGGGCAGGGCAAGAAGGGGCCGGCGAGCCTCAAGCTGGGCTTCGCCGGTGACGACTTCGGCTACGCCGTCGACTTCGGGCTGCCCAAAGACGCCAACACCGCATTCAACCTCGACCCCGAGATCAAATCGGAGGCAGTGTGGGCCGGGCCGGCGCTGCGACCGTCGGCGTTGCTGGCGCAGCGCTCCGGTCCTTCGGTGTCGATTCGCGATGCCGAGGGCGGCTGGCGCACCGCGGCCACCACCGTGCGGCCGTTCGACAGCATGCTCAGCGAGCTCGCCGACCCGCAGGCGGCACCGGAACTGCTGGCACTGCGCGAGCGGGTGCGGTCGTGGCGGTTCTACGATCATGTTCGTACCGACCGCTCCGCGCCCGCGCGGTTGCCCCAGATCGGCACCCGCACAATGGTTCTGAGTCATGATGGTGCCGATCTTGCCGCGGCGTTGCAGACCATCGCCGAGGTCGGTGACGCGGGCGCGCTCATCGAAGCGGTCGACGAGGCGTTCCCCGGTAGTCGGGTGGACATCCAGAGCAATGCCGGCCGCTTCGAGGTCACCCTGCGTCAGCCAGGCATGCTGCGGGCGTTGACGGCGGCCGAACTGTCCGACGGGACCCTGCGCTATCTGCTGTGGATCGCCGCGTTGCTCACCCCGAGGCCCGCCGAACTGACCGTGCTCAACGAGCCGGAGGCCAGCCTGCACCCGGACCTACTGGGAGCGCTGGCCGCGCTGATCGCACGATCCTCGGAGCGTTCCCAGGTTGTGGTCGTCACCCACTCCGCGGCGTTGGTCGATGCGCTGCGCCGCCAGCAGGGCGACGTCAACGCCATCGAGCTCACCAAGGACGTCGGAGCCGCCGGGCCGGCGACATCGGAACTGGGCCAGACGGCGATCCTCGGCCAGGGTCTGCTCGACGAGCCGTCCTGGCATTGGCCTGCGCGGGGATGAGCCCACCTATCCTTGGGCATCATGCGTGTGATGCTGATCGGGTCTGGTGAGCTGAGCCGCGAGCTGGTGCTGGCCTTTCAGCGGCTCGGAGCCGAGGTGGTCGCGGTCGACCGGTACGCCGAAGCGCCGGCTCACGATGTCGCTGACGAGGCCCTCGTCGTGAAGATCACCGACCCCGAGGAACTGACCGCCGCCATCGCCAGGGTCGAGCCGGCCTACGTGGTGGTCGACACCAACGCCGTGGCCATCGACGCGCTGCGGGCCGTCGCGGACAGTGGAACCACCCAGGTCGTTCCGGGTGTCTACGCCACCCAGCTGAGCCTGGACCGGGAGGGGATGCGCCGGCTGGCCGCCGACGAACTGGGCCTGCCGACCGCGCCGTTCTGGTTCGCGGGGTCCGTCGAGGAACTGACCGCCGTCGCCGAGCACGCCGGGTTCCCGCTGGTCGTCAAGCCGGTGATCGGGGTGCCCGGTCAGGGGCAATCGGTGCTGTTGCGTCCCGACGACGTCGAGCCGGCCTGGCAGCGCGCCGTCGCCGCGGGTGGCCGGGTGCCGCACAACCGGGTGCTGGCCGAGACGGTCGTCGAGATCGATTACGCGGTCACGTTGCTGACCGTGCGCACCGATGGACCGGCGGGCCCGGCTCTGCATTTCTGCGAGCCGATCGGCCACCGCCAGCTCGACGGCGGCGTGCTGGAGTCCTGGCAGCCGCAGCAGATGACCGTGGCGGCACTGGGCGCGGCGAAGTCGGTGGCGGCCAGGATCGTGCGGGCGCTGGGCGGGCGCGGGGTGTTCGGGGTGGAGCTGCTGGTTCGTGGTGACGAGGTGTACTTCTCCGATGTCAGCGTGCGGCCCTACGACAGCGGATTGGTCACGCTGCGCAGCCAGCGGCTGTCGGAGTTCGAGTTGCACGCCCGCGCCGTCCTCGGCCTGCCGGTGGACACCATCATGATCTCGCCGGGCGCCGCCGAAGTCATCTACAGCGGGACCGACGACCACACCAGCACCCCGGAGATCAACCACGCCGTGCTGGCCGAGGCCCTGGTCGTGCCGGAGAGCGACGTGCGATTGCTGGGCCGTCACGACGGTTCTGCATGGTTGCGGCTCGGCGTCGCGATGGCGACCGGGTCCGACGTCACCGCCGCCCGCGACCGGGTGCGGCAGGTCTCGACCGCGCTGCACCGGGTGTGGCAGCCATGACCGAACGCGACGGCGACGGCGCCAGCCCGATGCCCATCTTGATCGCGCTGGGTGTTGCGCTGGTGGTGCTCGCCGTGGTCGGGATCACCTGGCTGCTCAGCGACCAGCCGATGAGTGAGGACCTGAAGGTGAGCCGCGCCGCGATCGGCCAGAATGACGCCCTGCAGCGCGGCAGCTATCCGGACTTCCGCAAGTACACCTGCGCCGCACAGCAGGGCACCGAAGCTGAAGTCCTTGCCCGCCAACAGAAATCCACAGCGACGCAGGGCGCCCGATACGTGGACGACGTCACCGGGGTGGCCATCGACGGCGACCGGGCCACCGCCACCGTCGTCTACCATTTCGAGCGCGCGCCCGATGACAAGATCAAGGCACCGATGACGTTCACTCGCGAAGACGGTGAGTGGACGGTCTGTTCGCCCGGTCCTATGTAGCGGGACCGAGGGACCATCGGTTCGTCCCAGGTGGGTGTGGAAGACTCACGCAGGTGAGCTATGCAGGAGACATCACCCCGGAGGAGAGCTGGAAGCTGCTCAGCGACCACCCCGAGGCCGTGCTGGTGGACTGCCGCACCGACGCCGAATGGCGGTGGGTCGGGGTTCCCGATCTGTCCAGCCTGGGCCGTCGCGTGGTGTTCGTGGAGTGGAATCGCGGCAATGGTCAGCACAACGACGATTTCGTGGCTGAACTGATCGCCGCCGGCGTCACACCCGGCGAGCGCCCGGTCGTCTTCATGTGCCGCTCCGGCAATCGCTCGATCCCCGCCGCCGAGATCGCGACCGCGGCGGGAATTGCGCCCTCCTACAACATGCTTGACGGCTTCGAAGGTCAGCTCGACGCGGACGGCCACCGTGGCGGCGACGGCTGGCGCGCGCTGGGCCTGCCCTGGAAGCAGTCATGAGCGAACCCGATGTGCCGTCGGTGCGAATCCCCGCGCCGCTGCCCGACGGGGTCAGCCAGGCGACCATCGGGGTTCGGGGCGGGCTGCTGCGCTCCGGATTCGAGGAGACGGCCGAGGCGGTGTATCTCACCTCTGGTTATGTCTACTCCTCGGCGGCCGAGGCCGAGAAGGCGTTCACCGGCGATATCGACCGCTACGTGTACTCCCGCTACGGCAATCCGACGATCTCGATGTTCGAGGAGCGCCTTCGGCTGATCGAGGGTGCGCCCGCGGCGTTCGCGACGGCCTCGGGGATGGCCGCGGTGTTCACCTCGCTGGGGGCACTGTTGGGCGCCGGGGACCGACTGGTCGCCGCCCGCAGCCTGTTCGGTTCGTGCTTCGTGGTATGCAACGAGATTCTGCCCCGCTGGGGTGTGGAAACCGTCCTCGTCGACGGCGACGACCTCTCGCAGTGGGAGCAGGCGCTCTCGGTGCCGACCCAGGCGGTGTTCTTCGAGACGCCGTCCAACCCGATGCAGTCGCTGGTCGACATCGCCGCGGTATCAGAGATGGCGCACGCTGCCGGGGCGAAAGTGGTGCTGGACAACGTCTTTGCCACCCCACTGTTGCAGCAGGGTTTCCCGCTGGGCGTGGACGTGGTGGTGTACTCGGGTACCAAGCACATCGACGGCCAGGGCCGAGTGCTCGGCGGGGCAATCCTGGGCGACAGGGAATACATCGACGGTCCGGTGCAGAAACTGATGCGCCACACCGGTCCTGCGCTGTCCGCATTCAATGCCTGGGTGCTGCTCAAGGGCCTGGAGACGATGTCGGTACGGGTGAACTACAGCAACGCCTCGGCTCAGCGGGTCGCCGAGTTCCTCGAGGAGCATCCCGCGGTGCGCTGGGTGCGATACCCGTATCTGGCCTCGCACCCGCAACACGACCTGGCCAAGCGGCAGATGTCGGGCGGCGGCACCGTGGTGACCCTCGAACTCGACGCTCCCGAGGGGAAGGCCAAAGACCGTGCGTTCGAGGTGCTCGACAAGCTGCAGGTGATCGACATCTCGAACAACCTCGGTGACGCCAAGTCGCTGATCACCCATCCGGCGACCACTACTCACCGCGCGATGGGACCCGAGGGTCGCGCCGCCATCGGGCTCGGCGACGGCGTGGTGCGGATCTCGGTCGGGCTGGAGGGTACCGAGGACTTGATCGCCGACCTGGATCGCGCACTGGGTTAGCGGTGTCGCGGAACTCCGATGCCAAGAAGGCCCGCCGCAAGAAGCGGCAGGCCAGTCGCGACGCGCGCTGGATTCCCGATGCGGTGATGGACACCATCGACGACGTCGACGTCGAACTCGCGCAGGCGGTCGAGACATTCGACGAGTGGCTGACGTCGCGCGGGTGGACGTTCGACGCCGAGTTCTCCACCGAGACCCTGATCAGCTGGTTCTATGAGCCGTCGGCCGCCCCGGTCGTCGACGAGGGGTACGAGCCGGTCACCCGCGTCTGGATCACGTCCGCCGGGGGTGACGACGATTTCCCCGAGCGGGTCAACGCCGTTCTCGTCGGTACCGGTGGCGAGGACGAGGGCGCGCTGTACACCGTCGAGCCGGAAGTCCTGCTCGCCCATATCGAAGCGGTCGAACGCTACCGCCCCGGGGACGCCGTACCGGTTCTCGGCTAGTCCTTTTCGTCGTCTTTGGTTTCCAGCACGCCGGTGGCGGTCTGGGCGCGCTGTTCATAGGCCGCGCGCACGGTCACGTCGAAGTCGAGGAACACCCGGTCGGTTCCCATCTTCTTGGACAGCCAGCGCCGGCCGCGGGTCGGCAGGAGCGCGGCCGCCCCCGCCACCGGGCGCGACCAAGACGGCACCGAAACAGCGGTTTTCGGCTTGTCCAAGGTCTTGACGACCGCGGCAGCGATGTCCTCGGGCTGCACCGGCTTGGTGGCGCCGGTCGCCTTGGTGCCCGCGATCAGCTCGGTGTTGGTGAATGACGGCATCACGCAACTGATCTGGACGCCTTGTCCCGCGTACTCGTCGGAAAGCGCGGTGGACAGGCCCACCACCGCGAATTTGGTGCCGGCGTAGAGCGCTTGGCCCGGAACGGCCATCATGCCGGCCATCGAAGCGATGTTGACGATATGGCCGGCGCGCCGGCGAAGCATCTCCGGCAACACCAGCCGGCAACCGGTGAGCACCCCGTAGAAGTTGACTTCCACGGCGGTACGCACCGCCTGATCAGAGTGGTCGAGGAACGGCCCGACCGGCATGACGCCGGCGTTGTTGATCAGGATGTCGATGTGGCCGCCGCCGTCGGCACGGGCCTTGTCCAAGAACGTCGCGAACGATTCGGGATCGCTGACATCGAGTGGGTAGCCCGAGACCGGGCCGAGCTTGCTCAGCTGCGCGACGGCGGACTCCTCGAGCGCGACGTCCCGGTCGCCGATCACCACCCGCGCGCCGCGCTGGGCGAGTGCGCGGGCGGTGGCGAAACCGATACCCCGAGCAGCGCCGGTGATGGCGATGGTTTTGCCTCGGATGTTGTCCATGGGCCACGACTTTACAGGTGTCAATTTTTCCCGGAAGCAGATCGACAGGGCACACTCGATCCCGTGAACGCATTGCGTTTCGTTTCCGTCCGCGAGGACGACGCGCTGGCCCAACCCTTGCTGGCCGAACTCGCCGTCGAGTACGCCACCCGCTACGAGGGCACCGAGGCCGGGGTCATGCGCTGGTTGCGTAGCCATCCCGCCGGGCAGTTCGCCCCGCCCGATGGCGGCATGCTGATCGGGGTGCTCGACGACCGCCCAGTGACCGGCGGGGCGTTCTGCCGCTTCGATGCCGACACCGCCGAACTCAAACGGATCTGGACCGACAGCGCAAGCCGGCGGCGGGGGTATGCCACGATGCTCCTGGGTGCCCTGGAGTCTGCGATTGCCCAGCGGGGCTACCGCCGGGTGTACCTGACCACCGGTAACCGTCAGCCCGAAGCCGAAGCGTTGTACGTCAGCGCCGGCTACGCCCGGCTGGCCGAGCCGCTGGCCAGCGAGGCCGACGTGTTTCCCGTGGCGTTCCTCAAGACGCTTCCGGATTCGCAGAATATCTTCTGCGACTGCGGGATAGGGGCCGGGGTCAGTGCGGCGTCGCTTGCCGTACCGCCTCCCGGATCGGCCCGATCCACAGGTCGCCGTGGCCGGGAATCAGCACATCGGTTTCGAGCATCGCCAGCGCGGACAGGCTGCGCACACAGCCCGCCTCGTCGCGATTGAACACCCGGTGCAGTAGCTGCGGGCCGTTGTGCGGGGCCAGTGGATGGCCGGTGACCAGGGCGTCGCCGCTGACCAGAACGCCGTCGACGATGTAGGAGCAGTGGCCGCCGGTATGGCCCGGGGTTGGCACGGCCAGCGGCCGGCCGGGTAGATCCTCGGCGACGTCCTCGGTCAGCGCTCCCGCGGTGGGGATCCCTTCGTGCACCAGCGCGCCCTTGCCGACGATGTCTAGTGACCACTTCAGCCAGCGCGGCTGCCATGCGTGCAGCACCAGGTCGACGGGGGAGGCTTGCTCGAGGTATTCGCGTTTGGCGTGCCCCACCTCGTCGGCGTGGCAGTAGACCGGCGTCCCGTGCGTCTTGGCGAACCAGATGGCCGAGCCGAAATGGTCGATGTGGGCGTGGGTCAACAGGATCGCGGTCACGTCGGCCGGGCCGAATCCGAGTTCGGCCAGCGATGCCAGGACGTCGCCGCGGCTGCCGGGGAAGCCGGCGTCGATCAGCATCACCCCGGCATCGCCGGTCACCACCGTCCAATTGACCAGTGGTGTTTGCGCCATGTGGACGTGTTCGGTGATAGCGGTCAGGGCCAGCGCCATGGGAGCGAGTTTAGGCGTTTCGCGCCAGCGGTCCGCGACGCTGCCTACCACGCCGCGGCGGGCCCGTGGGCGGGACCTCGCCGGCCCGCGGCGGCGCCGAGGGGAGTAGAAACGAGGATGTGGCTGAACTGAAACTGGGATACAAGGCGTCGGCGGAGCAGTTCGCGCCGCGCGAGTTGGTCGAGCTGGCGGTGCTCGCCGAGGCGCACGGGATGGACAGCGCGACGGTGAGTGACCATTTCCAGCCGTGGCGTCACGAGGGTGGTCACGCGCCGTTCTCATTGGCCTGGATGACCGCGGTCGGTGAGCGGACCACGCGGCTGATCTTGGGCACGTCGGTGCTGACTCCGACCTTCCGGTATAACCCGGCGGTCATCGCCCAGGCGTTCGCGACCATGGGGTGCCTGTATCCGGACCGGATCTTCCTTGGCATCGGTACCGGGGAGGCGCTCAATGAGATTGCCACCGGATATGAGGGCGAGTGGCCGGAATTCAAGGAGCGTTACGCGCGACTGCGGGAGTCGGTGCGGTTGATGCGCGAGCTGTGGCTGGGTGACCGGGTCGATTTCGAAGGCGAGTACTACAAGACCAAGGGCGCCTCGATCTACGACGTGCCCGAGGGCGGTATCCCGATCTACATCGCGGCGGGCGGCCCGCAGGTGGCCAAGTACGCCGGCCGCGCGGGCGATGGCTTCATCTGCACGTCCGGTAAGGGCGAAGAGCTGTACAAGGACAAGCTGATTCCCGCCATGCGCGAGGGCGCCGAGGCGGCGGGCAAGAACCCCGACGACATCGACCGGATGATCGAGATCAAGATCTCCTACGACCCCGATCCCGAGCTGGCGCTGAACAATACGAGGTTCTGGGCGCCGCTGTCGCTGACCGCCGAGCAGAAGCACAGCATCGACGACCCGATCGAGATGGAGAAGGCCGCCGACGCCTTGCCCATCGAGCAGGTGGCCAAGCGCTGGATCGTCGCCTCCGATCCGGACGAGGCCGTGGAGAAGGTCGCTGAGTATGTGGGCTACGGCCTCAACCACTTGGTCTTCCACGACCCGCGACAGGACCAGCGCCGCTTCCTGGAGCTGTTCAAGAAGGATCTGGAGCCGCGGTTGCGCAAGCTCGGCTGAGATCGCTTCAGGCGGAACCGTTTATCTGATAAATGCGAAACTGCTCGAAGCCCTGCGGGTTGACCACACTGAGGGCTAGGGTGGCCAGGCCGGCGCCGTCGACCCACATGGTGGGGTAGCGCAGGTTGATCGCGTCCAGTTCCCCCAGCCCGGTGGGCTTGGGCACCAAGATGTAGCGGACCCCATTGGTCAGTGGCGAATTGACCTTGTCGAAGAAGTCGTAGTCGCTACGGATCGTGAACTGCTTTGGATGGTTTGAGGCCAGCCAGGTCTTGGCAAGCGAGAAGGTATCGACCAATACTGAACCGTCGGGCAGGTTCTGATTGTCGAACCATACGGCGGTATTGCGACTGAGCTCACCACCCCAGAACGCCCAGTGCTCGGACTTGGAATAGCGATTTGGCCAGATCACCGCACGCACGCCGAACTCTTCTTTTCCGATCGCCGGGTTCATCATCGATGCCCACGCCGCCGGAAAGGAGCTGATCAGCACGAAGACCAGCATCGGGACCATCCACACGGGTGAGCGGCGTGAGTGAAAAAACGGGATGCGATCGCCTCGGCGCCCAGGTGCCGTTGTGACAAGCAATGCCACGACGGCGAGGGGTACCGCCGTTATGAAGAAGCGGAACCAGCCGAATGTGGCGGCGGTATAGATGGCGTATACCTGGAACACCAGGATCGAACCGAACATCGCCAGAGGGGCCATGATGTCGATACATCGTTGCCGGACGGCGCGAACCAGCGCCATCGCCACCACCACGATGACCAGCGGTTGCATACCCAAGAGCTGCGCTGCGATGTTATAGGTGATGCCATCGAACCCGACGGCCTGGGTGAGAGTGCCGATCCCGGACGCCGCAACCTGTGCAGTGTTGCCGTACTGCGAGGTGAGGGAGTCGAACAGGCTACCCACCAGCAGCCAGCTGGACAGTGCCCAGGTAAGGGCCGCAAAAAGCGGCAGGAATGAGACGACCACTGCGTCGTGGATTCCCAACTGCGTTGCGCCACGCCAACCCCACCCCGGCCGGTTGCGCACCGTGGACACCGCGAAAACTATTACGCCCGTGCCAGTTAGAGCGATGACTGCTTCAATACGGGTCAGATAACACAATGCGAGAGCTACGCCGCACATGACGAGATTGACAGGCGCGTCGCTCCTGAGCCACCTCAGCAGGTGCCGGCACGCCCACAGCAAGAGGAACAACTCGGCGCCCTCGCTCATCCCGTCGCCGCCGTAGAACACCACCATTGGGTGAAAGGCGAACGTTGCGATGGCAAGCCAACGAGCCAGGGTGCTCACCTGGCGATCGAAGGCGATCCCGCGGACCTGGAATACCGCGCCGGCCATGAACAGTGCGCTCTGGATGGCTCCTACGTAGCCCGTCGTCCTGATGAACGAGTTCCAGTACGTGAGCCTGAAGAGCGGTATCTCGACGAAGCTGGGCAACGGATTCCACACGAATCCGACCGCGCCGAGATGGGGATAGCGGCTCATCATCGTGTAGCCTGCGTTGCCGACGCGCGCGGCGGCGTCGGGGTTGACATAGCCGACCCGACAAAGCCAATAGCCGACGATCGCGTAGATCAAGAAGAAGACCACGTAGAACGCTACTGGCCGCACGATGTTCCGTCGGCGCCGCTTTGGGGCTGGCGTCAGCGGTTCGGGCGCCGTCGTCGGCGGCGTTGTGTCGACGACAGCCGTCAATCTCGAGCCTTCGCGGATCGGCGCCGGATGAGCAGGACGAAGACGATGGCGATGATCGAGACTCCGACGACGGCGCCACTCAACCATGCCCACTTCAGCCAGCTGGTGCCCGGATTGTCCGCCAGAGGCACCGGACCGCTGGCACGCACGGTAAGCGTTTGCGGGCTCGAGATCTGGCCAGCGACTAGGACGTCACCACCGAGATCACGCCAACCGCCCTGCAGACCACCGAGGTAGTCGAATAGTGGCTTAGCCATATCCCAGCCTGCGGAAGCGGTGAGCAGAACAATTGTCCGGTTGTTCTGAGAATAGCTCTGTAATGAAGCTAAACCCGTCGGGATATCGGCGATTACGTCCGCCGGGACGTCGACGTTGGACAGGTTGCCCACTGTGTCGATCGGCGGGTCGAGGTTCTGCTTGTGTACCGCTTGGGCATTCGCGATGATCAATGCGCTCGAATTGCTCGCGGCCACCTGGTCAACGCTCACCAGAATCGGGCGCAGTTCGATGGACGAAATCTGCTGGACGAGCCCGATGATGGCCGCAGCATGCGCCAGTTCGTCTGGGTCTGTGCCATCCATTGCCACCTGGAAAGTGGGAATGAATGCTTGTGGTAGAGAAGAGAATCCACCCATCGATACCGCGCCGCCGGCCTTGACCGCGGCGGTCGAGCCCGGATCGACCTGGAAATTCATCGGAACCGTGCGCGGCGTGCACCCACCGGCGCCCGGCTCATAACTGACCGTGAGGACTAGTCCGGTGTTGCGAGCGGCGATCTCCGCCGGGATACTGAAAGTGGTGTCTAGCCGCCCGGACCTGTCTAGCCGTGCCGTCTTCAACACGATCCCACCAGCGGCCGCGACCATAGTGCCCTTCTCGTTGTCGTCGACGGGTGTGTAGTTGGCCAGTAGATGAACCTCGATCATCCCGGGTTTGGAGAGGGTGAAGGACGACGTGCTCAGATTCAGTGAGATGGTGGCCTCACCGAGAACTGAGGCGCCCCCCGAGATGTCAAGTTGGCCGAAGGTTGCCATCCGGGCACCCTGCGTCGGGGCCACCTTCTCGGCGTTCACCGTGACGCTGTCGGTCTGCGCGACGGTCAGCAGTTTTTCGCGGAACAACGCCACCTGCTGCTCGAGAGTCGGCCCCGTGCCGGTGATGACGACATAGGGGCGCTGCATCGGGTCGGTCACCAGCTGGACGCCGGGATTGTCGACTTCCTTGAGATCACGGATCACGATGGCCCGGGTCAGATTGTCGCCGTCAGGCGGGGGTGCCGGATCGGTACGGGCCAACTGGCGCAAGTTGATTCGGACGGTTGCGGGCTGATACCGGCGAGTGAGCGCTGCAACCAGGCTCAGTGCCGTCAGCTTTTCCGATGCTGTCGGTTGCGGGTCGACGTAGATGTCGACGTTGGGGGCGATTGCAGGGAAGAACTGCTGAAGGGATATGGGCTGGTTGAAGTCGCCGCTGAACGTGACTGAGAAGCCACTGATCACCAACGCCGGTGGCGGCCCGCAGACGGTGTCTCCTGCCGTCATTCGCAGCACCATGTTGAGTTGCGCTTGATTGTGCAGCACCGGCACTGAACTGACGTCGATGCTGAACGGCGCCGAAGTGCGGCCCGCGGTGAGGTCGGGGACGGGCACCGTGCCGAGATATTGCCCGTCGGTGGTTTCTGCTTCGATGTAGCCCTGTGGGATGTTGGTCGCCGAGTGCAGAATTCCGGACAGGGTGATCGGGGTGAGCCCGTCCGGGGTGGGGATCGAGGCGGTCTGGGTGGCGTTCGCCGCCCCGAAATAGAGTGCAGAACTCATCCCGAGTTGCTTCCAGCCGAGGGTTGTCGTCGCGTCGACTGGCGGAGCATCGTCGCCTGGCTCGGCCGTTTCGGAGGGCACCTCGACGTCCGGATCGGCCTTCGCGACCGGCGGATGTAGCGGTACTTGGAGGGCGATGATGCTCAACGCGCAGACGACCCACAAAACTTGCCGCCGAATCACTGTGTTGCCTTCCTTGCCAAGCCGTGCTCCGTCTTCTCCCAGTAGGAAGGGTTGTACACCAGTTGCACACCCGACTTGATGGCGCCGATTGCCTGCAAGAGCCAGTACCCGGGAATGAGTAGCGCAGCAACGAGCCATTGCGGCTTGCCTGACGCGCGTGTCGTGAGCAATGTCAATGTCACGGCGATCGCATTGCCTGCCGTGAACAGCAGAAGCGACAGGTAGTACGTGGAATTCGGGAAGATGTTGTCGAAGAACTCGGGCCGCCCGGCGTACCACACCACGATCAGGGCCCAGAAGGCCACGTTGACCATGCACGCGATGGGCATACCAGCGGTGATGTTGGCCATCCTCAGCAGTGGTACCAGACCTAATTCGCGGTAGAGCCTCACTGGCTGGCGCATGTGCACCACGAATGTCTGGAGGTAGCCCTTGTACCAGCGGGACCGTTGGCGCAGCCAGTTCAGTGCATCGGCGTTCGCCTCTTCGGCCGTGACGGAGTCCAGCATCAGTGTGCGATAGCCGTTGCGTGCGAGCCGGATTCCCAGATCGGCGTCCTCGGTGACGTTGTATGGGTCCCAGCCGCCGACCTCCCACAACACGTGCGTCTTGATGTGATTCGAGGATCCGCCGAGCGGGATGATGCAGTTGGCCTCACTCAACGCGGGCAGCACGTAGGAGAACCATTGGTCGTACTCGATCGAAAACCATCGGGTGAGGATGTTCTGGTTCGCGTTGTAATAGCTCAGGGTGCTTTGAAGGGCCGCAACGTCATCGGGCGCGTTGGCGAACGTGTACACGGCCTTTCGGAGCTGAAGTGGGTCGGGTATGTCGTCGGCGTCGAAGATCGTCACGTATTCGCTGCGCTCCGACGGGAGGTCCATAGCGTGGTTGCACGCCTTGGGTTTGGTCCGCGGCAGCGTGGGCGGTACGACGACCAGGTTGACGTTGTGCACGCTTTGAGCCTGGAAAGCCGAGATGGTCTCCTCATCATCCGCTTCGAGGATGAGGTATACGTCGAGTTTGTCTGCGGGATAATCGATTCGACTAACCCCCTCGAGCAGGGTCGCGACAATGTCGGGTTCGCGGTAGGCCGGTAAGAGTACCGTGTAGACGGGGAGGTCCTCGTCAGGAATCGAATAGGCTTGTTCGACTGTCACGCGCGCGCGATTGCCGCCCTGCAGTCCCCGAAACACCAGATAGGCCCGATCGACTGTCGACAGCAGGAAGTAGACGGTCGAGATCGTCACCAGCACCGCCACCGTGTCCGACCAGTCGTAGATCACCGCCGCCACGACGGCGGCGGTGGTCACGAGGCCGATGATCTTCTGCCGTCGGGTGAATAGGTGCTTGGCCGAGTACTCCTCGCGCAACTGCGTCGGGACATCCTGAATGCTCATTAGGCGGGCCGCACCTGTGCGGTCTTGATGATCTGTCGGCTGACGGCGTCCAACGTCTTTGAGTCGTATTGCGTGGGGTGGTGCAGCGCCGCGTGATCCTGGAGGAGCGCCGCGAGGGGGGCGAGGATTCCGCTGCGAATGTTCGGCGGGCTCGGTGTGGCGACGTTTTCCGGCGCTTTCTCGTCGCGTGACGCGATCAGGTAGACGGCCTGATAGACGGGGCCGGAAGCCGACTGGTAACGCCAAAGCCATTGGTGGGCCATCCATGACGGGTCGCCCGGCTTCTCCGGTGGCGAATACTGATTGCCCATCTGAGCGGTCTGCGTGATCGACGACCCGGTGCTGGTGAAGGGGCGCTGGATATCTGGTGGCGGCGCCGTGGCGTACCAGAGGCCGCAGCAGTACTCGGTAAGCCTGCCGTAGTCGTGCGTCGAGAAGATATCCAGAAATACGACGTTCTTTCCTGAGACCAACCGGTATCGGACGACCGAACCCTGTTCCCCCATCACCCTGGGTCCCCAGGCGAACACCTGCGGCAGGCCGACTGACAGCCGGGCCTCGTCCAGCTGCTTGATCCAGTTGGCCCGGACCGAGATGAGGTCCGCGCGGGGGGTGTAATTGACCCGGTGCTGGGGGAGTGCACCGACGATCGCGGCGAGTGCGACCACGATGGCGACGGTCAGGAGGGAGTGCTTGGGTACCACCGCGCCGCCATGGTGGCGCGGTGCACGTACGAACAGAGCGACGGTAAGCCCGGTGAGTGCGGCTGACGGGGCTAGATAGGCAACGGGCACCGGAGCGTCGTGGAGTAGGTAGGTCCCGGTGCTGGCCAGAGCGAAGAATGCTGGAGTGACGAGCCACTTGACGGGTGTTTCGCGAAGGGTCAGGAACATCGCGATCGCGCCGTAGAGCGCCGTCATGACGCCGTAGGCCATGAGGGACCCGCCCAGAGCCTGCCCCGCGAGGAGGAAGAACGGCGGGAAGCACAGCGCGAGGAATCCCCACGCCACCCGGATTCGCGCTGCCGATCGAGACCCGAATTTGAGTATCGACAGGGCCACCACCCAGGCGATGACCGAGACGAGGTGGGCATGCCAGAACTCGCCGACGGCCCCGATTCGCCCGACGATGAGCTGACAACTCGTGATGGCGACTGCCGCGATCAGCGTCGCGAGGATGCGATCGACGTCGGAGTCGGAGACGTCGTGGCGCCGATGGCTGCGATCGGTGGTCAGGGCGATCATTAGTGTCCATATCGGCATCAGGGACAGATATGCGGTGGGCGCTCCCTCAGCGATGACGAATGCGGTGCTGGCCAGCATCGGTGCGGCGCTCAGTGCACAGGTGACGGCGACCAGGACGACGAGGACCCACGACGGGATGCTGCGCTTCTGCGTCAGTTGCTGGAACAGCGATGCGGGGGTGACGCTCGGTTGGACAACGAGCCTGGGTGGCGGCTCGGTGATCGGCGCTTCGGCGAGCAGCGGAATCGGCATCGTGGCGGGTTCGGGCAACGAGTGCGTGGAGAAAGCGCCGTGGCCGACGTGCGGGACGTGGCGGCCTGCGGGGTGGTAGTTGGCGCTGCCGTGCGCGATGAGCTCGCTGCTGACGTCTGCGTAAGCGTTCATATCAGCTCCTTCGCTCCGATGAGTTGTCGCAATCCTCTGGAAAAAACTGTGCACGGTCAGTGAAAGTGGAAATCCACATGCTCAGAGGACAAATTTCCTCGAGAATCATACAAACAGGCGGACCATCGCACAGCACCTGGGCGCATTCTGCATCATTTGCCATATTTGCATGTCTGTGAAAATCTCTTAATCAATCTGTTGTTTATTTAGCTGAGCGCCCGGAAACGGCGGTAAAGGGGAACATGGCCGGGAGGTATCCGGGTGTCGGATCGATCCGGGTTGCGGAAAGCTGTTGGGGTGACCGCCGCCCGCACCACGTCGATCTACATCGCTTCGCCCGAGGGTGACACCGGTAAGTCCACCGTTGCGCTCGGCATCCTGCACCGGCTGACCGCCATGGTGCCCAGAGCGGGAGTGTTCCGCCCGATCACGCGGCGAGAGAATCGCGACTACATCCTGGAGTTGCTGCTGGCGCACAGCAACGCCGGCCTGACCTACGAGGACTGTGTCGGGGTCACCTATCAGCGGCTGCATGCCGATCCCGACGGCGCGATCGCAGACATCGTCGACCGGTATCACGAGGTGGCCGCGCGGTGCGATGCGGTGGTCATCGTCGGATCGGACTACACCGACGTGGCCACACCCACCGAACTGAGCGTGAACGCCCGTATCGCGGCCAACCTGGGCGCGCCGGTATTGCTGTCAGTGCGCGCCCGCGACCGTACTCCCAAGGAGGTCGCCCTCGTCATCGAGCTGTGTCTGGCCGAGCTGGCCGCACAGCACGCGCACACGGCGGCGGTGGTGGCCAACCGCGCGGATCCGGCTCAGCTGGACGCGGTCGCCGAAGCCTGCGCGGACCTGGGGCCGCGCGTCTACGTCTTGCCCGAAGAACCCCTACTGGTGGCTCCGACCGTCGACGATCTGCGCCATGCGGCCCACGGGGTCTTGGTGCACGGCGACGCGTCGCTGCTGGGCCGTGAGGTGATGGGTGTACTCGTGGCGGGTATGACGGCCGAGCACTGTCTGGAGCGGCTGACCGAGGGTGTCGCCGTCATCACCCCGGGCGACCGATCCGATGTGGTGCTGGCCGTCACCAGCGCGCACGCCGCCGAGAATTTCCCGTCGCTGTCGGCGGTCATTCTCAACGGCGGGCTGCCGCTGCACCGATCGATCGCCGAACTGGTGACCGGGCTGGGCCTGCGGGTGCCGGTCATCGCCACCGATCTCGGCACGTTCGAAACCGCCAGCGCGGTGGCTGGCGTCCGGGGGCGGGTCACCGCGACCTCGACGCGCAAGATCGACACGGCGATTGCGCTGATGGAACGCTACGTCGACATCGGCGAGATGCTGGACCGGCTGAGTGTGCCGATGCCGACGGTCACCACGCCGCAGATGTTCACCTACCAGCTGATGGAGCGGGCCCGGGCCGATCGCAAGCGCATCGTCCTGCCCGAGGGGGAGGACGACCGCATCCTGCGAGCGGCGGGGCGGCTGCTGCTGCGCGGCGTCGCCGACCTGACCATCCTGGGTGATGAGGGCCGAGTGCGCTCTCGTGCAGCCGAACTCGGCGTCGACCTGAGCGCGGCCACCGTGCTGAATCCGCGCGAGAGCCACCTGTGTGGCGAGTTCGCGGCGCAATATGCCGAGCTCCGAAAGAAGAAGGGAGTGACGCTGGAGCAAGCCCGCGAGATCATGCATGACGTGTCGTACTTCGGAACGATGTTGGTGCACAACGGCATTGTCGACGGCATGGTGTCCGGCGCCGCGCACACGACGGCGCACACCGTGCGGCCCGCTTTCGAGATCATCAAGACCCGGCCGGACGTCTCCACGGTGTCGAGCATTTTTCTGATGTGTCTGGCCGACCGGGTCCTGGCCTACGGGGACTGCGCGATCGTGCCGGATCCGACGGCCGAGGAGCTCGCTGACATCGCGATCAGCTCCGCGCGCACCGCCGCGCAGTTCGGTATCGACCCGCGGGTGGCGATGCTGTCCTACTCCACCGGGGACTCGGGCAGCGGTAGCGGTGTCGAGAAGGTCAGGGCCGCGACCGAATTGGTACGTAGCCGGGCGCCAGAGCTGTTGGTGGAGGGGCCGATCCAGTACGACGCCGCCGTCGACGCGGAGGTCGCCGCAGCCAAGATGCCGGGGTCGCAGGTGGCCGGCCGGGCGACTGTGCTGATCTTCCCGGACCTCAACACCGGCAACAACACCTACAAGGCGGTGCAGCGCAGCGCGGGTGCCATTGCGATCGGTCCCGTGTTGCAGGGACTCAACAAGCCCGTCAACGACCTGTCCCGGGGGGCACTCGTCGAGGACATCGTCAACACGGTCGCGATCACCGCGATCCAGGCTCAGGAAGCGTGATGTCAGATACCGTCCTGGTGCTCAACTCCGGTTCGTCGTCACTGAAGTATCAACTGTTGCAACCCGATACCGCCGCTTCGCTGGCGCACGGGATCGTCGAGCGGATCGGCGAGGAGGCTTCGACGGCGACGTTGGTGTCGGGTAACAGCGAGATCCGCCGTGACGGTCGGATCGCCGACCACGAGGCTGCCTTGCGCACCGCGTTCGATCTGTTCGCCGAGGCCGGCCAAGACCTGGATGCGATGGGGCTGGTCGCCGTCGGCCACCGGGTGGTCCACGGCGGTCAGGACTTGTACCGTCCCACCGTCGTCGACGATGCGCTGGTGGCCAAGCTGCAGGAGCTCGCGCCGTTGGCGCCGCTGCACAATCCGCCCGCCGTCCTGGGTATCGAAGTCGCTCGCCGGGTGCTGCCAGAGCTACCGCATGTCGCGGTTTTCGACACCGCCTTCTTCCACGACCTGCCCGCCGCCGCGGCGACCTACGCGATCGACCGGGAACTGGCCGACCGCTGGCAGATTCGCCGCTACGGTTTCCACGGCACGTCGAATCAGTACGTCAGCCAGCAGGCCGCGCAATTCCTCGGCGCTCCGATGGAATCGCTCAACCAGATCGTGCTGCACCTGGGCAACGGCGCTTCGGCGTCGGCCATCGCCGGCGGCCGCCCGGTCGACACCTCGATGGGTCTCACACCGATGGAGGGCCTGGTGATGGGAACACGCTCCGGTGATATCGACCCGGGCGTGCTGGTGTACCTGTGGCGCACCGCCGGGATGGATGTCGAGGAGATCGAGACAATGCTCAACCGGCACTCCGGGATGTACGGCCTGGGCGGTGAGATCGACTTCCGGGTCGTGCACAGTCGAATCGAATCCGGCGACCGAGCAGCGCAATTGGCATATGACGTGTACATCCATCGGCTGCGTAAGTACATCGGGGCCTACCTCGCGGTCCTCGGCCACACCGATGTGGTGACGTTCACCGCCGGAGTGGGCGAGCACGACGCGCAGGTGCGTCGCGACGCGCTGACCGGGCTGGCGCCGCTGGGCATCGAGCTGGACGAGCACCTCAACGACAGCCCGGCCAGGGGTGCGCGCCGTATCTCGGCCGACAAGTCGCCGACGACGGTGTTGGTGATCCCGACCAATGAGGAACTGGCGATCGCGCAGGCCTGCCTGACCGTCCTCTAACCTGGCGGCCGCGGGTCGTCGGGGTCAGGGTCGCCGAACCAACGCGATGGTGTGTGCTCAGCATAGTTGTCGTGCCAGTTCCACCATTCGTACGGCTTGCTCCGGGGATACCCCGGTGGCGAATCTTCCCAAGTCTCCTGGCGCCCCAGCGCAGTCATATCGAGGAAATGCCACGTGTTGACGAATATCTCGTCACCGCGATTGTCAATGAAGTAGGTGCGATAAATCCGGTCGCCGTCGCGGATGAACGCATTGGTGCCGTGCCAATCGTCGACCCCGAAGTCGACGTCGAATGCGCTGCCGGGGCGGGGCACCATGGTGTACCACGGGATGTCCCAACCCATCCGGGCCTTGATTCGCGCGATGTCGTCCTGCTCTCCACGGGAGGCGTAGACGAGGGTGGTGTCTCGAGCGTTCAGATGCGCGAGGTTGCCGATGTGATCCGCCATCAATGAACATCCGACACAACCGTGGTCGGGCCAGCCCCGCACCCCGGGGTCCATAAACGCCCGATATACGATCAGCTGGCGACGGCCGTCGAACAGGTCCAATAGGCTCATCGCGCCGTCAGGTCCGTCGAACTCGTAGGCCTTCTCGACCGGCGTCCAGGGCATTCGTCGTCGCAGCGCGGCCAGGGCGTCGCGGGCTCGCGTCAGCTAATTCTCCTTGACCAGCAGCTGCCGGCGGGCGGTCTCCCACTCCGGTGCCGACACGACGTGGGGTGTGTCCATCGATTTCCCCTTCGAGATCATTAAACATATGAGTTGAATATCTGAGTCCAGCGAACCACGGCGGCCGGTCTATAGTCAACAAGATGGTTGAAGATCAGGTTCTCGATCGCGCGTACGCCGCACTGGCCGACCCGACACGGCGGCATCTGATCGAGACGCTGCGCCAGGGCGACGCCCGGATCACCGATCTCGCGGCTCCACTGCCGATGACGTTCGCCGGGGTGTCCCGCCACATCGGCGTGCTGGAATCGGCCGGACTAATCCGGCGGGAGGTGCGCGGACGCGAACACTGGGTGTCAATGCGGTCGGAAGGCCTTGTCGCGGCCCAGCATTGGATCGATGAACAGACCAGATTCTGGTCGGTGCGCGCCGATGCCCTCGCGGACCGACTGCGCAGGCCGAGCAAGGGACAGGATCGATGAGTGAGACCGTGCGGGTCGTCGTCGCGCGAGTCATGCCTGCCAGGCCTGAAGTGGTGTTCGACCAATGGCTCGACCCGGAAGCACTCCAAGACTGGATGTGTCCGCGTCCGGTGCAGGTCCTCGACGTCACCGTCGATGCCCGAGTAGGCGGCACGGTGCGCTTCGACGTCGACAACTTGGGCAAGCGGGTGCTCATCAGCGGGCAATTCCTGGCCATCGAGCGACCGCATCTGCTGAAGTTCACCTGGAGCAACTCCAACTGGGAGGACCCGACGCAAGCCAGCGTGGTCAGCGTGACATTCGAGCCGGTCGGCGGTGACGAGACATTGATGTCCATCGAGCATTCCCTCTTGCCGCCAACCGAATTCGAGTCCTTCCACAGCGGCTGGAACGTCACATTCGACCAGCTCGCCACCAGATTGACTTACTGAGCCAGTCGGCCCATGTCCTAGAACGTGCTGGTGGGTCGCACATTGTTGGCCATGTCAACCAGCGCGTACCGGTGTGCCTGGCTGGTGGCCACCCGGGCCAGGCTGCGCAGTGAGGCCTCGACACCCAACCGCAGGCCGTGCTCGGTGAATGGGAAGCCGAGGATGTGATTCGTACTGGCCGTGTTCTCGCACATCCAGTCCATCGCCGTACCCAGCACCAGTGCGCGGATCTGCAGGACGCGCGGCTCGGAATCGGGCAGCGCCTCAACGCGGCGCGCGGCGTCACGGATCTGCTCTTCGGTGAGTTCGTGCGCTGACCGCCCGGACAGCAGCGTCACCGCGCTGGTCAACCGGGCGGTGGTGAAATGCCGTGACGCGGCTGGGACCTCGTCGAGCGTTCTCACCGCGGCCTCGCGGTCGCCCTCTACCGACTGCGCCCGGGCCAGGCCGAATCCCGCCGAGATCGAGTTGTTGTCGGTGTGCCAGACCGTTCGATAGAACGGCAGTTCGTCGGATGTCGCGGCCAACTCAGCTGTCGCCGCCAACGCCAGCTTGGGCGCCAACTCGCCGGGGAAGATGTCCAGGACCTCGGTGAAATGCTTTGTCGCCGAGTCATAGTCGCCGGTGAGTAACTCGGAGACCGCCTTGAACCAGATCAGCCGCCAGCGCCAGCCGACCCGCTCGGCGAGGTCGTCGAGTTTGCGGTTGGCCTTGGCGACATCGCCGAGGTCGAGCAGCGCGCGCACTTCCATCAGCGGCAGTTCCACCGAGTCCGTCAGGTCGACGCCCTCGGAATCGAGCACACCGTGCCGGGCCGCGCGCAACGAATCCAGGGTTTGCACCGGCTGCGACAGCACCGTGGCCGAGAGCACGGTGGCCGCGATATCGGTGGGATCCACCAGAGGAACCGGGAGCGCCGTAACGATTTCGGGTGCCGTCAGCTTCTCGGCGTGCGCCAGCCCGTCGAGATAGACATCGGTGTGTGCCACCAGCAACTCCACCCCGAACGTCGACCGGGTACGGGTGAACACGGTCGACAGGCCCGGGCGCGGTACGCCGGTGTCCTCGGCGACCACTTCGCGCAAGACACCCATCAGCTGGGCGGTCATCTCTTCGGAACTGACGAAACGGCGACGTGGGTCGGGGTCAATGGCCCGGCGCAGCAGCCGCGCGAACGAGTCGTACTTCTTGAGCACCGGATCGTCTTCGGGCAGGCCATCGACATAGCGGCCCTTGCGGGTTCGCAGATTCAATGTCAGCGCGGCCAGGGTTCGCCCGACCGTGTAGATGTCGCTGGCGATGGTCGGTCCGGTCCGCACGATCTCCGGCGCCTGGTATCCGGGCGTGCCGTAGAGGTAGCCGAAGGAATTTATTCGCGACACCGCACCGAGGTCGATCAGCTTCAGCTGCTCCTCGGTAACCATCACATTCTCCGGTTTGAGGTCGTTGTAGCACAACCCGATCGAATGCAGATAGCCCAGCGCGGGCAGGATCTCCAGTACGTAGGCGATTGCCTCCGATACCGGAAGCTTCTGGCCCTTGGGCAGTTTGAGGGACTTGCCGCCGACATACTCCATCACGATGTAGCCGATCGGCTCGCCGTGGGAGTCGGGATGCTCCACGAAATTGAAGATCTTCACGATCGAGGGGTGGACCACCTCGGCCAGGAACTGTCGTTCGGCCATCGCGATCGCCTGTGCCTCGGCATCTCCGGAGTGCACCAGGCCCTTGAGCACCACCGGGCGTTCGTTGACGTTGTGGTCGACCGCCAGGTACACCCAACCCAGCCCACCGTGGGCGACGCAGCCCTTGATCTCGTACTGGTCGGCCACCATGTCGCCGGGAACCAGTTGCGGGACGAACGAATACGGGCTGCCGCAGTGCGGGCACCACCCCTCCGAAGCGGCCTCCGAGTCTTTGGTCGAACGGCCGACGGGGCGGCCGCAGTTCCAGCAGAACCGCTTCGATTCGGCGACGACGGGATCGACCATCAACGCCGTCAACGGGTCGATCTCGGGGAAGCGGGGGATCTCCACCAATCCGCCACCCAGTCGACGGGTCGGGGAGAGCTTGCGGGCCACGGTGGGGTGGTGCATGGCCTCGGGCTCGGTGCCGACGCTGTCGATCAAATCCTCGTCGTCGAAGTTCGGGCGGTAGATCGCCTGAGTGGCCGACGGCCGCATCGTCGCGACCGAATCCATCGCGAGATCGTCCGACTGCGCCGGCTCGGTTCCGACGTCGCCGTCTGGCTGATCCGAGGTGTCCATCAGTCCAGATACCTCGGCGTCGGGGGAGCCGGCGCAGGACCCAGGACCGTCAACCACTTGCGGTAGAGGGTATTCCAGGTGCCGTCCCGGCGTATGCGCTCCAGGGTTCCGTTGACGAACCGCACCAGGCCGGTGTTGGCCAGGTTGATGCCGATCCCGTACGGCTCCCGAGCCATGTTCGGTCCGACGATGTGCAGATACGGGTCCTGGGCAACCAGCCCGGCCAGGATGGAGTCGTCGGTGCTGATCGCGTCGACCTCGCGTTGCTGCAACGCGACCAGGCAGTCGGCCCAACTCACCACCGTGACGATGATCGGTGGCGGCGCGATCTGGCGCACCCGGTCCAGGGAGGTGGTGCCCTCGGCGACGCACACCCGGCGCCCCGACAGGTCGGAGGCCTGCGAGATCGCCGACTCCCGCGGAGCCAGGATGCGTTGGTAGGCGATGAAATACGCCGTCGAGAAGTTCACCAGCTTGCGACGCTCGCAGGTGATGGTCATGGTCTTGACCACGATGTCGACGGTGTTGTTCTGCAACGCTGTGATCCGGTCAGCCGACGACAGGATCCGGTACTCGACCGCCGACGGGGTCCCGAAGATATCCCGGGCGACTTCCCCGGCGATGTCGACATCGAAGCCGGTGATCTCCCCGGTGATCGGATCGCGAAAGGAGAACAGATTGCTGCCGATATCCAGCCCGACGATCAGCCGGCCCCTGGCGCGAATCCCGGCCACCGCTGCGTCGGCCTCGGCCTTGGTGGGGAACGGTCTCAGGCTTGCGGTGAGGTCACAGTCGTTCTCGTTCGGATCCGGCGGTTGGGGCACCTCCGGAGGCAGTTCCCGCATCCCAGCGGGCGTCGGCGGGGCCAATGTCGGGACGGGCGGGGTCCCGATGTATTCGGTTTTGCCGCAGCCGCTGAGCGTGATCGCCACGGCGATCACGATGCTCAGGAGTGGGCGCGCTTTCATCTGTACTCGCTCAGTCTGGGCCATAGACCCAGCGCGACGGCCAGCGCCGCGCCGACCGAGAGCACCACGCCACCGACCGTGGTGCCCGACAGCACCCGGCGGGCGGACAGGATGTCATTGCGCAGCTGGGTGCGGCTCTCCCGGATACCGCTGGACAGCGCCGCGTCCAGCTTGTCGAAAGCCGGAGTCGAGTCGTCCTCGCCGGTACCCAGCGCCACCTGGGTGGCCGCCTGGTAGTTGCCGACCGAGATGTAGGCGTTGATCCGCTCGTCGGCCTGACGCCATTTCGTCAGCAGCTGGTCGGCGTTGGCAAGATCGCCCTTGGCGACCGCGTCATCGCGGGTGAGGTAGTCGGCGAGTTGTTTGTGCATGGTTTCGACGCGTTGGTAGTAGGACCGTTTGCGGACATCTTCGTCGCCCCGCCGGATCAGCGACAGCGTCTCGTCGGCGCGTGCCTGCTGGGCGGTGATCGCCAGGCTAGTCACTGTCTTCAGTGACTCGGCTGCGGTGTTCTTGGCCGCCCGGCTGCCCGCGGTGGAAACGATCAGCGCCGAACCCACCCAGATGATCATGACCACGATGGCCAGACCGCCGGCGATCAGTCCGACATTGATCCGGCGCTTGGTGCGGTCAGCCAGCCACCGGTGCCCGAACGCCCCGAACAACAGGGTGATGGCCACGATCATGATCACCGGCGCCGGGATCTGGGTCGAAGCCGTGGTCTCGGTGTCGACCCGCTCCGAGGTCTGGTCGTAGAGCCGTTGGGCGTCGGGCAGGATCTGTTGCTGCATCAGCGCCGACGCTTCCGAGAGGTAGGAGGAGCCGACCGGGTTGCCCATCCGGTTGTTGGTCCGTGCCGTTTCGATCAGGCCGGTGTAGACGGCGAGCTGCGCGTTGATCCGGCCCAGGAGCTGCACCTGGGGCTCGTCGGTGAGCCCACTGGAGGCCCGGGTCACGGCGACGGCGGCATCGGTGATCGCCTGCTCGTAGCGCTGCCGCACCGCACGCGGCTCCGAGCCGGCGATGAACGCGGTCGCGGCGGCGGCGTCGGCCACCGACAACGTGGTGTAGAGCTGGCCGGCCGCGAAGGACAGTGGCTCGGTGTGATTCAGGACGGTGGTCAGCTGGTTTTGCCGGTCGGTGATCGTGGTCGAGGTGGCGAAGGCGCTGAGGATGCCGAGAGTGGCGAGGATGACGCCGAGGGTCAGGATGCGTCCCGGCGTGGTGCGCAGGAACCACCACCGAGGATGAGCGGGCTGCGGCGGCGACCGATGCCCCAACGGCTCGGTCGACGGGTGTGCCAGCTCAACGGTCACCTCTCGAGGGCCTCATTCCTGTTGTCCGGATCAATTGCCGGCCTTCGCCGGGGTATCCGGCGCACTTCCTGAGACAATCCTAAGAGCTCCTGTGACAGATGGGGCGGGATCGACCGACCTACTCCGGCGTGGCGTGCTTATCCTGAACGCGTGCGAGGGGACGGCGACGGCTGGGTGGTATCCGATACCGGTACGCCCTACTGGGGACGGCACGGCGCCGCCGGTTTGTTGTTGAGGGCACCCCGCCCCGACGGTACCCCCGCCGTGTTGCTCCAGCACCGCGCCCCGTGGAGCCACCAGGGCGGCACCTGGGCGCTGCCCGGCGGAGCCCGCGACAGCCACGAAACCCCTGAGCAGGCGGCCGTCCGGGAGGCGCACGAGGAAGCCGGGCTGCGCGCCGAGCACGTGTGTGTCCGCGCCACCGTGGTGACGGCGGAGGTATCCGGCTCCGGAGGAGCCCACTGGAGCTACACCACCGTCGTCGCGGACGCCCCCGAACTGCTGAGCACCGTCGCGAACCGGGAGAGTTCCGAATTGCGCTGGGTGGCCGAAGACGAGGTGGTCGACCTGCCCCTGCATCCGGGCTTCGCCGCCAGCTGGGAGCGGCTGCGCATCACGACGATGCTGAGCTCACACGATCACGACGAATGTCTGCAGGCGGCGCCGCACACCGTAGAGATCCGGTCCGGGGTGTTCGCCTGGTGTACGTCGGCGGCGGCGGAAGTCGGCTAGGAGGCCGCTGAATAATCGGCGTGTCTCCTCGGTGTAGCGGCTTGAGCTGGGAAAATGGATTCATGCAAGGCATGGAGCGGCCGGATCGGGAACTGTTGGACGCCCGG
>NZ_JAPJDO010000022.1 GCF_026242045.1 Mycobacterium pinniadriaticum
ACCCCCATAACTGTCCGAATGAATCCGAGTTGGTGGCAGCGCCTGGGAGTGACCCGCGAACGCCCTATGAGCAATTATTCTGCAGCGCAGACGATTACGCTCGATCTCTAGACCCGCGATCCAACTCCAGCAGAACAGTCCGTCCTGCGGTAACCAACCCGCGAATATCAGACTTGACGACGCGTCGACAAACGACACGCTCGCCAATCATCAGGTCCATTCGGCAACGGAAGCGGGCGCCACGACGACGGTCATGGCGCCCGC
The DNA here is from genome assembly GCF_026242045.1 of Mycobacterium pinniadriaticum. Lineage (GTDB taxonomy): Bacteria > Actinomycetota > Actinomycetes > Mycobacteriales > Mycobacteriaceae > Mycobacterium > Mycobacterium pinniadriaticum. Next base: position 265 of record NZ_JAPJDO010000022.1, read on the forward strand.
TTCCCCCTGCCCACTTGACAAAGCGAATTACATATCAGGGCGTTGGCTGAAGTTGTTTCGCGATGAGAGGGGTGATCTCGTCGGCCAGGTAGCTATGTCCGGCGTCGGTGGGGTCCTTGCTGTAGGAGCTGATGAGGATGGATTGGCCGACGAACCAGCCGTCGGCTATCGGGTCGACGAACGTGGCCCCGGACGCGGAAGCTTCGGTCTTCAGTACGTTGCGCACCTGTTGGATTCCGGGCGGTGGCGCGGTGTTCATCCAGGCCGGGCCGATGACGAGAATCTTCGCCGCCGGAGCGGCGGTCCTGACATCCGCCAGCGTGCGCCGAACGGCTGCGGTGAGCTGGTTCGCGGGAACGGCGGCATCGTTGCGTGACCCGAACAGGACGACCAGCTGGTCGGTGGAGCCGACCACGTTGGGAATCTGGTCGGCGAACACATGGCCGTCCTCGCCGGGTTGCACGTAGCCGGACCCGGCTTCGAACCCGACCGCGGGATCGATCGGGATGCCCTGCTGATCGAGCCTGTCGGCGACAAGGGCAGGCCACCCCATCAGCTCTTTTCCGCCAGTCGCGGAGCCCCCGGTGTACGAGTCCCCGATGATCGCCAGGGCGGCGGGTGCCTGCGGTTCGGGCGAGATCGGTGTGGTGTAGCGGGACACGTAGTCCGGCGGCGTGTGACTACAGCCGGCCACGGCCCCGATCAGACACAGGACCGCAATGAGGTAACGCAACCGGACCTCCGTGATGAGTTCGATCTCATTCGATGGTTGAAGCGCGACACTGCGGGTGTTTGCGGGGTAACGCGTTCCAGGCGCACGAAGCACCTCAGGGTTTTGCAGTTTGCCAGGACGTGATGTTCTTCCTGCAATTCTAATGACGATCGACTGTCGGCGCGTGCTGAAATCTGCGGCAACGCCGGCCTCCGGCCATGGTTGCGGTATCTGTATTGCCTGTTCAGGATCTACTTCGACTGCTGGCCCAGCAATATTTACCGCAACGACAACGGCGGCACACCCGCGCGTCAACCGGAGCGGAACGAGGTGGGCGTCATCCGCATGAAGAATTGCTGTGGCGCCGTGCGGCGCTGGGTGGCGGCCCGCTCGGTCCTGCCCGATCTGCGCCCGGGGATTCAGTCTGCGCGTCTACCATCGCAGTATGAATACCGACCGCCACTCGCGGCGTTGCCGGGCTGCTGGAGCCGGTCTCGCGCTGGTCGCGATCCCGATCCTCGGCTTCATTTCACCACCGGCCGGCCATGCCCAGGACGAATGCGTGGCGAACCCGCAATCTCTCGAATGCATGATGAAGTCTGACAACGGGTTTGGCGGTTCGGGTGTGCATGACGACTGGACCCAACCCGGCGACCTCGTGATTCCGGCCGGCGGGGGACCGCCACAGGTCGCCGTTGCGCCCGCGCCTCCCGGTGCCCCGGTAGTCACAGCGGGAGGCGGGGCGCCCGTCATTCCCGCCGGACCGCCAATCGGTTAACCACGGTCACCCGCCTGCGGGAGCGTGCCCGACCGCGTCAAGACGCAGATGGCGGTCGGCGGCGGGCGGACTGGTCGCCGAACGTCGACGCCTAATCCAGGTAGTCGCGCAACACCTGGGACCGGCTGGGATGCCGCAGCTTGCTCATGGTCTTCGACTCGATCTGCCGGATCCGCTCGCGGGTGACCCCGTAGACCTGTCCGATCTCGTCGAGGGTGCGCGGCTGACCGTCGGTCAGGCCGAACCGCAGCCGCACCACCCCGGCTTCACGCTCCGACAGCGTCTCGAGCACCGATTGCAGCTGATCTTGTAGCAGCGTGAACGAGACGGCGTCGACGGCCACCACGGCCTCGCTGTCTTCGATGAAATCGCCGAGCTGGCTGTCACCCTCATCGCCGATGGTCTGGTCGAGCGAGATCGGCTCACGCGCGTACTGCTGGATCTCCAGCACCTTCTCCGGCGTGATGTCCATCTCCTTGGCCAGCTCTTCGGGAGTGGGCTCGCGGCCCAGGTCCTGAAGCAGTTCGCGCTGGATGCGGCCGAGCTTGTTGATGACCTCGACCATGTGCACCGGGATCCGGATGGTGCGGGCCTGGTCGGCCATCGCGCGGGTGATGGCCTGGCGGATCCACCAGGTGGCATAGGTGGAGAACTTGTAGCCCTTGGTGTAGTCGAACTTCTCCACCGCGCGGATCAGACCCAGGTTGCCCTCCTGGATGAGGTCCAGGAAAGCCATGCCGCGGCCGGTGTAGCGCTTGGCCAGTGACACCACCAGACGCAGGTTGGCTTCCAGCAGATGATTTTTCGCGCGATCGCCGTCGCGGCAGATCCACTGCATGTCGCGGCGCTGCTGAACGGGCAGCTTCTCACCCTTGTCGGACTTCTCGGCCATCAGCTGAGTCGCGTACAGGCCGGCCTCGATCCGCTTGGCGAGTTCGACCTCCTCCTCGGCGTTCAGCAGCGCGACCTTGCCGATCTGCTTGAGATAGGCGCGAACCGAGTCCGCCGAAGCGGTCAGTTCGGCGTCTTTGCGGGCCTGCCGAAGCGCCTCGGACTCCTCTTCGTCCCACACGAAGTCACCGGAGGCCTTGTCCTTTTCGGATGGCTCGGCGATGTCGTCCTCGTCGGTGGATTCGCCCTCGGGGGCGGGCGCCTTCTTGGCGGCGGGGGCGGCCTCGCCGCCCTCGCCATCGTCGCTGTCGTCGTCGGAGGCCTCGTCGGTGTCGTCATCCGCCTCGTCGGCGACATCCGCGAGGTCGTCGAGTTCCAGATCGTCGTCGGCTACGTCGAGAACGGGGTCGCCCTCCAGGTCGTCGTCGAGGTCCTCATCGCTGACGAGCTCGGCATCACCGTCGGCAGCGCCCTCGGCGGGCGCGGCGTCCTTCTTGCTCCGGCCGCGGGCGGCAGGCGCCTTCTTCGCGGGAGCCTTGGTGGCGCGCCCCTTGGTCGGGGTGTCGGTGGTCTCCGAATCAGCGGCGTCCGCTGCGGCGCCGCGAGGCGCGGCCTTGCTGGCGCGTTTGGCCGGCGCGGATCCGTTGGCGGCCGGCTTGGATTGGCTGGCCGCCGGCTTCTTCGCGGGAGTCTTGGTGGCGGTGCGCTTCACCGGCTCGTCGGTTGCCGGGCTTGCCTTCGTCGCTGCCACGTACACCCTTTCGGTCGTGCTGACTCTCGGTGGGCGCGGGGGCGCCACCGAAAGCGTCGGCTATGAGGACTGTTGGCGTGGATCTCGTGTTCGGATTCTCGCCGCTATCCGGTAGGCGGCCGCCGTCGACCATTGTAACGACAGTGTGGGCTTCCACCGCGCCGAGCGGGCAAAATCAGCGCGTGACGTCGGCTTGCGCTGCCATCGCCGCGCCCACGATGCCGGCTTCGTTCTGCAGTTCCGCGGCGACCACCGGGGTCCGGTTCTTCAGCAGGGGGATCCACTTGTCGGCCTTGCGGCTGATGCCGCCGCCGGCGATGAACAGCTCAGGCCAGATCGCATTCTCGATGCTGACCAGCACTTTCGTGACCTCCTCTGTCCACCGCTCGTAGCTCCAGTCCTTGCGTTCCTTCACCGACGAGGCGGCCCGGTGCTCGGCTTCCTTGCCGCCCACCTCGAGATGGCCAAACTCGGTGTTGGGTAGCAATTGCCCGTTGTGAATCACCGCCGACCCGATTCCGGTGCCGAACGTCAGCAGTACGACGACGCCGTTCTTGTTGCGTCCAGCACCGTGGCGCTGCTCGGCCAGGCCGGCGGCGTCGGCGTCGTTGAGCACCGTGACGTGCTGTCCGCCGAGGGCCGAGCTGATCTCCGCGGCGGCGTTGGTGCCGATCCAGCCCTTGTCGACGTTGGCCGCGGTCTGCACCACGCCGTTGACGACCACCCCGGGGTAGGTGACCCCCAGCGGGCCCGTCCAGTCGAAGTGTCGAACCACCTCGGCGACGGTCGTGGCCACCGCGGCCGGTGTCGAGGGCTGTGGGGTGTTCAGCTTGAAGCGGTCCCCGATGAGTTTGCCGGTGTCGAGATCGACGATGCCGCCCTTGACCCCGCTGCCCCCGACATCGACCCCGAAGCCGCGGTTCTGTCCGGGGTTGGTGGATTCGGTCACGGGCATGGGCTGCTCCTCGGCGAGGCGGGCGGTCGGCGCGATCCACACATTAGTGGGTACGCGCCCCGGTGTGCTGCGATAGGCGGGTGACCGATAACCGGCCTGAACAATTGCGGGTGGTGGCCGAGGGGTTGGCCGCCGAAGCGGCCGCCTTCGTCCGCACGCGCCGCGCGGAGATCTTCGGCGACGACAACGACGCGATCAGCCCGGATTCGGTGCAGCCTGGATTGGTACAAACGAAGAGCACGCCGACCGATCCGGTGACCATCGTGGACACCGAAACCGAACTGCTGCTGCGGGATCGGCTGGCTACGCTGCGTCCCGGTGACACGATCCTCGGCGAGGAGGGCGGCGGTCCGGCGGCAGGTGACGACGATGTGGTCTGTTGGGTCATCGACCCGATCGATGGGACGGTCAATTTCGTCTACGGCATTCCGGCTTACGGCATTTCGATCGCCGCCCAGCTCGGCGGCGTGTCGGTGGCGGGTGCGGTGGCCGATGTGGTCAGCGGTGACGTGTACTCGGCGGCGGCGGGCCACGGCGCGCACGTGGTGAGGGCAGGGCAGCGCCGAGCGCTTCGCTGCAGCGCGGTCACCGAGCTGCCGGTGGCGTTGGTGGGCACCGGCTTCGGCTACGCACCGCAGCGGCGAGCCGACCAGGCCGCGTTGCTGGCCCGGCTGCTGCCGCTGGTGCGTGATGTGCGGCGGATCGGGTCGGCCTCCCTGGACTTGTGCATGGTCGCCGACGGCCGCCTGGACGCTTACTACGAGCACGGCCTGCACGTCTGGGACTGGGCGGCCGGGGCGCTGGTCGCCACCGAGGCCGGGGCGACGGTACTGCTGCCGCTCGCTGACGGTTCAGGCGGGGACGGCGCGCTGCTGCTGGCCGCAGGGCCCGGCATCGCCGCGACTCTCGTGGACGCGTTGAAGCGGGCCGGCGGACTGCGAGTGCTGCGGTAGCGGCTCAGCAGGTGCCGTTGTGGATTTTGGTCAGCAGCGCCGAGTCGGCGGGTTCGGTGGCGTCCGGACGCAGACCGGCCAGGACGGCGTCGATGTCGTCGCTGTGGGCCAGCGTCGTGAAATCGGTGCCGAGGGCCAGATCCACCGAATCGTCCTTGCGATCGTCCTGGAACAGCTCGACGCAGGGCGCGACCAGCCACACGGCGGCCGCCCCGGCCCGTCCGCTGGCACCGAAGCGGATCTGACCCCGGCAGTTCAGCCGGGTGGTGGCATAGATCGGGTCGTTGGCAGCGGTGGGCTGGGCGAAGCCGAGGTCCCTGAGCGCGCCGGCGATCTCACCCGCCTGTCCGCCCTGGCCGCTGGCGTTGAGCACCCGGATCTTGGTGTCGACCAGTTTGGCCGGTGCGACGTCGAGCATCGATGAGTGCGACACCTGCTCACCAAGCGTGGGCGCGTTCGGATCGGCGGCCGGTGGCGGCGGGTTGCAGGCCTCTGCTTCCCGCACGTCGACCGGGCGAGTCAGCACAAACGCCCACACCACGGCGGTGATCGCGAACATCACAGCCACGGCGATGAGTCCGGGGAGGTAGTTGCGCCGCCGGAACGGGCGGCCGTGCTTGTCGAAGGCCGTGCCCTCCGTGATTTGTGCGACCACGGGTGCACTCTAGAGGCAGTCGGTGGGTGTCGGTGGAACACGCCCGCCCAACCAGATCAATAGATGTGACGTAAATCACACATCGCTTCTGTGTGATCTGGGCACGAATCGTTTGGCGGATCCGTTCGACGCTGATACAAAGCCATGCTGAGGTTACGAGGGGACAACAAATGGCTACCGACTACGACGCTCCACGGCGCACCGAGACCGACGACGTGTCCGAGGACTCGCTCGAGGAGCTGAAGGCACGCCGCAACGAGGCGCAGTCGGCCGTGGTCGATGTCGACGAAACGGATTCTGCGGAGAATTTCGAACTGCCCGGCGCCGATCTGTCCGGCGAGGAGCTGTCGGTGCGGGTCGTCCCGAAACAGGCCGACGAGTTCACCTGCGCGAGCTGTTTTTTGGTGCACCACCGCAGCCGGTTGGCCAGTGACAAGAACGGCGTGATGATCTGCACGGACTGCGCGGCCTGACGGGACGATCAGCTGCCGTCTTGTGACGATGCGGGCCGGGACATCAGTTCCGAAGCGCAGACAGCACCCGATCGGGATGACGAGCGCTGACCAGCCAATACGGCGTTGGATCGTCCGGATCGTCGAGAACGACCAGGACCAGCGGGCCCACCCAGCCGCGGTGCAGCACGTAGGCGGCCGGATCGAGTTGGCGACCCAGCGCCGCCGACTTCGCCGTTCGCGGGACCTCGGCCGACCGTGAGACCACTGACATCGGCAGGTGGGCCTGACCGGCCCACAGCTCCACGTCTCCGTTTTGACCGTCAGTCACCACCCGAACCTCGGTGCGGCTCAGCCAGAGCAAGACGCCCACCGCGACGGCGCCGAGCAGCGTGTAGGGCAGCCAGCTGGGCAGTGTGCGGACACCCATGGTGACCTCCTTGGCGATCAGTGCCGCCAAGGCCAGGCCGAGCGGCCACCACCACCACGGGACCCAGAGCCGCTCGCGGTACCGCACGGTTTGCGAGGTCACACGCGAACCAGACACGCGGCCAAGGGTAGTCTGTGGCACCGTGCCCACCAGTCTTGCGGTGGTTCGCCTAGACCGCGATCTCCCGATGCCCAGCCGCGCCCACGACGGCGATGCGGGCGTGGATCTGTTCAGCGCAGAAGACGTTGACTTGGCGCCCGGCCAGCGTGCCCTGGTGGGTACCGGCATCGCCGTGGCGATCCCGCACGGCATGGTCGGTCTGGTCCATCCGCGCTCCGGTTTGGCTGCGCGCGTGGGGCTTTCGATCGTCAACAGTCCCGGCACGATCGACGCCGGCTATCGCGGCGAGATCAGAGTGTCGTTGATCAACCTCGACCCCACCACGCCGATCAACATCCGGCGCGGTGACCGCATCGCCCAACTGCTGGTCCAGCGGGTCGAACTTCCAGAGCTGGTCGAGGTGGCCTCGTTCGACGAGGCCGGACTGGCTGACACCACCCGTGGCGTGGGCGGCCACGGATCCTCCGGCGGACATGCGAGTTTGTGATGGCATTCGGCAGACGCAAGAACGACCCAGATACCCGTGAGACCGCGGACGAAACCCCGGGCGGCCCCGCGGCCACCGCGGCGGCGGAACCCGACGACGCCGATGACGGCTACGAGGGCGGCCCTTTCGACCTCGAGGATTTCGACAATCCTGGTGACGCCGTGGCCGCCCGGCTCGACCTCGGCTCGGTGCTGGTGCCGATGTCCCCGGACGGCCAGATTCAGGTGGAATTGAACGAAGTGGGCGTGCCGAGTGCGGTGTGGGTGGTCACCCCCAACGGGCGGTTCACCATCGCCGCCTACGCCGCTCCGAAGTCGCCGGGTCTGTGGCGGGAGGTGGCCGGCGAGCTAGCCGCTTCGCTGCGCAAGGACAACGCGCAGGTGTCGATCGAGGACGGCCCCTGGGGCCGTGAAGTCGTCGGCACCGGTGCCGGGGTGGTGCGTTTCATCGGTGTCGACGGCTATCGCTGGATGATTCGTTGTGTGGTCAACGGCGCCCCGGAAACGATGCCCGGCCTTGTAGCGGAAGCGCGAGAAGCGTTGGCGGACACAGTCGTACGACGCGGTGACACGCCGTTGCCGGTCCGCACGCCGCTGCCGGTTCAGCTGCCCGAGCCGATGCTGGAGCAGTTGCGCCAGGCCGCCGCGCAGCAGGCCCAAATGGTGGCTGCCCAGCAGGCGCAGGAACAGCAGGCGCAGGGCCAGCCTCCGACCGAGCGGCGCAGCGCATCGGGCTCGGCGATGCAGCAGTTGCGCAGCACCAGCACCGGCGGTTAGTCGCCTGCATCGTCGAGCGCTCGGGTCGGATGGGCGCTCTCCTCCTCAGGCTCGTGCCGCGCCTGCATCGTCGAGCGCCGCCAGACACGCCGCGCCCAACACCGACGGGTCGGGACCGAAATCCTCGAGGCTGACCGTCCGCAGCGCCGCGTACGGTGCGGCGGCCACCCATTCCACCGCCACCTCCAGCGGATGGATCGGGTCGTCGGCAGCGCCCACCACACCCATCGGCACCGTCAGGCGCTCCAGTTCGCCGATGCTCGGGGCGGCGTAGCCGGCGGCTTCTTCCATCGCGTCGGGCAGCTCGGGCCACTGGCCCAGCCAACTGCGGGTCAGCTCGTCGGCCAGCCAGGCCGGGCTCGACGCCCGCATCTGAGCGGTCGTGGCGACCAGGCCGGTGGTGCGCAACTGATGGGCGGTGTGCCGCGCTGACAACGCGGCCGGAGCCGACTGTGGCGCCCCGGTCCACGGCGGCAGCGCGGCCAGCACCGCCACGGCGCGGCCCGGGTGCGCCACCGCCCACGCCACGGCCACCGCCGCCCCGATGGACACCCCTCCGACCACGACCGGAGCCTGCCGGGACGCGTCGTCGAGCGCATCCAGGTAGCTGGCGATCAGCCGGCCCGGCTGGGGCGGTGGCGTGGTGACCACCGCACCGACTCCGTGCAGCGGCCCGGCGAACGCCCGGTAGACGTAATCGTCGTCGGAGCCCGTTCCCGGCAGCAAGACTGTTGTCACGCCGCGAAATGTGATCGTCATCTCATGATCCTGCCTTGTGATGGATTAGCAACAGCCGTCCCGGGTATGCCACATGGCATTGGGGAACTAACAGGTCTACCGTTGCGTTGGCATTGTGATCCGCTGGAGTATCAGGAGAGGCCATGGCTACGGCCGAAAGTTTTGTCCGCCGTCTCACCCGTCGGCTGACGGAGGACCCTGAACAGCGGGACGTCGAGGTACTCACCGACGAAGCTGCGAGCACCGGCGCGCAGCGGGCGATCGATTGCCAGCGTGGCCAGGAGGTCACCATGGTGGGGACCCTGCGCAGTGTGGAGACGAATGCCAAAGGCTGTGCCGGTGGAGTGCGTGCCGAGCTGTTCGACGGCACCGACACCGTGACCCTGGTGTGGCTGGGACAGCGCCGCATCCCCGGGATCGAATCGGGTCGTACCCTGCGCGTACACGGCCGGTTGGGAACATTGGAGAACGGCACCAAGGCGATCTACAACCCGCACTACGAGATCCAGACTTGAGCCTTCCAGCCGACAACGAAGACACCGCAAACACCGAAGAGGCGACTCCCGCCGCGAAGTCACCCGCCCAGGCGCTGTTGGCCCAGATGGGTGGCTTCAGCGGGCTGATCTATTCCGCACTGCCGGTGGCGGTGTTGGTACCGGTGAATACCGCGTGGGGCCTGATGCCGGCCATCGCCGCGGCGCTGGGCGTGGCGGCCCTGATCCTGGTGTGGCGCCTGATCCGTCGCGATTCCGTACAGCCGGCGGTGTCGGGATTCATCGGGGTCGGGATCAGCGCCCTTATTGCCTGGTTCGTCGGGGCGTCGAAAGGCTACTTCCTGCTTGGCATCTGGACGTCGCTGATCTGGGCGTCGGTGTTCGCGCTGTCGGTGCTGATCCGCCGGCCGGTGGTCGGCTATATCTGGAGCTGGGTCAACAGCCACGACCGTGCCTGGCGCGGCAGCCGGCGCGCGGTATTGGCCTTCGATGTGGCGACGTTGACCTGGGTGCTGGTGTTCGCGTCACGATTCGTGGTGCAACGCCACCTCTACGACCTCGACCAGACCGGCTGGCTGGGGGTCGCCCGTATCGCGATGGGCTGGCCGCTGACCGCGGTGGCAGCGCTGGTCACCTACCTGGCGATCCGTGTCGCCCAGCGCGCAATTCACGCCGAGCACGCCGAAGGCCGCGACGCGGACGGCGCGACGGCCGGCGACTGACCGCTACCCGGACGAAGCCGTCAGCACGGTCGTGCGCAGCTCGTCTTCGACCTCGGGGGCCGCGACGAACAGCAGCTCGTCGCCGCCTTCGAGCGGTTCGTCCGCTTCGGGCACGATCACCCGCGGGCCGCGCAGGATCGTCACCAGCGTGGCATCGCGCGGCAGGACGAGCTTGCGCACTGGGCGCCCACCCCACGGGGTGTCGTCGGGCAGGGTGATCTCGACGAGGTTGGCATGGCCCTGGCGGAACTGCATCAGCCGCACCAGATCGCCCACCGCGACGGCCTCCTCGACCAGCGAGGCGAGCATCCGCGGGGTGGACACCGCCACATCCACGCCCCACGCGTCGTCGAACAGCCACTCGTTGCGGGGATCGTTGACCCGGGCCACCACCCGCGCCACCGCGAACTCCGTCTTGGCCAGCAGTGACAGCACCACGTTCGCCTTGTCGTCACCGGTGGCGGCGACGACGACGTCGAATTCCTGCAGGTGCACCGATTCCAGCAGGCTGATCTCGCAGGCGTCCCCGAGCCGCCAGTGCGCAGCCGGGATGGCGTCGACGTCGAGATGCTCGGCGTTGCGCTCGATGAGCGTCACCTCGTGCTCGTTCTCGAGCAGTTCGCGGGCGATCGATCGGCCGACCGCACCCGCCCCGGCGATCGCCACCTTGAGCCGTTTTTCGCCCATCTCTTCAGTGCCCCTCTCCGACGTCCGGGCCGGGCGGCAGCGCGGCGATGGCCAGCGCCTCCGCGGCACGCCCGGATACCGCCGCGATGTAGACCTGGTCACCGGCCTGAACGACGGTCTTCGGCTCGGGCAGGATGCCCGTGCCGAACCGGATGACGAACGCGACCCGCGCCCCGGTGGCGTCCTCGAGGGAGGTGAGCCGGTGACCCACCCAGCCCTCGTGCAGGGTCGCCTCGGCGACGGCCATCGTGCCGGTCGGATCACGCCACTTGGTGGTCTCGGTGTCGCCGACGAGCGCGTTGAGCAACCGGTCGGCGGTCCAGGGCACGGTGGCCACGGTCGGAATGCCGAGGCGCTCGTAGACCGCGGCACGCTTGGCGTCGTAGATGCGCGCGACGACGCGCCGCACCCCGAACGTCTCGCGGGCCACCCGTGCGGAGATGATGTTCGAGTTGTCGCCGGATGACACCGCGGCGAATGCATCGGTGTTCTGAATCCCAGAGCGCAGCAGCACTTCCCGGTCGAATCCCATGCCGAGGACCCGCTCGCCGGAGAAGTCGGGCGAGAGCCGGTGGAAGGCCGTCGCGTCCCGATCGATGATCGCCACCTCATGGCCGATCCGGGACAGCGAGTCCGCCAGCGAAGCGCCGACGCGGCCGCACCCCATCACCACAACCCGCACCTGGCGTCCTCTCGACTTTGCCGTGCGTCGCCTCGCTGCGAACCGGGGCCGCGGAGTGGCTGACCGATGCGCGCGGACAACGACCGTACGGGGAACGCTACAGCCAAAGCGCCATGGGCTTACTCTTGGCACTCGTGTCTAAGCTTTCGACCGCCGCCCGTCGGCTGGTCCTGGGGCGCCCTTTCCGCAGCGACAAGTTGAGTCACACGCTGCTGCCCAAGCGCATCGCCCTGCCGGTCTTCGCCTCCGATGCCATGTCCTCGGTGGCCTACGCACCCGAGGAGATCTTCCTGGTGCTCTCCGTGGCCGGGTTGTCGGCGTACGCGATGGCGCCGTGGATCGGGGTGGCCGTCGCGGTGGTCATGCTCGTGGTGGTGGCTTCCTACCGCCAGAACGTGCACGCCTACCCGTCCGGCGGTGGCGACTACGAGGTGGTGACCACCAACTTGGGCCCGACGGCGGGCCTGACGGTGGCCAGCGCTCTGCTGGTCGACTACGTCCTGACCGTCGCGGTGTCGATGGCCTCGGCGGCGTCGAACATCGGATCGGCGATCCCGTTCGTCGACACCCACAAGGTGTGGTTCGCGGTGGCGGCCATCGTGGTGCTGGCGTCGATGAACCTGCGTGGCATGCGTGAGTCGGGGACCGCGTTCGCGATTCCCACCTACGCGTTCATGATCGGGATGTACATCATGCTCGGCTGGGGCTTGTTCCAGATCTACGTGCTGGACATCCCGCTGCAGGCAGAATCCGCCGGTTTCGGGGTACACAACGAACACGGCAAGGTGTTGGGGTTCGCGCTGGTGTTCCTGGTCGCCCGTTCATTCTCCTCGGGCTGTGCGGCGCTGACCGGCGTGGAGGCGATCAGTAACGGTGTGCCCGCGTTCCGCAAGCCCAAGTCGCGCAATGCGGCGACGACGCTGGCCATGCTGGGCTTCATCGCCATCTCGCTGTTCATGGGCATCATCCTGCTGGCCAAGGCGACCGGGGTGAAGGTGGCCGACGACCCGCAAAGCCAGCTCATCGGGGCGCCGGACGACTACCAGCAGAAAACCCTGGTTGCCCAGCTCGCCGACGCGGTGTTCCACGACTTCCCGGTGGGGCTGTTCCTGATCACCGGGGTCACCGCGCTGATCCTGGTGCTGGCGGCCAACACCGCCTTCAACGGATTCCCGGTACTGGGCTCGATCCTGGCCCAGGACCGCTACCTGCCGCGGCAGCTGCACACCCGTGGCGACCGGCTGGCCTTCTCCAACGGCATCCTGTTCCTGGCGGCGGCCGCGATCGCGTTCGTCGTCGCCTTCCGCGCCGAGGTCACCGCGCTGATCCAGCTCTACATCGTGGGCGTGTTCGTCTCGTTCACCCTCAGCCAGATCGGCATGGTCCGGCACTGGACACGACACCTGCGCACCGAGACCGACCCGCGCGCCCGCGCGCACATGATGCGCTCGCGAGTGATCAACACGATCGGCTTCATCGCCACCGGTGCGGTACTGATCGTCGTTCTGGTCACCAAGTTCGTCGCCGGCGCCTGGATCGCCATCCTGGCCATGACAAGCCTTTTCATCCTGATGAAGGCGATCCACCGGCACTATGACACCGTGGCCCGCGAACTGGCCGAGCAGGAGGCCGAGGAGGGCGAGGTGGTCCTGCCCAGCCGCAACCACGCCGTCGTGCTGGTCTCCAAGTTGCACCTGCCGACGCTGCGGGCCCTGGCCTACGCCAGGGCCACCCGCCCCGACGTGCTGGAGGCCATCACCGTCAACGTCGACGACTCCGAGACCCGCCAGTTGGTGCACAAGTGGGAGGACAGCGACATCACCGTCCCGCTGAAAGTCGTTGCCTCCCCGTATCGGGAGGTCACCCGGCCGGTGCTGGACTACGTCAAGCGGATCAGCAACGAAGCCCCCCGCACGGTCGTGACGGTGTTCATCCCCGAATATGTGGTCGGGCACTGGTGGGAGCAGGTGCTGCACAACCAGAGCGCGTTGCGGCTGAAGGGCCGGTTGTTGTTCATGCCCAATGTGATGGTGACTTCGGTGCCGTGGCAACTGACTTCGTCGGAACGGTTGCATGAGTTGCAAACGCAGAATGCGCCCGGCGATGTGCGCAGAGGCTTCCTGGAGTGATTCGATAGTGGCGCAGGGGGATGCGGTCGAGCTGGTGCTCACCACCGGTGCGGCCGCCAACGGGGGCAGCTGCGTGGCGCGCCACGAGGGCCGGGTGGTGTTCGTTCGCTATGCGCTGCCCGGCGAGGTCGTGCGGGTGCGCGTGACCGGCGACCGCGGATCGTATTGGCACGCAGAGGCAATCGACATTCTCGAACCCTCGCCCGACCGGGTGGAGTCGCTGTGCCCGATCGCCGGTGTCGGTAAGGCCGGCTGCTGTGATCTGGCCTTCGCCGCGCCCGATGCCGCCCGCGTGCTCAAGGGCCAGGTCGTGGCCAACCAGCTGGCGCGGTTGGGTGACTTCGCCTGGGACGGGGTGGCCGAGCCGGTCGGCGACGGCTCGGCCCGCGGCTGGCGAACTCGGGTTCGGCTGGCGGTGGATGCTAACGGCCACGCCGGATTTCACCGCTACCACAGTGCCGAGCTGGTCACCGACCTACGCTGCGGGCAACTGCGTGAGGGGTTGCTCGACGGAATGGATGCAGTGCGCTGGCGCCCCGGTGACCAGGTGCACGTGGTCACCGACGACGACGACACTCGGCACGTGGTCTGCACCAATCGTCAGCAGCGGCGCGGCCACCGCGCCGAGGGCTCCTACGACGCGGTGCAGCGGGTAGGGAGCCGCGCCTGGCAGGTGCCGGTCACCGGTTTCTGGCAGGCCCACCGCGACGCCGCGACGACTTACAGCGCGCTGGTGGCCGGCTGGTCGCAGGACATCGCCGGGGGTACGGCGTGGGACCTGTACGGCGGTGCCGGACTGTTCGCCGCCGTGCTGGCCGACGCGGTGGGCGAGCATGGCCGGGTACTGACGGTGGACACCTCGCGGCCGGCGTCCGGTGCGGCGCGCGCGGCACTCGCAGATCTGCCCGCTGTCGAGGTGGTCACCGATTCGGTGCGCCGGGCGCTGACCGCGCAGCGCGGCGGTGCCGACATCGCCGTGCTCGATCCGCCGCGGTCGGGGGCCGGGCGCGAGATCATCGATCTGCTCGCCCGGGCCGGCGTACCACGGGTGATTCACATCGGGTGTGAGGCGGCGGCGTTCTCCCGCGACATCGGCTTGTATCGGGGGCACGGCTATGCCGTCGAGCAGATCCGGGTATTCGATTCGTTCCCACTGACCCACCACATCGAGTGCGTGGCGCTGCTGACGCGGTGAAAGTCGCCACCTCGACTAGGCTGGGGCCAGGCGTGCCGGGAAGTCTGGTCGGCGTTGCATTTTCCGTACCCGTTGATGCCTGAGGTGGATTAGTGGCCGACCGCAAGCCGTCGCTGCACCGTGCGTTGTTCGCTCAAGGATCGTGGGCGGAGACCTCGCGGATCACCACGATCCTGCGCAAGGAGACCGTCGGCGGGGCGCTGCTGCTGCTGGCCGCCGCGATTGCCTTGATCTGGGCCAACTCGCCATGGTCGGCGGCTTACCACAGCCTCACGCAATTCCACGTCGGCACCGATCGGCTGGGCCTGCACCTGGATCTCACGCTGGGCGGCTGGGCGGCCGACGGGCTGCTGGCGATCTTCTTCTTCGTCGTCGGGCTCGAACTGAAACGGGAGTTCGTCGCCGGCGACCTGCGTGACCCCGGCCGTGCCGTGCTGCCGATCGCCGCGGCGGTCGGCGGCATGGTCGTTCCGGCTGTGATCTTCGTCGCATTCACCCTTGGCGCCGGTCCCGGCGCCACCGGGGGGTGGGCCATCCCGACGGCCACCGACATCGCGTTCGCGGTGGCGGTGCTGGCCGTCATCTCCACCCACCTGCCGTCGGCGCTGAGGACGTTCCTGCTGACCCTGGCGGTGGTGGACGACCTGCTCGCCATCTTCGTGATCGCGGTGTTCTACACCGACAAGATCAAGATCGTCCCACTTCTGCTGGCGCTGATCCCGCTGGCGCTGTTCGCGGTCCTGGTCCAGCGGCGGATCCAGACGTGGTGGCTGCTCGTCCCGCTGGCGCTGCTCACCTGGGCGTTTGTCCACGAGTCCGGGGTTCACGCCACCGTCGCGGGGGTCCTGCTCGGATTCACGGTCCCGGTGCTGCGCAGTGCGGCGGCTGGCGGCCCGGATGCCGGACCGGGGCTGGCCGAGCACTTCGAGCACGTCATGCGTCCGGTGTCGGCGGGGTTCGCGGTGCCGGTGTTCGCCTTCTTCGCCGCCGGTGTGACCTTCGGTGGCTACACCGGATTGGTGAGTGCGCTCACCGACCCGATCGCCCTGGGAATCGTCGCCGGTCTGGTGGTGGGCAAGACGCTGGGGGTGTTCGTCACCACCTGGCTGCTGGCCGCCGCGACCCGCGCGAGCCTCGATTCGGCCCTGCGCTGGATCGACGTGTTCGGCATGTCGCTACTGGCCGGCGTCGGGTTCACGGTGTCGCTGCTGATCGGCGAATTGGCCTACGAACCGAGCTCAGCTCGCGACGATGTGGTCAAAGTGGCGGTACTCGCGGGCAGTTTGCTGGCCGCGGCCCTGGCGGCGATCGTGCTGCGGCTGCGCAACCGGCAGTACCGGTTGTTGTGGGAGATGGAAACCCGGGATCGCGATCGCGACGGTGTGCCCGACATCTACGAGTCTCATCAGGACTGATCCGCGCGCGGGTGCGTAGACTGGCCAGATGCTTGAACAGGTTCGCGGCCCTGCCGATCTGCAACACCTGTCCCAAACGCAGCTGACCGAACTGGCCGCCGAGATTCGCCAGTTCCTGATCCACAAGGTCGCTGCCACGGGCGGACACCTCGGGCCCAACCTCGGCGTCGTCGAGCTCACGCTGGCGCTGCACCGGGTGTTCGATTCGCCGCACGATCCGATCCTGTTCGACACCGGGCACCAGGCGTACGTGCACAAGATGCTCACCGGGCGCGCCGCCGACTTCGACACGTTGCGCAAGCGCGACGGCCTGTCGGGATACCCGTCGCGGGCCGAAAGCGAGCACGACTGGGTCGAGTCGAGCCACGCCTCGGCGGCGTTGTCCTACGCCGACGGGTTGGCCAAGGCGTTCGAACTGACCGGGCACCGCAACCGCCACGTGGTGGCGGTCGTCGGCGACGGCGCGCTGACCGGCGGCATGTGCTGGGAAGCGCTGAACAATATCGCCGCCGCCCGCCGGCCCGTGGTGATCGTGGTCAACGACAACGGCCGCTCCTACGCCCCGACCATCGGCGGATTTGCCGATCACCTGGCCGGACTGCGGTTGCAGCCGGGCTACGAGCGGTTCCTCGAGCGCGGCCGGGTGGCTGTGCGCGGGATGCCCGTGGTCGGCGAGGCCTGCTATCAGGCCATGCACAGCGTGAAGGCGGGCATCAAGGATGCGTTGTCCCCGCAGGTGATGTTCACCGACCTCGGCCTCAAATACGTCGGCCCGATCGACGGGCACGACGAGCATGCGGTCGAGACGGCGCTGCGTCATGCGCGCGGCTTCAACGCCCCGGTGATCGTGCATGTGGTCACCCGCAAGGGCATGGGCTACGCGCCGGCGGAGAACGACGAGGCAGAGCAGATGCACTCGTGCGGGGTCATCGATCCGGGCACCGGTCTGGCCACCAAGTCCGCGGCGCCGGGCTGGACATCGGTGTTCTCCGATGCGCTGATCTCCTACGCCGCCAAGCGGCGTGACATCGTGGCGATCACCGCGGCGATGCCGGGCCCGACCGGCCTGTCGGCGTTCGGCGAACGCTTCCCGGACCGGCTGTTCGACGTCGGGATCGCCGAACAGCATGCGATGACCTCAGCGGCCGGGCTGGCGATGGGTGGGCTGCACCCGGTCGTCGCGATCTATTCGACGTTCCTCAACCGCGCCTTCGACCAGATCATGATGGATGTGGCCCTGCACAAGCTGCCGGTCACGATGGTGCTGGACCGGGCCGGGATCACCGGCAACGACGGCGCCAGCCATAACGGTGTCTGGGACTTGTCGATTCTCAACGTCGTTCCCGGCATCCGGGTGGCTGCGCCGCGCGATGGTGCCCGGCTGCGGGAGGAACTGGGCGAGGCGGTCGAGACCACCGACGGCCCGACTGCCATCCGCTTCCCCAAAGGTGAAGTGGGCGAAGATATTCCCGCAGTTGAGCGAGTGTCGGGCGTTGACATCCTGGCGTGGCCCGCTGACGGCCTCGGCAACGATGTGCTGCTCGTCGCGGTCGGATCCTTCGCGCCGATGGCTCTCAAGGTTGCCGAGCGACTGCGCAACCAGGGAATCGGGGTGACTGTCGTCGATCCTCGCTGGGTGATTCCAGTGCCCGATGCTCTTGTCCCGCTTGCTGATTCGCACAAGTTGGTCGTGACGGTGGAGGACAACGGCGTGCGCGGGGGCGTCGGCTCGGCGGTGTCCGCTACGTTGCGTGCCGCCGAGATCGATGTGCCGTGCCGCGATATCGGTGTGCCGCAACAGTTCTTGGACCACGCCGGGCGCGGCGAGGTGCTTGAGCTCGTGGGCCTAACGGAGCAGAACATCGCCCGGCAGGTCACCGGCTGGGTGGCTGCGCTGGGTGCGCTCGACGACACGGTCACCGACTCCGCCGACAAGGCGTAGGCGCCGCCGAAACGTCGGCGTGTCGGCGACCTTTATGTCTGCTCCCCAGCGGGCGGTGTCTGCGGCTCGGCTGACGCGCTGAGCGCCTGGGTCAATACCGGAACCGCCAGGGCGCGTTGCCACTGCCTGGCTCCGCCGGCACGCAGGAAGTCCTCGATCGCCCCGCCGACGTCGGCGCTGTCCTTCCAGTCCCAGCACAGCCTGCGCACGAGCTCGGGGGAGACCAGGTTCTCGGTCGGGACGTGCACCTGCGCCGACAACTCGGCGAGCTGGGCACGGGCGGCGTCGAGTCGCGCCGCCGCCTCGGGCTTGCGCTTGGCCCAGCGCACCGCCGGCGGCGGGCCGTTCTGCGGCTCGGCGCTCTCCGGCGGATCGGGATTGGCGCGCGCCGACTCCAGCGCGGCCAGCCAGACGTGTGCACTCTTGCGCTGCTTGTGCCCACCGAAGATCGGCAACTTCGTCAGATCCTCGGCGGTCCTGGGATCGGCCACGGCCGCGGCGATGATCGCCGAATCAGGCAGGATCCGCCCCGGGGCGATGTCGCGGCGACGGGCGATCTGATCGCGCACTGTCCACAATTCCCGGACCGCTGCCAGCGTGTGCCGGTTGCGGACCTTGTGGATCCCCGATGTCCGCCGCCACCGATCACGACGGGTGGGTACCGCGTCAGCGTTCCGGAGGTATTCGAATTCTTCTGCGGCCCAATCGCTTTTGCTCTGCTCGGCCAAGACGTCGGCGATCGCCTCACGCAGCGCGATAAGCACCTCGACATCGAGGGCGGCGTAGTTGAGCCACGCGTCGGGAAGGGGGCGCTTGGACCAGTCCGCCGCCCCGTGCCCCTTGGCCAACCCCAGTCCCAGCAGTCGCTGCACCATGGCCGCCAGATTGACCCGCTCGAAGCCCGCCAGCCGGCCGGCCAGCTCCGTGTCGTACAGGGCGGGCGGGCGCATACCGACCTCGGCCAGGCACGGCAGATCCTGGTCGGCGGCGTGCAGGATCCATTCGTCGGTAGCCAGCACCTCGGCCACCGGCCGCAGCACGTCGATCGGGCTGTTGCCGTGGTTGACCGGATCGATGAGCACCGTGCCCGCGCCGCTGCGCCGGATCTGGATCAGGTAGGCGCGGTTGGAGTAGCGAAATCCCGACGCCCGCTCGGCGTCGACGGCGAACGGTCCGGTCCCTGCGGCGAGCTGGTCTGCCGCGCGCGCGATCTCGTCGACACTGACCGACAACGGCGGAACGCCCTCGGCCGGGCGCAGCAACGGCGTCGCCTGTGCGGTGTCGTCCGCCGGGGTCTCGGACGCCGCGGTGGCAGCGTCATCATCGGTTTCTGGCATGTCAGGCGCGCGAGCGGGAACCCAGATCCGTCACTCCCGCCGGCGGTAGACCCGCGGCATGCTCGAGCACCTCGCAGAACGCCTGCACATGGGTGTCGAGTGCCATCGTGGTGGCCGTCCAGGACGCCCGCAGCTCGAGTTGATGGGCGCGCGGTGGACCGGAGATGTCGCCGTAGCGCACCGAGGTGGTAGCCGTGACCGTGCCGCCGAGGGCGGTGACCGGGTCGGCACGGCTTTCCAGCGCGTCGACCAGCCAACTCCAGGCCACCTCGGGTAGCAGCGGGTCGACAGCCTCACTGGAGTCCAGGTCGGCCTGGATGTAGGCGACCAGGCGCATGGTGCCGTCCCAGGCCTCCGAGCCGTCCGGGTCGTGCAACAGGATCAGCCGGCCGAACGCGTCACCCTCGGAGCGCTCCGGCACGATTTCGGTTTCTGGATGCTTAACCTCCGCGCCCAGCGCATAGCTGTATGGCGCGAGACGTTGAGGTGGGCGGATCGGACCGAGTTCGATCTCCGGCCGTACCTCGGCGGTGTTCATCGCCGCCACCGCCTCGCGGAATTGCGCCGGTTCCGCAGTGGTCACGCCAATTGACGCTAGCCCTATCCCCGAGGTCGACGGGGCAGGCGCGCCGATTTGGTCCCGTCCGGCGGGCAGGAGCGGAGCGACCCGGGGATGGGCTCGGGCGGCCAAGGGCTCGTGGGCTGGGCGGGTGGGCCCGTGGGAACATGGAGCCGATGAGTACCCGTCGCCAGCTGCCCGAGGCGCCCTATCTGGCCGCAGCCACTGGCTGCAAACCCAGCCATCTTCCGGTGTGGTTCATGCGCCAGGCCGGCCGCTCACTGCCCGAGTACCGCGAGCTGCGGGCCAAGAACACGATGATGCAGGCTTGCTTCGATCCCGCGCTGGTCTGCGAGATCACCCTGCAGCCCGTGCGCCGGCACGGGGTCGACGCGGCGATCCTGTTCTCTGACATCGTCGTCCCGCTGCGCGGTGCGGGCATCGACCTCGACATCGTCCCCGACGTCGGCCCGGTCATCGACCATCCGGTGCGCACCGCGGCGGATGTCGCTGCCATGAAAGGCCTTGACTTGCAGCGGGTCAGCGCGATCTCCGACGCCGTGGGCCTGCTGGTGGCCGAGCTCGGCGAGGTGCCGCTGATCGGTTTCGCCGGCGCCCCGTTCACGCTGGCGTCCTATCTGATCGAAGGCGGCCCCAGCAAGCAGCACGAGCGGACCAAGGCGATGATGCTGGCCGATCCGTCGACCTGGCATGCGCTGATGGAGTACTTGGCCGACGTGACGATCGCCTTCCTGAAGGTGCAGCTCGATGCCGGAGTGGACGCCATCCAGGTGTTCGACTCCTGGGCGGGCACGCTGTCGCTGGCCGACTACCGCAGCCATGTGCTGCCGCACAGCGAGCGGGTGTTCGCTGCGCTCGCCGACTATCGCGTGCCGATGACCCACTTCGGTGTGGGCACCGCCGAACTGCTCGGCGCGATGGGTGAGGCGGGTGCCACCGTGGTCGGCGTCGACTGGCGGACCTCTCTGGCCGACGCCGCGCTGCGAGTCGGCCCGAACAAAGCGCTGCAGGGCAACCTGGATCCGGTAGTGCTGCTGGCCGGCTGGCCGGCCGTCGAGCGGGCCGCCCGCTCGGTCGTCGACGACGGTCGGCGCGCGGTCGACGCCGGTGCTGCCGGGCACATCTTCAACCTGGGCCACGGTGTGCTGCCGGCCACCGACCCCGGGCTGCTGACCGAACTGGTGGATTTGGTGCACTCGCTGTGACACAGCAGCGGTATTGCGTTGTCGGAGGCGGTATCTCGGGGCTTGTCGCGGCCTACCGGCTGCGGGTCCTGGTCGGCGACGATGCCGACATCACGGTGTTCGACCCGGCCGACCGGCTCGGCGGCATCCTGCGCACCGAACGGCTGGCCGGCCAGCCGATGGACGTCGGCGCCGAAGCGTTCGTGGTGCGCCGCCCCGAGGTGCCGGCGCTGCTGGCCGAGCTCGGCCTGGCCGGCCGCCAGATCAGCACCACCGGGGTCCGGCCCACGATCTACAGCCAGGCCCGCATCCACCCGCTGCCACCCGACACCGTCAACGGGATCCCGACCTCGGCGGCCTCGGTGACCGGTCTGGTCGATGACGCGACGATCGCGCAGATGGCCGCCGAGCCCAACCGGCCGCTGGACTGGCGGGCCGGCGCCGATCCGGCCGTCGGTGCCGTGGTCACCGATCGGTTCGGCGAACAGGTGGTGGCGCGTTCGGTCGACCCGATGCTCTCCGGCGTCTACGCCGGCTCGGCGGCCACCATCGGCATCCGCTCCGCGGCGCCGACGCTGGCCGCCGCCCTCGACGCCGGGGCCACCAGCCTCACCGAGGCTGGTCGGCGCGCGCTGCCCGGCAGCACGCGCGGCCCGGTGTTCGGCGCGATCGAGGGCGGCTACCAGGTCTTGCTGGACGAATTGATCGCCCGCAGCCGGCTGCGGTGGGTGCAGGCACGGGTGGATCGCATCGAGCCGGAGGGTGACGGCTGGAGCGTGCGCGACGACGAGGGTTCGCACTGGGGCGCCGACGCGGTGATCGTGGCCGTACCGGCACCGCGGCTGGCGCCGCTGCTGGCGGAGGTCGCGCCGAGTGCCGCCGCGGCGGCTGCCCGGATCCCCGTCGCCTCGGCGGCGGTGCTGGCGTTGGCCGTTCCCGGCGGAACACCGTTGCCCGCGCAGTCGGGGGTGCTGGTGGCCACCGGAGAACGCTTACGCACCAAGGCGATAACCCTCTCGACCCGCAAGTGGGGGGCGCGCGGCAACGCCGAGTTGCTGAGGCTGTCGTTCGGCCGCTTCGGGGACAGCATCGCCCGGAACACCTCCGATGCCGACCTGCAGGCCTGGGCGCTTACCGATCTGCAGACGGTGTTCGGCATCGCGGTGGATCCCCTCGACGTCCTGGTGCATCGCTGGCTGGACGCGATGCCGCAGTACGGTCCCGGTCATCGCGAACTTACCGCGGGACTGCACACGGGTCTGCCGCCCACGCTGGCGATCGCGGGCAACTATCTCGACGGGATCGGGGTGCCGGCGTGCGTGGCGGTCGCGGCTCGGGCGGCGCAGTGTGTGGTGGCGGCCACCACGCGGGGATAGCGGCCACCAGGCGCCGATGGCCGAAGGCGCACGTGGCACCATGGGTGCCATGGCCAAACTGGACTACGACGAGCTCAACGCCACGATCAGGTACGTGATGTTCTCGGTGTTCGCGGCGGAGCCGGGGGAGCTGGGCTACGACGAAGAATCCCGGGCTGCCGTCGTCGACGAGACCGCGACGTTCCTCAAGCAGCAGGAGGACAACGGTGTCGTGGTGCGCGGTCTCTATGACGTCGCCGGGCTGCGCGCCGATGCCGATTTCATGATCTGGACGCACGCGGAGCGGATCGAAGCACTGCAGGCCACCTACAGCGACTTCCGCCGCACCACGACGCTGGGCCGGGCCGTGTCCCCGGTGTGGAGCGCCGTCGCGCTGCACCGGCCGGCGGAGTTCAACAAGAGCCACGTCCCGGCGTTCCTGGCCGGCGAGGAACCCGGAAACTATGTGTGCGTCTATCCCTTCGTGCGTTCGCTGGACTGGTATCTGCTGCCCGACGACGAACGCCGCAAGATGCTCGCAGACCACGGCATGGCCGCCCGCGGCTACAAGGACGTGCGGGCCAACACCGTTCCGGCGTTCGCGCTGGGTGACTATGAATGGATCCTGGCTTTCGAAGCCCCCGAGTTGTACCGCATCGTCGACCTGATGCGTGACCTGCGAGCCACCGAGGCCCGTCGGCATGTGCGCGAAGAGGTCCCGTTCTTCACCGGCCCCCGGGTCGGTGTCGAGGAATTGGTCGCCAAGCTGCCCTAGCGCGCTCGGCAGGCAATCGAGCCGTCAGCCAGCCGAATGTTCGCTACGATCGCGTTACCGCGGTTTTGCGCGGCCGAGACGATCGGGGGCCCGGGTGACAGGGCTTAGGGGGACGCAGACGCTGTCCGTCGCCGCTGTCGCCGTGTCCATCCCTGTGATCGGCATGTTGTTGGCGTTCGAAGGGTGGTCGAGCGCGTCGCCGCTCTCGCTGGTCACCAACACCGACAACGTGCTGATCGAACTGGCTGTGCTAGCGGTGTTCGCCGCGGCGTGGACTGCTCGATCCGGTCGTGGCCGAGTGCGCATCGCGTGGGTCACGATGGCAATCGGCCTCGGTCTTTTCACCTCCGGCGCCGTGCTCTGGCGCTACTACAAGTTTGTCGGTCACAAGAACCCGTACCCGTCGGTGGCCGACGCCGCCTACCTGGTGCTGCCGGTCGTCACCGCGGTGGCGCTGTTGCTGTTGTCCTCCGGGTTCAGCCGGACCTCGCGGACCCGGCTTATCCTCGACGGGCTGATCGTGGCCGGGTCGTTCACCATCGTCGGGTGGGCCGCGGTCTTGGACGAGCTGTGGAATTCGGAGCCCAGGGACAAGCTGCAGGTGGCGGTCTCGGTCAGCTACCCGGTGCTGGACGCGGCGGTGCTGACCATCGGGGTCCTGGTGGTGGCACGCGCGCCGCGCGGTCAGCGGCTGACCCTGATCCTGCTGACGTTGGGCATGTTGGGGATCACGATCTCCGACGGCCTCTTTGTCTACCTGACGGCGACGCACCAGCGAACGAGCGTGCAGCTCCTCGACGCGGGTTGGCTGTTGGGGCTGGCGCTGTTCATCGCCGCGGCGATCACCGGGCACGGGTATGCGCATCGGGAAACGGTTGCGAATCAGCCTGTTTCGTTGACGTCGGTATGGCTGCCGTTTGTGCCGGTCGTCTTTGCGAGCTTCGCGGTGTTCACCGAGTCGCCCGATCAGATCAAGGCCGGACCGATTCCAGTGATCGGGATGGTGCTGCTGGTGGCCTTCAGCGCTCGCCAGATCTTGGTGATGAGTGAGAATCGCAGCCTTTTGGCCACGGTGGCCGACCAGGCGCTGCGCGATCCGCTGACCGGCGTCGGTAACCGGATCGTCTTCCGGGACCGGCTCAACCACGCCATGGAGATGCGCCAGCGGGACGGACTGTCGGTCGGCGTATTGGTCATGGACCTCGATGACTTCAAGGTGGTCAACGACACCCTGGGTCACCCGGTGGGGGACGAACTGCTCAGCCTGGTGGCCGACCGCATCGTCGGGTGTGTGCGGGCGGGCGACACGGTTGCGCGGCTCGGTGGTGACGAGTTCGCCGTCCTCATCGAAGGCCGCGTGGACAAGTCGCAGCTGGTCGCCCACCGGGTGGTGGAGGCGTTTGACGAACCCTTCATCGTCGACGCTCAGGATCTGCTGATCCGGCCCAGTGTCGGGCTGGCGGTCGCCGAAGCGGACGAACCCGATCTCACCGCCGAGGATCTGCTCAAACGGGCCGACATCGCGATGTATTCGGCCAAACGGTCTCGTAGCGGCGGCGTGCACCCGTTCAACTCGGAGATGCTGTTGGCCGAATCCCCGGACAGCGATTTGTTCGCCAGCGGGCCGATGCCGGTGGCACGCAGCGGTGCGAGCACGATCCGACTGCTGGGCGAGCTGCGTCAAGCCATCGACCAGTTCGAACTCACCCTGGTGTACCAGCCGAAGTTCGACCTGAACACCGCGGCGATCGTCGGTGTCGAGGCGCTGGTGCGGTGGCCGCATCCCAAGCGGGGTCTGCTGGCGCCTGACGAGTTCCTTCCGCTGGTGCGCCGCTACGGGCTGATGGGCTCGATCACCGACCTGGTGGTCAACACCGCCCTCGATGATGTATTACGTTGGCGCGCAAAGGGGCTCGAGGTGCCGGTCGCGGTCAACATCTTCGCGCCGTCGATGGCGGACCTGCGGCTGCCGGGCAAGTTCGCCGCGGCCCTGGCCAGCCGCGATCTCAGTCCGTCCCAGCTGACCGTCGAGATAACCGAAGACCTCTTCCTGGACAACGTGGATCGCGCCAAGACCGTGCTGAATCAGTTACAGGAGAACGGAATACGGATCGCGATCGACGATTTCGGCAGTGGGTACTCGGCGCTGTCGTATATGCGCGATCTCACCGTCGACGAGGTCAAGCTGGACCGCCATTTCATCGCGCCGATTCCCGCAGACACGCGCGCGGCGGCCGTCGTGCGTGCGGTGGTCAACCTGGCCGACGAACTCGGCCTGACGACGGTGGCCGAGGGGATCGAGACGGCGCGCACGGCTGACTGGTTGCGTGCGCATGGCTGTCATATCGGGCAGGGTTACTACTTCAGTCCGCCGCTATCGTCCGCCAAGCTGGTCGAGATCTTGAAGAGGTGCCAGCGCGACGGCAACTGCCAGACATTGGGCTGTTCGGTCCGCGACGGCACCTGCCGCTGGGTGGAGTCCGATGTTCCACAGATCGAGTTGATGCGCTAGGTATACCTTCGAGGCCGACTCGGCGGCGATATCGGGCAGGGCGTCTACCACAGTATGCCGCTGCCGCCCGAAAAGTTGTTGCGCCTGATCAAACGTCGGGCGGCCGACGCGAAGATCGGGTAGCGGTCGGCGGAGACTGTCGTTCTCGCCTATGAGCTGCGGTGACGTTGCTAATCTTGCCCTGTCGTCACTGCCGTCGGCCTACCGTCTGTGGCTGCCTGCGTGGCGCACAGGGGGTGGTATGCGCAACGGACGCGTGGCCGCATTCATCGCTGCGGGGGGCGCCGCAATCGCTTTGTGGCTCATCGGTTATTGGGTAGCTGCCGCGGTCGACTCCGCCCTGTTCGTGGTCGCGCCGTGGGTCGCCGCGGGCAGCGCCGTCTGGGCGGCCCGGTCGTCGACGGGTCGGCAGCGCGTGGCCTGGCTGTGCATGGCGGTGGGGCTCGTCGGCTGGGCGCTCGGTGCGGCATCGATCGTGCACATCGAGGCGTTTCTCAGTGGACACCCGCTGTCGAGCGCAGACACCTGGCCATTCATTCTGTTCCCGATCGGACTCGGTGTCGCGCTGCTGCTGTTTCCGCCCGGATTGGCCAGGCGATACGTGGGCCGGTTCATTCTCGATGCGGCCATCGTGGCGGGGCTGTTCTTCCTGATCTTCTGGCTGGTCGTGATGGACGAGGTGTACAAGGTCGCGGGCGGAGTCGACCATTTCATGCAGATCTTGCCGGTGGTGTACGCCGCCCTGGAGATCGCCGTGCTGACCTTCGCGCTGCTTCTCGTCGTGCGAGCCCCGTCCGGTCAGCGTTCGACGCTGTCATTATTGACCGCGGGCCTGCTCGGCGTGATCGTGTCGGACGGCGCGTACACGTACATCTCGGTGAGCACCGCCTACTCGCATGGGGCGCTCGTTGACATCGGCTGGATCGCCGGTATGTTCCTCATCGCCGTTGCCGCGCTGTCGGCACCTCGCTCGACGGTGTCGGTTCCCAAGGTGCGAACGGAGTCTGCCTGGGCATCGGCGTGGCTGCCTGGCCTCACCGCGGTCCTGGTGGCGGTGGCCGCGGTCACCGAACCGATGGTGGACCTGACCTCGCGGCCGGTGCTGATGCTGGCCGCGGGTCTCGCCCTGGCGGTGTTCGCCCGGCAGTTTCTGGTCATCAGCGACAATCATCGGCTCCTTGGCGAAGCGGCGGATCAGGCGCTGCGGGATCCGCTCACCGGGGTAGCCAACTACACGCGGTTCAACGAGCGGCTGACCGAGGCGATGCAAGAACGTGAGCACGACCGGGTCCCGGTCGTGGTGATGATGTTGGACCTCAACGATTTCAAACTGGTGAACGACAGCTACGGCCATCCCGCCGGTGACCGGCTGCTGATGCTGGTCGGTGACCGCATCAGTGAGGCGGTCCGCCCCGCCGACACGGTGGCGCGACTCGGCGGTGACGAGTTCGGGATCGTGATGACCGGCCCGATTGACGATTCATATCGGATCGCACGGCGGGTTGTCGAGGCGTTCGACGCACCGTTCGTGGTGGACGGTCACGACCTGGCTATTCGTCCCAGCGCCGGGGTGGCCGCCGCTGATACCGACGGTTCCGCGGTTGACACCGATATGCTTTTGAAGCAGGCGGACACCGCGATGTATTCGGCGAAGTGGGCGGGATCTGGCAGTGTGCACGTCTTCACGGCGGAGATGGATTCGGTTCGGGTAGGCCGCGAGTTGTTCCGCACGACTGAGGTTTCGGCGCGCGGCGGGCCGGCGGTGCTGACTCTGCTGGGCGAACTTCGGCAGGCCGTTGACCGCGCCGAGCTGACAGTGGTGTACCAGCCTCAGTTTCGTCTGCGGACCGGCGATCTGATCGGCTTCGAGGCGTTGTTGCGCTGGCCCCGGCCCGACGGCAACGTGCTCGCGCCCCATGAGTTCCTGCCCATGATCCGCCGGCACGGCTTGATGGATGCGGTGACCGATTTCGTGTTCGCCAGGGCAACCGAGGATGCCGTGCGCTGGCGGGCGGCCGGCATTGACGCGTCGGTCGCGGTCAACGTATTCGCGCCGTCGCTGGCCGATGCCACGCTGCCGGCCAGGATCGGTGCCGCGCTGGCCGTCAGCGGCCTGCCGCCCGCGAGCCTCACCATCGAGATCACCGAGCACATGGTGCTCGGCGACCTCGAACAGACCCGAGAGGTATTGCACACGTTGCGGGAGCAGCAGATTCGGATTGCCATCGATGATTTCGGCACCGGCTATTCAACGCTGTCCTATCTGCGGGAACTGCCCAGTGACGAACTCAAGCTGGATCAACAGTTCATCGCCCCGGTTCTGGTCGATCCCACCGCGGCAGCAGTCGTTCGGGCCGTGGTCGGCCTGGCGCAGGAATTGGGAATCACCACGGTGGCAGAAGGGGTGGAAAACGCGCAGACCGCGGAGTGGCTTCGGCGCAACGGCTGCGACATCGCACAGGGCTTCCTCTACGGCGCACCCGTCGACATCGACACCGTGCTTGAGCGCTTCGCCGTGCAGCCGAGCGCTACTCCTGCGACGGCACCAGCTTCAGCGAAATCGAATTGATGCAGTATCGCTGGTCGGTCGGCGTGGGGTAGCCCTCGCCGCTGAACACATGCCCGAGGTGGCTGTGGCAGTGTGCGCAGAGCACTTCCACCCGGTGCATGCCCATCGAGTCGTCCGGCCGAAGGATCACCGCGTCGGAGTGGGACGGGTCGAAGAATGACGGCCAGCCGCAGTGGGACTCGAATTTCTCTGTGCTGCGGAACAATTCGGTGCCGCACGCCCGGCAGGCGTAGATGCCCTCAGTCTTGGTGTCGGTGTACTCGCCGCTGAACGGGCGCTCGGTGCCGGCCTGGCGGAGTACCGCGTACTCGGCAGGGCTCAGCCGCTTGCGCCATTCGTCGTCGGTCAGTTCCAGCTTCGGACCGGGAATCGAACTCATGCGTTCACGGTACCGCGTGTGGGGTGTCGGCTCGTGGTTCGCGCATCCACGGCGGATCGATACCGTCAGCTAGTCTGCGCTCGGATTTGGCGTCGGCGTAGCGGAAGTAGAGGACGCAGAACACCACGACCAGCATCAGCGACCAGCCGTACGTGATCTTCATGTATTCCAGGAACCGTCCGGTCGTCGGCCAGCGCCACATCAACCAGAAGTCCATGGTCAAGAACCCGTAGGTGGCCAACCAGGCCGGCCAGTTGCGCACCACCGAGTTGGGCAGCACCACGGTCATCAGGAACGGGAACAACATCATCGAGTAGTAGCCCTGGGCCAGCGAGAGCACCAGCCAGGACGCGATCAGCAGCACACCCGAGGAGGTCAGCATCCAGAACAGCGGGTCGCGTTGCCGGTAGTAGCGGTACAGGAGCCACAGGCTCACCACGGCAAGCGCCAGGAAAATCAGCCGCAGCAACAGGATCAGCCACATCGGCAGCCCGTAATACACCCCGTTGCCCAGCACCGAGCTGTTGAAGTAGTCCCGCGTCGAGAAGATGTAGGGCAGTGTGCGTTTGACGAAGTCCATCGGATCGGCCACCAGCGGCCAGGCCGCGGCGTTGAAGGCCAGCGGTACGGCGAGCGCCGTCACCAGCACCCGCCACTGCCGGTTCAGCAACGGCAACAGCAGCAACACGCCCAGCAGGGGTTTGACCACCAGCGAGAGCCCGATCGCCACACCGGCCCACCACTCGTGGGAAACCTTCCCGTCGAGCACCCACCGGAAGAACAACACCTCGCACAGCAGGATGCAGCCGTTGACGTTGGTGAAGACCAAGGTGTTGGTCACCGATTCGGTGCAGAACATCGCCAGCAGCAGCGCGGGTAGCGCGACCGAGGTCAGCGAGAAGTTGAACAACCGGACCAGCAGGCAGGCCGCGATGATCATCGCCACGGTGTTGAAGAACACGAACCAGTTGTGCGAGGCGAAGACCGGTAGGTAACCGAACGGTGCCATCAACAGCGTGCCGCCCGGCGGATACAGATAGTGCGGGTCGACGTAGTCGAAGTGCTCGTTGTAGATGGCCAGCCCGCGGCGGAAGTTCGAGACGGCCCGGTACACCGGGCCGAAGTCGTCGGTGATGTAGCCGTTGCTGGAGAGCACGTAGCTGCGATGAATGATCGACATGATCGCGATCGGCCACAGTGCCGAACGCAGCACCGTCGCCGTGCTCGCGGGGCCGGTGCGGGGACGGAAAGCCTTCAGCACGCCGGCGGGCAGGAGCGAAGCGACGCGGGAATGGTTGGAGTCAGCTAGCGCCACGTCCGCACCGTACACCGGCGCGATGCGTCAGACGCTCAGGCGGGGCAGTAGGTGTCGGTGGGCGGCATGTCGCCGCTGTCGAGATAGCTGATCATGGGCGGCAGGGCGCACGCCGAGTAGACGCTGGCCCCGTGCCCGAGGCCCTGCCACATCACCCGCTTGCTGGCCGCGCCGGCGTTGATGACCGTGGCCGCCGACGCGGGCACGCCCTGGTTGCCGGCGATCGGGTCGTTCTGCACGCCGAGCAGCAGCACGTTGACCTTCAGGTCCTTGGGTTCTTTGGGGGCCGCGCCGCTGGGCCAGTTCAGGCATTTCACCAGGCCGAGTGCACCGACCGTGCCGAATTGGGGGTAGATCTTGCCCCACTGGACTACGAGTTCGCGTACCCGGTCGGGGGTCGGGCGGTTCAGGGCGTCGCTGCAGGTGTTGACGAACTGGCCGTCGCTGTCGCGCGTCGCCTCGGCCTGGTTGATCAGGCTGTTCAGCTGGTTGGTGTCGCCGTTGCGGGCCGCCGCGAGGGTGTTGGCCAGGCTGAGGGTGCTGCCGACCGGGTCTCCGCTCGGATAGCCCATGGCGGTGACGATCGCGTTGGCCAGCACCGCCACGGAGACGCCACCGGGGCCCCGGCCGGCACGGGCCGAGGACAGCAGCGCATCAACGGCACCTTTCGGGTCGGGCCCGAGCGCGCAATTGACCGCAACGCATCGCGCGGCGAACGCGTCGAGGGCGGCCTGCTGACCCTTGACCTGTTCTTCGGCCGCCGCTTCGGCGTCGACGCCGGGCGGGACAGGGGAGTCGAGCACCAGGCGGGCCACCTTGTCGGGGTGTGAACCGGCATAGGCCAGTGCGATCTGCGCACCGTTGCCGACCCCGATCAGCGCCAGCGCCGGGACGTCCCAGGTGCTGCGGAGTCGCTCGAGGTCCTCGGCGGCGCGGGCGTTGTCGTACGCCGAGTCCCCGGGGGCGATGGTGTCGGTGCAGCTCGTTGTCGCCGTCATGGTGATCGCACCGAGGTTCGCCACGGGGTCGTCGCCGGACTCGAACTGGGCCTGGTCGCGCATCTCCTGCCGGTCGAACGCGTCGCGGCAATCCACCGGGCTGGACATGCCGATGCCGCGGCGATCCACCGAAACGATGGGATGGCTCTTGAGCACGTCGGCTCCCGACCGGGACAGCCACACCGGCAGCTGCAGAGATGACGGGATGTCTGTGCCGGTGGTGAACACCAGCGGCCCGGCGTCGGGTGGGGTCTGCACCGACCGGGCGCGCACCACCCCGATGCTCAGTGTTCCGGTCGCGCCGGCGATGGGGTCCAGGTCGGCGTCATAGTCGGCGCACTCCAGGATCACACCCGGGGCGGCAGGCACTCCGGCGTCCCCGAACATCCTCGACGTGCAGTCCTTCCAGCCCAGCTCGTTCTTGGGAGCCGCGATGGCGGGCGGGCCGCCGGCCGGTGCGGTGGTGGTGGTTCCGGGCGGATTGTGCGCCTTGTCGCTGGCGAACTGCGGATTCGCCGCCAGCCACGGCGCGCATCCGGTGAGCAAAGCCGTCAGCGCCGCGGTGCCGAGGCTGACTATGGCTCGGGAGGCCCAGACCCGACGATCGCGCATGCCCACCACAGTAGCGACACCGCCGCCGGGCATCGCTCAGCCGGCGCGGGTGTAGCGCCCGTACAGATAGCCCTCGGCGTCGGAGATCAGGTGTTGTCGACGCATCTTCGCCAGCACGTGGCCGGCGCCGGTGACGATGCGTGGCGCGGACCCGCCGACCAGCATCGGTGCGGTGGTCAGGCACAGCTCGTCGAGCAGGCCGTGTTCGATGAACGTGCCCATCAGCGTCGGTCCGCCTTCGCACAGCACCCGGGGCAGCCCCCGTTCTGCCAGCGCGGTCAACACCGTCCCGGGGTCGACCTCGGCGGGATCGGCGGCCGAACAAGCGATCACCTCGGCGGCACCGCCGAGCCGAGACCGGGCGTCGGCCGCGGCGTCACGGCAGGTGAGCACCAGCGGCGCC
Source organism: Mycobacterium pinniadriaticum (assembly GCF_026242045.1). Lineage (GTDB taxonomy): Bacteria > Actinomycetota > Actinomycetes > Mycobacteriales > Mycobacteriaceae > Mycobacterium > Mycobacterium pinniadriaticum. The sequence goes on from NZ_JAPJDO010000022.1 coordinate 32,248, forward strand.
ACTTCGGTGCGGGTCAGCACCGGCACGTCGCGGTCGAGGCGCCCGGAGCGGGTGACCAAGGCGATGGGTGGCACCTCGCTCTGGCCGCGCCGCTGCCGGTTGCTGCGTTGGGTGAGGGTCATCTGCGCGCCGGAGTAGTTTTCGGCCCGCGCGGTGCCGGCACCGACGACGATGACGTCGGCGAGCTCGCGCAGCACCCGGAAGAGCCGCCGGTCACCCGCTTCGCCGAGGCCGCCCGATGTTCCGTCGGTCGAGGCGCCGCCGTCGAGGCTGGTGATCATGTTGCCCCGAACCACGCAGCCGGTGACGTCGGCGGGGTAGGCATAGAGCTGCGCGAGCCGGTCTTCGTCGACGAAACGGCCGGGGCCGTCGTCTTCCCCCAGCAGTGTGAAGTGCGTCCCATCGGGGTCGTTCGGGCTCGGGTCGGGCATAACAACGATTGCAGCACGCGGCGGGCAGGAGCGAAGCGACCGGGGGAGTGACACGGCGGGCAGGAGCGAAGCGACCGGGGGAGCGACACGGCGGGCAGGAGCGAAGCGACCGGGGGACTAACCGGGCCGATAGGGTGCCTGTCATGGACCGCCTCGTCGATCGGCATCCGACGGTCTCCCCGGAACGGCTGGTGGCTCAGCTGATCCCGCCGCCGACGTTCGCCGACGTCAGCTTCGACTCCTATCGTCCCGACGCCGCCGAGCCCACTCAGGCCGCTGCCGTGGATGCGTGCCGGGCGTTCTGCGTCGAAGCGCAGCGTCGCCGTGCCGGTAGGAAGAGGCTGTTCGGCAAGCGGGAAACCCTGCCAGGGGTGGGGATCTACCTCGACGGCGGGTTCGGTGTCGGCAAGACCCATCTGCTGGCGTCGTCCTATCGGCAGCTGCCCGCCTCGGCCGAACACCCCAGGGCGTTCGCGACTTTCGGGGAGCTCACCCAGCTGGCCGGCGTCTTCGGCTTTGTCGAGTGCATCGATCTGCTGGCCGAATACACAGTGGTGTGCATCGACGAATTCGAGCTCGATGACCCGGGCAACACGACGCTGATCGCGCGGCTGTTGTCCCAGCTCGTCGAGCGCGGGGTGTCGATCGCGGCGACATCCAACACCCTTCCCGGGCAGCTGGGCGAGGGGCGTTTCGCCGCGCAGGACTTCCTGCGTGAAATCAACACCCTGGCAAGCATTTTCACGACCGTACGGATCGAAGGTCCGGACTATCGCCATCGCGGCCTGCCGCCGGCGCCCGAACCGCTCACCGACGCCGACGTCGCGGCACGGGCGGCAGGGGTTGCCGGCGCCACCCTCGACGACTTCGACGCGTTGTGCGCGCACCTGGCGACCATGCACCCCTCGCGCTACCTCACCCTGATCGAGGGGGTGTCGGTCGTGCACATCACCGGGGTGCACCCCATCGACGATCAGAACGTGGCGCTGCGTCTGGTGGCTTTGACCGACCGGCTCTATGACGCCGGCATTCCGGTTGTGGCCTCCGGAACCAAGCTGGACACCATCTTCTCCGAGGAGATGCTCGCCGGGGGCTATCGCAAGAAGTACCTGAGGGCGACGTCGCGGCTGCTGGCGCTGACCAGTCCTGGGGGGCTTTAGGTCTCGGATCAGATATCGGTTGCCGGTGAGATCTTGGCGAGTTCGGTCAGGCCGCTTACCTGAAGCACCCGCATCAGTACCGGGTTGGCGATGATGTGAAGCTGTTCGGCATGGGGCGCAAGGGCATTGATCGCCGCGCTGTCCACATAGTCGACCGCGCTGAGGTCGACGGTGAGGACATCGGTGCCGTTGGCGGCTCCGGCGTGCAGCGCCTCGGCGAAGTCGGCCACATTGCTGGCGTCGATCTCGCCGGTGGCGAACAACACCGGCCGGCCGTCGGCGCCTCGATCGGTACGAATGGTCAACGGCGTGCTCATCGGCGGATCCTGGTCGACAGGCGCACGACGGTACCGGTGGTGTCGCGGACGATAGACACGTCCTCCATCAGTGCCTGCATGATCTGAATGCCCTTGCCGCGATGGGTGTAGCCGGTTTGCTTCGGTTTCCACGAGCCCGTGTCGGTGATCGTCAGGCGCAACTGGTCGACTTCCGAGCTGGCGTGCAGGGTGATGGTGCCGCCCTCGATGTTGCGGTAGCCGTGTTCGATGGAGTTGGTGACGGCTTCACCCGCGGCGACCAGCACGTCCTGGGCCTGCTCGTGATCGATACCGGCTGAGCTCAGCCATTCCCGCAGCGCGGCGCGGGCGGGGGCCAGATGAACGGCGTCGGCCGGGATGGTCACTTCCAGCGGAGCGGGATGGCGGTAGAGCAGCAAGACGACGTCGTCTTGGTAACCGCCCGGCGGGGCCAGGCGGTGCATGAGCCGGTCGGCCAGCGGGTCGAGGTCCAGCGAGCTGTCGGCGCGAATGAGATTGATCGCCCCGTCGATTCCGTCGTCGAGTGATCGATACCTGCGCTCCACCAGGCCGTCGGTGTACAGCAGCAGGGTCGCCTGCGCCGGTATCGTCAGCTGAGCTTCGGGGCGTGCCCGGTCCGGGCGGATGCCCAGCGCGATGGAATGCCCACCTTCGAGCAGGCGGGTGGTGCCGTCGGCGCAGACCAGGATCGCCGGCGGATGTCCGGCACTGGAATAGGACAGTTCACCGGTGTCGGGGTCGAGGATCGCGCAGAACGCGGTGGTGGACTGCGCGCCGGGCAGGCGCGAGGCAAACCGGTCCAGACCCGCCAATGTAGCTGCGGGACTGGATCGTTCGAGCAATAGTGCACGGCAGGCGCTGCGCAGCTGCCCCATGACGGTTGCCGCTGCCAAGTCATGGCCGACGCAGTCGCCGACGACCAGGGCGATGCGCCCGTCGTCCAGAGCAACCACGTCGTACCAATCGCCGCCGACCTGCAGCGGATGCGACGCGGGTTGGTAACGCACGGCGAAGCCGGACGGTAGGTACGCTGGTCCCAGGATCGAGTGTTGTAGTGCCAGAGCCGTTTCGCGTTGTAGATCTAACTGGTGAACGCGCTGCAGGCCCTGTCCGAGGCGCCCGGCCAGCACCGCCAGCAGCGTCTGGTCTTCGGCGGTGAAGGGCCGCTCTGCGGGCAGGTCGAGCCAGATCACGAGAATGCCGCGCGGGTGTTGAAGGGCGATGCCCGCCGAACCGGCGACCTCGGTGTCCGCGGTCAGCAGGTCGCCGCTGCCGGCGATGGCGGTGATCCGGTCCACGATCGCTTCGGGCAGGGCGATCCAGTGCGCGCTGTCGGTGTCGCCAAAGAGTTCCGGGGTCTCCGACACCGTTGCGACGCCACCGCGGACTGGGAAGACCGCGGCCAGGATGCGGCGGGCCGACCATTGGGAACGCAGCTGTTCGACCGCGGCGCGCAGTGCATCGTCAACGGTATCCGCTTGTACCAGTTGCTGATTCAACGCGGCCAAGGCGATCTGGCGTTGGCCGCTGTAATGCTCGGCGGTTACGTCGCGAAATGTTCCGACCATGACACCGCGGCCGGTGTCGGGGTCCTCGGCGTGGGCGATGTTGGCCGAGATCCACACCCGATGGCCGTCACGATGATTCACCGGAACGGTGTAGCTACCGTGCGGGTGATCGGGGATGCCGGCGAACGCGTCGACGATCTGCTGGTGGGCCTCGGGCTGGGTTTCGGGGTCCGGCCACCAGGGATGCTCGGGGGCATAAGGCAGATCCTCCGGGCCGAAGCCGAGGATGTCGGTGAACGCGTTGTTGATCTCGATGACGGCGCCGACTTCGTCGCAGATGAAGAACGCTTCCTGCAACGATTCGACCAGGGCTTGGCGCCACCGGGTGTGGTGGCTGCGAAGCCGGGCCAGTTCGACGTTCGCCCGTACCCGCGCCAGCAGATCCGCGGCGGCGAACGGTTTCACCAGGTAGTCGTCGGCGCCGGCGCGCAACCCCTCGATCGAGGCCTCCTGGCCGGCCCGGGCCGACAGCAGCAGCACCGGAACACCGACGGTGCGCGGATCCATGCGCAGGGCCGCCACCAGAGCCAGACCGTTGAGTCGGGGCATCATCACGTCGCTGACCACCAGATCGGGCGGATCGGCGCGGATCCGGTCCAGCGCGTGTTGGCCATCGGCTACCGCGTCGACCTGGTAGCCGGCGCCACGGAGCAGTCGGAGCAGGTATTGGCGCATGTCGGCGTTGTCGTCGGCGACGAGCACGCGGATCACGGCGGTGGTCGACGGCGGCAAGTCCGACACCTCGGACATGGCGTCGGGATCGTCGTCGGGCAGCCAGCGCAGCGCTTCGGCCACAAAGGGTTCGGCGATACCCGAGGGCGTGCGATTCGTTCCCGGTTTGGTGAGCGCGTCGGCGGGCAGGTGGGCGGTACCCAGCGGCAGCCGGACGCGGAACGTGGTGCCCACATCCTCGGTGCTCTCGGCGGTGATCGTGCCGCGGTGCAACGCGACGAGTTCCTTCACCAGGGCCAACCCGATGCCGCTGCCCTCGGTCGAACGAGAGCGGGCACTCTCGATCCGGTGGAACCGCTCGAACAACCTGGGCATCTCGGCGGCGGAGATGCCGACGCCGGTGTCGGCGACGGTCACCACCGCCTCGTCAGTGCCGCGGGCCACCCGCACCGTGATCGTGCCCTCGAAGGTGTACTTCAGCGCATTGGACAGCAGGTTGAGGACCACCTTCTCCCACATGTCGTGGTCCAGGTACACCGGCTCGTCCAGGTGTTCGCAGTCCACGATCAGCGCCAGCCCCGCGCGGTCGACCGCCGAGCGGAAAACGCTGGCCAATTCCGCGGTGACGCCGGCCAGATCGACCGGCGCGTAATGGGCCTGCACCCGGTTGGCCTCGATGCGGGAGAAGTCCAGCAACGTGTTGACCAGCTTGGCCAGGCGCAACCCGTTTCGCTCGATCACGTCCAGTTCCTTCTGGGCGCGTTCGTCCAATGCGGGTGCGCGGGTACGCAGCTCGTTCACCGGACCCAGGATCAGGCTGATCGGCGTGCGGAACTCGTGGCTGATGTTGGAGAAGAACGTGGTCTTGGCCCGGTCCAGTTCGGCGAGTTCCTCGACCCGGCGCTGCTGGTCGCGGAAGCTGCGGGCGTTGGAGATCCCGGTCGCGATGTGGCCGGCCACCAGGGCGACAAAGGCGCGATAGTCGTCGTCGAACGGGCGAAAGCGGTTCAGGGCGGCGACCAGAAAGCCGGACGGCTTGCCGCTCTGCGCCAGCAGGGGTGCTACCAGCGCTTGGCGGGGTGGGTACTGCCATCGGCCGGTCGGCAGGTCCGCGAAGGGGGCGCTGGCGAGGCCGATCAGCACCGACTTACCTTGGGCCGCTTCGTCGGCGGGCCAGACCGCCGAGGTATCGGCGGGCAGCATCACCGGGGCGGCCGGGTGGCCGGCCAGGATCCCGGTCGATCCGGCCAGGTGCGCAGTCCCGTCGTCGTTGAACAGATAGGTCAGGGTGAACGGCAGGTCGAAGAGATTGCGCTCGAGCTGGTGGGCGGCGAAGGCCAACATCTCCGGTTCGGTGCGCACCGATGACGGATCGGAGCCCAGGTCGCGCAGCGTGGCCATCCGGCGCTCGCCGATCACCCGGTCGGTGTCCTCGCTGACGACGCACAGCATGCCGACGACCTGGCCCGTCTCATCGCGCAGCGGACTGTAGGAGAAGGTGTGGTAGGTCTCCTCGGGATAGCCCGACCGTTCGAGGAACAGCAGCAGTCCCTCGTCCCAGGTGGCCTGGGCGGTGGTCAGCACATGGTCGATGCGGGGGCCGGCGTCATCCCACACCTCGGCCCAGACTTCCCGGGATGGCCGGCCCAGCGCCCAGGGGTACTTGTCTCCCAGGGTGTCGCGCCGATAGGCGTCGTTGCAGAAGAATGTCAGATCGGGTCCCCACGCCATCCACATGGCGAAGCGCGACGACAGCAGGATGCTGACGGCGGTTCGCAGGCTCTGCGGCCAGCTGTCGGGAACCCCCAGCGGGGTCGCCGCCCAGTCCACCCGGGACAGATCCCGACCGACATGGTCGTCCGGGCCGGAGACCGAGCCAACGTCCACCGCGCGTCCTTTCGGCTAGATCCGGCGTAGGGCGATCAGCCAACGGGGTTCACCCTACGACCACTCGGCTAAATCAGGGGCGCAGTCGGCGCGGCGCGGGGAGGTCAGACCCCGCGGACCATCACGAAGTCGTGCTCGGTATTCGTGCCCATCTTGAACGTTTTGGTACCGGCGATCGTGAATCCGTGTTTGGCGTAAAACCGTTGCGCCCGAATGTTCTCCTGGTTCACGCCCAGCCATATGCAGCGGGCCGCGGCCGCGCCGGCGCGATCGATGGCGGCGGCCAACAACCCCGCCGAGACCCCCGAGCCGTGGCTGTCGGCCAACACGTAGATCTTGGACAGCTCGACGGCGGGCCGAATGGTGACCGACCGGGCGACGTCGGCGTCGTCACCGATGCCGTCGACGAGGATGGCGTAGCCGACGATTCGGCCATGCTCGCGGGCTGTCAACACGGTGCGCGATGGGTCTGCCAGGTAGTCGGCGAAGCGCTGCCGCGACAGGTTGGCAGCGATGAAGGCGGTGATCTCACCCGGCGGCGAGGTTGGTGGGCAGGCGAGCGGGAAGGTGGCGGCGGCGACCTCGGCGAGCTCCTCGATATCGGTATCGGCCGCATCGTCGACCGAGTGAGTTGTCATGGTCTCGCGCGCCGATGCCGACACGGCGGGGTGGCGTCGCTGCGGTGATGGCACAGTCACTTCCTTGGGTGCACGTCGGTTACATCGTGATTATCGCGCTCTGGTGCGTTGTCACCTTGGCGGTCCACCCGCAGGTAGCCAGTAGGGCCACAGCCATGATCAGCTGAAGTCGACTTCGCCCAAGGATTTTGACGTGAGCGCGGCAACCGGTCGTCGCGAACAGGATGCGGATAGGACCTGTCGCGGTGCTGGACCGCCAGGATTTTCGGATTCAGGATGACACCGTCGCCGATCTCGACGGCCCGAGAGATCGTCGGGCTCATGTTCCACCCCGCCGGCCCTGCCAAAATCGCTTCGATGTGTGGTAACAGCGCCTCGCTGATCTCCCATGTCGCCGAGTTCCACAACAAGGACGGGCTGTGGTCGACGGCGTAATAGTACACGCCATCGGTCACCTCGATGATGGGGTGGGCGAAGGATGTCGGGTGCGCCCAGCTGAAGCCCATGCCCGCGTCACACGAGACGTCGACGATCAGGCTGCCCGCGGCGAAGGCGGCCAGTTCCGACTCGGTGACGAAGATCAGCGGCGCGCTGGGGTCCTGCAGCACGCAGTTGACGACGATGTCGCTGTCCGCGAGGAATCGGGCTACTGGGATCGGGGTGTCTGCTGCGTCGGCCCAGATTCGGTCGGGCGTGTCCGGGTGGTGGCCCATCTGGACCATCTGGGTGGAGTGGATCGGCGAACCGACGGCGGCGACGTCACGGTTGGTCAGTACCCGCACATCGTCGACGCCGTGGGCGTTCAAGGCGGTGACGGCGCCGCGGGCGGTCGCGCCGAATCCGATGACGGTGGCCTGCAGGCGACGCCCATAGCTGCCGGTCAGCCCGACCAGCTGCATGGCGTGCAACACCGAGCAGTAGCCCGCGAGCTCATTGTTCTTGTGAAAGACGTGCAACTCGAACCCGCCGTCGGGCCGCCAGTGATTCATCGCCTCGAAGGCGATCAGCGTCAGCTGCCGATCAATGGCGACCTGTGTCAGCGCAACATCCTGCACACAGTGCGGCCAGCCCAGTACGACTTGTCGCTCACGTACTTCGGTGAGGTCTTGGGCCTGGACTTTGGGCACGAGAATGACGTCACAATCGGCGATGAGCTGCTCGCGGGTGCCGATGCCACCAACGAGTTGGCCCAGCGCTTCGTCGGTGGAGCTGAAGTCCGAGCCGTAGCCGTGTTCGAGGAATATCCGCGATCGGACCGCAGGATCGATCCTGCCCAGATGCGCCGGATGAATGGGTAATCTCCGCTCGTTCTCCTTGCCCGAACGGGCAAAGACTCCCAGCGAAAGCTGTTGTGTATCAACAATTCGGGACATGGTCAGGCCCGGGTGCGCGAGCCCGCAGCTGCTGGTTCGCCGAGTTGGGCGGCACGCGTCTCGCTCTGTTGCATTCCGGGCGTTTTGGTCGTGGTTCGGTTGAGCGTGGTGTCAGACATGGGTGGCCCTTGATCGTGGGGCCGTGGTGGTCCCGATGTCCCGAACCCTACGCTCCGATGTCCGGGTGGGTGGCGGGCCTGGCCTCGCACCAGTTTGAGAGCCATTGGAAAACAAGGTCATTCGCATGACGTGGGCGATAGTCAAGTTCAATGACGAGATTTGGCGTACTGTCGAGGGTATCGGGCAGCTCGGTTGCGAGCGAACATGTTCGACAGAGTAGGGAATCCATGGTTCCGCCGACACCGACCCGCACGTCGTATCGTCGCCGTTTCGATCTGATCAGCACACCATCGGGCGTCACCGCAAACTCGGAGACAAAGCTGCGAGCGAACTGGCCGTAGCGCCCAGCCTCACCAACCACACTCGCGCGCCCGGTCGTCGTGTCTTGGGAGCGGACAAGCTCGATCACCGTGATCCTGCCGACGTTCGTCGGCATACCTGGAGGTTTGAACCATGACCGTTACCGTGAGGTTGCCCGATGGCGGAAGCGTGCAGTACATGCGTTTCGGTGACGCCTATGTCAAGCACAATGATGGCACGCTCGACGTCGTGAGAATTGGCGTGAAAGGGCAGCACAGATACGTCTCCGGGCAGTGGACCGAGGTCGAAGGCGATGAAAAGGGATGGAAGAAGCGCCGACTGTGGGGTTGACCAGAAGCACCGTGAACAGCTCCTCGCGGTAGCAGTCCCAGAACACCCGACCGCCGACGGTGGAATGGGCGGGTAGCCCAAGCCTGGCCCCGCGCGGTTGCCCGGGACCCGCCGATACGGCATGTTTACGGGTGGTGTGCCGGGAAGTCTGGTCGGCAGTCGCGCTGAGTGGCGCCGACTCGGATGGGGATGTGGAGACTCCGGAGTGGCGCTAGTCCTGGCATTTGGCGCGGTCCTGCTGCTCAGTGTGTCGCTGTCCGGCGTCGCGGCCAGGACCGTGCTGTCCACCGCGCTGATGTTCCTGCTGGCCGGTGCGTTGATCGGACCCGGTGGGTTCGACATCGTCGACCTCGGCCCGGAACACGCCATGGTCGCCCAGCTGGCCGACATCGCGCTGTTCACCGTGTTGTTCACCGACGGACAGCGCGCCAACATGCGTGCGCTGCGTGAGAACTGGACCTTGTCCGGGCGTGCGCTCGGGCTGGGGATGCCGTTGACGATGGTCGGCATCGCGGTTCCCGCCCATTTCCTGGCCGGGCTGGATTGGCCCACCGCTTTCCTCCTCGGTGCCGTCCTGTCGCCGACCGACCCGGTGTTCGCCGCCGCGCTGGTCGGCCGTTCGGATATCCCGCTGCGTCTGCGCCGGCTGCTCAATGTCGAATCCGGGCTCAACGACGGTCTGGCCCTGCCGTTCGTGCTGATCTTCCTCGCCACGGCCAAGCACGAGAGCTCGCACTGGACTCAGGTGCTCGGCGAACTGCTGCTGGGGCTGGTGCTCGGTTTCGCGGTCGCCGCGCTGGTGGCGCTGGCCTGGCGCAGCAAGATACTCACCGCCGAGCCACGGCTACAGCCGCTGGGGCCGGTGGCCATCGCGATCGTCGTGTACGCCTGCTGCCATCTGACCCATGCCAACCCCTATCTCGCCGCGTTCGCGGCGGGCTCGACCCTGGCGACGCTGGACCCGGTCGTGGCGGAACGATTCGAGCCGTTCGGCGACCTGCTGGCCGAGCTCACCAAGTTCGCCGCGCTCCTGGTGTTCGGTGCGCTGATCACCCCCGACCGGCTCTCGCACCTGGGCTGGCAGGGCTGGCTGCTGGCGATCCTCGCCATTGTCGTCGTGCGCCCGGTGTCGCTGCTGGTGTCACTGGTGCGCACCCAGATGCCGCGCCGGGAGCGGCTCACCGCGGCGTGGTTCGGACCCAAGGGATTTGCCTCGGTGGTCTACGGCCTGCTGGTATTGCAGTCCGGCATTCCCGACAATCGCCTGGTCTTCGACCTCGTCGCCGTCACCATCGCGCTGTCGATCGTGCTGCATTCGTCGACCGACGTCCCGGTGGCCCGGATGCTGCGTGTGGAGCCGCCCGACAACCTGCCCACCGGCCAACCCGACCCCGGCCAAGCCGTGGGCAACCAACACACATGACCGGAGAATGCGTGACTGACCATCCCACGCCGACGCGAGACGTACTGTTTGAGGGTGCGCGCAGAGCAGATTGCCGAACAATTCCCCGTCGTCGCATTGGATTCCGGTGCCCTGGATGCCGTGCGGCTGATGGCCGAGCAGCGGTTGCCCGGGTTGGTGGTCACCGATCCGCAGGGGCGGCCGTTGACCATCCTGCCGGCGTGGCAGGTGGTGCGGCTGTTGGTCCCCGCCTACATCCAGGACGATCCGTCGCTGGCGGGGGTGCTGGGCGAGCAGGCGGCCGACCGGGTCGCCGACAAGCTGGGTGGCAGGTCGGTCGAACAGGTGCTGCCGAAATCACCGCCGCCGATGCAGACGGTCAACGTCGACGACACGATCGTCGAGGTGGCTGCGATCATGGCGCGCGAACACTCCCCGCTGGTCGCGGTGGTGGCCGACAAACAGCTCGTCGGCGTGATCACCGCCTCCCGGCTGCTGGAAGTGGCGTTGCAGGTTTGATGACGCTGCGGGGGGCGCGGTAATCATGGCCGTGGTCGCTCTCGCGGTGTTCGCCGTGGCCTATCTGCTCATCGCGACCGAGCGGATCAACAAAGTCAAAGCCGCACTCGGTGGTGCCGCGGTGGTCGTGGCGCTCGGTGTCGTGGGCTCCGATGACATCTTCTACTCCCACGAAACCGGCATCGACTGGAACGTCATCTTCCTGCTGCTGGGCATGATGGTGATCGTCGGCGTGCTGCGCCAAACCGGGGTGTTCGAATACACGGCGATCTGGGCGGCCAAGCGGGCCAAAGGATCTCCCTTGCGGATCATGATTCTGCTGGCCTTGATCACCGCCGCGGCCTCCGCGCTGCTCGACAACGTCACGACGGTGCTGCTGATTGTGCCGGTGACGCTGCTGGTGTGCGAACGATTGTCGGTCAACCCGGTGCCGTTCTTGCTCGCCGAGGTGTTCGCCTCCAATATCGGCGGCACCGCCACGCTGATCGGCGACCCGCCCAACATCATCATCGCCAGCCGAGCAGGTCTGTCGTTCAACGACTTTCTGGTTCACTTGGCCCCGCTGGTGCTGATCGCGCTGGTGGTTTTCCTGCTCTCCTTGCCGCTGTTGTTCCGCGGCTCGTTCGACGTCGAACCCGACCGGGTCGCCGAGGTGATGTCGCTCAACGAGCGGGAGGCGATCCGCGATGTGCGGCTGCTCGTCAAATGCGGTGTCGTGCTGGTTGCGGTGTTCGCCGCGTTCATCGGCCACTCGATCATCCACGTCGAGCCGTCGGTGGTTGCCCTGTTGGGTGCCGGCGTTCTGATCGTCATCTCCGGTGTCCAGCGGATGCACTACCTGGGCAGCGTGGAGTGGGAGACCCTGCTGTTCTTCGCCGGATTGTTCATCCTGGTCGGCGCGCTGGTGAAGACCGGGGTGATCGCACAGATCGCCGAGTTCGCCGGGCGGCTCACCGGTGGCAACGCGTTGCTGGCGGCAATGTTGATCCTGGTGGTGTCGGCCGTCCTGTCGGGGGTGATCGACAACATCCCCTACGTCGCCACGATGAGCCCGGTGGTCGCCGATCTCGCCGCGACAGTGACCAATCCCGTTCACGGCCAAGCGCTGTGGTGGTCTCTGGCGATCGGCGCCGACTTCGGCGGTAACCTCACCGCGGTCGGCGCCAGCGCCAATGTCGTGATGCTGGGGATCGCGGCCAGGGAAGGCCATCCGATCAGCTTCTGGGAGTTCACCCGCAAAGGCGTGATCGTGACCGTGCTGACCGTCGGCCTCGCCGTGCCGTACGTGTGGCTGCGTTACTTCGTTTTCGGTTGACCCGAGCCCTGTGTGAGGGCCTGCAGTGCCGCAACGACGTCGATATCGGCGCGGGCCTTGTCGAATCCCAGGCGGTGCAGGGTGCCGTCGTCATCCTCGGCTTCCAGCAGGGCCAGCAACATGTGCTCGGTGCCGATGTAGTTGTGGCCCAAGCGAAGTGCCTCGCGGAACGTCAGTTCCAGCGCTTTTCGCGCAGCCGCGTCGAACGGGATCAGGGCGGGCATCTCGGTAGCGGGAGGCGGCAACGTGACAGCCGCGCGGACCGCCTCGTGGGTGATCTGCTGAGCACGCAACAGGGTAGTGGCCAGTGCGGCCGGATCGGTCAGCAATCCCAGCAGCAGGTGGTCGGCGGTTATCTCGGCATTGCCGGCCTCGTGGGCGGCGTTCTGGGCGGCGACGACGGCGGCTCGGGCCCGGGGGGTGAACCGGGAGAAGCCCTGCGCTGGGTCGAGGTCGGCGGTCAGGTTGGGCGGCTTGGGTACGAAGCGCTTCTGCGCGGCCTGTTTGGTGACGCCCATGCTCTTGCCGATGTCGGTCCAGGAGGCTCCCGAGCGACGGGCCTGGTCAACGAAATGACCGATCAGGTGGTCGGCGAGGTCACCGAGGTGCTCGGCGGCCAGCACCGCGTCGGTCAATTGTTCGAGAGCGTCGGTGTGAACACCCTTGATCGCATCGATGAAATCGTCGAGGCGAATCGGGTAGGCGACGCGAACCGGATCTTCCATCCGTCAACCGTAAGTTGACGAATCGCTGCCGTCAACTGTGGGTTGACGGCAGCGGGTGTTCGCCCCCCGCCCGCCACGCTTCCCGATTCGCCACCGGCACCGCGGCGGAATCCATAAACTCGGCGCCATGGCAGGCCTGCGTAAATCCGAAGAGCGGCCCGACATGACCAAGATCGACAACCGGGCGCCGTCGGTGCCCCGGATGTTCCTCGATCGTGTCGCGGCCACGCCCAACAGCGAAGCGTTTCGCTATCCGGACCATGACGGGTGGACCAGTGTCACCTGGCAGCAGGTCGGTGACCGCGTCGAACTGATCGCGGCCGGGCTGATCGCCCTGGGGGTCAACCCCGAGGACCGGGTGGCGCTGGCGTCGGGGACCCGCTACGAGTGGGTGGTGGTCGACTTCGGCATCCTGTCGGCCGGGGCGGCCACGACGACGGTCTATCCGAGCACCAACGCCGAGGATGTGGCGTTCATCGTCGCCAACTCCGGTAGCCGGATTGTGGTGGCGGAGAACCAGTCACAGGTCGACAAGCTGGTCGCCCACCGCGGCGAGTTGCCGGCCGTCGAGAAGGTGGTGATCATCGACGGCACGAGCCAGGACGACTGGGTGATCACCCTCGACGACCTCGAACAACTGGGCAAGCAGTTGCTGGCGGACAACCCGACCGCGGTTGTCGACCGGATCGAGGCCATCCCGCCCACGCAGCTGGCGACCCTCATCTACACCTCCGGCACCACCGGCAAGCCCAAGGGGGTGCGGCTTCACCATGAGGCGTGGACGTACACCGCCGCCGCGCTGGAGTCACTGCATGTCCTGACCGACAAGGACCTCAACTACCTGTGGCTACCGCTGGCCCACTCGTTCGGCAAGGTGATGCTGGCGATGCCGTTGCTGATGGGTTTTCCGACGGTGATCGACGGCCGGGTCGACAAGATCGTCGAGAATCTGGCGGTCGTCAAGCCGACGTTCATGGGTGCGGTGCCGCGCATCTTCGAGAAGGTGCACGGCCGGATCATCGAGACGATGGCCGAGGAGGGTGGCTTCAAGAAACGGATGTTCGACTGGGCGATCGAGGTGGGCCTGCGGGTCTCTCGCGCCAACCAGGCCGGTCACCGGGTCGGCGCGGGCCTGGCTCTGCAGCGCGCGATCGCCGATCGGCTGGTGTTCTCCACCATCCGCGCGAGGTTCGGCGGGCGGTTGCGGTTCTTCATCTCGGGCTCGGCGGCGCTGGATCGCGATGTCGCCCAGTGGTTCGATGCCGTCGGGGCGATCGTGCTGGAAGGGTACGGGCTGACCGAGACCTCGGCCGCGTCGTCGCTGAACCGCCCGGAGGCCTACCGGTTCGGCACGGTGGGGTGGACGTTGCCCTGCACCGACGTCAAGATCGCCGACGACGGCGAGGTATTGCTCAAGGGGCCCGGTGTGATGAGCGGGTATCACGATCTGCCCGAGGCCACCGCCGAGGCCATCAACGGTGAGGGCTGGTTCCACACCGGCGATATCGGCGAGCTGGATGCCGAGGGCTACCTGCGGATCACCGACCGCAAGAAGGACATGTTCAAGACCTCACAGGGCAAATATGTCGCGCCCTCGGCGATCTCGGCGGCATTCAAGGGTCTGTGCCCGTTCGCCAGCGAGATCATCATCTACGGCGAGGGCAAGCCGTACTGTGTCGCCCTGGTTAGCCTGGACGGCGAGGCGATCAGGGAGTGGGCTGACCGAAACGGCCTGGAGGGCAAGTCCTTCTCCGAGATCGCCACCGACGAGAAGACCAAGGCGATGATCGGGGAGTACGTCGAGACCCTCAACAAGCACCTCAACCGGTGGGAGCAGGTCAAGCGGTTCTCCATCATCGACCGCGAATTGACGGTCGAGGCCGGCGATCTGACGCCGAGCCTCAAGCTCAAGCGCAAGGCCGTCGTGGAGAACTTCCACGGCAACATCGACCAGCTGTACGGCTAGCGGGCGTCCGCGCCGCTTGCCGCGCCGACGCGGGTCTCGGGCGTAACCTGTGGCTTGGATCGAGGACGTGAGCATGGTGGGCGACAGCGACGTCGGGCCGGTGGAAGTCGGCAGGTGGGATCGGGAGTTGACGCGCCGTGTGATGGCGGCGGTACGCCCGATCGTCAAGGTCTACTACCGGTCTGAGGTGCGCGGTCTGGACAATGTCCCGGCCGGTGCCAGCCTGATGGTCTGCAATCATTCCGGCGGCGTGGTCACGCCCGACGCGGCGGTGCTGGCCGTCGACTACTACGACAAATTTGGCTATGACCGCCCACTCTACGTGTTGGCGCATGACCTGCTCTTCCACCCGCCGGCCGCCGAGCTGCTGGTGCACCTCGGCGTTGTACACGCCAGTCCGGACAACGCCGCAGCAGCGTTGGCGAGTGGGGCGACGACCCTGGTGTATCCCGGCGGAGACTACGACGTCTACCGACCGACAGTGCGGGAGAACATCATCGACTTCGGCGGCCGGACGGGCTATGTGACAACAGCGGTACAGGCCGGTGTGCCAATTGTGCCGGCGGTATCCATCGGGGGACAGGAGAACCAGTTCTATCTGACGCGGGGCCGGTGGCTGGCCCGGGCCTTGCGCCTTGCCGGGCTGGAACGCAGACTGGGGCGAACCGATATCCTGCCGATCAGCGTCGGATTCCCGTTCGGCCTCAGTGTGCTGGTGCCGGTGAACATGCCGCTGCCCACCAAGATCATCACCGAGGTGCTCAAGCCCATCGATGTCATTGCCGAGTACGGCGACGATGCTGATGTCGTTGAGGTCGATGCTCACGTCCGCCGGGTCATGCAGGCTGCACTGCACCGGCTTTCGCGCAAACGGCGCATCCCGATACTCGGTTAGCATGACGAGCCTCCTCCGGGGTGCGGACATTCTTGGTCATGTCCGCGAGCCGACGTAGTCTTGAGGCCGGGTCGGAGCGAGGATGGGGCGGTAATGAGGCATTGTGCTGTGCTGGCAGCCACGGCATCGGTGGCCGCCGCGTTCTCGCTCGTGGCGGTGCCCGCGCACGCAGACAATCCGGTACCGGCCGCTGGCGCCCCATGCCTGTCGGCTTTCGCGAACGCCATGACGCAGCTGCCCGGCGGCCGGGACTTCCTGGTGTGCCAGGCCGATCAGGATCGTCCGGGCCGCTGGGCACCCGTCGACACGCCGTTCGATCCGGCCGACACGTGGTTGAGCTACGGGCCCGCGATCACGTTGCACGGGCAGGGTTTTCGCAATCCGAACCTCCGTTCGGGCCAGTGGACAGCCAAGCCGCTGGCCCCGGACACGGTGTGCGGCGCCGATCAGGTCACCGTGGTGAGCGCGGGAGTGCTTGCCCCACTGGTGCATTCGGAGGGTCCGCCGGGCGAGCAGTTGCAGCTGGAGGTCTTGCCCAAGTTGTTCACCATCACGCTGAGCGGTGATTGCCTGTGGACTGAGGACCAACCGCCCGGGGTGGGGTGGTAGCCCGTGTTTCGTCTGACGGTGCAGGATGTCTTCTTCATCAAAGGGCGCGGTCTGGTCGCCACCGGGCGCGTCGAGGCCGGCGCGGTCCGGGTCGGCGACGTGGTGCGGATCAACGGCGCCCGTGCGGTGATGGTCGAGGCCGTCGAACAATTCCGCAAGAAGGTGGACGAGGCGGTGGCGGGGGACAACGTCGGCCTGCTGTTCTCCGGGCTCGGCCGCAGCGACGTGTCGCCGGGGGACGTACTGACCTCCGGTGGCGAACCCGCGGCGGGCGGCGTCGAGGTGAGCTTGTAGGCGATCGGGAAAAGTGGTCCCCAGGGGCGGGGGGCCGGTGGCCCAAGGGGGTGGCCACTTCGCGTAGCCCACCCCTGGAGACCCGCTCATGACGGTCGGCCCGGGGTGATGGTTGACCGGGACCCGACCGGTCGGCTGTGTTTTTGCGTCGTCTGAAATGTACGACACCGGGCGGCTGCAGGAGCCGACTTCGCGGAGAAAAATTGACGACTGGGAAAGGCGTGCTCCACCAGGTCACCGGCCGTGCGACGAGGCCGTGTGACAGGGAATGGGGGCGCCGGTCATGGTCGAGGGGTCCGCGCACAGCCGCAGGGCCGGGAACCGGGGAATGTGCTGGGAGTAGACGGTCTTCAGCTCCAGGCGGGCCAGTGCGGCGCCAACGCGGTAGTGCAGGCCGTGGCCGAATCCGACGTGGGCGGCGCCGGTACGGGCAAGGTCGACCCGGTCGGGGTCGGCCAGCAGGGCCTGCCATTGGTCGAGATGGGTGAGCAGCGTCAAACGGCAGCTGCTCAAGAGCGGTCATGGCAGTCCTCGGGGTTGGGGTCCATTGGCGCACTACGACGGTTGGGGACCTGGCGCGGGGGATTTTCAGTACTATCAGTCTTGTTGTGGCTGGCGGGCACTCGGCCGGTCCGCCGTCGGTGCCTGCCTCCCTGAGCGTCATCGAAACATATTGGACTGTAGGAAAATTCGATGACCTCTGCGGTGCTGCAGCTGGCGCCGTTTGCCCGCCGACTTGCGGTGGTAGGCTAGAGCGATACCGGCGACAGGGCTACGAATACCCGTGTGATGGCGCCGTACTTCCAAACTAGCGACGACAGCCTCACTACCTCTGGTTGGTAGCTAGTTCCAACAACCCCGATGGGGGTGCCGGCAGTGACGCTAGTCGATTGGTTCGGACGAATCTGGCACAGGTTGCAGCGCCGACTCAGGTATGACGCCCGCCATAGTGAGGGCTACTTGCCTCCGGCGGCCAAGTACGTGGTCGCCGCCCTGGTCTTTGCGGCGACAGTTGTCTTAATCGCCTACGCCCTGACGGTCAGGTGAACGGCGGGTTCGCAGCGGTGCGCTCCAGCGCTGCGTATTGCCAAGGGTGACAACGAGATTAGGGCAGATTCGGCGTTCGCCGGTGATCACCTTCGCGAAGCCGTCACGGCATAGGCCCCGGACGCTGCGCGCCGTGCACTCAGGCAAAGGCGAGCGAGGGCCGGGTGCCCGAGGTCGAGCAGGGCGGCGAGCCTGCGCCGGCCACTGAAGGTCGGTGCCGGGCACGTGTGGTTGGACGGCGACAACCTCGTCGACCCACCCGGCAGCGGCTAGTGTCGTCCTGGTCGCACCCAGGGTGCTCGGCGGTGTGCCCGTGGGCGGGCTGGAACGGGCGCGACGGATTCGAGGGGTCATATGCGTAGCTGGGGCGCCGCCGTCGCGGCCGGTTTGACCTCAGGCGTCTTCTCGGCAATCGCCGTCGTGGTGCTGCTATCTCGCATGTGGGCTGCCTGCGACGTCGGGATCAACTCGTCGGCGAACGCGTTGGGCCTTCTGCTGTTCACCGCACCCGCTGTGGCGGTCGTTGGCGGTGTCGCGGGGGCACTCGCGTTCTGGCTGATCGTCCGGACCGGTAGGCGGGGGGCGGCCATTGCGGCGTGCGCTGGTGCGGCGTGCGCGACACTGGTCGTCGTCTGGGTCGCTGTGGCAGTGCAACACAATCCCGGCGGGGACTATCCCGCACCGCTTTGCGTCGACAACATCCCGCCCTGGTGGCCCGAGTCGATACCGATCTGACAGGTCGGGCGGTGCCGATATCGAACAGAACGCGCTGTCACGGAAGTTGGGACCGGAGGTGAACTGCGGGGCCGTCTTCCGCTAATTCACCAGGTGGCGAGATCGCTGCCCGCCTCTGCTGGGGCGGGATCGTCACACAACGGGACCCGCCACGGCGGCTTGGGGGTTTTGGCCCTGGCGGATCCATGAATATGCAACGTCCTTGCGGCCGCCGCGGTAACCACCCACGGCGCGACTCCGCGCAGGCAACCCCAGACAAGGTGTGCGTAGGGCCACGACAAATTTGTTTGGCTCGTTTAGCCCTGCAAATCCTCGGAATCAAAAAGCGACGGCTCGGCCTCTCTCCGGCTTTAGTATCGAGCCGTGGCTCACTTGGATCGCCGCAGCCTGAGCACACTGCTCGGTTTGTGCGCCGCGTCGCTCGCGATGGCCCTGTGGCTTCCGGTAACTGCGTGCGCGGACTCGCCGTCCTGGAACGGTGAGTACGCGATCACGTTCATCGTCGGCCCAAAAGCCGGGACGAGTATGGCTGCTGGTCAGCCCGAGCAGCAGCACACCGAGATCTACGGATTCCAGTCGAGCTGTGCGAGCGGCACGTGCGTTGCCACGATCACGAGCGGCCCGCCACCGAGCAACCCGACGGTGCCGCAGCCCGTCCAGTTCACCTGGGATGGGTCGTCGTGGACGCAGGCCAGCGATTTCCAATGGGAGTGCATGATGCCCGACGAGACGGTCCAGTGGAATCCAGCCCGCGCCAACGTGCGGTACACGCCTCAACCTGACGGGTCCCTTTCCGGCTCGATGCACACCGAGATCTTGAGCGGCGCGTGCCAGGGCACCGTCGACATGAACATGACCGCTGAGCGCGCTTAGGGTCTGCAGCGAAATTCCCGATCACCACTGGCTATTGCCGGGCGGGGTCGTTGGGTCGTTGGCCCCACGGTGTGGGTGGATGCGTGACGTTCGAAGATCGATGTGGCGCAAATGTGGTGGAGGGGCTGAGCGTTACCTGTCAAAACTGCGGCTCACCTGCATCGAAACTGGTGCGCGATACTGGGATTGAACCAGTGACCTCTTCCGTGTCAGGGAAGCGCTCTCCCGCTGAGCTAATCGCGCGGGGCAAAACTTCGGAGGTGGAGACGGGAATCGAACCCGTGTGCACGGCTTTGCAGGCCGTTGCCTCACCACTCGGCCACTCCACCGTTGGGTTTGATGCCACTTGCACCTTCGAGCGGATGACGGGATTCGAACCCGCGACCCTCACCTTGGCAAGGTGATGCGCTACCAACTGCGCTACATCCGCGCGCCTCGGACGAGATCGTCGCCCGCTGCGAAGGACGACAATAGTCGACGCAACCGAAGCCACACAAATCCCGATGCTGTGGCCCCGCGACGAGCGCATTCTGGCCGGATGGCTTTGCCGTGCTAGTGTTCCTGGTCGGCGAATCGCCACCTCTGATGGTGTGCGTACCGGGTCTCGTAGCTCAGCGGGAGAGCGTCCGCCTCACACGCGGAAGGTCACTGGTTCGATCCCAGTCGGGACCACTTCACAAAGGCCCAGCGCCAAGCAAGGCGAGCTGACCCTGCACGCGCGTTCGCTAACCGCCTGTTTCATAAACGTGGGTCCGAGAGTCTCAACAATCGTCTCGAAGTCGCGGCAGCGAAGGCCTGTCGTGTGGCGACGCCCGCGATCGCGTCGGTGCCGGTACGGTAAAGCTGCACTGTTCCCGCAGGTAGAAGCTGCGATCCGAGATGCTGGTCTGCGAGTCCCGATGACGGCGCCAGGGTGGTATCCCGCCCCCCCCTCGGCGGTCCCGGCACGCGGTATTGGAACGGTGCGCAGTGGGATGGGTGGGCACACAGATTATGGGAATTAATTCTGCGGAACCAGTGCCTAGCGGTTCAAACGGCCGACCAGAGTCGACAGATTGTCACCGTTGGCGTCAGTGCGTCTGCTCGCCTGTCGGATCCGGGGTGACCTCACGTTGGGCGAGGTCCCCGAGTGCGCGAAAGACCCGCTTGGACGGCTCGGCCCAGGGCATGAGTATCGGGAATACGTGGAACATCCCAGGCTCCTCCATCGCCCGGATTCGAACGCCGGCCTTCTCCAGCCGTTCGGCGTACTCGCGAATGCCGTCCCGGAACATCTCGTCGGCGCCCCAGCACACGAACGTCGGTGGGTGCCACGTCGGATCAGGTTCTTCGTAGACCGCCGACACCCGGGCATCGTCGGGTTGCACGCCGTGCAGATACGGAGTTACCGGAACACTCCACGGCAGGATGTCGTGCGCGGCATTCTCTGTCACCGAGGGATGGCTGAGGTCCAGATCGATTTCGGGCGAGAACAACGCCAGCGCGGCCGGCATCGGGATGTCCTGGACATGCAGATGGGCGATCAGTGAGGTCGCCAATCCGCCGCCGCCCGAATCGCCGGCGACGATCAGATGATTTGCCTCAAGGCCACGGTCGAGAAGTCCGCGATAGACGTCCGCCGCATCGAGAACACCCGCGGGGAAGGGAAATTCGGGAGCCATCCGGTAGTCGGCGATGAATACCTCACATCCGGTGAGCCGTACCAGCGACGACGCGAAGGCGGAGTACATGCTGGGAGACGTGCCGATATAGCCGCCGCCGTGCAGATAGAGCACGGTCGCCTTGATCGCCCGGGGCTGCTCGTCATCCTCGAGGTAGGCATCGGAGCTGGACTTGGCTCGGCACCAGATACCGGGGACCCCGCCGACGCTGTCGGACTTGATCTCGACACCGTCGGCGAAACCGACGAAGGGTGGCATCACGACCCGGCAGAGGTCGTCGAGAATCTTCTCCATCGAGCGGAACTCCTCGATGGGCAGTCCCATCGAGTACCCCATGAAGGACCGGATCGCCTGTCGCGTGACCGACTGGCCGAGATTGCCCAGCAAACCATTGCCACCCTGCCACGGCCGCCGGAACGGAATCCTGGCCAAGCCGTTGAGCATCGACTCTGCGAGCCCGACCACAGTCAATGCCGTCACCGGCACCGATGCGGTCTCAACCTCCGGGCGGTCAGCCATCACCATGCGACCACCCTAGCGACCGATCGGCTGGCGGGCATCGCGCAGGCGGTTCCGCGGAGGATCCGCCCGTGCGTACCGGGAACGCGGGTTCCGCCGGATGATCGGCTTATCGGCGGACTCAGGGCAAGCCCTGATCCGCGGAACAGTAGTTGGGTGTCAATGAGGCGGTCCAAATCCTCTCCGAGAGCCGAACACCCCAGGAGAATCAGATGAACGTCACCACCGCTCGCGTCGCGGCCGTAGGCGCCGGCATGGCCGGGGCACGGACGTGTCTGCCGGCCGAACCAGTTCATCATCTGAGCCATGAACTCTCTTGATGGACTGTTGCTCTTCGTTCCCGAGACCGAAGCCGATGTCGTCGTCGCTGCGGTCGCGGCAGCGGTCGACGAACCTGCGCCCGAGCGGGTGACCGGTGTCCGCGCTGACGGCAGCGAAGGCCGCACTGTGACGATCCCCGTCGGGGCCAGCCGCATCGTGAGCGGGGCGGGGCGGCGCGGGGCGGGGCGGGTCGCCACGCCAGAGTGTGTCTATCTCAGCGTGGTGGATCTGGACGCGGCACTGCAGCGGGTAGTGCCCGCCGGCGGGGGAGGTTTCCTCACGCGGCGGCGGGGTTGCGTATGTGCGCGTGGGGGAGACGATGAAGCTACGGCTGCAGCAGTGGTAGCCGCCCGGAAAAGTTCACACGCGACACGCCGGACTTCACACATAGTTCCCACTCAACCCGCATCCGACCAGGTTCTGGGTGGAGCATCTCCGCAGGTGGAGCGCGATTCCTATGCTCAGCAGCGACCTAGGGAAACGCTGCGTCATGCTCCTCACACGCGGAAGGTCACTTGGTTCGATCCCAGTCGGGACCACTTCACAAAGGCCCAGCGCAGAGCGCATTCCTCCGGCCACTTGGCTTCAGAAGGGGCCAAGGATGAGGCTCAGTCCAGGTCGGCGAGCGCCCGGCGGGCGGCCTCCAGTTCGGCTTCGAGCGCAGCGACCCTGGCGGCCTGCTCCGAGCGCGCCGCTTCAATGACCTCGTCGATGGGGGTGGCGAGGTCCTCATGCAGTTCCTTGGCGGCCCGTGAGACGGCGGCCGCCGCGATCGCAAGGTCGCGAGCCACATATGTGCTGCCGCGCTTGAGATCCGCGCGCCATTCACCGTCGGCGGTACCGGTGACCGTGAGGGTCAGCTCGAGCGTCTTGGTCTTCTTGGCGGTCTTCTTGGCCGGCGCCTTCGCAGGCCCGGCGGAATCGGACGACGCAGGCGCCAAGGACTCGGGGCTCGTCGGTCCGATCGGACGAAGAAACACCTCCGGCGTTTCGGCTTCGGCGGACGGCGCGTGGGTGTCTACAGTCATGGTCACGTCGATCTCCTCGTGGACGGCGGCTGGCAACGACATCCAGTAGAACATACGTTCGATGGCTGGCCAAGTCGGGGCCAGTGGGCGTGTCGAGACCCGGAACCCCTGGCGTCAGGCTGAAATGCGCGGTTTATCAACGCGTTTCACCAATTATCGCCGGTGTTCGCAAGGTGACAGGCGCGTCAGCCGTGCGGAGCCTCGGAAATCTTGGTGTCTTCCTTGCCCAGCGTTTGGCAATAGAGCGTGACCGAGGTCTTTGTGGCAGTGATTTCCAGATTCGTGGGATCCTGCCCGCTGTTGTCCTTGAGCATCTTGCTGACTTCGTCGTTCTGCTTCTTCTCGTCTTGGGTGAGGAAGTCCTTGCACTTGGTGTCGCCGCCGGTGTTGAGGACCTCCGAGGCCGAGCAACCGCTCAGAACGGCAGCCGCCGCCGATGCTGCAAGGGCAAAGTGCACGATTCGCTTCACTGGGAACCTCTCTCGGTTGGGAACGGCACGCAGATGATTCACAGAATCGGCAAATTCGAAACGTGGCCGTGGATTGTCTACCCACCGAGGGGCACTTGTCGAGACTTGATGCAGTGCAGCTTGTTACGCCGTGTGGCCCGTCATGCTGGCATCGGCAGTCCGAGGTGTCTTGACTCGTGACACGGTGATCCGCGCACCGCGATTCGGCGTCAGGATCACGTGCTTGACCCTCGGTCGCTCACCGTGGGCCGTGGTCGTGGCCAGCTCGACCCGGCGCAGCACCTCGCGCAACACCACCCGCATCTCGGCCATCGCGAACGTCGCCCCCAAACACCGGCGCGCTCCGCCGCCGAAGGGTAGCCACGTCGTCGGACTCAACGTCGCGCCGACCATCCGATCGGGGTCGAAGCGCTGGGCATCGGGGTAGATCCGGTCATCGGAATGAACCAATCCCACCCCGGGCGCCACCATCACACCCGCGGGCAGGTGGTAGCCGGCGATCTCCACCGGTTGGGTCAGGATCCGGCCGACGTCGAAGACCACCGGCCGGTTGCGCAGCGTCTCCTTGGCCACCGCGTCGAGGTACTCGTCGCCGTCGGGGTCGCCGGCCGCGCTGGCTTCCGCGGCCCGCACCGCCTTGGCCAGCACCGCGGGATGGCGGGTCAGCCGTTCCAGCGCCCAGGACAGGCCGGTGGCGGTGGTGTCGTGCCCGGCGACCAGCAGCGTCATCAACTGATCGCGCAGTTCGGAGTCGGTCATTGTGCGGCCGTCCTGATCGGCGGCGCGGACCAGCATGGCCAGGGCGTCGGTGCGCGACGCCAGGTCCGGATCGGCGCGGCGATCGGCGATCTCGGCATACAGCAGGCGGTCCGCCTCGTCGATGCGGCGCCGCACCCCGCGCCACAGCCGCCGCCGCTGCAGGGTGGGTGAGGCGATCCCCACCAGCTCGATGGCGGTCAGATTCAACAGCCGCGGCAGGACCTCGCGCAGCGCGGCCAGCCGCGCCGGATCGCTGGCGCCGATGACCAGCCGCATGATCACCTCCAGGGTGATCTCAGACATCTTCGGTGCCACCGGAAACGGCTTGCCCACCGGCCAGGTCGCGATATTGGCCGCGGCGATCTCGGCCATTACCTCGGTCTGGCGGGCAACCGCGTCGCGATGAAACGGCTCCAACATCAACCGTCGCCGATCCCGGTGCACTTCGTCGTCGACGACCAGCACCGACGCCGGCCCCAGCAGGCCGGACAGCATGGAATTCGCTTCGCCGGCATGGAAGACCGCGGGATCGCCGGCGAACACCTGTTTGATATCGGCGGGATCGTCGAAATACACCACGGTGCCCATCCCGGAGATCCGCACCGTGAAGGTATGCCCGTAGCGGCGCCGGCAGGCGGAGAGGAACCGCGGCCAGAACCGCAGCATCAGGGCCGCCTGTATGGCCGGTGGCAGAGGGGGCCCCGGCGGCAGCGTTGACGACGGTGTATTAGACATGAGTCCAGTATAGAAACGTCGTGCGACGACGAACCGAGATCGACGAAATGGTGCGATCAACTCGCACTCACGTGCCCGTTCGTCGGTTTGGGCGCGCTGCGGGTGAGCCGAGTGCGTTAGCCTTGAATAGTTGGCACGGAGATTTTTCCGACGTCAACTCGCGCCGCAAGCAGACCGGCGCACAACTGCTACTAAGTTCATGCCAGGTTCAGACGGCAGCCTCGCAGACATGACGTAACCGCGAGCGCGCCGTCAGGCGCGCGCTAGTGAGGTGAATCTTGGACGAGCAAACCATTGCCACTACGGGCACGACTACCGCTGCCAATACCGGCTGCGTGATCAACGAGGAGTGGTTCGGGCGCACGGCCGTCATCTCGGCTTCCGGTGTGGTGGACATGCTGACGTCACCGCAACTGGAGACCAGTATCGCTACCGCGCTGAAGAACAATCCGACGGCGATCATCGTCGATCTGACCGACGTCGACTTCCTCGCCTCGGCGGGGATGGGTGTTCTGGTCGCGGCCCGTGACAAGGCCTCTGCGGAGATCGGTTTCGGCGTCGTGGCCAGTGGGCCCGCGACAAGCCGGCCGCTGAAACTGGTCGGGTTGGCCGATATCGTCGGCCTCTACGACACATTGGAAGAGGCACGCGCCGCATTGGGTGAGTAATGCTCGGAAGTTGGGTATAAGAGATTTGCCATGACGACACCGAGTTACCCAAGTCCCACAGCCGACGGTGACCGCTTCGTTCGCAACGATGTCGTCGCTGACGCGCACAACGCAGCCAGGGTTCGTGACGAGTTCGCGACCTGGCTGCGGGGGCGCGGGGATCTCGACAGGGTTCGGTTCAGCGATGTCGTCCTCGCGGTCAATGAGGCGTTGGCCAATACTGCCGAATTCGCCTACCTGCAGAGCGGCCGTGTCGGCACCATCGACGTCGAGGCGGTCCGCGCCGATTCCACCCTCACCATCACCATCGCCGACCAGGGGTGCTGGCGCGAAGCGACGCCGGCCACCCAGAGCCGGGCGCGTGGTCGCGGCATCCCGCTGATGCGCGCCCTCGCCGACGATGTCAGCATCGATACCTCCCCGCTGGGCACGACGGTCTGCCTGCGCTTTGAACAGCTGCACGCCATCCAGAACGACGACGCCGATACCAGGGTCGGGTAGGTCAGGCCGGCTCGTAGCGCAGCATCGTCACGCCGGACTCGGGATAGTCGACGAAAACCGGCCGCAGCCGCATGCCGACCGCGAGGTCGGTCGGCTCGGCATTGACGATCTCGGTGGAGAACCGCGGCCCTTCGTCCCACTGCACGATGGCCAGTAGCTGCGGGGTGTCCCCGGCGAAATGCGGTGCCACCGGCCGGTAGGCCACTGTATAGGTATAAAGAGAGGCTGCCCCGGAGATCTCGCGCCATTGAAGGTCGTCGGCCAGCGTGCCCGGGGCCAGCACCCGCGGATAGAACACATAGCACTGCGCCGACGGCGAGTACTGGATGCGGATTCGGTGTTCGGCCAGCGCATCCCAGAACGGCTGGGTGGTCGGCGTGGGGATCGGCATCGGCTTGGCGAAATCGCTCATGACTAGTCGCCTTCCAGGATGAGGGTGGTCTGTTCGCTCAAGATGCCGCCGTTGCCGGAGACGAATGCGCGGTTGCAGTCGGCCACCTGGGTGGCGCCGGAGCGGCCCATGATCTGGCGGGTGGCGTCGCAGACGTGGTGCATACCGCCGGCCGTTCCGGCCTGCCCGTAACCCAGCTGCCCACCGGCGGTGTTCATCGGGAAGTCGCCGCGGAACGTGAGATCGTGCTCGGCGACGAACTGCAACCCCTTGCCCTTCTGGCAGAAGCCGGCATCTTCGAGGCTGAGCAACACGGTGATGGTGTAGCAGTCGTAGATCGACACCATGTCCATGTCGGCCGGGGTGAGGCCGGACATCGAGAACGCCGACGCGGCCGCCTTGATCATCGGTGTCTGCAGCAGCTCGTGAGCGTAGGTGGGCGTCTTGTAGGGCACCCGCTCGCCGAACCCTTTGATCCACACCGGCCGGTTGGCGCTACGGCGGGCCAGTTCGGCATTCGTCACCACCACCGCCGCGCCACCCATCACCGGCATCACGATCTCCAGCATGTGCAGCGGCGCGGCGATGACGGGGCTGTTGACCACGTCGTCCACCGTGATCGGCACGTCGTGGAAGATCGCCCCCGGTGTGTGATTGGCGTTGATCCGTTGGTCGACGCTGATCTTGGCCATCGCGCGTTCGTCGTAGCCGTAGGTGGCGCCATACAGGGTGGCCACCTGTCCGTACGGGCCGTTCTGGCCGAGATTGCCGTAGGGGATTTCGAATTCGGCCTGCGGTGAGCCGTACCGGTTGCTCGATGCCCCGAAGTACATCATCTCGCTGACGTCCAGCGGTTTCTGCGCGCTGACCGGTGTCATCGGCGTCGCGGGGATCACGCAGAGCACCGCATTGCACAGGCCCAGCTCGATGGCGGCGGCCGCACGCCACACCATGGCCGCCGCGCTGGCGCCACCGAGGTCGACCATTTCGGCGAAACTGGCTTTGATGCCCAGGTATTCGACGACGGTCGACGGCACGAAGATTTGCGACTCCTGAAGGTGGGTGGTGCAGATGCCGTCGACGTCGGCGGCCGACAGACCCGCGTCGGCCAGCGCGGCCGCCGCTAGTCGGGCCCACTGTTCGAGGGTGAACTCCAGTGGTCCGGTCGGTCGCTTGCTGGAGGGGAGTTCGGTATAGCCGACGATCGCGGCCTCTCCGCGAAGACCCATGCCGCCGCCCTTCGTCTCGTCATTGCCGAATAACATTAAGCATGTAATCATATTGACCGTTTAATGAAAATCGGCGAACCGGAGAGGTAGCTCACAGTGGACAGTGCTGCATCGTTGGACGGCAAAGTCGCCGTCGTCACCGGCACCAGCCGCGGCGTCGGACTCGGTATCGCACACGAGTTGCTGCGTGCCGGTGCCACGGTCATCGGCTGTTCACGCGGGCCGTTGGACGCCATGCCCGGGGTGACCGACAACCCTGACTGGCTGGCCCGCTCGTCGCAGCGGGTCTGCGACCAGGGGGACTACCGCGCGATCGACGAATTCGTCGCTTCTGTGGTGGCCGATTACGGCCGCATCGACATCCTGGTCAACAACGCCGGTGGCACGGTGCCCGCCCCACACGTCGAAGACATCCCCGAGCTCGTCGCTCGCATCCAGGGCGCCCCGGAGGCCGCCGACGACTACGAGCGCACCGTGTTGTTCCACTCCTTCGCCATTCAGATGAACCTGATCAGCCCGATGTGGTTCGCCATCCGCGCCTACCGGCAGATGCGCGAGCAGGACGGTGTCGGGTCGATCGTCAACATCTCCAGTGGTGCGGGGCATCCCGCCGGCTCTCCGACGCTGGTGTCCTACGGTGCCGCCAAATCCGGCCTGAATCACCTGACCCGCTCGCTGGCCGAGGAATGGGGGCCGAAGGTGCGGGTGAACTGCCTGGCGTTGGGGCCGACGATGACCGACAATTTCAAGTCTTTCGTGCTGCCCAAGGACGACCCGTCGGGCGAGAAATACTTCCACGCCGTGCCCATGCACCGGGCCGGGGAGCCGGCCGAGGTCGGTCGCGCGGTGGTGTTCCTGTGCAGTGGGACAGCCGATTTCATCAACGGGACCACCATCGAGATCGACGGCGGCATGATGCCCGGCGTGCTGTACGAGGCCGGCCTCAAGACCATCACGGATCTGCTGTGAAGCGCGTCATCCAATTCTCGACCGGCAATGTCGGTCGCCACGCCCTGCCGATGATCATCGAACGGCCCAGCCTGGACCTCGTGGGTCTGCACGCCCACGGCACCGACAAGGTTGGTCGCGACGCCGCGCAGCTGTGCGGTCTGCGTGAGCCGACCGGGGTCGTCGCCACCGACGATATCGACGCGCTGGTGGAACTCGGCGCGGACTGTGTCGTCTACACCTCGCAGGCCGAGATGCGTCCGCAGGAGGCGATCGAGGAGATCTGCCGATTCCTGCGTGCGGGCACCAATGTCGTCGGCACGTCGATGGTGTGGCTGGTCGCCCCGCACCACGCCGACGCATGGATCCGCGAACCACTGGCGCGGGCCTGCGCCGACGGCGGTACCTCGCTGTACATCAACGGTGTCGACCCCGGCTACTCCGGTGACACCCTCATTTACACCGCGCTGAGCCTGGCCGGGCGGGCCACCGCGATCACGGTGTCGGAGATCTGCGATTACGGCAGCTACGACGATGCTGAATTCACCGGTGTCAGTTTCGGTTTCGGGACAACCCCGGACCACACCCCGATCATGTTCGCCCCCGGCGTGCTGGCCTCGCTGTGGGGTGGGCAGGTCCGGTCGCTGGCCGAGATGCTCGGGGTCCGGCTCGACGAGGTGCGCGAGCGGCACGAGAGTTGGGTGACGCCGACGCAGATCGAGTGCACGATGATGGGCGTGCCGCCCGGCCATGTGGCCGCCGTCCGCTTCGCGGTCGAGGGAATCCGCGACGGACGGCCGTTGATCACCATGGAGCACGTCAACCGGCTGACCCCGGCCACCGCGCCGGACTGGCCGTACCCGCCGGACGGCCGCCTCGGCGTGCACCGAGTGGTCGTGCACGGTCAACCCGGGGTGGAAATCAACACCCACCTCGGACTTGACGGTGTCGACCACAACGACGGCGGCGTCATCTCCACCGCCGCTCGTGCCGTCAACGCCATCGACGCGGTGTGCGCCGCGCCGCCGGGGCTGCTGTCGGTCAAGGACCTGCCCGCCGCGCACGCCGACACGGTGATGTGGTGAGTCCGGTGGGCAGGAGCGAAGCGACCCGGGAATGAGACAGCGAAAAATCGCGCCGCGCCGCCCACCGGGCGGCAGCCAACTGCGCGCCGAGCGCACCCGCGAGGCGGTTCTTGACGAGACGGTGCGCTGTGTGATCGACGAAGGATTCGCCGCCGCCAGCGCTAAGCACATCGCCGAGCGGGCCGGCGTCACCTGGGGTGTGGTGCAGTACCACTTCGGCGATCGCGACGGCCTGTTGATGGCCGTCGTCGACCGGGGATTTGCCGAGATGCTCGACCTGCTGCGCGGCCTGCCGGCTCCGTCGCCCACCCAAACCCGCCGCGAGCGGGTCGAATTGGTGGTTCAGAGCGCCTGGGCGGCCTTTTCCAGCCCGACGTCGCGAGCGTCGCTGGAGATTCTGATCGGCACCCGGGCCATGCGCGACAAACGGGCCACCCGTCATCTCCTCGAATTGCAGAGGGCCATCACCGATTTGGGCGGTGACATCGCCGAAGGCCTGGACAGCCCACACGCCACCGCGATCGGCGACCTGATCTGGGCCACCATGCGCGGGTTGGTGATCACCCAGCTGGTCATGCCGGGCCCGGCGCGACGAAGCCGGGAACTGGCGGCGCTGGTTGACGTGATCTGCTCCTACCTGGACAGCCACGGGCAAACTCGATGAGCACCAAGCAAAGTCACAGTTAGGTCATAGCAATGCGCCGGATCGGCGCGCCTGAGTGACTTTCGCGGTGAGCCGTGGTGATCATGGCCGGATGACCGAACCACTGGGTATCTGCGTGGGCGCGACCAGTCTGGTGGCCGCGCGCACCGGGGACCCCCCGGTCATCTGCCCGGCTGAGTTGGTGCTCGGTGAGCAGGTGTGGACCGGTTTCGTCGAACGGGTCGGCGACCCGATGCCGCTGGTCGGCGTCGACGGCATCGCCTACCGCGCCGAGCAGCTACTCGCGCTGGCCCTGTCAACACTCGCCGATACCGAAGGGAGCGGGCTCGCGGCGGTGGCGGGTGTCGCGGTTCCCGCCCACTGGGGGCCGGGGCGCCGGGAGGCGCTGCGCGACGCCATGTGGAATCTGCCCGCATTGGCCGGTGTCGCGGCGCCGCCGCTGCTGGTCTCTGACGCGACCGCCGCGCTGCGCTCACTGCAGAACGATCCGGGACTGCCGGCCCACGGCGTGATCCTGGTGTGCAACGTCGATACCGACGGTGTCGGCATCACATTGGCCGACGCGGGCGCGGACCTCCGCCAGATCGGCGAGACCCAACGCCTGATGGAGTTCTCCGCCGAAGCTCTCGCCGGCGCGCTGGACCGAGCCAGGATCGCGCGCACCGACATCGGCGCCGTGGCCGCCATCGGAGTTGGGGCCACACCGGCTGTCGTCCAACAACTCTCAGAACATCTGCAGGTGCCGGTCACCGTGTCAGCCCACCCGGAGCTCGATGCCGCGCTGGGCGCGAGTCTGGCTGCGGCCCGGCAGCTGGCCGCCGACGCGCCGACCGGGTTGGCGCCCGCGCCGCTGATCGAGCCGGCCGACGTCGGTCCGCAGTCGGCGACCATGGCGGCTGCCCTGGCCTGGTCCAGCGACGAATCCGCCGAAGAACCACTCGGGCAGGACCAGCCCTACGGCTACGGCGACTACGAGTATCGCGGCTATGGCGATTACGAGAGCGATGACGACCTCTCAATCCTCGATACGGACTCATCCGGGCGGCGTGGATCGGGCCTGACCCGCAGCGTGCCGCTGCTGCTCGGCGGGGCCGCCGCCGTCGCCGCCGTCGCCGTCGGCGGCTTCGCCTACACGCTCACCGGCACCAGCGCCCCCAGTGAACCGTCGGTGAAACCGCTTCCGGCGACGGCGGTCACCTCGGCGGCGAGTCCCGCGGCGACGCCGCCGGCCGCACCGACGGAGACCGTCACGATGACCAACGCTCCCGTCAACACCGTCACCCAACAGGTGCAGGCTCCGCCGCCCGAAACCACCGTCGTCACGGTCGAGACGACGACTACCACGCCACCCCCCACGACCACGACAACCACCACGACTCCGACAACCACGACCACGACCACCACGACCACGACCACCACCCCGACGACCACGACCACGACTCCGACGACCACCACGACACCGACCACCACCACGACCCAGTGGGACACCACGACCACCACGACCCGCAGGCCGTTGATACCCGGATTGCCACCGCCGCCGCAGATCCCCGGTTTGCCGCCGCTGCCGCACATCAGCCTGGGCTGAGCGCGCGGCCGGCGCGAGGATTACGGGCCGTCGATGGCGGGTAGGCGTAGGAATCCGACATTCGTGTCCGCTGACCGGAAGGTGACGAACGTGCCGAATGCGTCGATCAAGAACGAGAAGATGTACCGCGAGCTCCGTAGTGAGGGTAATTCCAAAGAGAAGGCGGCCCGCATCTCGAATGCGGCCGACGCACGGGGTGCGTCGGCCGTCGGCCGCAAGGGTGGTCGGTCGGGTTCCTACGACGACTGGACCGTGCCCGAATTGAAGAATCGCGCCAAGGAGCTCGGCCTGTCTGGATACTCCCGGCTCACCAAGGGAAAATTGATCGCCGAACTCCGCAATCACTGATCGGGCAAACTGTTGCGAGGTCTGCGCTATCACGCACCGGGGACCGCCGTGCGGGCCGCGACCGATCGTGCCGACCCAGTGTCGAAGACCTCGATGACGACGTCGTCATCGAGGTATCCGCCCAGGCGATGCAATCCGGGGGTGGCCGCGATGACCGCGTTGGCGGCATCGCCGGATAGCGGATAGTCGGCTACCGGGTGGCGCCAGTGCGCGGCAACCACCGTGGTCGGTGACGGCAACCGCGGCAGCTCACGGTCCAGCAACTCCCGCAGTTCCGCGGCCTCGAAGTAGTAGCCGATCTCGGAGATCACCACCAAGTCGAAATCGGATGCCGGCCAGGGCGCGTCGAGAGACCGGCGCAGCAGCGTCACACCGCTGCGCCGCCCGCATTGATGTAGTCGGGCGGCGGCCTGCTCGAGCGCTGCCTCGGCGATATCGATGGCTGTCACGTGATCGCAGCGCGCAGTCAACTGCTCGGTGAGGACGCCTATCGAGCACCCCGGCTCGAACGCATGGCGATACCGTTCGTGCGGCAGCAACGCCACGGTGATCGCGTACTTGCGGCGTTCGTACCACCGCGACGCGAGTTGCCAAGGGTCCGCGGAGGTCTCGTACATGCCGTCGAAGTAGCCGTCAGGCGGGCCGGGCGTCACCGGAACACCACCTCACCGACACTCTGCAGCCGCGCCAGCACATGCCGGGGCAATACCGGATCCCGGTTTGCGCCACCAGGAACGAGTTGACTCTGGAAAACCTCCGTTGCCAGTCGCTTGCGCTGTGCTGCATCTGGATCCGGCACCACCCGAGCCGCGTGCTGCCACGGGATGCCCGCCTGGCCGAGACGTGCCCAGTGCCACATCCAGACCGGATACTCCACCAGCACGGAATCGGTGCGGGACACGGCAACCGCGGCGGCGCGACCCACGGCTTCGTGATCGGGGTGCCCGTCGCCGCGCCAGGTGGCCGCGCACCACGTGCCGGCACCCCGAGCGCTCAGATGAGTGCTCAGGATGTCGGCCAGACGGGATTCCTGATCGGCCAGGCCACCGTCGGGAAGCCCGAGGAACGTCGGCTGGGGCAGGCCCAGCACGGCGGCCGCGCGCCGTGACTCGTTGCGCCGGCACCGTTCGAGTTTCGCTCGCTCGGTAACCGATAGGTCGGGCCAGGCGGCGCCGCCGTCGCTCGCGATGATCGTCTGAACCGTGACCCCGCGAGCGGCGATGCTCAGTGCGGCCGCGCCGAAGCCGAGTGTCTCGTCATCGGGATGCGGTGCCACCACGACCAGGCCGGGGCACAGCTCGAGCGGCAGGCGGGGGAGCCCGCGTTGCCAGGGGAGCCATTCTTCGGTGGCGGTCCCTCTCTCGCTGAGGGGCACCCGGGCGAACCGCGACGAGTTGCTGGCGGTGTCCGGTGTCATCGGCCCACCAGGTTGCCGAGTGTCGCCAGATCCCTCTCGGCGTGACTCTGCCTGACGTACATGCTCAGATCGGCGACGCGACGGGCGTGCGCGGCATCCAGAGCCAATGGCGCCGGGCCCAGGGCACGGCCGGAGCGGCCGATGACCTCGTCGACAGCCCATTCCACCACCGCCCTCAACCGCCGGGCCGCGGTCTCGCCCTGATCGCTGATCGGCTCGGCGTCGATCTGTTCGGCGGTGCTGGCGAGCAGAGCCTGGGCTGCGGCGAGTGCGGCGTCGACCGCACCGAGATGAGCTGCGGCGTGCGGATCTTCGCAGCCGCTTGCCTTTTTCTCGGCCACCGCACGGTAGAGCGGTGCAGCAACGGCCCGGGCGGCGCCCAGCCAGCATGCGCTGACCCCTGCTGCGCCGTGCCAGAAGCCCGGCCGGCGCAGATAGTCGCCCGGATCCCCGACCGGGATGGCCGGCGCGGCGGTGAACTGGACCGACCGGGTGTCCGAGGCTGCCATGCCCGTGTTGCGCCAGCTGCTCGGCAGCGGCTGAACGCCCGAAGCGGTCAGATCGACGGCGTAGAGGCCGCGGTCGCCCGCGGTGGTGGTGGTGGCGGTGACCAGTGCGTCCGAGCAGATGCCCGCACCCGAACACCACGCTTTGGTGCCGCTCAGGGTGACCCGGTCGCCGGCGCGGTGCGCCTGCACCGTCGCATGCGGGGTCTCGGCGGCCCAGACACCCCACAGGCGACCGGCCCTCACGGGCGGCCCCTTCAGCTCGGCGAGAATGGCAACAGCATCGGTGTGGGCTTCGGCGAGTCGGCCGGCCACCACGTCGGCCTCGCAGAACGCGGCAAGTTTGCGCCAGCGCAACAGGGTTCGCCCCGAACCGGGCAGTGGAAGGTCGAGTTCACCGGCGTCCAGCCAGCGCCGTACCAGGCCCGGTGTCATGCGGGGCCGCTCGCCTGTGCGGCCAGCATGCCGCGCAGATGGGCCGCGAATCCGGCTGGGGCACGGCCAATCTGACGCGCTGAGGTGAGCACCGAAAGTCCTGTGTCCCGGCGGATGCGATATCCGGCCAGCTCGAAACGGCGCACCAGATCGACATCCTCGGCGCTCGCCAACGGGGCGAAACCGCCGACGCGCCAATACGCGTCTGCCGTGAATCCCATGTTCGCGCCGTGGATGTGCTCATGATCGCCACGGCCGGGATGAATCTTGGAGTGATAGGCGCGAAGGTAACGGCGGGCTGCCGCAGCCGGGATGTCCCGCCAGCTGTTGACACGGACGACGCCGAGCACCATATCGGCGTTCGCGGTGAGCTGGCGGAGTAACCAGTTCGCATCGACTCGACTGTCGGCGTCGGTCGTCGCATACCATGTGGTCCCGCACCCGACGTCGCCGTCGATGTGCGTGTGGGCGTAGGAGAACCCCGCGGCGCGCGCTACGCCGACATTGCGGGCATCGACCGGAATGAAGTGGACATTCGGCCCGAATCGGCTGTCCAGCACACCACTTCCGTCGTCGCACGAGTCCAAGACCACGACGATGTCGACGGGTATCTGCACCCGGGCGGCAGCCACGAGTACCGCCCTCAGGCATCCGGGCAACGCCGACGCCTCGTTGTGGGCGGGTATCACGACAACCGCTTGGGCGAAACCTCCTTGGATCACGCCTATTCAGATAGCCACTGAAAGCGCATTTCACACCACGGACAGGTAGCGCTGCGTGATCACCCGCTGGATCAGCGAGGCGACCGGCGCCCCGACCTGGCTCCACCACGTCGCGGGTGTGGAAAACGCCACCACCTCGGCGTGCACGGATTCATCGGCGGGCTGGAAACGCACGCCGAACATCTCTTCGCCCGACACCGCATGGCCGGGCAGACTTCCGTAGGCGAAACCACGCCGGTTGGGCTCGTCGATCACATAGACCACCCGGCACGGCGCGTTGAACGGTCCCAGCCGGCCCAGTACATCCGTGCCGACCTCGGCCACCTCGGTGGTGGCCGAGACCCGCAGTCCGGCACCACGCAGCATCCCGTAGCGCATCACCGCACCGGCCGCCTGCTCAAAACGGGCCCGCCCGCTGCCGATCCGCGAGGACAACCGGACGTGGTGATAGCCGACCGGCAGGTCCGCCGCGGTCGCACCGACCTCAGTGTAGGTCAACGGGCGGCCGGCCAGGTCGCTGAGCTTCACGGATCCACCTTGCCATCTGCGCCGTCGTCGGCGGGTCATGTGCGCCGCTCCTCCTGATCGCTCGTGCCTCGCTCTGCATCGTCGTCGGCGGGGTCATTGGGTTCCGTACTGTCGAGGAGGTAACTCGCCGACATCCGGCGGCATACGGTAACCAGGTGGCAGAGGACATGACGGCGATCGGTGAAACCGTGGCGGCACTGCACCCCGGCGGAGGATTCAACCCGCCGGAACCGACCACCAAGGGTGGCCCCGACTACGGGCGGTTCATCGGGGCGGTGCGTGATCTGCAGGATCGTGCCCGCGCTGTCGACGCGCCCGACGAGGTGATCACCAGGGCCGCCGACCTGCTGGAGCAGGTCTCGACGCTGCTGACGCCCTACGACGCCGACGAATGGACGGCGCCATCGGGTCGGCGGATGGACCTGCCGATGCGCGGCAGCATCGTCAGCATCCCCAACGAAACGGAGGTGGGCGCGGACGGGCGGCTACGCGGCTGCGCCCGGTTCCGGCGCTATCACCTGGGCCGCAACGGGGCCGTGCACGGCGGCTTCATCGCGCACCTCTTCGATTCGGTGCTGGGCAAGACCTCGTTCCTGGTCACCGGCGGGCCTTACCAGCGGACCGCATATCTGCACGTCAACTACCGCAAGATCGTGCCGATCGAGAAAGAACTGCAGGTCGACGCCGGGGTGCTGCGCACCGAGGGCCGCAAGATCTACGTCGACGTCCGGCTCTGCGACGGCGACGAGCTGCTCGCCGACGGTGAGGGGCTGTTCGTGCTGCTGAAACCGGGACAGCCGTGAAACGTCGGTTGCGCCAGTGGGCGCGGCTGCGTGACCGGCTGCGGGAGCGACCGGTCGCCGACTTCGGCTACCGCGTGGTGGTGGGCGTCGTCGGGCTGGCCGTGCTGCTGGTCGGGATCGTTGCCATCCCGTACCCGGGCCCGGGCTGGGCGATCGTGTTTCTCGGACTGGCGATCCTGGCCACCGAGTTCTACTGGGCGCACCGCGCCCTGACGTTCACCCGCGGCCGCTACGACGGTGCGATGGTGTGGTTCCGCAGGCAGGGCTGGTGGGTGCAGGCGCTCGGCGCGGTGTTCACCGCCGCGGTGGTGGTGACCACGCTATGGCTGGTCGGCGCGGTGGGCTGGTCTGCGGGACTACTGGGCTTGGATCATCCCGCATTGGACAGCCCCATCGGCCTCGGTGCCTGACCAGCGCCCCGATAGCATGGTCGCGTCCGACCGCAGACATCTGCGGTGTTCGACTGTGTCCGTATCTGCCGAAAGAGGCCAACGATGAGCGCCCCCGTACACCCCGCCCCAGCAGCCCCGATCCGGGTGCCTGCCGGGACTACCGCGGGCGCGGCGGTGCGCGACGCCGGACTGCCGGGCCGTGGTGAACCCGGCGCGATCGTCGTCGTTCGCGACGGCGAGGACAAGCTGCGTGATCTGAGCTGGACGCCCGACGTCGACGTCGAGGTCACCCCGGTGGCCGCCGACACCGACGAGGGCCGCAGCGTGATCCGGCATTCGGCTGCCCACGTGCTGGCCCAGGCGGTACAGGAACTCTTCCCCCAGGCCAAGCTGGGCATCGGGCCGCCGATCACCGACGGCTTCTACTACGACTTCGACGTGCCCGAGGCGTTCACGCCCGAGGACCTGGAGAAGCTCGAAAAGCGCATGCAGAAGATCGTCAAGGACGGCCAGCTGTTCTCGCGACGGGTCTACGAGTCCAAAGACGAAGCCCGAGCCGAACTCGCGAGCGAGCCATACAAGCTCGAGCTGGTAGACGACAAATCCGGTGACGCCGACATCATGGAAGTCGGCGGCGACGAATTGACCGCCTACGACAACCTCAACCCCCGGACCCGTGAACGGATTTGGGGTGACCTCTGCCGCGGGCCGCACATCCCCACCACCCGCTACATTCCTGCGTTCAAGCTGACCCGCAGTTCGGCCGCGTACTGGCGGGGTGACCAGAACAACGCCAGCCTGCAACGCATCTACGGCACCGCATGGGAGTCGCAGGAGGCCCTGGACCGCCACCTCGAGTTGCTCGAAGAGGCTGCGCGCCGCGACCACCGAAAGCTCGGCGTCGAGCTGGACCTGTTCAGTTTCCCCGACGAATTAGGTTCTGGCCTACCGGTTTTCCATCCCAAGGGTGGCATCATCCGGCGAGAGCTGGAGGACTATTCACGCCGCAAACACGAGCAGGCCGGCTACGAGTTCGTCAACACGCCGCACATCACCAAGGAACAGCTCTACATCACCTCGGGGCACCTGGAGTGGTATGCCGACGGCATGTTCCCGCCGATGCACATCGACGCGGAGTTCGACGAGGACGGGACGCTGCGCAAACCGGGTCAGGATTACTACCTCAAGCCGATGAACTGCCCGATGCACCACCTGATCTATCGGTCGCGGGGCCGGTCGTATCGGGAACTTCCGTTGCGGCTCTTCGAATTCGGCTCGGTGTACCGCTACGAGAAGTCCGGGGTGGTGCACGGCCTGACCCGGGTCCGCGGCATGACGCAGGACGACGCGCACATCTACACCACCCGCGAGCAGATGCGCGACGAACTGGCCTCGCTGCTGCAGTTCGTCCTCGACCTGCTGGCCGACTACGGGCTCAACGACTTCTATCTGGAGCTCTCGACGAAGAACCCCGAGAAGGCCGTCGGCTCCGACCAGATGTGGGAGGAAGCCACCGAGACCCTGCGTGAAGTCGCCGAGGCATCCGGCCTGCATCTGGTGCCCGATCCTGGTGGTGCGGCGTTCTACGGGCCCAAGATTTCCGTGCAGGTCAAAGACGCGCTGGGCCGCAGCTGGCAGATGTCGACCATCCAGCTCGATTTCAATATGCCCGACCGGTTCGAGCTGGAGTACACCGCCGCCGACGGAACCCGCAAGCGACCGGTGTTGATCCACCGCGCGCTGTTCGGTTCGATCGAGCGGTTCTTCGGGGTGCTCACCGAGCACTACGCGGGCGCCTTCCCGGCGTGGCTGGCGCCGGTGCAGGTGGTGGCGATCCCCGTCGCCGAGGGTCACCTGCCGTATCTGGAAGATGTTGCCGCGGAGCTGAAATCACGCGGGGTGCGCGTCGAGGTCGATTCCAGCGATGATCGGATGGCCAAGAAGATCGTCAACCACACCAACCAGAAGGTGCCGTTCATGTTGCTCGCGGGAGACCGCGACGTCGACGCCGGCGCGGTGAGCTTCCGGTTCGGTGACCGCAGTCAGATCAACGGAGTGCCCCGTCATCAGGCGGTCGCGGCGATCGTGAAGTGGATCGCCGACCGTGAGAATACCGCTCCCACAGCCGAACTGGTGAAGGTCGACGGTGTCTGAGGACTCGATCGTCGACCGGGGTGTCGGTGAACCCGACCGCCTGCAGCGCCTGTGGACCCCACACCGGATGAGCTACATACTCGATGTGCCGGCGCAGCAGAAGTCGTCCGAACCCTCAGCGCCGTTCACCGAGATCCCCACCCTGCCCGACGAAGACGGCCTCGTGGTCGCCCGTGGCGAGCAGGTCTACGTGGTGCTCAA
Source organism: Mycobacterium pinniadriaticum (assembly GCF_026242045.1). Classification (GTDB taxonomy): domain Bacteria; phylum Actinomycetota; class Actinomycetes; order Mycobacteriales; family Mycobacteriaceae; genus Mycobacterium; species Mycobacterium pinniadriaticum. Next base: position 71,515 of record NZ_JAPJDO010000022.1, read on the forward strand.
CCTCTACCCGTATAACCCCGGCCACCTGATGGTGGTGCCCTACCGGCAGGTGTCGGAGCTGGAAGACCTCACCGCGGGTGAAAGCGTGGAGCTGATGGCCTTCACCCAGAAGGCGATTCGCGTCATCAAATCGGTGTCGCATCCGGACGGGTTCAACGTCGGGCTCAACCTCGGCAAGTCGGCGGGCGGGTCGCTGGCCGAGCACCTGCACATGCATGTGGTGCCGCGCTGGGCCGGCGACGCCAACTTCATCACGATCGTCGGAGAGACCAAGGTCATCCCGCAGTTGCTGCGCGACACCCGCCGACTGCTGGCCGAGGAATGGGCCGGCCAGCCGTGAGCGACTTCTACCTGATGACCCGCGCGGCGTACGCCAAGCTCAGTACGCCGTTGGCCAAGGGGGCACTGAAGATCGGGCTGACCCCCGACATGGTCACGATCATCGGCACCGCGGGATCGGTGCTGGCCGCGCTGACCCTGTTCCCGATCGGTCAATTGTGGTGGGGCACGCTGGCCGTCTGGTTCTTCGTGCTCGCCGACATGCTCGACGGGGCGATGGCCCGCGAGCGCGGCGGTGGCACCCGCTTCGGTGCCGTCCTCGACGCCACCTGTGATCGCATCAGCGACGGCGCGGTGTTCTGCGGGTTGCTGTGGTGGGCGGCATTCGGGCTGCGGAGCTCGTCGCTGGTGGTAGCGACGCTGATCTGTCTGGTGACCTCGCAGGTGATCTCGTATGTCAAGGCCCGTGCCGAGGCCAGCGGCCTGCAGGGCGGTGGCGGTCTCATCGAGCGCCCCGAGCGGCTGATCATCGTGCTGGTGGGCGCCGGCCTCGCCGACCTGCCGTACTTCCCGATGCCGGTGGTGCTGCACGTCGCCATGTGGTTGCTGGCCGTCACCAGCCTGGTGACGGTGGGCCAGCGGGTGCATTCGGTGCGAAGCAGTCCGGGCGCGATGGACAAGATCGCACCGGCCAGCTCGCCTCCCGCCGGTGACGAGTCTGGAGGCACCGAGCAGTGATCAGCACACCGGCGCAGCTGTGGACAGCGGGCCGCAGGCGGCTCCCGCGCGGCGCGCATCTCAGCGACCTGGGCTACGCCGCGGGTTGGCGGTTGGTGCGGGCGATGCCGGAGTTCGTGGCGCGCAACGCTTTCGACGCAGGGGCGTGGTATGCCGCGCAGGGCGGCGGGCCCGGGCAGCTGCGCAAGAACCTGGCCCGGGTGATCGGCACGACTCCCGCCGAGGTGCCGGATTCGCTGGTTCGTGCTTCGCTGGCCTCTTACGCCCGATACTGGCGGGAGGCATTCCGGTTGCCGACGATGGACCTTGAGGCCGTCGCGCGTCGCCTCGCCGAGCTGGTGATCGGTTCCGAGCACGTCGATGCGGCCTTCGAGGCCGGCCGCGGTGTCGTGCTGGCGCTTCCGCACAGTGGGAACTGGGACATGGCCGGGGTGTGGCTGGTCCACCACAGCGGCACCTTCACGACCGTCGCCGAGCGGCTCAAGCCCGAGTCTCTCTACCAGCGCTTTCTCGACTACCGGGAGAGCCTCGGCTTCGAGGTGCTGCCGCTCAACGGCGGCCAGTGCCCGCCGATGGAAGTGCTCGCCGAACGGCTGCGCGCGAATCGGGCGGTGTGCTTGATGGCCGACCGTGATCTCACGAAGTCCGGTGTGCAGGTTGACCTTTGTGGTGAACCGACGCGACTGCCGGCCGGGCCGGCGAAGTTGGCGATCGAGACCGGTGCGGCGCTGCTGCCCGCGCACGTCTACTACCAGGGCGATGACTGTGTCGTCCACATCTTCCCGCCGCTGGATTGCTCCAGCGGCGACGTCGGCGTCATCACCCAGAAGTTGGCCGACCGTTTCGGCGCGAACATCGCGGCGCACCCCGAGGATTGGCACATGCTGCAACCGCAGTGGCTGGCCGACCTGTCCGACGAGCGGCGGGCTCGCTTGGCGGATGGAGACGGGCGGACTTGATGCGGATCGGCATGGTCTGCCCGTACTCGTTCGACGTGCCCGGCGGGGTGCAGTCGCACATCCTGCAGCTTGCCGAAGTGATGCGTGACCGGGGCCATGAGGTCAGCGTGCTGGCGCCGTCGTCGCCGCATGTCGAGCTACCGGACTACGTCGTCTCCGGCGGGAAGGCGGTGCCGATTCCCTACAACGGCTCGGTGGCCAGGCTGCGGTTCGGCCCCGCCACCCACCGGCAGGTCAAAAGGTGGCTCGCACACGGCGACTTCGACGTACTGCACCTGCATGAACCCAACGCGCCCAGCCTGTCCATGCTGGCGCTGCAGGCGGCCGAAGGCCCGATCGTGGCGACCTTCCACACCTCGACCACCAAGTCGCTGACGCTCAGCGTCTTCCAGGGCATCTTGCGGCCCTATCACGAAAAGATCGTCGGCCGGATCGCGGTATCCGATCTGGCCCGGCGCTGGCAGATGGAGGCGCTGGGCTCCGACGCGGTCGAGATCCCCAACGGCGTCGACGTCGCCGCCCTGAAGTCGGCGCCGCTGTTGGCGGGCTACCCGCAGCCGGGCAAGACAGTGCTGTTCCTCGGTCGCTTCGACGAGCCCCGCAAGGGCATGGCGGTGCTGCTCGGCGCGTTGCCCGCGCTGGTGGAGAGGTTCGCCGACATCGAGATCCTGATCGTCGGGCGCGGCGACGAGGACGAGCTGCGAGACAAGTGCGGTGACCTGGCGGGCCATCTGCGATTCCTCGGTCAGGTCGATGACGCCGAGAAGGCGGCCGCATTCCGCAGCGCCGACGTGTACTGCGCTCCGCACACCGGCGGTGAAAGCTTCGGCATCGTGCTGGTCGAGGCGATGGCCGCGGGCACTCCGGTGGTGGCCAGCGACCTCGACGCCTTCCGTAGGGTGCTGCTCGACGGAGAGGCCGGCCGGCTGGTTCCCGTCGACGATTCCGCGGCGCTGGCCGACGCACTGATCGAGGTCCTCGACGACGAGGCCCTGCGCCGGCGTTACGTCGCGGCGGCCGAGGTCGCGGTGCGCCGCTACGACTGGCCGGTGGTGGCCGACCAGATCATGCGGGTCTACGAGACGGTGGCAGGCGGGGGTGCCAAGGTGCGGGTGGCGGGATCGGCGGGTAAGAGCGAAGCGACCCGGGATGTGACCTGAGATGGCTGCGGGCTTGTACTGGACATTGACCGTGCTGCTGATCGTCGTGCTGGTGGTCAGTGCCCTGCTGGCCTACCAGACCGCCACCCGGCTGGACCGTCTGCACGTCCGCTACGACCTGTCCTGGCAGGCGCTCGACGGGGCGCTGGCCCGCCGCGCGGTGGTCGCCCGTGCGGTGGCCGCCGATACCTACCGCGGACGCCCCGAGGGCAAGCGGCTGGCCGCACTGGCCGACGCCGCCGAACGTGCACCGCGCTCCGGCCGCGAGGCCGCCGAGAACGAGCTGTCGGCGGCGTTGGCCATGGTTGATCCGACGGAGATGCCGGTGGCGCTGGTCGCCGAGCTCGCTGATGCCGAAGCCCGGGTGTTGCTGGCCAGGCGGTTTCACAACGACGCCGTGCGCGACACCTTGGCGCTGCGGGAACGTCGTCCGGTCCGGTGGCTGCGACTGGGCGGAACGGCACCGTTGCCCAGCTACTTCGAGATCGCCGAGCGGGGCGATACGGCGCCGGCCGACACCGCCGAGCAGGTGGACCGCCGGACCTCGGCGCGGGTGGTGCTGCTCGACGAGCGGGGCGCGGTGTTGCTGTTCTGCGGGTCCGACCCCGCGGTGACCGGGGGTGTGGCCCCGCGGTGGTGGTTCACCGTCGGTGGCCAAGCTCTGCCGGGGGAGCGACTGGTCGACGCCGCAGTCCGGGAGATCGCCGAGGAGACCGGACTGCGGGTCGACCCGGCTCAGATGGTCGGGCCGGTCTGGCGCCGCGATTCGCTGATCGACTTCAACGGGGCCGTCCTGTCCAGCCAGGAGTTCTACTTCGTGCATCGCACCGCCCGGTTCGAACCGACCGCGGCCGGGCGCACGCAGCTGGAACTGAGGTACATTCACGGCCACCGCTGGTGTGATTCCGCCACGATCGATCAGCTGGCCGCGGCTGGGCAGACGGTGTATCCGCTGCAGCTCGGCGAGCTGCTCGTGGAGGCGAACCGGCTGGCCGACGGACACGGCGGCGAGGCCGCGAAGGAGTTGCACCCGATCCGCTAAGCAGCGGACATATTCGGTTTGGCATCGCCGTTTAGACTGGATCCGTATCAAACGAAGGGACTGACAGTGGATACCGGAGCTACCGCCGCTGGAACCAACGGCTCGGGCAGCGCCGCGCAGACCGGTACCGCTCGGGTCAAGCGCGGCATGGCGGAGATGCTCAAGGGCGGCGTCATCATGGACGTCGTCACTCCCGAGCAGGCGCGCATCGCCGAAGGCGCGGGCGCGGTGGCCGTCATGGCGCTGGAGCGCGTCCCGGCCGACATCCGCGCCCAGGGGGGCGTGGCCCGGATGAGTGACCCGGATCTGATCGAGGGCATTATCTCCGCGGTCACCATCCCGGTGATGGCCAAGGCCCGCATCGGGCACTTCGTCGAGGCGCAGATCTTGCAGAGCCTCGGTGTCGACTACGTCGACGAGTCCGAGGTGCTGACTCCGGCCGACTACACCCACCACATCGACAAGTGGCGATTCACCGTTCCCTTCGTCTGCGGGGCGACCAACCTGGGCGAGGCGCTGCGCCGGATCACCGAAGGCGCGGCGATGATCCGCTCCAAGGGCGAGGCGGGCACCGGTGACGTCTCCAACGCGACCACGCACATGCGCTCCATCGGAGCCGAGATCCGGCGGCTGTCGTCGCTGTCGGAGGACGAGCTCTACGTCGCGGCCAAGGACTTGCAGGCACCCTACGAGCTGGTCGTGGAGGTTGCCCAGGCCGGCAAGCTGCCGGTGACGTTGTTCACCGCCGGTGGTATCGCCACCCCCGCCGACGCCGCGATGATGATGCAGCTCGGCGCCGAGGGCGTGTTCGTCGGCTCCGGGATCTTCAAGTCCGGCGACCCCGCGGTGCGGGCGGCCGCCATCGTCAAGGCCACCACCTTCTACGACGACCCCGACGTGTTGGCGCGGGTGTCGCGGGGGCTGGGTGAGCCCATGGTCGGGATCAATGTGGAGGAGATCGCGGAGCCGCACCGACTGGCCCAGCGCGGCTGGTAACCGTTCGTGGCGATCGAAGAAATCCTCGACCTGGAGCAGCTCGAGGTCAACATCTACCGTGGCGGGGTGTTCAGTCCCGACTCCGGTTTCCTGCAACGCACGTTCGGCGGCCACGTGGCAGGCCAGTCCCTGGTGTCGGCTGTGCGCACCGTCGACCCCGCGTTCCAGGTCCACTCGCTGCATGGCTACTTCCTGCGGCCAGGTGACGCCAGGCACCCCACGGTGTATCTCGTGGAGCGGCTGCGCGATGGCGGATCGTTCGTCACCCGCCGGGTCAACGCGATTCAGCACGGCGAGACCATCTTCTCGATGTCGGCGTCGTTCCAGACCGACCAAAGCGGCATCGAGCACCAGGACGAGATGCCCGCCGCCCCGCCGTCCGACAACCTGCCCGGATTCATCTCCAAGGGCGGGGTGTTCGACGACGCCGGGTTCTCCCAGTTCGCCGAGTGGGACGTCCGCATCGTCCCGCGCGATCAGGTGGTCCGCCTGCCCGGCAAGGCTTCTCAGCAGCAGGTGTGGTTCAGACACAAGGAACCGCTGCCCGACGATTACGTCCTGCACATCTGCGCGCTGGCCTATATGAGCGATCTGACGCTGCTCGGTTCGGCGCAGGTCAATCACGTCGAAGAGCGCAAACACCTGATGGTCGCCTCGCTGGACCACGCCATGTGGTTCATGCGCCCGTTCCGGGCCGACGAGTGGCTGCTGTATGACCAGTCCTCGCCGTCGGCGTGCGGCGGGCGGTCACTCACCCAGGGCAAGATCTTCAACCAGTACGGCGAAATGGTCGCGGCCGTCATGCAGGAGGGGCTGACGCGCTACAAGCGCGGATACACCGGCCCGTGACCGTCCGGGTGGGCGTACTGGCACTGCAGGGCGACACCCGGGAGCATCTGGCCGCCTTGCGGGCGGCCGGCGCCGAGGTCGGCACCGTACGCCGCCGCAGCGAACTCGGCACAGTGGACGCTCTGGTCATCCCCGGTGGCGAGTCGACGACGATGAGTCATCTGCTGCGCGAATTCGATCTGCTGGATCCGCTGCGGCAGCGCCTCGCCGACGGCATGCCCGCCTACGGTTCGTGTGCCGGCATGATCCTGCTGGCCAGCGAGATCCTCGACGCGGGCGCCCCCGGTCGCGAGGCAGTGCCACTGGGGGGTATCGATATGACGGTGCGGCGCAACGCATTCGGGCGCCAGGTCGATTCCTTCGAGGGCGACATTGCCTTCGAAGGCCTGAACGGGCCCGCGCACGCGGTCTTCATCCGGGCACCGTGGGTGGAGCGGGTCGGGCCGGGCGTGCAGGTCCTGGCCCGCGCCGAGGACCACATTGTGGCCGTGCGGCAGGGCCGGGTGCTGGCCACCGCCTTCCACCCCGAGATGACCGGCGATCGCCGGGTGCACAAGCTCTTCGTCGACATCGTGACCGGCCGGCACTGAGCCCCGCGACACCACATTTGCCAGCCGATCAGCTGGTGGCGGGCCCGTCAGAACGTCCGTCCACGACGACACCGGCCGCGGCCTCGAGGGGCTTGATCGCCGAGGTGAAATCCGACTCCGGACCTTCTTCGTTCATGACCTGTTCCCAGAGCCGTCCCACGGCCGAAGCGACCTCCGTTGGCAGACCCAGCGCTTCGGCCTCCTCCAGATAGAGCCGGACGTCCTTGACCATCAGGCCGGTGGCGAACCCGTAGTCGAACGTGCGCGGCAGAATCGATTTGGGAAACTTGTCGCGGCTGGCGTTGGTGGCGCCCGACCCGGCGTTGATCACGTCGATCATCACCGACGGATCCAGGCCCGCCTTCACGCCCATCACGACCACCTCGCACGTGGTGGCCAGCGCGGTGGCGGCCAATAGATTGTTCACCAGTTTCATCGTCTGTCCCGCGCCGGATTTGGTGTCGACGAAGAACGGTGTGCCGAGCTGGGAGAGTACGGGCTCAACCAGGTCGTACTCAGGGCGAGGACCCGAAACCATCAGCGCCAGTGTGCCTTTCGCGGCCCCGCCGACACCGCCGCTGACCGGGCTGTCGAGCATGGCGATGCCGCGGGCGGCCAGCAGGGCCTGAATCTGTTGTGCGGCCGCGGCACCCACGGTGGACAGGTCGACGAAACGTTTGATGCGACGGCCGCCGATCACCCCGTCGGGGCCGGTGGCGACGTCGCGGGAGGCCTGCACCGACGGCAGGCTCGCGAGCACCGTTTCGCTGCGGTCTGCCACGTCGCGTGGCGAGGTGGCGGCCTGTGCACCGAGCGCCACGGCAGCCGCGACGGTCTCGGGCCGGGTGTCGAACACGACCAGCGGGTGGCCGGCCTCGAGCAGTCGGGCCGCCATCGGGAAGCCCATATTGCCCAGTCCGACGAACCCGATGTCCATGGTCGCGCCGCTCATAGGGCGTCGAGTTCGGCGAAGGCCTCCCGGGCGACACGGAAGCCGTCGACCGCCGCCGGCGCGCCGGCGTAGATCGCGACCTGCAGGAGAATTTCCCGAATCTCCTCGCGGGTGACGCCGTTGGTCAGTGCGCCGCGGACATGGGTTTTCAGTTCGTGCGGTCGGTTCAGCACTGAGATCATCGCCAGGTTCAGCATGCTACGGGTCTTGAGCGGCAGCTCCTCGCGGCCCCACACCGCGCCCCAGCAGTACTCGGTGAGCAGATCCTGCAGGGGCTTGTTGAAGCTGTCGGCCTCCCGCTCGGCCTTGGTGACGTACTCCTCGCCGAGCACCGCGGCGCGGATCTGTCGTCCCTTGTCGTATGTCGCCTGATCCATGTCTTCCTCGTCTGTTCGCCTGCCGGAACTTCATGATCGCATTGCCGTGCGAGGACCACTTTCACTGACTTGAGTCATTGACGTTCGGGTTGCGCGCGTACTACGAAGGCGGGCGAGACGCGAGGAGAGCCGATGACCCCTGAACAGGATCTCGACACGATTCCACGACTGGACTTCGCCGACCTGCCGATGGTCGCCGACCGGGCCGCCGGCTGGGCGGTGCTGCGCGACGCCGGGTTGGTGGCGGGCCGCATCGGTGCCTCGGCTCCAACCTGGCCCGGCTCGGACTGAAATTGGTGCTCACCGAGTGGCTGCGCCGCATCCCCGATTGCGAGGTGGCTCCCGGGTTCGATCCGGTGGTCGAGTGGCCGGCCCCTCGCTCGCGCTGCCGAAACTACCGCTGGTGTCCGGCTGCACTCAGCACGGGTAGCACCAGCCGCGACGCCGAAGCCACGGTGTTGATACTGCTGGTGCCCACACTGGCGTGCCGGAAGTTCATGATCGCCGGCGTGTCGGGATCCTGATCGTCACTGGTGATCGTCACCTGGATACGATGACCGACGGCGAATCGACGAGCATTGGCTACCAATGGAATTCGGTATTCCACGTCGTCGCCGATGGGTACCGCTACCGGGCGCCGGCACGGCAGCACGGGCGCGCCGGGCCGGCTGGCCGCCTCGTCGACCTCCCGCAGGCTGGCCCGCAACCAGCCGGCGGTGACATCGGCCTCGGTACTACCGTCCGGGGCCACGTCGGCCAGCGTGATGATCCACGCGGTGTCGGCGGCGGTGGCGCTGGCGATCAGTCGCAGCTCGATGTCGCCGACGATGTCGAGGGTCTCGGTCAGCGGTGCGCTGGTCCACGTCAACGATGACGGGGGATCGATCTGGCTGGGCTTGGCCCGCCCCAGGCCGGCACCCAGCGCCATGAATTGCCTTGCACCAGAGGTACCTTCGTCGGCCTCGAGCCCGCCGTCGGCGCGCAGGGCCAGTTCGCGATGCTCGCCGGCCGGCGGCCATGAATCGGCGGTGCGCCACCCGTCGGCGCCAGGTAGGACGTAGCGGATGGCAGGACCGTCCAGGATTCCGGTATCGCGGTCCTTGAGCCAATGGTCGTACCAGGCCAGCGCCTCGACGTGCAGGCTCTCCCACGGCCAGGTGAGGCCGTACTCGCCGAGCATGCCCATCCGCACCGACGGGCTGTTGGTCAGCTCCTTAAACGTCGGGAATGTCGATGGTAGGTGCAGCGGCACGTTCTGCCAGTCGCAACCCAAATAGACGGGGATATTGACGTTTTCGAGTAGCGGCAGCAGATTTCGTTCGTCCCACCAGGCGTCGCGCACGGGATGGCGCACCGCCGTGTCGAGCCACAGGTCGTCCCACGGATGCGGATCGTGCGGCAGCTTCAGCAGTCCGCGCATCATCGTCACCGCCGCCTCACCGTTCATCGTGGCGAACTTGTGGTGCAGCGGCTTGGTGTTGAGCACCCAGCGCGCCAAACCTAATGGACGGCTGCGCCAGAACGAGTCGCTGCGGGCGGCGGTCAGGCCCAGCATCGACAGGAACGGCGTCACGAACGACGCGCTGAACAGGCCGTGGTGCACCGCGGCTTCGTACAGGTCGGTGGTGACCGCGACCGGGAAGATGGCCCTGAGGTGCGGTGGGCGTTCGACGGCGGCCTCCAGCTGGGTCATCGCGAAATAGCTGATGCCGATCATCCCGACGTTGCCGTCGCACCACGGCTGGGCAGCCACCCACTCCACGAGGTCGTACATGTCGCGGCGCTCCTGGGCGTCGAAGAAACCGAACTCGCCCCCGGATCCGCCGGTGCCGCGCAGGTTGGCGATCACGTGCCCGTAGCCGCGCGGCACCCAGAAGTCGGTCGCGCCGGCCTCGATGAATCCGGCCGGGGCGCCGAGGTCCTGGATCTGTCGGGGGTAGGGCGAGGCGGCGATCAGGGCGGGGAAGCGGCCGTCAGCGTTCGGGCGGTGCACGTCGGCGAGCAGATCGATGCCGTCGCGCATGGGGATGGCGACGTTGCCATCGGTAATCGTGGCGTGGGTCGGCGTACTCAGGTTGCGGTACTGCCGACCGGTGGTCTGCGGCCCGTTGAGCGGTCGCTGGCCGGCCTCGGTGCCGGAGACGGTGGGGATCGCCATCGTCGACTCCTTTTTCACGTGTTGCTGAGACTAGTTTCACGCTACGATGAAACTAGTCTCAGCACAATATGAAATTCATGGTGAGGTGGATCCATGCCGAAGAGGTCGACAACGCCGGGACCCCGCGACGAGAAGGGCGTCCTGGCCGCCCGGATCCTCGGCGCCGCGCGCGATGAGTTCGCTCAGCACGGCTCGGCGGGCACCACCATCCGGGCGGTAGCGCGGGCGGCCGACGTGGACCCAGCCCTGGTGTATCACTACTTCGGCTCCAAGGAGGGCCTGCTCGACGCCGCGACGAACCCGCCGGCGCGCTGGCTGGAGAACGTCGCGCAAACCTGGACGACCCCGGTGCCGCAGCTCGGCGGCGCGCTCTTGCGGCTGATGCTGAGCGCCTGGGCCGACGACGAGATCGGCCCGATCTTGCGGGCGGTGCTGCAGACCGCGGCGCATGAGCCGAGCACCCGCGAGAAGCTGCGCAGGGTCGTCGAGAGCCAGCTGATGGGGGTGTCGCAGCTGGGCGTCGACGAACATGACCGGCTCAAGCGCAGCGGACTGATCTCGTCGCAGATCATGGGATTGGCGATGATGCGCTACATCTGGAAGATCGAACCCGTCGCCTCGATGAGCCCAGACGAGGTGGTCGCGGCGGTCGCGCCGAACCTGCAGCGCTACGTCGAGGGCGACCTGGGTTAGTCGCAGCTGCCCTCGCCGGACGGGTCGACGTGCGTCGACCAGTAGACTCGTCGGGTTACACCAGAACACCAAAGACGGAGAAGGACCCGATGAGCGGCCATTCCAAGTGGGCTACCACCAAGCACAAGAAGGCCGTCGTCGACGCCAAGCGCGGCAAGATGTTCGCCAAGCTGATCAAGAACATCGAGGTTGCGGCACGCGTCGGCGGCGGTGACCCGGCGGGGAACCCGACCCTGTACGACGCGATCCAGAAGGCCAAGAAGTCCTCGGTGCCCAACGACAACATCGAGCGGGCCCGCAAGCGCGGCGGCGGTGAGGAGGCCGGCGGCGCCGACTGGCAGAACATCACCTACGAGGGTTACGGGCCCAACGGTGTCGCGGTGCTCATCGAGTGCCTCACCGACAACCGCAACCGGGCCGCCGGTGAGGTCCGGGTCGCGATGACCCGCAATGGCGGCAACATGGCCGACCCGGGCTCGGTGGCCTACCTGTTCTCCCGCAAGGGCGTGGTGACGCTGGAGAAGAACGACCTGTCCGAGGACGACGTGCTGCTGGCGGTGCTGGATGCCGGCGCCGAGGAGGTCAATGACCTCGGCGACAGCTTCGAGGTGATTTCCGAGCCGACCGACCTGGTCGCGGTGCGCACCGCGCTGGTGGATGCCGGCATCGACTACGACTCCGCCGAGGCGGGCTTTCAGGCCTCGGTGACTGTGCCGCTGGACGCCGACGGCGCCCGCAAGATCATGAAGCTCGTCGACGCGCTGGAGGACAGCGACGACGTGCAGGACGTGTACACCAATGCCGACATCCCCGACGAGGTCCTGGTCCAGATCGAGGAGTGAGCTCAGGCCGGATGCACGCTGACCGGCAGCCCTGAGTAGCGCGTCATCCCGGTCGGCGGGTCAAGGTCGTCCTTGCTCGTCAAGACATTGACGTTCGCGTCGGCGTGACCGTGCGGCACCGACACCACGCCGGAGCGCACCGACGGGTCCAGTTTCGCGACGCCGGTGAGTTCGCCGTGTTCGGTGCGCACCAGCACTGCCTGGCTCTCGGAGACTCCGGCCGCCGCCGCATCCTCGGGGTTCAGGACGACTTCGGCGCGCTCGCCGAGGAACTCCAATTGGGTATTGAGCCTTCGCAATTGGCGGCGCGGCACCAGCACCGGGCCGGTGGTCTGGCGCAGGCCGTGCAGCTGGTCGATCAGAACTTTCGGTGCCAGCCGCCATCCGCCGAGCCGCTCGACGTGACGCTGCACCCACGCCGCGGGCAGCTCGCGCTGGGCTTCGGCCCAGCCGGTGGCGACCAGATCGTCGTAGCCGGTGCGGCCGCCGGAGTTGAGCGCGGCCAGCATCTGCTCGTCGGTCATCGCGGGGTCGGCCACGTCGTGGCCCAACCGCTTGCCGATCTCGGCGAGCACCCACCACATCGACCGGCGCTGGCCGACCGGATCGGTCACCGCCGGGGTGTGCTGCGCGGAGATCCGCGTGCTCATGAAGTCCCACAGCGTGATGTCGGGCCGCTCGAGCTGGCCTTTGGTCGGCAGTACGTGGGTCGACATCGCCGTCGTCTCGGTCGGCAGGATCTCGGCGGTGGCCAGCACCTCGAGCTTGTGTAGTGACGGCCGCAGCGTGTCCGCCGCGGGGAACCCGGTCAGCAGGTTGCCGCCGAGGTTGATCAGCGCACGGATGTTGCCGGCTTCGATCTCGTCGCCCAATGTGGCGCATGGCCATTCCCGCATGAACGCGGTCGTCTCCGGCCGGCTGCGCGGTCCGGGCCTGGTCTTGCCCTCCGGCGGGGCGATCGGCAATTCGAACGATTCGAGCTGATAGCCGAATCCGGGGTGGAACCACATCCCGCCGGGGGTGTTCATCGAGCCGGTCAGTATCAACAGCGCCCACGAAAACCATTGCGTCACATTTGCACTCGCCGACATGGTGACGCCGGTGCCGGTGTCGATCGCGAGATGCCCGGCCCGGCGTACCGCGGCGAGCAGATCATCGAGATCGGTCTGCGTCACATCGGCGAGCGCTGCGGTGTGTTCGGCGGTGAACGGTTCGACCGCGGCGGTCAGCGCGGCGACATCCTGGACAGGGATGTCGGGGTTGCCACCGCTGCGCAGGATTTCGCGCACCAGGAAGCCCAGAATCGCGTAGTCGGTGCCCGGTCGCGGCGCCAGGTGGCGGGTCGCCAGCCGTGCGGTCTCGGTGCGGCGGGGGTCCACGACCCACAGCTGTGCGCGCTTGGCCAGCTCACGGAACAGTCCGCGGGGATTCGGCATTCCCAGGGTATGGCCATGGGAAACAACAGGATTGCTGCCGATCAGGATGACCAGATCGGCACTGTCGTAGTCCGGTCGGGCGGTCAGCCCCGATGAACCGCCCATTAACTCGGCGACCAGGACCTTCGCGGTGCCGTCGATGGTGAGCGGGCTGAACTTCGCCGGTGTGCCGATCGCGCGGTGCAGTGCCTCTGCGGTGCGGTAGCCGACCGCATCCATCCAGACGCCGGTGCCGAAGTTGATGGCGACCGCGGCGGGCCCGTACTCGGCGATGATCTCGCGCAGCCGGGTGCCCAGATCGTCCAGGCAAGTCTCCCAGCTGGTTTCGGTCAATTGCCCGTCGATGCGCAGCATCGGCTGCTCGAGCCGGTCGGGATGGTGGTGAATCTGCGGCAGCGCGCGGCCTTTCGGGCAGGTGTAGCCCCGGGAGAACGGATGCTCGCCGTCACCGTGGACGGCGAGCACGTGATCACCGTCGATCTCGACCAGGATGCCGCACACCGATGTGCACACCCGGCAGAAACTTCGCACAACGCGGGCCGCTCCCGTGTCCATGGGGAAAACCGTACGCCGCAAGGATGGCCGAGGTTACCGACCCCGACGGGAACGCCGGGCCCGGCTACAGCGGATACAGCCGGTTCAGGTTGACCACGATGGCCTCCTGGGTGCTGCGCGCGATGACGACGACGGCCGGCTCGTCGGGGTCCGGGTTCTCCTCGCGGTGCGGCAGGTGAGGCGGCACGAACACGTAATCGCCCGGCTCGGTGCGGATCCGCACCTCCTCGACACCATCGTGGAAGACGAACTCCGGGTGGCCGCTGCGGACGAAGATCGCTGTCTCCGACTCCCCGTGGTGATGGTTGGCCGACGCCACACCGGGCCCGACGTGCGTCTCACCCATCCACAGCTTCTCCGACCCGACCGACGTGCCGCTGATCGCAGCGAACCGTTGCATCCCATCGGTCTGGCCGGTGCCGCCGTCGAGGCCGTCGGCCCTCACATGCCGCACCCGGTTGCGCATCGGCCCGGCACCCGAGAGCTCGGGATGGAATGCATCGGATCCGGCCATGGTCCGACGATAGCCGCGTGGCGTGTCCTGCCCGGTGTCGTCGGCCCGGCCCGCTACTGTGATCGAACAACTGTTCGCAGTCGGGAAGGTGATCCGTGCGGGTGATGGGAGTCGACCCGGGGTTGACGCGCTGCGGCCTCTCGGTGATCGAGAGCCGGGGCGGGCGCCATGTCATCGCCCTGGACGTCGATGTGGTGCGCACCTCGTCCGACGAGCCGTTGCAGAACCGGCTGCTTGCCATCAGCGACGCCGTCGACCATTGGATGGACACCCACCTCCCCGACGTCATCGCCATCGAGCGGGTGTTCGCCAACCAGAACGCCAACACCGCGATGGGTACCGCCCAGGCCGGCGGGGTGATCGCGCTGGCGGCCGCCCGCCGCGAGATCGACGTGTATTTTCACACCCCCAGTGAGGTCAAGGCCGCCGTCACCGGGAACGGGCGGGCCGACAAGGCGCAGGTCACCGCGATGGTCACCCGGATTCTGCAGCTACAGCAGAAGCCGACACCGGCTGATGCCGCCGACGCACTGGCCCTGGCGATCTGCCACTGCTGGCGCGCCCCGATGATTGCCCGGATGGCCAAGGCCGAGGCGATGGCCGCCGAGCAGAAGCGTGCCTATCAGGCGCGGCTGAAGGCGGCGAGATGATCTCCTCGGTGCGCGGCGAAGTCCTCGACATCGCCCTCGACCACGTCGTCATCGAAGCCGCCGGCGTCGGCTACAAGGTGATGGCCACCCCGTCCACCCTGGCCACCCTGCGGCGCGGCACCGAGGCCCGGCTGATCACCGCGATGATCGTCCGGGAGGACTCCCAGACGCTGTACGGGTTCGCCGACGCCGATGCCCGCGACCTGTTCTCGACCCTGCTCGGGGTGTCCGGGGTCGGCCCGAAGATCGCACTGGCGACGTTGGCCGTCTACGACGCGACCGCGCTGCGCCAGGCGCTGGCCGACGGCGACGTGACCGCCTTGACGCGGGTGCCCGGTATCGGCAAGCGTGGTGCCGAACGGATGGTGCTGGAACTGCGGGACAAGATCGGAGCGGCGTCCGGCGGCGCGGGTGTCGCCGCGGCCACCGGCCATGCCGTGCGCGCGCCCGTCGTGGAAGCCCTTGTCGGGCTTGGCTTCGCGGCCAAGCAGGCCGAGGAGGCGTGCGACAAGGTGTTGGCCGGTGACCCGGATGCGACCACGCAGAGCGCACTGCGGGCGGCGCTGTCGATGCTGGGCAAGAAATGAGCCGATTCGACGAGGGCGAGGACGACGATCTCGAACGTGACGTCTCCCCGGCACTGACGGTCGGTGAAGGCGATATCGACGCCAGCCTGCGACCGCGCTCGCTGCGCGAGTTCATCGGCCAGCCGCGCGTGCGCGAACAACTGCAGCTGGTCCTCGAAGGCGCCAAGAACCGAGGCGGCACACCGGATCACATCCTGCTCTCCGGTCCGCCCGGGCTGGGCAAGACCTCGCTGGCGATGATCATCGCCGCCGAACTGGGCACCTCGCTGCGCGTCACCTCCGGGCCGGCCCTGGAACGCGCCGGCGACCTGGCCGCGATGCTGTCCAACCTCGTCGAGCACGACGTGCTGTTCATCGACGAGATCCATCGCATCGCCCGTCCCGCCGAGGAGATGCTGTACCTGGCGATGGAGGACTTCCGGGTCGACGTGGTAGTCGGCAAAGGCCCCGGGGCGACATCGATCCCGCTGGAGGTGGCGCCGTTCACCCTGGTCGGCGCGACCACCCGGTCCGGCGCGCTGACCGGACCGCTGCGGGACCGGTTCGGGTTCACCGCGCACATGGATTTCTACGAGCCGGTCGAACTGGAACGGGTGCTGGCCCGCTCGGCGGGCATCCTGGGCATCGAGTTGGGCGCCGAGGCGGGCGCCGAGATCGCCCGCCGCTCGCGGGGCACGCCGCGCATCGCCAACAGGCTGTTGCGCCGCGTGCGCGACTACGCCGAGGTGCGCGCCGACGGGGTGATCACCCGCGATATCGCCAAGGCGGCGCTGGCGGTCTACGACGTCGACGAACTCGGCCTCGACCGGCTGGACCGGGCGGTGCTCTCGGCGCTGACCAAGAGTTTCGGCGGCGGCCCGGTCGGGGTGTCCACGCTGGCCGTCGCGGTGGGGGAGGAAGCCACCACCGTCGAGGAGGTCTGCGAGCCGTTCCTGGTGCGTGCGGGCATGATCGCGCGGACGCCGCGTGGCCGGGTGGCGACACCGCTAGCCTGGACCCACCTCGGCATGGCGCCGCCGCCGCGGGCGGGTGGGCTGGGTCAGTCCGGCCTTTTCGACTGATGGGAGACCCGATGGTCATCGCTGCATTGGTCTTCGCCGGACTGGCCGCGCTGCTGCACGTCTACATCTTCACGATGGAATCCCTGACCTGGACCACGCCGCGCACTCGTGCGGTATTCGGTACCACCGCCGAGGAGGCCGACACCACCAAACTGATGGCCCTCAACCAGGGCTTCTACAACCTGTTCCTGGCCGTCGTCAGTGTCGTCGGCATCGCTGCAATCCTTTTGGGACATACCGGGATCGGTGCTGCGCTGATATTCGCCGGAGTCGGGTCCATGCTGGCCGCGGCGGTGGTGCTGCTGGCGTCCGCGCCGGACAAGGCGCGCGCCGCGGTGATCCAGGGTGCGTTCCCGTTGGTGGCGGTCGTGCTGCTGGTGATCGGGCTCATCTGACGTCGGCGCGGTAGCGAACCTGGTTGCCGCCGGCCCGTTTCGCGTCGTACATCGCCGCGTCGGCCTCGTCCACCAGCCGGGTGATCGTCGCCGGAACGGCGTCGCCGTCGATATCGGCCAGCTCCCGCACCGCCACCCCGACACTGGCGGTCACCCCACCCGGGGTGGCGGCGACGGCTTCCCGGATCCGTTCGGCACCGGCGGCGGGATCGCCGGACCCGGCCAGGTAGGCGAGCAGGAACTCCTCCCCACCCGGGCGGGCGACGACCGAATTCATCGCGCTCGCCCGCCGCAGATTGTCGGCGACCGCGACCAGGACGGCGTCACCATAGCCGTGGCCGTGGCGGTCGTTGATCTGCTTGAACCCGTCCAGGTCGACCATGATCACGGTCAGCCATTGCGGCTGCGACCTGTCCGCGGCGCCGATGAGTTGGATCGCGGACTGGTAGTAGCCGCGACGGTTGCGCAGTCCGGTCAGCGGGTCGGTGAACGAACGGTGTGCGTCGGCGGTCAGCATGT
The DNA here is from genome assembly GCF_026242045.1 of Mycobacterium pinniadriaticum. GTDB lineage: Bacteria > Actinomycetota > Actinomycetes > Mycobacteriales > Mycobacteriaceae > Mycobacterium > Mycobacterium pinniadriaticum. The sequence continues at coordinate 88,867 of NZ_JAPJDO010000022.1, forward strand.
GCAGCAGAGCCTGCACGACCAGCGGAACCATGACCATGGTGGCCAGCGCGCCGATGCTGTGGCCGATCGCCATCATCGGGTCGCCGGGGGCCACCCGGAAGGACACCACGACGGTGGATACCGAGGCCGCGGCCAGCAGCGCCGTCGACAGTCGACCCGAATGGAAGAACGACAGATAGCCGGCCAACGGCGCGAAGGCCATGCCCCCGAACACGCCGGCGGCGGGATCGGTCGCGATCAACCCACCCGCGACGATGCAGGCGGTGGCCGTGACCGTGAAGACGGTCGACTGGCGCTCAGTGGGCCAGCGAATCGCCCAGAGGAGTGCCAGAACTGCACACGCGGCGGTGGTGCCGACCGACACCGCGACCGCGACGGTGCCCTTGGGGCCTGACGGGCTGGCCAGCATGATCGGTGGTACCAGTGCGAACGCGCCCATGACAGCGGCGATCGTGTAGCGCGTCGGCCGCTGCAGGCCGCGTGATTCCAGATAGGCCGACACCGTGTCGTATTGGTCCGGGCGTCGCCACCACTGCCGGACCGACGCCGCCATACCCACGTCGTTGTGCATATGCTCCCGAATCGCCCACAGCCCGCCCCCAAAGGCTGAAAGCCTGACGGGCAATAGTACTGCCCGGACATCCAGCCCGCAGGGGAGGGCCGCGGGACTACAGCAGAGCCAACAGCTGCAAGTCGGTCACGTACTTGACGATGACCTCCGACGACACGTGCGGAATATCCTTGTCCGGGCCGATTTTCGCGTCCTGAACCGCAGTGCGGAACCGTTCGGTCGGGGCGATCGGGCCGCGGAGCGGCCGCTCGGGTCGCTGATAGTTGTGCAGCAGCGGCAGCAGGGAGTGCTGGCGCTGCCGGTCGGGCAGGGCCCGGATCGCGGTGTCGAACCGGTCCAGCCACGTGTCGTATCCGGCGATCCGCTGGATCGGATGGCCTGCCTCGATCAGCCAGTCGACGAACTCGTCGAGCCCGATGCCGTCGTCATAGGGGTTCATCACGTGGTACGTCTCGAAACCTTCGCTGACCTGGGCGCCGAGCGTGGAGATCGCATCGGCGATGAACTCCACCGGCAGGCCGTCGTAGTGGGCGCGTTGGCGGCGTCCCTCGGCGTCGAGTTCGTAGAACGACGCCGGCGCGATTCCGGTGGCCACCAGGCTCAGCATCAGGCGGGTGAACATGTCGGGCAGGTTGAGCTGCCCGCCGTAGGTGGTGTCGGCCAGAATCATGTCGCAGCGGAACACCGAGACCGGCAGACCGCATAGGTCGTTGGCCTCACGCAGCAGCACCTCTCCGGCCCACTTGCTGTTGCTGTAGCCGTTGGCGTAGGAGTCGTCGACCGCCCGGGTGGGGCTGATCTCGCGGATATCGCCGTCTTCGGTGAACCGCCCGGGCGCGATACCCGCACCGACACCGATCGTCGAGACGTATACGAACGGCTTGAGCGTCGTGGTGAGCGCGATTCGGATCAGTTCCGCGGTGCCGACGGCGTTGGGGCCGAACAACTCCCGATAAGGCAGCACATGGTTGACCAGCGCGGCCGGGTCGACGATCAGGTCGACGGTGTCGGCCAGCCGCTGCCATGTCTGGGGATCCAGTCCCAGATTCTCCTCGCCTTTGTCGCCGGCGATGACCTCGAGATGGTTGACGGCCAGTTCCCGGTAGTGCGCCAGCAGCTTGGGATCTCCGCTGTCGAAGGTGGCATCAAGCCGGGCCCGCGCCGCGCCATCGTCCTTGGCCCGCACCAGGCAGATCACCGTGCCGTCGACCAGTCTCATCCGCTCCAGCCATTCCAGTGCGAGGTAGCGACCCAGGAATCCGGTTGCGCCGGTGAGCAGTACGGTGCGGACCTCGCTCTTCGGGCCGGGCAGGCTGGGTGCCGCAACCAGGGTCGAAGGGTCGATGAAGCGGTCCAACGTCAGATCGGCGGCGCGCGCTTCGGGGGTGTCGACACCGTGGATCGAGGCGAACGTCGGTCGCCTGCCGCCGAAGGTGCGTTCGGCCTCCACGTACCCGGCGATGGCCTGCAGATCACTGGCGGGGCTGACGATGACGCCGACCGGCACGTCGATCCCGAAGATCTCGTTGAGCAGGTTCGCGAACGTCAACGCCGACAGCGAATCCCCACCCAGGTCGGTGAAGTGGGCATCGGGCCGCAGGTCGGCGGCGGCAGCACCCAGCAGCGCGCCCGCGGCGCGGGTGACGGTCGCCAACACGGGTGTGTCGGCCCCGCTTTGCCGTAGTGCCCGCAGCTCGTCGGCCTGTCCCTCGGCCAAATCGGTGTAGAGCTGTTCGAGCGCCCCGCCGTAGCGTTCCTTCAGCCGGGGCCAGGCCAGCTTGCGGATGCCGGTCAGCAGTCCGTTCTCGATGGTGAAAGGCATTGTCTCGATGAGGAAGTCGCGCGGGATCTCGTAGGACTGCAACCCGGCGGTGCGGGCGATCTCCTGCAGCGAGTCGCCGATCAGCACCTTGAGCTCGGCGGTGTCATGACCGGCCGCCGCCTCGGCGGTCGGCACCACCACAGCCAGTAGATACGGCCGGGCGCTGTTGCCGTACAGGTAGATCTGCTGCACCAGCGGGCTGCGCCCGAAGGCGGCCTCCAGCTTGGACACCGTGACGAACTCACCCTGGGAGAGCTTGAGCACGTTGTTGCGCCGGTCCACGTACCGCAGGTGGTCGGGTGCGGTCTGCGCGACGATGTCGCCGGTGCGGTAGAAACCGTCCTCGTCGAACATCGCGGCGGTCACCTCGGGACGCTTGTAGTAGCCGGGGAACAGCTGCGTCGACTTCACCAGCAGCTCGCCGCGCGGATGCGGCAGGTCGGTGCCGAAGTAGCCCAGCTCGGGAACGTCCACCAGCTTGTAGTCGGTGACCGGAGGACGACGGACGACGCCGTCGACGAACACCGCGCCGGCCTCGGTAGAGCCGTAGCCCTCCACGAGGTGCATGTCCAGGAAGGCTTCGACCCAGGTCTTGAGCTCCGGTGCGATCGGTGCCGAGCCGGTCATCACCGACACGAACCGGTCGCCCAGCAGGCTGTTTCGCTTCTCGGCCAGTATCTTTGCTTCTTCGGGATTCGATGTCGCCGGCCCAGCGGCTCCGGCGGCTCGCCGGTCGATCTCGCTTTGGACTTCCTGGTGGATCATGTCCCAGACCCGCGGTACCAGGTTCAGCTGGGTGGGCCGGGTCAGCGACAGGTCTTCGAGGAACGTGGACAAGTCGGGGCGGGCGGCGAAATAGACTGTGCCACCGGTGCTCAACGTGCCGTAAAGCGCTCCGCGCCCCATCACGTGGCTCATCGGCATGAAGCTCAACACGATCGCGGGGTAGGTGCCTTGCTTGTCGTCCCAATGCGCGGCGGCGGCCAGCCACATGTCGGCGACCTTGTGGGCCGGGTACATGGCGCCCTTCGGGGCGCCGGTACTGCCGGAGGTGTAGATCAGCAGGGCCAGCGGGTCGTCCTCGGCGGTGGCGGGCGGATCGATGGAACTACCGGTACCGCGGTCGATTTCATCGGCCAGCGTGGTCACGGTGACCCCGGTGCCCGCCAGTCGGTCGGTGGCGGCGGCCAGCGACTCGCGCTGATCATCGACCTCGGGGGAGAAGTCGAAGACAACCAACCGTTTCGGCGCTGGTCCGGCGAGGGCGAGTTCGACGGCACCGTCCAGGTGGTCGATGCTCGACGCGATCACCACCGGTTCGGTCTCGGCGAGGATCGGCTGCAACTGGGTGACGACAGCGCTGGTCTGCAGCGGCACGCACACCGCGCCCAGCAGGGCCAGCGCAAGGTCGACGGTGGTGTAGTCCACGCTGGTGAAACCCAGGACGGCCACCCGGTCGCCGGCCTTGACGGTGCCTCCGGACCAGGAACCGGCCAGGGCCTGCACACGGTCCCACAGTTGGCGATAGGTGATGGTTTCGAACTCCGGCACCAACTCGGCAACGGTGCGATGCGTCTGCGGGTCCTCGACGAACCGGACCGCCCGCTGGCCCAGCGCCGGGCGGTCCGCGTAGCCGTCGAGGACGGTCTTGATGACCCCGGCGAGTTCTGCGGCCTGGGTGGCGGCGGCGGTCACGACGGGGTCGGGCGCGGCGGCGGCGAACTGCGGATCGTTGGCGTAAAGATGGGCGACGCGCTGCTCGAATCGGGCTTCGCGAGTATCAGTCGGCATGACGAGACTCCAGTAAAGGCTAGAAAAAGAATTGGTGGGCGCAACGCTGCGCCCACCTGAAACTACGTTAGCAAAGCTAACGGTATTCCCGGTGAAGCTGGCAGACGCCCGTGAATATGCCTGCGCTACGGCGGGCGAGGGTGCGCCAACTGTCCGTGGTGGCGGTGTTTCGGGGCACCGACACGCACGGTCGTGGAACCCAGGCCCGGTTAGAGGGCCGCGCGGCACGGGTACTCGGGATACCTCACGGGGATTTGTCCCCTGAATCAAGGAGGCGTCATGAAAGACGTGGATGCCCGTATCGGCACCGGTGCGGGTCGGATGGAAATCGCCCGCAGCCGAGGCGCGCTCAGTGGAGTCCTGCTCATCCTGCTCGGCGCATGGGGCGCGTTGGTTCCGTTCATCGGACCGTACTTCGACTTCGCCTACGAGCCCGCCAGTCCATGGGTGTGGACTGCTGGTCGTGGCTGGTTGGAGGTCCTGCCGGGCGTGGTGACCGTACTCGGTGGCGTGTTGCTGTTGATGTCGCGAAACCGGGCGACCGCGATCCTCGGTGGCTGGATCGCCGTCATCGCGGGCGCATGGTTCGTGGTCGGCCGGATGTTCGCCGGTCCCCTGCGGCTGGGTGACTTCGGGTCACCGGTGGCCGACACGGCTACCGGACAGGTCGCGCTCGAGTTGGCGTTCTTCAGCGGATTGGGTGCCCTGATCATCTTCTTCGGGGCGATGGCCCTGGGTCGGGTGTCGGTGCGCAGCCTGCGTGATCTTCGGCATGCCCAGCGACCGGCCGTAGCCGAATCCGTTGCCGCCGAGCCGGTTGCGGCCACGAGCGCCGAGCCCGTCGCGGAGCGGCACAGTCACCATGCCAAAGACGACGATGAGGACGAGCACCGTCATCGCAGTTGGCGCGACCTGTTCGGTGGGCTGCGCCGGACACCCGTTTCGCATTAATTGATCTGCCCGGCAGACGCAAACGTCCCAGACACGCCGTGTGCACGGGGACGTTTGCGTCTGTTCGCGGATGGGCTGAGCCAGGCTCAGCCGGTGTAGGCCATCACATGCTTGATCCGGGTGTAGTCCTCGAAGCCGTACATCGACAGGTCTTTGCCATGCCCCGAAGCCTTGTAGCCACCGTGCGGCATCTCGGCCACCAGCGGAATGTGGGTGTTGATCCACACGCAGCCGAAGTCCAGCGCATTGGACACCCGGATGGCACGGGACACGTCCTTGGTCCACACCGAAGACGCCAGGCCGTAGTCCACCCCGTTGGCCCAGCGGATCGCCTCGTCCTCGTCGGCGAAGGACTGCACGGTGATCACCGGCCCGAAGATCTCCTCCTGAATGTGCCGGTCATCTTGGCGTAGCCCACCGATCACCGTCGGCTCGACATAAAAACCTTTGTCGCCCTGCCGGTTTCCGCCGGCGGCAACGCTGGCATGTGACGGCACGTCGGCCAGGAAACCGAGGACCCGCTCAAGCTGGTTGGGGTTGTTGACCGGCGGCACCCAGGCGTCCTCGTCATCGGCCGCCCGGCCGAAGGTGGTCGCCGCGCCCTTGGCCTGCTCGGCCAGCGCGGCGGTCAGTTCTTCGGCGACGCCGGCGCGGGCCAGCACCCGGGTGGCCGCGGTGCAGTCCTGTCCGGCGTTGAAATAGCCGGCTACCGCGATTCCTTCTGCGGCGCTGGCGATATCGGCGTCGTCGAACACGATCACCGGCGCTTTGCCGCCCAATTCGAGGTGGGTGCGCTTGAGATGGCCGCCGGCACTGACCGCGACGGCGCGCCCGGCGGCGACCGAGCCGGTGATCGACACCATCTGCGGGGTCGGATGCGCGACGACGGCTGCGCCGGTAACCCGGTCACCGCAGACCACGTTGAGCACGCCGGGTCCGAAGTGCTTGGCGGCGATCTCGGCCAGCATCACGGTAGTCACCGGTGTGGTGTCGCTCGGCTTGAGGACGACGGTGTTGCCGGCGGCGATGGCGGGACAGAATTTCCAGATCGCCATCATCATCGGGTAGTTCCACGGGGCGACCTGGCCGATCACCCCGACCGGCTCGCGACGGATCCAGGAGGTGTGGTCCGCCATGTACTCACCGGCCGACTTCCCCTCCAGAATCCGTGCCGCACCGGCGAAGAACCGGATCTGGTCGACCATCGGCGGGATTTCCTCCGCCAGTGTCACATGGTTGGGCTTGCCGGTATTGCGGCCCTCGGCGGCGACGAGGTCGTCCGCATGCTTTTCAACGTCGTCGGCGAAGGCCAGTAACGCCTTCTGTCGCTGCGACGGCGTGGTGCGCTTCCAGTCGGCGAAGGCCGCATCCGCCGCGGCATAGGCATTGTCGATGTCCTGCTCGTTGGAAATCGGCGCGGTGCCGTACTTTTCGCCGGTCGAGGGGGCGACGAGCGGCATCGTTGCCCCGCTTACCGAGTCGACAAGATCGCCGTTGATGAAATTCTTGACGGTCGTCATTGCGGTCGTCCCCTCAGAGTTCGGTGAGGATCTGGTTCAGCACGTCGAGACCCTCGAGCAGAAGTTCGTCGCTGATGGTCAGCGGCGGCAGGAATCGCAGCACGTTGCCGTATGTGCCGCAGGTGAGCACCAACACGCCCTGCGCGTGCGCCTTGGCGGCCAGGGCCTTGGTCAATTCCGGATCCGGTTCGGCGGTACCGGATCTCACCAGCTCGACGGCGATCATCGCGCCGCGGCCGCGGACGTCGCCGATGCGGTCGTCGTCGGCCTGCATGTGGCCGAGCTTGTCCTTCATCACCGCTTCGATCTGTTTGGCGCGCTCGACCAGGCCGTCGAGTTCGATGGTCTCGATGGTGGCCAGGGCCGCCGCGCAGGCCACCGGATTGCCGCCGTATGTGCCGCCCAGTCCGCTCACATGCGGGGCGTCCATGATCTCGGCGCGTCCGGTCACCGCCGCCAGGGGGAGGCCGTCGGCGATGCCCTTGGCGGTGACGATCAGGTCCGGTTCGATGCCCTCGTCCTCACAGGCGAACATCGCCCCGGTCCGGGCGAACCCGGTCTGCACTTCGTCGGCGATGAACACCACGTCGTTGTCCGCGCACCATCCGCGCAGCGCCGGCAGGAATCCCGGCGCCGGGGCGATGAACCCGCCTTCGCCCTGGATCGGCTCGATGATGACCGCCGCCAGGTTGGCCGCCCCGATCTGTTTGTCGATCACGGTCAGCGCCCGGTCGGCGGCCAGGTCGCCGTTGGTGCCCCACTCCTTGTCGAGCAGGCCGTCCCGATACGGGTAGGACAGCGGCGCCCGGTAGATCTCCGGTGCGAACGGGCCGAAGCCGCTCTTGTAGGGCATCGACTTCGCGGTCAGTGCCATGGTGAGGTTCGTGCGTCCGTGGTAGGCGTGGTCGAAGGCCACCACAGCGCTCTTGCGGGTGTAGGAGCGGGCGATCTTGACGGCGTTCTCGACCGCCTCCGCGCCGGAGTTGAACAACGCCGAACGCTTCTCGTAGGTGCCGGGGGTGAGCCGGTTGAGGTGTTCGGCGACGGCGATGTATTCCTCGTAGGGCGTCACCATGAAGCAGGTGTGGGTGAACCTGGCAACTTGCGCCGTGACCTGCTCCACCACCCGGGGGGAGGAGTTGCCGATGGTGGTGACCGCGATCCCCGAACCCAGGTCGATCAGCCGGTTGCCGTCGACGTCCTCGATGATGCCGCCGCCGGCGCGCGCGGCATAGATCGGCATCGTGACGCCGACGCCGTGCGACACCGCGGCGACCCTGCGTTTGGACAGCTCGATCGACCCGGGGCCGGGGATGTCGGTGACGAGTTTGCGGCTCTGCTCGAGGGTGGTCACTTCTGTTCTCCTAGCCGAAGGTGGCACTGCGCGAAGAGGGCGAATCGAGCCTAGTCGGGCTACCGCCCGGTGCAACTGAAAACCCGCTTTGAGGGTGCGATAAGAAAGGGAATGAGTCGCTGGAAGCGGCCAAATCGACGCAATCGGTTGGCGTCAACCGTGTTCGGAGGTGAATGGCGCGCCGTCGACGCGATCGACGGTGGTGAACGATGAGACGGGTTGGCGGGTGAGCCGGCGCGGTTGGCGAACCGGGTGGCCCAGCGCGATCACCGCCGCCAGCACCAGCGGGTCTTGCGCCCCCAGCAGCCGCTTGACCTCCTCCTCGGCCCGGATGAGCATCGTCGTCAGCACGCCGCCGAGACCCTCGGCCCGGGCCGCCAGCAGGATGCTCCAGGCGAACGGGTAGACCGACGCGCCCCCGGCCAGCGAGTACCGGTCCAGGTCACGGTCCACCGCGGCCAGCTGCGACAGGTCGGCGAACAGGGCCAACAGCACCGGAACCTCGTCCAGGTGCGCGGCCATGCCTCCGGTCGCGGCGTCGGTGGCCGGCCCGGTTCCGGCCGCGAGGGCGGCCACCTCCGCGGCCGAGTCGTTGACCGGCGACCAGGGACGGAGCCCGGCCGCCGTCAACGTCAGGTAATCGATCCACGGTGGCAGATAGAGGTCGCGCAGGCTTGTCCGAATGGCCGGGTCCTTGACCACGACCACGCGCCAGGCCTGCGCGTTGGCGCCGCTCGGAGCGAACCGTGCGGTGTCCAGAATGCGCGCCAGCGTGGCGTCGTCGACCGGCTCGTCGGTGAACTCGCGCACCGCGCCGGTGCTGCGCAGGGTGTCGATCAGGTCCATCCGACTATCTTCCATCGACGGTGCCGGTCGGCGTCGAACCGGCACAATGGCAGACTGGGCAGCTATGAAGCCTGTGACCTGACGGTCGCGCGGGGCTGACCCGACACCCGATACGAAAGAATCGTTTTGCCATGGACTTGCTCATCTTCCTGCCCCTCATCATCATCATGGGCGCATTCATGTATTTCGCCTCCCGGCGACAGCGCAAGGCCATGCAGGCCACCATCGACCTGCACGAGTCACTGAACGTCGGCGACCGGGTGCACACCACCTCCGGCCTGCAGGCGACGATCACCGCGATCACCGACGACACCGTTGACCTGGAGATCGCTCCTGGGGTGGTGACGACCTGGATGAAGCTGGCCATTCGCGACCGCATCGAGCCCGAGGTACCGGAGGCCCTGGAGGCCTCAGACGCCGAGTCGAGCGCCACCGAGATCACCGACAGCGACGCGGACCGCCTGACCAAAGACTGATCGCCAGGCACACCACGTACCCTCTAGCGGGAGCTTGGAGGACCGCTGCGCGCGACGCGGCAGAATCCCTGCGGGACGCGGCACAAACCTAGGAGAGACAACAACGTGGCATCGTCTTCGGCGCCGGTGCATCCCTACCGCTGGCTGGCGCTGTTCCTGGTCCTGCTGATCGGGGTCTACCTGCTTGTCTTCCTCACCGGGGACAAACACGCGAGCCCCAAGCTGGGCATCGATCTGCAGGGCGGCACCCGCGTCACGCTCACCGCACGCACTCCGGACGGATCCAAGCCCACCCGCGACGCGCTGAATCAGGCCGAGCAGATCATCGCCGCCCGCGTCAACGGTCTCGGTGTGTCGGGTTCCGAGGTCGTCATCGACGGCGACAACCTGGTCATCACCGTTCCCGGCAACGACGGCAACGAGGCCCGCAACCTCGGCCAGACCGCGCGGTTGTTCATCCGCCCGGTGATCGGCCAGCCGATCCCGGTGGAGGCCATCAAGGAGCAGATGCAGAAGGCGGCGCCGGGCGGCGCGCCCCCACCCGGCGCGCCCGCGCCACCGGGAGCCCCGCAACCCGGTGCACCCCCCCCCGGCGGTGCCCCGGCCCCGGCACCCGCGCCGGGGGCGCCCG